>JAFZUW010000075.1 GCA_017618195.1 Lachnospiraceae bacterium
CGTGACGCCGTCCGGAATGGTGACCGAGGTCAGCCCGGAGCAATTCTGGAACGCATGGTTTCCAATGCTCGTAACGCCGTTCCCGATGGTGACCGCAGTCAGTCCGGTGCAGTAGTAGAACGCATATTGCCCGATGCTGGCGACGTCGTCGGGGATCACCAGTTCGGTCACAAGTTCGTTGTTAATATAGAGGCTGTGTGCATAATACAGAGGGTTACCATAATAAGAACCGAACGTTATCCCACACCAGCCGGCAATATCGCCTGTATAATAGACCGAGGTCAGCTTGGAGCAACGGTAGAACGCATCGTTTTCGATGCTCGTGACGCTGTCCGGGATGGTGATCGAGGTCAGCTTGGAGCAGTTGTAGAACGCACCGGATCCGATGCTCGTGACGCTGTTGCCGATGGTGACCGAGGTCAGCTTGGAGCAGTAGTAGAACGCACCGTATTCGATGCTCGTGACGCTGTTGCCGATGGTGACCGAGGTCAGGGTGGAGCAGTAGTAGAACGCACAGGTTCCGATGCTCGTGACGCTGTCCGGGATGATAACCGAAGTCAGTTCTGAACGTTTACAAAAAGCATACCTATAGATAGCATAATCCTTACCTTTGAATCTGTTCGGTAACGTCAATTCTGTTTCACATCCGAGATAGGAGATGAGAAAGACTTCGTTTCCGTCGTCATAGAAGAGACAATCGTATTGTCTGCTCAAAAAACTTTCGCCGTTTTTATAGACGTGCTTTGCGTAATACCCGACGTATCCGTTCCCGGATTCTCCTGCCTTGATATTCAACGCGGACAGATTATGAACTTCAATGAGCTTGTAGCATTCGTAAAATGCGTAACTATTAATACTCGTTACGCTGTTGCCGATGGTGACCGAGGTCAAACCTAAGCAACCGTAGAACGCATACGCCGGAATTGTTTCGACGTTGTCGCCGAACGTGACGGTTGTCAGATTCAAACAGTCGGAGAAGATCGGATTTGACGCCGATCCCGCCAAGGTGCAGTTGGTGGCGTTCCATATGACCGAGGTCAGCCCGGAGCAACCGGAGAACGCATATTGCCCGATGCTGGTGACGCCGTTGCCGATGGTGACCGAGGTCAGCCCGGAGCAATTATAGAACGCATACTGATAGATGGCAAATCTTTTGCCGTTAAAATCGTTCGGTAAGTACAACTGGTGCGATCCCGAATAAGAGATCAGATAGACGTCCGTTCCGTCGTCATAGAAGAGAAAAACGTTGTTGTATGTGTGTAAATAACTCTCCCCGTCTGTGAAGACGTGCTTTGCGTAATACCCGACGTATCCGTTCCCGGATTCTCCTCCCGTGATATTCAATGCGGACAGATTATGAACTTCAATGAGCTTGTAGCATTCGTAAAATGCGTAACTATTAATACTCGTTACGCTGTTGCCGATGGTGACCGAGGTCAACCCGGTGCAGCTACGGAACGCATATTGCTCGATAGTCGTTACGCTGTCGGGGATAGTGATTGATGTAAGATCGGTGCAGCCGGAAAAAGCCCACGATCCAATTCTCGTGACGCTGTCGGGGATAGTGATCGAGGCAAGACTGATGCAACCGGCAAACGCCTGTGTTCCAATGCCAGTGACACTGTCCGAAATGGTGACCGAGGTCAGCCCGGTGCAACCGTAGAACGCATACGCCGGTATGATTTCTGCGTCGTCTCCGAACGTGACGGTCGTCAGTTTGGAACAGCCGGAGAAGATCGGATTGGTTGCGGACCCCACATAGGAGAGATTCGTGGTATTCCATTCAACCGAAGTCAGTTTGGGGCAGTCCTTAAATGCAGATTCTCCGATTGCGGTGACGTTTTTCTGAATCTCAATCGTGGTCAGTTCGGCGCATCCGGCAAACGCTTTTTTTTCGATCTCTCCACAGGAGATCCAGACGGAATGCAATTTTGCTTTTGGCAGATATTTGATTGCAAAAGCGGGGATCAAGGCAAGTTCAATAGAAGAGCATCCGGTAAAAGCGTCGTTTCCGATACTTGTGACTTTGCGGTGAATGGTGATGTGTCTTATAGAAGTACAACCGTAAAACGCAAAGTCATTGATCTCGGTAACGTTTTCCGGCACGCCGACGTAGGTAACTTCGTGGTTGTCGATCATAAGAAGATGCGAACCGGACAGAGGATTTGCATACGCGTTGCCGAACGTGATCCCGAACCAATCATCGCGGTTTCCGGAATAGTAAGTTACGCGCATGTAATCACAACCCTCAAATGCCGAAGCACCGATGCTTGTAATGCCTGCGCCAATGGTGACCGCCTCAATGTTGTAGCACCCGTAAAACGCACGAACGCCGATCGTCGTGACACTGTCGGGAATAGAAACGGTTCGCAGTCTGCAGTAGCCGGCAAAAGCGTAATCGTTGATTTGCGTGACTCCCTCCGGGATTTCCAAATCGATGAGGAACGTATCACCATTGATGAGGAACGTATCACCGAAATAAAACCAGACCGCTAACTTGATCGGATTGGAATCTTCCTCGTCGAATATGATATCGCACCATTCGGCAACCTCACCCAAATAATAGACCTTGTTTATTCCGGAGCATCCATAGAATGCTTTGCCTCCGATTTGCGTGACGCCGTTTCCGATGGCGACCGAGGTCAGATTTGCGCAGTTGTAGAACGCGCCGAAAGGAATATATCCTCCGGAGACGGTGACCGACTGCAAAGAGGTCGGAATATAGTAGACGGATTCGGCGGAGGGCGACTTGGCGCTTGCATAATAAGTCTGGGCGGTTGCCGTGCCGCCGTCGAAATAGGCGGTTCCAAAGAGATAACCGAACGGATACCGGTTCAGACTCGAGGAATCGATTCCCGCCCGATCGCCCACGAACGGGATCGTAATTCGCTCAAGCGAGGAGCACCCCGACAGTATTGCTTCACCGATACTGGTCACGCTGTCGGGAAGAACGATTTCCGTTAATCCGGAGCATTTGAAAAACGCTTTTCCCCCGATGCTCGTGACGCTATCGGGGATGGTGATCACGGTTAGATTGGAGCAACCGGAGAAAGCATTTGCGGGAATGGACGATCCGCTTGTAATGACGACGGTCTGCAGTTGAGATTTGGGCAAAGAAGAAATAGCAATCGTCGGAATTGTCGCGTGAATTATCTCGGTACATCCGGAGAACGCATAACTCCCCATATTCTTAACGCCGTCGCCGATAGTGACCGAGGTCAGCCCGGAGCAACCGGTGAACGTACTTTGCCCAATACTTGTGACGCTGTCGGGGATGGTGACCGAAGTCAGACCGGAGCAACCGTAGAACGCATAGCGTCCAATGCTCGTGACGCCGTTACCGATGGCGACCGAGGTCAACGAAGAGCAGCCGTTAAAGGCATTTTCTCCAATGCTTGTGACGCAATCCGGGATGGTAAACGAGGCCAGCGCGGAGCAGTTGCGAAACGCAGAATCACCAATGGCGGTGACGCCGTTGCCGAGGGTGACCGAAGTCAACCCGGTGCAGCCGTTGAACGCATACTGCCTGATGGTCGTTACGCTGTCGGGGATGACGATCGTTTTCAGTTTTGCGTAGTCAACAAGAGCGCGATTTCCGATGGTCGTGATCGTCGTCCCCTCAAAAACGGAGGGGATCTCAATTTCCGTAAAGGTTTCTCTGACGTAATCAGAGATGCCGACGATCATTCCGTTCTCGACGATAAAAGGGATCTCCCATCTCGCAGTGAGCGTCAAAGATTCATAGCGCCCGTTCAGATTATCGATCCTCTCGCCGTTTTGCGAATACCAGCCGAGAAAACGGTAGAGTTCCTGTTGCGTCGGTTCGGCAAGCTCGACGTCGTCCTCGATCGTATAGGATGCCGGATTGCTCTCGGACATCGTTCCGCCGTTGAGGTCATAAGTCACTGAATAGGTGTTGACAGTCCAATTTGCAGTGATGGTCAAATCCTGCGCCACCGCGTCGCATCCGTCCGTGCTGTCCCAACTCTCGAAGGAATAGCCGTTACGCGAGAAAGTCGGGAATGAGACGGGATTTCCGTAACGGATCGTCTGCACGTCGTTCCCGCCGATCAGCGTACCGCCGTTTGCAATGAAGGTTACCGTGTAGCAATCCCGATCATAGTACATCTTCAGAACGAGCGAACCGTCTCCGGCGATCCCGCCCTCTGATATGCTTCTGTCCTGATTATAAGAGTAGTGCTGAAAAACCTTTTGCTCCGCTGCTACAGGGGTGTCCGTCGTTCCGGTCTTGCTTTCGGTTGCTTCTTCCGCCTTTGCATAGCCGGTCCCCGCCGCGTTTTGCAAATAGTATTCGACGGTATAGAGCGTGTCGGTGTTCGGCGTCCAATTTGCCGTAAACGTTTTTTCTCCCGTCGATCCGAGGGCAACGACGCCGCTGTTCGACCAACCGTCAAAAGAATATCCCGTACGGCTCGGATCCGCAAGAATGACTTCCGTTTCGACCGTGTACTGCGACGGGTTGTTCTCGTTGTTCGTTCCGCCGTCAAGGTTATAGACGATCGGGAAAACGGTGGGCGTCCATACGGCTTGAATTGTCAGATCTTTGGCAAGCGACGTGTCGATCGCCGTGACCGTTTCGGAATCGATCATCCATCCTGCAAAATCGTAGTTGGCTTTTTCCGGTACGATCAGAACGATGTCGTCATCCTCGACGGTGAAGGAAAGAGGATTGTCGGGAGAGTTCGTCCCATCGTCAAGCCGATAGGTTACGGTATATTCTTTCAGGTCCCATTTGGCGGTATAAACGATCGCTTCATCCGGCATCGTAAAAGTGTAGGATTCATCATCGGTCAGCAACGTTTCACCGTCGAACCATCCGAGCCAAAGATAACCGTTATTTGTCGTTGCGGTGATCGTGACGGGTTCTCCGTCGATATAAGTGCCCGCGCCTAAAACTTCTCCGCCGTTAGGATTGTTCTTTTCCAGTACGGTTTGATGGCAGACGTGTGTGGTGACTTCCATATACGTGACAGCGGTGGCCGCAGTCTCGTCGGAGGGGGCACCCTCCGTAATATGATTTGCGTTGATACTCGGATCCGATGGCGTCATATCAAGGAGACTGCACGCCGTCAGGACAAGTACGAAGCATACGATCAAAAGCGCAAAGGTGAAATAACGAATTCTTCTCATTGTATCGTCCTCTTATTTGTTTTTTGCGCACTTCCGAGGATGTCATTGTGCATCGAATAATGAAATCGGCGCACTGCTAAGCTCTGTCATATTTTATCATATTTAAAGAATTAACGCAATAGGGAAACCTAAATATTAGAACTTTTTTACAGCCTGTCGCTGGCGATTAATAATCAAGCGTCGTTCCGAACTTTTCGTGTGGTCCGAAAGACAACTGAGCCCCCGGTGGATATTCGGGGCGGTGCCCCGAATATTCGCACGCCCTGTATCTGGTGAGTAAACTCCCCGACTTTCGGGCGGTGAATGCGAACCACGAAAAGATACCGAAGGTCGGATTCGGACGTTAGTGACGTGAAAACAGTCCGGTGGACTGTTTTCACAATCGGTGTCACCCAAAGCAAGGAGTGCGGGGTGGGCGGCTATGCAGCACGCCACGGACGACTATGCGACGGGGACAGGATGCCCGC
>JAFZUW010000076.1 GCA_017618195.1 Lachnospiraceae bacterium
GCGTGGTATAATATAGTTTGATTCCTCAAACCCTCCATCAGCAACACCGTGAAAGGACTGAAAGTATGTCGTCACGAATCATCAGCAGAATGTTCGTTTTTCTCGCCGCCGTTTGTCTGAGCGTCCTGTTTCTTGCCGGGTGCGGAGAAAAAGAAAGAATTGATGAAGCGACCTGGAACGGGATCGTGGAACTCCCCGGCGGTGTAACTCTGCCGATGGTGAAAGTCGAGGCGGGGAGAACATTCAGGATGGGGCTTTCGGACGAGAACAACAAGATCGTGATGGAGGAGCTGCGCGAATCGATCGCCCTTTACGAGGAAATATATGAAAAGAAAGTTGAATTCCAGCGCACAGTGACCTTGAAACATGATTATTACATCGGCCGGACCGAGGTGACGCAGGCGCAGTGGAACGCTTTGATGGATCAAAACCTGTCGTATTTCAAAGGCGATGATCTGCCGGTGGAAACGGTGTCGTGGAACGATGCACAGGAGTTTTGCAGGAAGTTGAACGAACTGTATGCGGGGAAACTGCCTGCCGGATACCGGTTCGATCTCCCGACGCTGGCGCAATGGGTATACGCGGCACGAGGCGGAAAAAACGGCAAAGGCTTCCAATACAGCGGAAGCGACGATGTGGACGCCGTGGCGTGGTGTGAGATGAATGCAGAGGAAAAAACGCATCCCGTCGGGACGAAGCAGCCAAACGAGCTCGGCTTGTACGACATGAGCGGGAATGTGTATGAATGGTGCCGGGACTGGGCGGAATTCGGCCTCCCGGAGGATATGGAATTCCTGCGCGGGAATATCGAGGGGCGTTGGGGCCGCGTGAACTGCGGCGGGAGCTGGCATCTTGACGTCGATGGTTGCCTTGTGTACGAAGACGTGGGCGGAGCCAGCCAACCGGACAGCCGAAGCTACAATATCGGATTCCGCCTCGCGCTCGTCCCGGAGTCAAACTAAAACGAACTGTTTCTTTAGCCTCAAATCCTCCCCCCCTGTCCGGCAGGCTCCGGGCAGGAAGGCAGCGGGTGAACAGGAAGGACGCGCAGAGGGATAGTCTCTACTTTGTGGGAGAAGGATTGATTGTGAATCAGGTCAATCCGCAAGATCTTTCAGCAAATCCGTCGCATAGGAATCGCCTTGGGCGGCGGCCTTTTCCAGCCACTTCCGCGCCTCGACCTTGTCCTTTTTCACGCCTTTGCCTTTGAGGTACAGATACCCCAGATTGCGCTGCGCGGCGAAATCGCCAAGCTCCGCCGCTTTCCGGAACCATTCCACGGCCGTTTCATAGTCCTCTTCCACGCGCTTCTCAGTCCCAAACCACAACCACCAGACAGACGGCTCGGAATACGCCATGCCCAACGCCCGCATCGCGCGCGCATCCCCCTGCTCCGCTGCCTTCCGATACCAATTGAGAGACTCTTTCCATTTTGCAAGATCCACGGGATCTTTCGGGAGTTTGTATTTCTCACCTCTATATCCGCGTTCCAGCAGAAGCCCGAGGAAGAACTGTGCGTCCACATCGCCCTGTTCTGCGTATTTCCGGAAGATCTTCTCCGCCGTCCGGAAATCCTCTCCGTACCGGGCATCCGCAAGCATGATGGCGAGATCGAACTCTGCATCGCGACTGCCCTGATCGGCGGCTTTCTGAAGCCATCCGATCGCTTCGTTTCTGCTCTTTCTCACCCCGGCTCCTTCATAATACAGCTTGCCCAGTTGGATTTGCGCGGCGATATCGTTGTTCTCCGCGTCTTTCTGCAACTGCTCAAGGTCGACTCCCTCCGGGAGCGGCTTCAGAAGCGCCCTGGCCTCATCCGTAAACGGCTCGATCCAAAGTCCCTTCTCCTTCAGCTCATCGTCCGAAAGCTCGCCCAGGTCCTCGACGGCATCCGGGTCAAGGATCGTGTCGTCGTATTCCAGCCAGCACGGACGCGTCCTCCCGGCAGGATACTCGAACGGATTTTCATAAAACAAATATCTGCCGAAATCGTTGACGCAAATCTCCTTTCCGGGCGAAGGACCGTTTATGATCTCCGCATAGACAAAAGTCCCGTTTTCGCCGTGAACGTAAAATCGTTTGATGCGGAACAATTCCCCCGGCACAAGCGGACGGCCATAATACTCCTTCGCCAGATAAACGTGATTGTACAGGTATCCTTCATCCGTTAGGCTTGTGGAATAGTAGACGCAACCTGTAAACAGCAGAACAAACTGGGCCGTCAGGGGGACGGCCAAGAAGAACTTGCGGAGCTTGCCCCGGGAAACGGCGGATTGAAACAACAAGCTATGTAAGCGATTCGACAATCGACTTGTCCGGTTCGGGCGAAGCATTGTTCCGTCTCCTTTGTGGTGCTTGCTTCGGAAAACAACGGTCACGAACACCCTCAACGACAACGAGCGGCATTCGTTCCAACTCTACTTTATCACCTATTCCCGAAAAAGTCAAGTTCCGCTCTTACATAATTGAGTCTTTTCGCAACGCCGAAACAAGATGCCGTCTTCCCTTGTCCGGCAGGCTCCGGGCAGGAAGTCAGCGGTTGAGCAGGAAGGACGAACGGACGCTTTTTCCCTTGCATTTCCGGCGTTTCCCGCTTGATTATTTGCTTGGGGCGTGGTATAATAAACTGTACCTGACCTATCAATCCGCAATACCGTGTGTTACTGTACTGACGAAAAGAGTTTTTCCGAATATGGACCGAAACAAAAACACAGTGCTGACGGAAGAAATCGTCCGGCGGAATCACGAAGACTATTGGGACACGATCGTTTCCGAGCTGAACCGTGCCCAGAAGAAGGAAAAGATCGCGAAGTTTTCGGGAATCGTCGATACATATCTCGGCTATCTGGCGCTTCCCGGACAGGATCGGGAGCTTGCGGCGGATGTCCGGTGGACTCTCCCCGTCTTTTACAGTTTTCTGGGCGAACTTCATGCCTCTCTGAACGAACCGGAAAAGGCGTTTCAGGCGTATTCGGCTTCGTTCCGGCTCCTGCGGGAGGACAACCGCACGGACTCGTTCCATCAGCTGGAGGAATACATAGATTTCCTCATCAAATACCGGCGCTTCGATGTCCTGCCTGATGTGGTCCGGTTCATCACGCCGAAGATTTTGGACTATGAGGGATACCGCTGTGCGGAACGGCTGTACTGGAAACTTGCCGCCGTCGACGTGCTGAAAGAATCTGTCCCGGAGGAACTTCACCGTTTCCGGTTCCTGCTGGGGTGGACCGTGCCGGACGAGCTTTCCCCGGCGGAGCACATCATGTTCCTGCTGAAGAATCGCCTTTTTAACCTTGCGAAAGACATCCTGTTCCTGATGTCGGAAGAGGAATTCCGGGCGCTGCCGGCGGACGGCGAGGCGTCCCTGCTGAAGATCATGCAGCAGTTCGACCTGTTCAACACGGACGAAGACGACGGGGAAGAGCCGCGGTCCTATGAACTGGAGGATAACCCGTTTTATGAACGCGTGGACCGGGTCCTGACGGAAACGTGTTCCGTCGAGGCGCTGGAGAAATACCGGGCGTTCTGCGAGGCGCACAACATGAAATGGCGCATCCAGTCCGTTGTGAAAATGATCTTCGACAAATTATCCGGCACCCGGCAATAAGTCCGTTTTGTGCCGTTACTTCATCTCCCAAAAAACAGGAAGACGATGCGGTCGCAATGCCGATTCAAGACGTTGTCTCCCCCTGCCGGCAGGCTCCGGGCAGGAAGTCGGCTGATGAGCTGGAAGGACGCGCAGAGGGTTAGTCGGCTGCCGGTGGTGAGGTGGGTGTCTTTTGAGCGTTGTATAGTTCATCAAGAAACTCTTTGGAGTAAATAGACGATGGATCTTTTCCTGCTTTCTTCAGCTCTTCTATCCTTTCCATTATACGCAATTTTAATTTGTGATCCGTATCCAGCTTGTACAA
>JAFZUW010000077.1 GCA_017618195.1 Lachnospiraceae bacterium
TCTGCGGAGAAAAACGATTATGTAATCTCGAAGAACTATCGTATTCAGGAAAGGGGCGCAACCGGTCAGTACTATACGTATAAGGGAGACGATCTCGATAAGATTGTAGTCACATCAGACAATCTCGGGAAAATACGCGTGGAGGAAACCTCACCGCCGCCGGGCTATTCCAACATCGATCCGGCTACCGGAAAAATGTACGCCTGGGAATACACCTTTAAAAAGGACGGCGATACAGAAACGTTCTATATCGACGCTAAGAACACCGGCCTTCCGGTCGGGTTTAACGTGGTCAAGAAGGGAACCGAAGGACCGCTTCTTGCCGGGGCGGAGTTCTCGCTGTACTCGAACGAAGCATGCACGACCGTGGCAAAGGATCTGAACAACAAGTCCGTGTTCACATCTGCAAGTGATGGAAAAACAAACATCCAGTTCCGGCTGAGCACTGACGCGCAGACCTACTACCTGAAGGAAACCAAGGCCCCGACGGGGTATGTCGCAAACGGAAGCCTCTATCGGATCGTTGTCGCAACGGCAGCTACCGGAACCATTACCATCTCAGAGAAAAAGGCTGGCTCAAGCACGTACACGACTGTTTCGGAGATTACTGCGGAAAATGCGAAGCAGCTGACGAAGGGGGAAGTCGAAGTGAAGAATACTCCGGAGACCGGCGGTCTGACCATCACGAAGAAGACAGATACCGCCGTTGATGTGAAGACAACCTACTGGTTTTATATCTACAAAAGCGGATACTCGGCATGGAAATCCATTACCCTTCAGCCCGGCCAGAGCACCGGGGCGGTGACACTGTCAAGCCTGACGGTCGGGGAGTATACCGTACTTGAAGTGGAAAAGGACGGGGATACCAAGTCCGTGTCAGAGACGAAAGCCGTTCCCTATACGGCAGTTGGGGAAGGCAAGGTAACGGTCACCGCAGGGACGGCCGTAACGAAGACAATCCAGAACCTTCTGACGAAGGTCAACATCAGAAAAACAGCAAAGTAATGAACCAAAGGAAAAGGAGTAATACACCATGAAAAACGTTATGAAGAAACTTGTAAAGAGCAGACTGTTTGCCGTTGTACTGGCCATTGTATTGATTGCCTCGGTTGCCACTGTGGCGATGGCTGCGGAAGAAGAACCCGCTGACTCGAAAGGCGTTGAGAAGGGCACCTATGATACCAACTATACCGTCACCACCGTAAAAAGCGTGAAAAGCGGTTCCGTGGTCGTCGGGGCGGTACTGCAGATCATTGACTCCAAGGGTGCAGTTGTTGAAGAGTGGACGACTACAAAGGATGACCATGTGATTAAGTCCAAGCTGGTTGCCGGTGCGAAGTATACGCTCCATGAGAAGAGCGCCCCGAAGGGGTATGTCGTTGCTGCTGACGTTCCGTTTACGGTTTCAACCGACGGCAGCATCAATGAAGTCGAGATGAAGGATGACTGGACGAAGGTCACGGTTGCAAAGTATTCCAACGCAACCATGAAACTTCTGGCAGGGTCTACGCTCCAGGTCATTGACCCGGAAACAAACGAGGCAGTTTATGAGTGGACCACCGACGGAACCGCGACAAGATTTGAGGGTTTCCTTGAAGCCGGTAAGGAGTATATCCTCCGTGAGACGAAAGCACCTGCCGGTCATACCGTAGCTGCGGATGTTGTGTTTACCGTTTCCACGGACGGTAAGGAGGATACCGTAAACATGTACGATACGCCTACCACCGTCAGCATCCGTAAGGTCGCAAAATAATAACAGTCCATGTAGCAGAGACAAGTGAATTCACGAATCGAAGAGCGGACACCCATTGGGTGTCCGTTTCCTTCGGAAAGGATTGAAAATGAAGAAAGGAAAATGGATCTTAGCCCTGTGCGTATCCTGCATGGCATTGGTGAGCCTTGCCTGCTTGTTTCGCCATGCCAGTGCAGAGAAAGAGGAAACAGAACCGCCGAAGACAAAGTATTATTCCGGCGAAGCCATCGCGGGAGCTGTCCTGCAGCTTATCGATAAGGATGGCA
>JAFZUW010000009.1 GCA_017618195.1 Lachnospiraceae bacterium
GATAAGTCAGGCATCGGAGAGGACGCTGTTTCGGCTCTGATCCACGGTGCTACGATCTACATTCCTTTTGCTGAGCTTGTTGACATCGCGAAGGAGATCGAGCGTCTCGAGAAGGAGAAGACCAGACTCGAGGGCGAGTTAAAGCGTGTAAACGGCATGCTCGCGAACCCGAACTTCGTAAACAAGGCTCCCGAGGCGAAGCTCGCCGAGGAGAAGGCAAAGCTCGCCAAGTACACCGATATGTTCAATCAGGTTGAGGAGAGGCTTGCGTCACTGAAGAAATAATAGAAGAAATAACTGAATAAAATGAGGACTGTTCGCTGATCCGAATACTTATTGTGCGGGCCCGTTGCGGCCCGCGCCTTAAGTATTGGGGAGCGAACAGTCCTTTTTTTTACGGAAAAACAGTCCGGATCGTTTCAAACAGCTGATCGCGGTTTTCGGGAGTGATATAGAATACCTCTGCCTTGGGCATGCTGCGGACTTTGTTAAGAAAAGGCACATCGGTGCGGCTTTTTACGGCTGCTATCACCGGGATATCGCCCGAAAGCGCATCGAACACGGCATCAGTGAACTCCTTGGCGTCTGCCTCCATGAATCCCAGCTCGTCCATGACTATTATACCGTCAGGTGCAGCCTCACGTATACAGCGCACTCCCAGAGTATTGAACACTGACAGGTTTATATTGTGTATGCGGCGGTCGCAGGTACCTATCATGTTTTCTTCATTGCAGACGCGCTCCGCTTCGGAAAGCCGGGCCGGATGGATGTAGACCGGATGGAAGCCGTCAGCGCCTTCCGCCTCCCGTTTTGTTATAAATCCATAGCGGGGAAGGGAGGTCTCATTAAGCAGCCTTCCGATGAGCGTACTCTTTCCGACTCCTCTGTCTCCGCATATCAGTATATGCCTTTTTTCTTTGTTCATAGTATTGTTCATGGTTTTATTTCCGGATTCAGGCCGCAGGTGCTGCCGCATCGGGCCGGGCAAGAATAGAATTTCCGATCAGTTCCTCATACTGCTCCTTGGTAAGGTCCGCATGATAGAACAGTCTGTAATACTCCCTGACCTCATCGTACAGATCATAGCCGGCTTTTTCGGGATAAAGCAGCTTGCTCATCCACATCATGCCCAGAAGGCGCTGAGCCGAGGGCGGGAAACCCATCCAGTTATAAGGCCCGAACGGAACCTCATAGTATTCGCCGGTCTGAACGGCTTTAACAGCCTGCCATTCGGGCATGTCTTTTACAGAAGAATAAATGCTGCCCGGAGCAAAGAGGATAACGTCCGGATTCCAGAGCAGTATCTGTTCCATATCCACTTCGTTTCCGGTTCCCTTGCTTGAAGGGCTGTCGACTACAGCCAGATTGTTCGATAACAGATCAATGACTTCTGCGTGATAACTGCCGTTTGCGATAACATTAAGTCCCTGATCTCCCGCTATATACAGAAGATTCCTTTTTTCCGCACTGTCCGCGATCTCAAGCGTACGGGAATAAACATTTTCACAGTATACGGCCAGAGCCTCTGCCTCATCCTGCATGCCAAGAAGCTCTCCGAGTTTTCTGTAAGCATCACCCATGGTGGAGATCGTAGCGGTCACGTGAACAAAGGGAATACCGGTCTGCGCCTGAAGTCCGTCCAGGTCTTCCGCAATGGTCTTTTTGGGTTCGCCTACATCAATGACTACCTGCGCTCCGCTGTTCAGCAGGGTTTCCAGATTCAGTTCGCCCTTTCCGCCGTAGAGCTGTCCCAGTACAGGCAGGTTATAGTACTCTGTGGCAAGGTATTTTTCCGCCGTTTTATCCCATTCTCCGGCTATGCCGGCCAGCTTATCGGGGCAGAGCGCAAAGAGGACGATCTGTGCGAGCGGTCCGCTGACGGCCACTTTTTCAAGTGTATACGGGATCTCAACTTCCCGCCCGACGGAATCTGTAAACGTACGTGTTTCGGGCAGGGGTACGTCCGTAGGCTCGGGTGTGGGTTCTGCCGTAGGCTCGGGCGCCTTTGTGGGAGCCGCGGTTGGAGCATCCGTAGCCTTAACCGTCGAAGAAGGTGTCCCGGTGGGTTCATTGGCCTGCTGGGCAGCCTTATTTGAGCATGCGGATGCAAAAAGCATAACCGAAGCCAGTAACAATGCGATAATTTTTTTCATTTTTTAACCTCCCTCAGGATATGATTGTTTATGTCTGCAGCCGAGACGATTATCATCCCGACCGGTCGCAGAGCGGAAAGATAGTATGGATACTCCGGATCACCGGTTTCGGTAAGTTTGGGCAGGATGTCGGTTTCCGTCATTTCCCCCTCCGGGTCATGCAGCCGGAAGAATGCTTCAGCATCTTTGACGGATCTGAAAGGCTGTCCCATATCCGCGTCAATGACCTCGGTCTTATATGCAACACCCAGTCCGTCAAGTTCTTCACAGGTCAGCGGAAATGTAAACTTACGTATGGAACCCGGATCTTTCGTAAAACGATGTGTGTTCCAGTTTTTCTTAAACATTATCAGCTTATCCCGGCAATGTGTTTTTCCCCAGTCAAGAATTTCTTTCGTGCCTCCGAAGAAACAGAATACGGCGCAGTCAAAAACTTCATCTGCCGGGAGCCGGAAGATGTCGCCTTCCAGAATATTTACCCGTGCCCCGGTCCGTGCGGCTTCTTCGCGGAACGATGCGACAGCGGCGGGGGAATTATCCATGGCGGTCACTTCATAACCGCGCCGGGCCAGGGACATCGACAGGTGTCCGAGCCCGCAGCCTCCCTCAAAAACGCTGCAGGCTTGCGGCAGGTACTTTGAGGCATGCCCGGCCAGAATATCATAACAACCGGTATAGCGCGCAGACTCGCCCCGGAAGCGGATGCTTTCTTCGGTCCAGACAAACATCAGCCCACCTCCTCCGGTACAAGCAGGGGCCCGTATGCTGTCTGCACCAATGCGGCTTTCCGTCCGTAAAGCCGTTCTATAAGATCTTCTCCGATTACGTCGCCCGGCCGTCCCAGAGCCAGCACCCGTCCGTCGCAGAGAGCAAGTGCCTCATCACTGTACCACAGCGCATGCTGCGGATTATGCGTCGACAAAAGTACGGTGTATCCCTCCGAGGCCAGCTGACGGACCACGCCGAGCACCAGAAGCTGATTTCCGTAGTCAAGGCTTGAAGTAGGCTCATCCATCAGCAGTATCTTCGCCTGCTGAGCCAGAGCTCTTGCAATATAGACCAGCTGCTGTTCTCCTCCGGACATCCTGTCAAAAGGCTTTTCGGCGAGATGTCCGATATTCAGACGTTCCATTGCTTCGCGCGCGATCTCATGCTCATGCGGTCCGGGAACCGCCAGCGGAGATATCAGATGTCCCGTACCCATAAGCACCATGTCAAGGGCGGTATATCTGAATGAAACCGGATGCGCCTGCGGAATGGAGGCTATCAGATGGGATCTTATCCGCGGAGACATGCGTGCGGTGTTTTTTCCGTCTGCTTCTATGGTTCCGCTGTATTTCCGCTCGATCCCGAGTATGCATTTAAATAATGTGGTCTTTCCGACACCGTTCGGTCCCAGTATCGAGAGCAGCTGTCCGTTTTTCGCCTCAAAGGAGACATCCCGCAGAACCGGTTTTTTTTCGTAGGCAAAGGAAAGATCGCGGATAATAAGGCTCATGCCTGCTTTTCCTTTCTGGTGATAAGGTAGATAAAAAACGGAGCGCCGATGCATGCGGTAAGAATTCCGATAGGGATCTCTACAGCGAGCAGGTTCCTTGAAATATCGTCAACGAGCAGCAGAAATGCGGCGCCGCACAGAAACGTTCCGGGTATAAGGTACGTATGATCGCTCCCGGCCAGTTTGCGGCAAAGATGAGGAATAACCAGACCTACCCAGCCTATCATACCCGATACGGATACGGCGGAAGCGGTGAGCAGTGTGGCGCAAAGAAGCACAACGGTCCGTATGAGGTCTGTATTTACTCCCAGTGTCCGGGCTTCGTTCTCTCCGAGGCTGAGGATATTAAGCTGCCAGCGCAGGAAAAACAGGGGCAGCAGTCCTGCCGCCATCGGAATAAATGCACGCGGGATATCTCCGAGACGTGTTCCGGACAAGGATCCCATGAGCCAGTAAGTGATCTGCGGGAGCTGGTTTGAGGGATCCGCTACAAGCTTTATGTAGGAAGTTCCGGCATTAAACAGGGAGCTCAGCATGATGCCGGCCAGTATGAGGTTCACAAGTTTTTGGCCGGGAGCCCTGTGGGCCACCAGCATGACAAGAGCCACCGTGATAAGGCCAAAGCAGAACGAACTCACCGTTATCATTCGTGATGAAGCACCGAGCAAAATGGCAAGCGCCGCGCCAAAAGCCGCTCCACTGGATGCTCCGAGGATGTCCGGAGATGCCATGGGGTTCCGGAATACACCCTGAAAAGCAGCTCCTGCCGCGGAAAGAGAACAGCCGACCAGACAGGCCATGACTATACGGGGAAGACGGATGTTTATGACGGCTATCTCCATTTCCTTCGTCCATGTCCGCGGAAGACTGTCTGCTCCTCTGAACAGCTCTATGAAACGAGTATACAGGATCTTTATCACCTGAATGGGCGGAACGCCGTAACGTCCCAGATAAAAAGACAGGAGAAACAATCCGGCCAGCAGCGCCCCAAGACCCCAAAGAACACGTGCGGACCGACGTACAGACTTAGACATGGAATCCTCCCCGATATTTTTTCGAAAAAATAACGACCATTGTCATTTTACTACCGGCAGGCGGATTTGTCCAGCAGGATACATGATTTCCGAAAAGCCCGGCTTCACAAAAAACATCCTGCTGACATATGGCCGGATCTTAAGGAAATGAAACGGCGGGTGTGATTGTTCGCGGTATGATATTGACGAATGTTCAGGTCGTGCGGTCATACAAATGAGGGATGTATGAATTATTTAAAATGTGATAGAATAGGAGCATAAAAGGCGGATCTGGGTCCGCCGAGCAGAAAGGTGCAATGCCAGATGAAGCGAATAATAGTAATTTTACTGGGGGTAATCATGATGTTTGGATTGTTCGGATGCA
>JAFZUW010000078.1 GCA_017618195.1 Lachnospiraceae bacterium
CGAGAGCGTTCAGAAGTTCATTTCCGAGGCAAAACTCAATGCCCAGCTGGATCACCCTTCCATCGTTCCGCTGTTCAGTCTCGACACCGATACGCAGGACGGACTGCATCTGGCGATGCAGCTCGTCAACGGCATCACGCTGAAAGAGTATCTGAACCGCTGCCGGGACAAAGCCGCCGAAGAGAAGCCGAACAGCCGCCGTTATGAGCGTTCGCTCCAGGTGCGTCTGGAGAGTTTTCTCAAAGTCTGCGACGCCATCGAATACTGCCACAGCCGGGGCATCATCCACTGCGACCTCAAGCCGGAAAACATCATGCTGGGCCGGAACGGCGAAGTTTACGTCATGGACTGGGGCATCGCCTGTCCTGCCGGAACGGACCGGAGCGGTCATTTGAACGGCACTCCGGCGTACATGGCTCCGGAACTTTTCCAGGATGGCGTCACGACTCCGAAAACCGATGTGTTTGCGCTGGGCATGATCCTGAACGAGATCGTCACGCTGCGGAAATCCGTTTCCGGGGCCGATTCGAAGGAAATCATAGCAAAGATCCGGGCCGGGGAGTTCGAACCGTCCATCCCGGAAGATCCGAAGCTGAAGATTTCCCCGGCATTGCGGGCAATCGTCGAAAAGGCCCGCGCCGTAAACCCGGAAGACAGATATGCAAGCGCAAAAGAGCTGGCTTCCGACATCCGGCGCTGGCTGTTCCGGGAGGAGGTTTCCGCATGCCCGGATTCTCCGCTTCAAAAACTGATGCGCTTCCTTTACCGTCACCGCTACGCGACGCTGATGATCATGGCGGCAATATTCTGCGCGTCAATGGCAATGGCGCTTTACGGAGTGCAGCGGCAACGGTGTGTTGCTTCGCAAGTGACATTGGAAATGATCCGCCGTCTGAAAGTACAGCAGACCACAGACCGCCTCGGAACGGAGATCGACAACAAACTTCTCCGCATCCGCGAGCAGCTGAAAGGACTTTCGACTGCCCAGATCATCGAGCAGAACGCGCCGGAGCGCGGCACGGACAAGGGACGGTTCTATCTTTCGGAAGATTTCGCGCCCGGCTCGCAGAATCGTCCTCCGGAACTGGTCAAAGTGCCATATTACATTAACGAAATATCCCTTGAAAACGCCTCTTACTTCAAACCCGCCGCCATGCCGCGCAGTCAGCTTGCCGCCACGGTCAAGCAGCTCCGGACTTCCCGGCGGCAGGGGCTGACGCTGATCTGCGACGGCATGGAGGAAGCGGAGAGCATTACTGACTTCACTCCCGAAGCCGTGTTCAGCCGATTCTGCAAAAACGGGTCGCTCCTTCGCCGTATCACCTATTTGATGAACGACGGGATCGTTCTGCGTTATCCCGGCATGTATGAGGAAGCCGCGTCCCCGGAGGATTTTCAGTGTTCGTGGCTGAAGAAACAGAAGCAGCGGGGAATCAAAACCATCCTCTGGAGCCCGCCGTATCCGGACACTTCCGGTCATGCGGTCGTCGCCTGCTGGCTGCCCCTGTTGACGATTCACGGAAAAGAATACGGACTGGTCGGCTTCGAACTCTGCTACCACAAACTGATCCGTCCGCTTCTCGAACAGGTCGAGAAAGAGAAGTTCCAGACAACTTATTATCTCCTGGATGGTGATGGGAATCAGATTTTCTCCTCCGAAGACGAAGAGTTCCGCAGGAGCCGCGACCATGTCTGCAAGAATATGTATTCCCTGAAGCAAAAGTTCCCGTACCCGGAATGGGTCACGAAATTTCAGACCGGCAACTTCCCGCAGTTTATTGCGAGAACGAAAGCGGGCCGTCTTGTGCGGGTCTCCATGAAGAAGATCCCGCAGGCGAACTGGACGCTGATTCGGGTCGTGCCTCCCGGAGCGGCGGACCATGTGGATATGGACCTCGACCGGCGCAACCGTCAGGACATCGAGCAGGACATCTTCATGGAACGCGAACTCTTCAGGTGGTAACGGAAATCAAGATTCCAGGTCTTGAAAATACAGGAATTGGGGGAATGGGGATATATTACTGTCAACGGGCGGAGAACCATTCTGACTCAGAATGTGAAAATTGAAGCGATTTTTAAACTTGATTTCACATGAAAATTCTGAGTTTTTCGAGGTTAAAACCGGGTTTCAGACCGAGGGTTGTAACTTTTAAAGTGGCCCGCCTTTTTTTTTGCTCCCCACAGATTCTTGGAATCAGAGACGGTTTGCTCATTCGTCGCTAAAACCCGTTGACACAAATGGTTTTACAAGCCATATCGGCGTGTGTTTGAAACACACTCAGACCCCAAAGTCAGACCGTTTTTTCCCGTTTTTCGCCCCTTCGGATTCTGAATTCTGAGAATTTCAGGAGACCCAGAAAAACTGGAGTTACTACACAAACGCCTCATAATCAGCAATAATGTATTTTTGACCCGACACAAGGTGGTGGGGAGAAAAAAACACGGTCGAAAGGGATACAAAATCGCTTAAAAACG
>JAFZUW010000079.1 GCA_017618195.1 Lachnospiraceae bacterium
ACCGTGATGATCCTTCTGAACGCGCTCTGCTTCGACGGGAAATGGTCTGAAGGCTACTCGAGCGGCGACTGCGAGAACGAGACCTTCCACGGAGCGAACGGGGACAGGACCGTCCGCATGATGTACTGCGACGGAGACCGCTATCTGTACGGTCCGAACGAGACCGGATTCATCAAGTACTACGACGGCAAGTACGCATTCGTCGCTCTGCTGCCGAACAGGAATATGAGTCTGGAGAAGTATCTGGACAGCCTGAACGGAGACCGGTTCCTTTCCCTGCTCACCATCCGCAGCGGAACGGTGCGCACCGGCCTGCCGAAATTCGAATCCGACTGGTCCGGATCGCTGAAACCCGCTCTGACGGAACTGGGCATGAACGCCGCGTTCGGAGACGGCGCTGACTTCTCCGGCATGGCCGATCTCGATACGCTCAAGATCGGGTCCGTCATCCACAAGACGCACATCGAAGTGGATGAGAGCGGCACGAAAGCCGCGGCGGCGACGGCCGTCGGCATGTATTATGAGAGCGCACCGTCATCCGGCCCGGATTACGTCGTCGTTCTGGACCGCCCGTTCGTATACGCGATCATCGATACGGAAGCGAAACTTCCCGTTTTCATCGGCAGTATCGCGGATATCTCCTGATACTAATCTTCAATAAAACAATTTAAAATCCATCTTCTGCCTGTTATTGATTGAATGGTCTCTTTTGTCAATTTACAAATAGTTTCTGCCAGCCGATCCACAACCTTTTCCAATGTGGAAAAGATCTCATTCTTGAAACCCATCTTTCGAAGCTCTTTCCATATTTGCTCAATCGGATTCATCTCAGGCGTGTATGGGGGAATGAATAGTAGTTCTATGTTTTCTGGCACTTTAAGGGTGTCCGACTTGTGCCAGGATGCACCGTCGCAGCAAAGAAGAATAAAATCATCAGGATACTCTTGAGACAACTCTTCTAAAAATATGTTCGTATGAATGGTGTCACAGTACGGTAATATCAAGAAGAATGAATCCCCGGTTAATGGTTCGACTGCGCCGTATGCGTACCTGTATTCGCGTATATGATGACAAGGTACGGACGGCCGTACTCCTTGTCGACACCAACAATATTTGGGCTTATTGATTCGTCCAAACCCGGCTTCATCTTGAAACATCAGCCGTACCTTTTTGTGAGCATTTGCTTGGTTTACATAATGTCTGAGGCTCTGGATACGATCGTTAATTTTTTTGAGGCCGCGATCGCCTCCTCGTTCGCTTTTTTCGGATGCCGGCCTCTCGGCATCACTTTTCGCCAGCCATGGCGGTGTAAAACCCGATAGATTTGTCCAGATCCAATAGAATGACCGACTTTTTCCACATATACAGCCGCTATTTCCGCAACGTCTACCAGTTCTCCTTTGTCTGCTTTTTCTTTAAACGGCTTAAGGATTTCCTCTTCTTCGGCGTATGTGAGATTTCTTCTATTGCCCGGATAGTGGTTTTCAACAAGTGCACCGATTCCGCCCTTGCGATATTTGGAAATCAATTCCGTAATGTAAGCAGGATGGAAATCAACTTTTTTGCCAACTTCTTGAGATGACATACCATCCGCCTTTAAAAGCAGCGCATACAAGCGCTTTTCAACCCGCTTATTCTGATTCTTTTTCCGAGCTTCTTCAATTACTCTTCGATCTTCATCTGTGAATTTATACATTCTTCATCACCCTTATTTAGTATATCACAGATGGGGGAGTTTGTCAAGCTTTTAATCGCAGATTAGTAT
>JAFZUW010000080.1 GCA_017618195.1 Lachnospiraceae bacterium
ATCGAAGAAGCAATCGTTCATGACCTGCCTGAGGAACAACAGCGCTGGTACGCCATCAAAGTGTTTGAAAGAGACGATAAGGTTCTTGAAAAACTGAAAATTCCGGCTGATAAGTTAAGCCATATCGAACAGGACATTGCTACAGCGGAGAAGGAGCTTGACGATGACGCGGAAAGCATCATCACAAATGAGCGTTACTTCTATATCGCTGAGGTCATTAAATCCTGCTATAAGAAGAAAAATGCGGGCTCCCTGACGAAGTCCGATAAGATTGATAAGATCGTGACGAACCGTTGGCTCGGCCTTCCGATTTTTGCTTTAATCATGTTCCTTGTATACTGGATTGCCATGGTCGCAGTCGGTACCCCGGCAACGGACTGGGCGAACGACGGACTGTTCGGTGACGGCTGGCATCTCCTTGGAATCGGCTCCGGCGCAACAGGTGAAGCCGAAGAAGAGTACGGCGACACCGATGCAATCATTGACGGTCTCCTTGCAAAGGCAGAAGAGGACGGTATCGATATTGAAGCAGCGGAGGCTGCTCTCGACTCGGAGGCAGAAGACTATGATGCCGCTGCTGCAGTTACGGCGCTTAAGGCACTTGCTGCAAACTACGAGGGTAAGAACGCAGAGTTTCCTTACACGCTCGTAGATGAGGAAACACTTGAGGAAACCGAAGAGACCGCTTCCTTTGACGATATTTCGGATGCCATAGCCATGTATGAAAAATACGAAGGCGGCGTGGATCCTTCGAATTACGGCGTATGGGTACCCGGTGTGCCGGTTCTGATTGAGAACCTTTTAGAGAAGTTAAACTGTGCGGACTGGCTCAAGAGCCTGATCCTTGACGGCATCGTAGCCGGTATCGGTGCGGTACTCGGATTTGTTCCGCAGATGCTTGTTCTGTTTTTGATGCTTGCTTTCCTTGAGGCCTGCGGATACATGGCGCGTATCGCATTTGTCTTAGATCGTATCTTCCGCCGGTTCGGCCTGTCCGGTAAATCCTTCATCCCGATGCTGATCGGCGTCGGTTGCGGCGTACCCGGCATCATGGCCAGCCGTACTATCGAGAACGAGCGTGACCGCCGCATGACGATCATGACGACCACATTCATCCCGTGCAGCGCAAAGCTTCCTTTCATCGGCATGGTTGCCGGCGCAATCTTCGGTGGAAGTGCATGGGTTTCCACCTCGGCATACTTCATCGGTATGGCGTCCATCGTTGTATCCGGTATCATTTTGAAGAAGACGAAGATGTTCGCGGGAGATCCCGCTCCGTTCGTTATGGAGCTTCCGGCATATCACTGGCCTACGGTCGGTAACGTGCTTCGTTCCATGTGGGAGCGCGGATGGTCCTTCATCAAGAAGGCCGGAACAATCATCCTCCTTTCTACAATAGTAGTATGGTTTACTTCCTCGTTCGGATGGCTTGACGGTAAGTTCGGCATGCTTTCCGAGGATGAAATTGACAGTTCGATTCTTGCTGCAATCGGAAGCGGCATTGCCTGGATGTTCCGTCCGCTCGGCTGGGGCAACTGGCAGGCAGCCGTTGCTAGCGTGACCGGTCTTGTGGCCAAAGAGAATATCGTCGGCACGATGGGAATCCTGTACGGCGATATCAAGTCCATCGGTGCTGCATTTACGCAGGTTGCCGGCTTCTCCTTCCTGATCTTTAACCTGCTGTGCGCGCCGTGCTTCGCTGCCATCGGTGCCATCCGCAGAGAGATGAACAGTGCAAAGTGGACCTGGTTTGCAATCCTGTATCAGTGCGGTTTCGCGTATGTGATTGCTTTGATGGTGAACCAATTCGGCGGCGCCTTCACAGGCTCCGGAAACGCGTTCGGAATTGCCGTATCCGCACTGATTCTCGCGGGAATGGTTTATATGCTTGTCAGACCTTATAAGGAGGCTGTAAAGCTTACGAAGAAGGTTCGTGTAAGATAAGGGGTGTATGATGGCAGAGTGGCTTGCAGAGAATTACGGAACGATAATCGTGTTTTTGATTGTTGCATTCTGCGTCGGCATGGCAGTATGGAAGCTCATCCGTGACCGTAAGAAGGGCAAGCTGTCCTGCGGCTGCGGATGTGCAAACTGCGCGATGCACGGGACGTGTCATAAAAAGAACTAGCAGGTTCCACGGTGCGTTCGTGTGAGAGAAGGAGGGGGCATTACATGACATTTGTCGCGTGATGTCTCTTTCTGTTTATAGAATAATACAGGAGATAAGAAAAGATATGGGAATAGTTGAATTTAAAAACGTATCCCGCGTGTACAGAAACGGGGATCATGAACAGTGGGCACTGAACCACGTAAATCTTTCGCTGGAGGAAGGAAAATTCGTTGTCATCCTCGGTCCGAGAACCGGAAAGGAAGAAAAAAGAGGCCATATCACATTTTCCTCTGCCGGATTCTGTGTTATAATTCCGATAAAGGATTGCGCGAGCGAATCTGCAATCGCGATAGGAGCAAAGGGAATGAATACGGTTTATGGTTTTTCGGTGAAGGAAAGCGTCGTAGCGGCGCTTTAGGCTGTCGGCAGGAGGAAACGGTATGTTTACAAAAGAAGTGATTATCGGCCTGCTGATTCCGTTTCTCGGAACCGCGGGCGGCGCAGCCTGCGTGTTCTTCATGCGCGGTCAGCTGAATGAAAAGGTACAGAGGGCGCTCACGGGCTTTGCCGCGGGCGTAATGGTTGCGGCTTCGATCTGGAGCCTTCTGATGCCTGCGATGGATCAGTCGGAGAGCATGGGAAAGATGGCATTTGTCCCCGCCGTTGTCGGCTTCTGGCTCGGCGTGCTTTTGCTGCTGTTTCTCGACTCGGTTATCCCGCACCTGCACATGGACAGCGACAAGCCGGAGGGTGTGAAAAGCCGTCTCGGCAAGACGACGATGATGGTGCTTGCGGTGACGCTTCACAACATCCCCGAGGGCATGGCGGTCGGTGTCGTTTACGCGGGCCTGCTTG
>JAFZUW010000081.1 GCA_017618195.1 Lachnospiraceae bacterium
ACCTCCTCGCGCAGCACCATGTCGTACGATAATCCCTCTGTCCCGAAGACTCTTAATATTCTTTTCAATCGCCCGAACTGATAAGCGTAAATTTTGGGCCATTTCGGATGAAGTTATCTGATTATCTGCTTCTATCATTTTTATGATAGTTTCTTGTGTATCACTCACTAGCCGATTGCCGTTCTCATCCGAATCGCCGTAGGCTTCACCCGATTTTTCGCCGAACTTCACCGAACTTTCACCGAACTTCACCGAACTTTCACCGAACTTCTCCCCTTTATCTTTACGGTACATATTCACCCGGAACATCTCCGCCGTTTCGATAAACTCCGGATCAAGAAGTCCTTATTCGCGTGCTGCACTGCGGATCCTCTGCAAGCCGGTTCCCCATGTCGCCTCGTGATATATTTGCGGTTATCCGCATTTTTTTAATATACAATTTAGCATCTTCAACCACTCGACGTCAACATGATTCATGAAATTATTGCGGATATCCGCATTTTTTCAACCGGATTGTTCAGATATGACTTTCTGCCAAATTCGGCGAAAGTGAAAACCAGAGATGAATCGACGTGATTCACCTCTGGTTTTGTCGTTGTCAGTAGTTTTGCGTAACTGTTTTATTTGTTCAGCCACTTCCGGACTTCATCGTTTGCAATCTCGCAGAGTTCAGCGTAAAAGGCGGCAAATGCCTCCTCCTTCGCATATTTCTGCCACGCCTCCTCAACATTCCACTGCGCGTTCAGCGTTCTGGAGTTATCCTGACGACGGAAGAACATTCCGTTGATCAAGCCGGAAAACCGAAGGTTGAAGTCTTCTTCCCGGTCACCGGTCGCACACAGTTTTTCCTTGACCGAATCCATGCTGATTCCGGCCAGCTCGCTCGCCGGATGCAGGGAAAGAATCTCCGTGCGTTTCGCAATGAGATCTTCCGTAAGGCCCGGATACAAAAGTTTGAGAATCTCCGGGTCGGTCATGCATACTGTGAGAATCTGCATTGCCAGTTCTTTTTGGGTGGACGTTGCGGAAATACCGTATTTGCCGTTGATGTTATATTCATACTTGTTTCCCGCCATCGGATACTCCAGGGTGCCTTTCCGCGGCGCTACGTCCCTGCCGTGGATATACGCCAGCATTTCACCGGGAACTTCTTTTGTTTCAGACATATCCACCAGAAGCCCTGTGCGTAAATCCCCGTACAGTTCCTTCAAAAGGGCAGGCACCTCATCAGTATTCAAAAGATTTACAATGCGTTCGTTCTTCTCGTCATACGGAAGATTTCCGGCCATCCGCAGTGTGGAATACCCTAAAAGACTGTATACCTCGGTCTCATCGAAGCAACAATCAATCCCGATATAAAGATTCGGATCACCGATGCTTTCGTATATTCTCTTGAGAGAAGCGTACGTTCCCTCGAAGTCCGCAAAATACGACTCATACTTCTCGTTGACTGAGACGCCGTTTCCGTATCCCACCGCGTCGAAAATCTCCTGACCCTTCGCGTCAAATCCGGTCAGAAACGCCGCTCTCGGGACAACATATATCTTGCCGTTTAGGGTAACCTGCTTCCACTCATCCGCTGTATAAAACTCACGAAGCGTTCTTCCCTCTTCCGAAGCAAGCCAGTCATCTAACGGAACGAGATTCCGTTCCACGAAGCCGTTTTTCACAGAAAGAGGTGTATAAAAGCCTTCGCCGCCGATATTAATGATATCCAGATGTCCGTAGGTTGCGGCCATCTCTCTTTCATATCCGGCAACCTGCTTTTCCAGCAAGTCCGTATTTTCCGTCAGACCGATGTTTACAAACACGATCTGGCAGTCAAGTCCTTTCTCGTAAAGGATACGGTTGATTTCCTTCGCCGTTTCCCGGTTAAGTTCCGAAATATATTTTTCCGAAAAGTAATCAAACATCCAGGTAACCGTCCGCGTGGCCGGGTATTCCGCCGGATATACCGTAATTGCAGGTTGCTCCTCCGGTTCCAGCGAAGAGAACAACCGTCCGATCCAGCCGGTTCCTTTCGCCGCATAGGTAATCAGATTGCTTCCCAGAACCAGCACGACGAGCACTGCCATCACTGCCGCTGCGGTGCGAATCCGGCTGAACGTTCGTCCTGCCTTCTTTGTCCCTTCATCCATGGTTTTTATCTTCCCAACCAGTTCCCGCGGTGCCTTCAGTTCGTCCGCGGCGGAAGCATACAATTCCGCCAGCCCGGTTTCATCCGCTTCCGTAAACACTTGTCTTCTCATAACCGCCATTCTCCTTTCGTGAGAGATTCCTTCAGTTTCTTCCGTCCGCGGTACAACCGCACGGACACATTTTGCGAAGAAAGCCCGAGGATTTCGGCAATCTCGTCCACACTGTAGCCTTCTTTGTAATGCAAATGCAGCACAACGCTGTATTTTGCGGGCAGTTTCGTGACCGCTTCCCACAGCTCGCGCATCTGCTCTCTGCGGTCCCGGTCCGGCTCTCTTTGGATCGGCTGTCTTCCGCTCTCTTCGCACAATGCGTCGAGGCTTACGACATTGCGATGCCAAAACGAACGCCAGAAGCCCTTGCATTCGTTGATTGTCACGCGCAGCAACCAGCGGTGAACGTGCTCATCATCGGCAAATGCAGTGTCTGTCGTCATCAGCTTAAGAAAGGCGTTCTGCACTGCATCTGCTGCATTTTCCGTGTTCTTACAGTAGTTGACTGCAACGCGGTACACGGAATCCAGATAGCGCCCTGCGATTGCCTCCAGATTGTCCTTGTCCATGGCTCCTCCTTTCTCAGTTTGAAAGACCTTTCACTAATAAAATGCGGCAACAGTGAAAAAGATTACAACTTTTTTCTCTTTTGACCTC
>JAFZUW010000082.1 GCA_017618195.1 Lachnospiraceae bacterium
CGGATCAGTTCTTCCATATTCCCACCTCCTTTGATAGTCAAATCATATCATAATATGCTCACTGTGTCAAGAAATGATGCGAACGCTTTTGCCGATGACAAATGAATCACATTTATTGATTATGCAAACGGAACCGCGCCTCTGACAGGCGGCGCGCGGGAAACGCTGACGATCGAGGTCGTTTCCGGCAAGGGCAGAAAAATCTGTTTTGGGACGGCGTCCATCCCAATGCGGACGGTGCAAAGCGGATTGCGGAAACAGTATGTCAGACGATAAAAAAGGAGAGGCAAACTGTTTTTGAAAAGATAAAGGGGTGGTTTCTTCCCAATAACCCACAAAATATCTTGACTTGGAGTTAACTATAGATTATAATATGAGCACAGGAGGATGAAACCATGTCAATGTCGATTAAGGAAGTATGCGAGAAGTTTGATATCACCCCGGATACGCTGCGCTATTACGAGCGTATCGGCGTGATTCCGGAGGTCGAACGGACCCCCGGCGGCACGCGCCGGTATGACGAAGAAGCAATCGGATGGGTCAACAATGCGGTCTGCATGCGCAAGGCGGGCGTGTCGGTGGAGGCGATCGCGGAGTATGTCCGTCTGTATCGGATGGGTGACGAAACGCTGCAGGCGAGATTGGACCTTTTAAGCGGCGAGCGGGAAAAGCTGCTCCGGCAGCAGGAAGAACTGAAAGCGACTATCGAGCTATTGAATTACAAGATTTCCCGGTATGAAGAAGCCGTCATAACCGGCGTTCTTTCCTGGGATAAAAAGGAAGGAGAAACAGAATGAAAAGAACTCTTTCCCTGTTGCTCGCGGCGTTGCTTCTCGTTGGACTTTGCGCCTGTTCGGGCGGATCCTCTCCGGCTGCAAGCGCTTTGCCTACGGAACCGCTGAAAACCGAAGCGCCTGTTGAAACGGAAGCCGCGCAACCGGAATCGGAAGCAACCTCCGCCGCTGAGACGCCCGCCGCCGAAACGGAACCGACCGAAGAAGCTGCATCCGGCACAAATGTCCTTGTGGTCTACTTCTCCCGAACCGGTGAGCAGTATAATGTCGGCGTGATCGACGAGGGCAATACCGCGATCGCGGCAAAGATGATCGCAGAGGTAACCGGTGCGGATCTTTACGAGATCCTGCCGGAACAGGACTGCTATCCCTATACCTACAGTGAACTGACGGACGTGGCGAAGAAGGAACAGAACGAAAATGCGCGTCCCGCCATCAAAGGCGAAATGCCCGATCTTGCGCAGTATGACACCGTTTTTATTGGCGCGCCGGTATGGTGGGGCGACTGGCCGATGATCCTGTACACCTTCTTTGAGGAAAACGCAGAAGCAATGAAGGGCAAGACGTTAATCCCGTTTTGCACGCACGAAGGCAGCGGGCTGTCCGGCTTTGACAAAAAGCTTCAAAAGGCATGCCCCGACAGCACCGTTCTGAAAGGTCTTGCCATTCGCGGAACGGACTGCCAGAACGATAAAACCGGCGTCGAAGGTAAGGTAACGAACTGGTTGAGCGAAATCGGCTATTAAGAAATGAATGAAAAGGAAAGGAATAAAACCATGAGCAAGAAGGTATTGATTCTGTCGGGCAGCCCCCGAAAGGGCGGCAATTCCGATCTGCTGTGCGGCGAGTTCCTGCGCGGCGCAATCGAGGCGGGACATGACGTTGAAAAGATCCGCGTTGCCGAAAAGAAGATCGGCTATTGCAGCGGCTGCTACTATTGCCAGAAGAGCGGCGGCGTCTGCGCAAAGAAGGACGATATGGCGGAGATTTTGCAAAAGATCATCGACGCGGACGTGATCGTGTTCGCGAGTCCCGTCTATTTCTACTCGATCGACGCGCAGTTGAAAACGCTGATCGACCGCACCGTCGCCCGTTGGACGGAAGTCAAGGATAAGGAATTCTATTATATCGCCACCTGCGCGGATGAAGAACATACGGCGCCGGAGCGTACGATCGAATGCTTCCGCGGCTACGCGGACTGTGTGGAAGGCGCAAAGGAAATGGGCGTGATCTACGGAACCGGCGTCTATGCGCCCGGCGAGGTCAAGGATACGCCCGCGTTC
>JAFZUW010000001.1 GCA_017618195.1 Lachnospiraceae bacterium
ATGGCTTAACTTATCAGCCGGAATTTTCAGTTTTTCAAGAACCTTATCGTCTCTTTCAAACACTTTGATGGCGTACCAGCGCTGTTGTTCCTCAGGCAGGTCATGAACGATTGCTTCTTCGATATGTGCAATCGCGTGCTCCACCGGGCCGGAGAAGGTGTGCAGCGGAACGGTCTTGGCATTTGCCGCAGCATCAATGGCCGCCTCGGCAGCCTCCATGACGCCGTCGCCCTTAAGCGCTGAAATATCAACCACCTTGCAGCCGAGTCTTCTCGAAAGCTCCGCCTCGTTAATATTATCTCCGTTCTTTTTTACGATATCCATCATGTTGACGGCAACCACAACCGGAATCCCGAGTTCGGTAAGCTGCGTCGTGAGATAAAGGTTTCTCTCAAGGTTTGTTCCGTCGACGATGTTTAAAATCGCGTCCGGACGCTCGCCGACGAGATAGTTTCTGGCAACCACTTCCTCGAGCGTATACGGAGAAAGGGAATAAATGCCGGGAAGATCGGTGATGATGACATCATCATGTTTCTTCAGTTTTCCTTCCTTCTTTTCAACGGTAACGCCCGGCCAGTTTCCGACAAATTGGTTGGAACCCGTGAGTGCGTTGAACAGGGTTGTTTTACCGCTGTTCGGGTTTCCTGCTAATGCAATTCGTGTGCTCATGTAAGCCTTCCTTTCCTATTCCACTTCAATCATTTCAGCGTCTGCCTTCCGAATGGAAAGCTCATAATTCCGCACGGTTACTTCAATCGGATCGCCGAGCGGGGCAACCTTACGCACATACACGGAAGTCCGCTTCGTGATTCCCATATCCATGATGCGGCGTCTGACGGCGCCTTCGCCGTGGAGCTTTACAACGGTAACCGTTTCGCCGATTTTGGCATCTCGTAATGTTTTCACTTCTCTTCCTCCTTGCCTTTATACCATGATTTTCTTCGCCAGTTCTTCGCTGACTGCTACCCGGCTTTCCTTTACCCTGACAATCAGGTTTTCACCGAGTGTGCTGATAATATTGACCTCGCCGCCGACGTGAAAGCCGAGGTCCTCGAGATGTTTTCTCACCTCCGGATTTCCTCCGAGTCTTCGAATGATTTGCGGCTGGCCTTTTTCTGCATAAACCAGAGGCATCATAATCTTCCTCCTGCCTTTATTCATCGGGCTTTGCAACTCTTTACGGAGTTAGCCTTGCCTAACTACACACATTATAGTTAGTGTACGCTAACTTGTCAAGACGGTAATCTCCTTCTTTTTTACTGAAATTGCGGGAAAGAGACATTGCTATTTTGGCTATTTTGTGGTAAAGTGACAAAAAGACTCAAAAAGGAGAAATGCCATGGCACTACAGGAATCCGGGGAAATGTACCTCGAAACCATCTACGTTTTATCGCAGAATTCATCTTCCGTGCGCAGCATCGATGTGGCGGAATACATGGGATTTTCCAAGCCCTCCGTAAGCCGCGCTATCAGCTTACTGAAAACCGAAGGCCTGGTTAAGATCGATAAAGACGGTTATCTCAAGCTAACCGAAGCCGGCCTGATTCTTTCCAAACGAATTTACGAGCGCCACACGGTACTCTCCCGTCTGTTCACGCTTCTCGGCGTCGATGAAAAGATTGCTTCCGAGGATGCCTGCCGGATTGAACACTACATCAGCGACGAAACCTTCTCTGCCATCAAACGGCACATGGAGAAGTATCTGCCGAAGGAGCAGCAGTAATTGCTTTTTATGGGTACAAAAAAAGAGGGCTTGATGATATGTCAATGTCATTAAGTTAAGATGACAGCATCAAGAGTTCTGTATCAGAGATGGTACGGGACTCTTTTTTTCAGTTTTTTTGCTTAAAGCACTTGACAAACGGCACAAGATGTGCGGCCGCTTTCGCTACTGAATCGATTTATG
>JAFZUW010000010.1 GCA_017618195.1 Lachnospiraceae bacterium
AGCAGAGGACTGAAAATCCTCGTGTCACTGGTTCGATTCCGGTTCTGGGCATTTTTTCATTATTATAATGAAAAATGCGCGGCATGTGCCGAGCAAGAGTCATTCCTCTGCTACGCAGACACATGACAGATGGAGCACTAGCTCAGTCGGTAGAGCACTTGACTTTTAATCAAGGTGTCGCGGGTTCGAATCCCGCGTGCTTCATAAAGAAACATGAAATCCCTGCAAAAGCCTTATTCATAAAGCGTTTTGCAGGGATTTTGTGTATTCGGGATTGTATTCCGATTTGTGCTATATTACAATAGAGAACGAATAAGCAATAAAGGGGAGTCGGTTATGAAAAAGCATTTGGGAATCGGTTTGGGGATTCTTGTTTTGTTTCTCGTATTTACGGTTTTGGTGAAAACTGTGGACGTACAGCCGATCGGCCGTCAGGGGACGGACGTCGGATTTGCCTCGATCAACGAAGGCTTCAACAAGTTCTTCGGGGAAAATGAGACCGTTTATAAAATTACCGAAGCAGTCGGATATATCGGATTGTGTGCCGCCGGAATTTTCGCGGTAATCGGGCTTTTGCAGCTTATAAAACGCAAGTCTTTAAAGAAGGTTGACGCGGACATTCTTCTGCTCGGAGGACTTTACGCGGTACTTCTGTTGTGCTATATTTTATTTGAAAAGATAGTGATCAATTACCGGCCCGTATACGGCACAGAGGATGCGCTTGAGGCGTCTTTTCCTTCCACGCATACGCTGATGCTTCTCGGAATTATGGCATCGACGGTGATGCAGGTTTTGTACCGGGTGAAGAAGAAAGGGATGCGCGCATTCTGTTCCTCACTGTGCAGCGCTATCGCATTGGTCGTGATCATCGGCCGTGCGGTCTGCGGCGTTCATTGGTTCACCGATATTATCGGCGGCCTGCTGCTGGCAGTATCACTGTCCTGGATATATTACGCGGTCGCATTTGCTGCGAAGAAAGAGGAGTAGTCCGGATAGTCGGACGAATCGCCGGCGAGGCAGGCGCGCCGGTGACGGAGTAAGGCCTGCATCAAGGTGGAACATATGATATTAGACGAACAGGATCTGAGAAACGGTACGAGATTTATCGTGGGAACATGGCAGCCTGATTATGTGGTTAATATGTTCTCTTCGGATTTGGCGCATATCCCTGCGGCTGAGTTCAAATCCACGGATGGCGTGGTATTTACCGCCATCAGTTTTACGTTTTCGGAAGATCATACATTGATCATGAAGAATTCCGTTACCGGCAGAGAAGTTAACGGAACATGGGAACAGAAGAGTTACGGCGAGTTTAAGTATACGCTGAACGGATTTTTAAATCTGCCCGCGGGAACCAATGAGTCCGTGGCGGAAACGCTTCGCGTACAGGACGGCGAGAGCCTGGTATTCAGTCTCGGCGTGATTGCGATTGCCCTCAAGAAGGTTGCGGAAGGAACCGTCTCGGAGGAGAAAAAGCAGGATATCGGCGAGCTGCCCGGAGACGAGACGCTTACGGGTATCGTTGGGACCTACGGCGTATATAAACTCCGCACTTATACGGATGCCGGCTTTGTTTGGGAGACGGCCGAGGAGCTGCGCGGCAAAGAGGCTGCCGGAACGCCGGAAGCCGGAGAATACGCGCTTCAGATGCTTGACTGGAAGGTGGAGTTCACTGCGGATCATCAGGTATTCGTTTGGATGAAGGTTCCGGAAGGCGCTTCGCAGGCGGATCTTGAGGAAGCTATCCGTCAGGGAGAAGTTGCCGGCGTGAAAGACGGCTTGTTTGCCGAAAAGGCGCTTGAATGGAAGGCTGTTGAGGGCCGCTACTATTATAATACCGGCGAACGCCGGGAAGTATTCGGCGAAGTGCAGTCGCCCTGGGATGAACTGAAGAGCGATGAGGAAGGCAATATCTTCTTCATGAACAATATGCTTCTTTTAAAGAAGCAGTAACCGATGTGTGCGATTTTCGGGCCGAACATACAATAAGACCGTTGGAATGCCCGGGACTTAAGCATAACCGAATTGTCGGAAGGTCCGGAGCTTAAGCATAACCGGATCGTCGGAAAGTCCGGAACTTAAGGCGAATGAAACCGGCACGCCCCGCAAAGAAACGCAAAATAAAACCGCTGCAAAACCGTTATGACAAAGTCCGTCAACGGGGATGCAGCGGTTTTTATGCTTTTTTCAGCAGTTTCTTTATGCGGCGCTTCAGGAATCCGACCGCGCGTTTTCGGAATATGCGAAGCGGCGCGAAGAATACGCGAAGCCTTGAATATATCTTATAGGGCAGTTCATCGGTCGTGTGCGCCTTCCTGTCCCGGTAGAAGCCGGTCATGATCCCGATGATGTCGTCATCGGTCGTTCCGTATTCACGAGCAACGCAGTTGTCGCCGAGGATTACGTAATGTCCGTTTGGAAGAACTTTAATGATGCGGTGCAGAACATAATCGGAGCCGCGGTGATAAAGCACGACGTCGTATTTTCTGCAGCGCTCATCGGGTTTTTTATGACGCACCGTGAACAGGTCGCGCCCCTGGCGCAGAAGCGGCAGCATGCTGACCCCTTTGAAACGGTAGGTCATTTCCTCATTTGTCTCAAGAAAATCATCGTAAGTCATAAACCCTCGCAGTTACTTAAGCGCAAGCTGAATCAGGTAAATAATCGTCAGGTGGACGGGATAGAACAGATAAAACGCATATTTGAGCACGGGACCCTTTACGAAGCCCCGTTTTTTGTTATATAAGCCCATCAGGATGTAGGCCGGGAAGCTCGCAATCTGCAGGATGATGCAGCCGGCAAATGCGACGACGATCAGTTCCGTCCGAGCAACGTAAATCAAAAGGATGAACGTCACGCCGCCGATGCGGTAATCGGCATGGAAGAAATAGGTAAATACGAACAATGCGACCAGCAGCAGACCGCGCAGAACAATCCTGTCGCGGAAGTGCTCAAAGATGCAAAGCCCGAAAAAACCGAACAGCAGCGTAAAGAAAACGTTCTGTTTGCCGAAAGGAAACTGCCCGTGAACCAAATCAAACGGAATTTCCGAAATCAGTGCCGCAAGAAAGAGGCTCAGGCCGTAACGCAGGCGGTTCGAGGTATGCATAAACCCTTCGACAAGCAGGAAGCAAAACAGCGGAAAAGCCGTGCGTCCGATTGCGCGCATGATGAAATACGGAGTTACCGCGCGGGACGAGACATGCGGAATGGAAAGAATGAAAAGTTTGGTTCCAAGCGCCGGTACATACTCCAACAGATGAGCGGCGGTATGGTCGATAGCCATCGTGATCACCGCAATCAGCTTTAAGACGCTTCCGCTTAAAATTCGATTGTCAGACCTGCTTTCTTCTTCACTCATTTCATGCCCTCATAGGAAACCGAAGCGGCTTCCGGATTCATATTGCAGCCGAGCCGGTACAGAGAAACCTTCCCGGTCATGCGGATGATCAAGTCCATGGTTTTAGCAAGTTTTACCGGATCTTTGGGACGGTATGACTGCTGGAACAATACGGAAAATGCATCCTCCGCACTGATTTTTTCGATATGATTGAACGTATCCCTTGTCAGAAGGCAGATTGCCTTAACGGGAACGGACGTATTGGTGCTCAGATGATGCTTTCCGTTCCAAGGAGAACCGTACACGCGTACTTCATCTTCCCTGATACGGATGAACGGCTTATCGTCGTTGATCATCGTCACGCGGTCCCCGTACATATCCCGCCATAGACGGGCATGTGTGGATTTGCCGGTGCCGCTCAAAGCCGCAAACAGAAAGCCGACGCCGTCCATCGAAAGAGCGGAAGCATGGAACAGGATCGTATCGTAATCAATCAAAGCTTCGGAAAGCCTGCGCTGTACGGAAAGCGATTCGAGATAGGCAGGGGCGGAGTTGAATTCCGATAAGGCGAGTTCCGCGGAAATGTCGTCCGGCGTGGTTTCAATCCGGATCACTGCAGGCTCATCCGTCTCATATTCCTTTAAGGAAGCTAACGGAAGAGAATACTGGGTTGTTATCTCTACGGGCAATCCGCCCAGAAGATATCGCTTTGTAAACATGTCTGATACTCCGGTGATAATCAGTCCGCCGTACCGGTTCCCCGGCTGCGGAGTTTTTTATATTCCTGAAGAACGATCAGTTTCAGTTCGGCATTGGTCAGTGCCATCTGTTCTTCGTTGCAGGTAAAACGCTCGGGACATTTCCGTAACCGTCTGCACATCGGATAATACGTGCAGGAAGAACAGAAATCATAATACGGTGCGGGAGCCTTCCAGGCAGCAACGGCCTGCTCATCCCACACGCCGTCCGCTATAGTGCCGATGAATTCGCTTTCCGAGTAGTGTTCGCATTTGCCGACATTCCCGTCGGGAGTGATCACCAAAGCGGAATCGGAATCCGCGATGCACGAGGACGTAAGGTCGCTTTTTTGAAGGGGAATGCCGTCCAGTCTGCCGTGCCCGGCGATCAGCGTCATCAGTTCGATGAGACCGGAGGTCAGCTTCCGGCGAGCCTCCTTTGATCGGACGGATATTTTGTTGCCTGCATACTCAAACAGCATGCGTGGGTAGATCAGGCAGTTTCTTTCTTCGGGTAGTTCCTTTAACAGAAACTTCGTCAGTTCAAACTGGTCTGCAAGATTCTCTTCGGATACGTTCAGCCGCACGGAAATCCGGATATTCTTCGAAAGAGCGGCTTTTACGTTGTTCAGTACGGTCTGAAACGGATTCGGATCTGCGTGAATGTAATTCTTGATCCGGTTATAGACGGGTGCGGTTCCGTCAAATGTGATCTGCGCCTGTTTCAGATGCCACAGATCCGCAGCAGCCGAAAGGATCTCACCGCGCAGCAGGTAGCCGTTTGAGATGAGAACGGATTCATAAGGAATTCCGCGTTCGGAAAGGACGGAGCAGATCACGGAGATTACGGAGGAATTATATAAGGGCTCTCCCCCGAACCACCGAAGGACGATCTTGTTCCCGCCGGCATGGTCCGCAATGTATGCGGCAATCTGACGGGCTGTATCTTCGGTCATCCGGACTCTTGCGCGCCCGAGTTCATAACAGTAATAACAGCGGGCGTTACAATCAAGCGTCGTCATGATCGTATAGCATTGGGACCCGGAGGGTCTTTGAAATACCGGAAGCAGTTCCCGGAGCTGGGAAACGAGGCGGGACTCCTCTAAGGAATCCGGAACGAGAAAACGGTGTTGATACAGATAACCGCGAAAAGAATCCGTCTGCAGCAGCGAATCCGCTTCCCAAATCATTTCCTGCGTCAGGGAATTGTAAAACAGTTTCCCGCCGTCAACGGATTGTGAAACGGTATAGGCAGACAAATGAGAGCAATCGTCAGGATTGCCTTTTTGCGTGCCGAGAATTTTCAGAATCAGAGGATTACCGGGATAATAGGTATTCATAAAAGCCTCATGGAAAAAGGGCACGGAAAACCCGTGCCCTTTATAATTCATATAATAATTGAAAGATTAAGCACTTTCTGTACGTCCGCAGTTATAATTTCCGCCACTTTCCGTGATGACGTCAGCGTCTGCGACAAGCACAACCTCAACCTCAACCGCTTCAAAAGCTTCCATATAATCCCTCCTGTAAAAGTGAGTCCATACTACAACTGTCTAACAATAATAAATCACATTTCGCCGACCGTGTCAAGAGGTTATTTTATTTGGTACCGAGAAAGTTGCTGCGAGCGGATCTGCTGAAGTGTATCAAACGGGCAATCAACGCTTTATACGCCTCGTCCGGAGAATTGGTAAGACGGTTGTTAACATACGCTTCCACGCTTGTTACATAAGTGCCGCCGACCGGAGTGGATCCCTGATAAAGCTGAAGTGTAATATTGCTCGCCGTATCCAAAAGCGTAAATCCGGTGCAGGTAGCAGTGTAATCGTTATATTCGGCATCATACACAAGTCTGCTCTTGGGTATGGTGATCTTTTTTGCTTTGCCCGAAGCATCGGTATATCTGACAACGAGCTTTACCTGGTTCACATCGGTAATTGCGGAATCCGTCAGCTTAAGGTAAACGTTCAGCGTAATGGCGCTGTCAAAAGTCAGGTTATGGCTTTCGAAAATAGACGGCGCATTGTTGGTGATCGAAGCGCTGATCGACGGAGTGCCCTTAGAAGCAAGATTCTTCTGATCGGAAGTAAGACGATCTATCGCAAGATTAGCGGTGTTGTAATTGAAATACTCCTGCGCGGCCGATCCGTAATAGATCAGATCAACCAGGGTCTTTTTATACTTTGAATTGCCGGAGCCGGAAGAAGCAAGACGGGAGACTGCATAATCCACGATACTCATAGCCTTTACCTGGCTTACCGTGGTAATGCCGTTCTTCTCTGCATAAAGGGTCGCGTAAACTTTATCACCGATCTCACATGCGGAAATATTACTGTAAGTAAAGCTGTAGTAATAACCTGCATCATCCTGCTCGAGAACGCCGTTTAAAACGGAAGTGACATACTTGACGGCGGTAGAATTCTTTTCGTGCTTCTCTCTCTGAATATAAAGTTTGAAAGAATCGTAAGCGCTTACATCGGTCTGATCCACAAAGTAGTTCATGCACAGGTTGGTACCGAAACCGCAGTTAGCAGAGAATGAAGAAACGGTACAGTTGTCAGCGAATGCATCGATCGTAGTGGAATTCGGGTCGGTAATGTAATCCGCCTGAGGCGTTGTCGTTGTTCCCATGGAAACAGCGTTGCCTCCGTTGTAGCGGTAGTAAACCGTGTACGTGGTATTCGGATACAGACCGGTGAAAAGCGTATTGGTAGTCCAAGCGCCGTCCGTTCCGAGACGGTACTCTACATTAGCCACCGCACTGACCGAAATGGTCGTAGGCGTCGTTCTCGAAATCAAGGGAACGGTAATGATGTCAGTCTCGTTGTCATCGAGAGCGAATGCGGTTGCCGGCAGGATGCAGAAGACAAGCATCAACGTCAGCAATACGGATAAAATTTTTTTTGATTTTTTCAATGTAAATCCTCCTCCGGGTAATAATTTTCAGTCTCTGAAGAGACCCCATAAACGTCCGCCTACTATTATAATGCGCAAAGGGGTGCATCGTCAATCGGTTTTTGTGTTTCGGGGGCTCGGAAAATGCTTATTTTATGCCGTTTTGAAACAAAAACACACGCAAATGTGCTTGTCATTTTCCGCTTTTGATAGTATTCTGTAGGGAGGAACCGGAAAAGGAGACGCGGGGAATGGATTTTTGTGTACATATCGGATTCGGAGCAGACTGGGTTTTACAGAAGCAGCAGGAACATGATCTGCCGGTCGTAAAGATCAAGGAGGCGCTTCTGAAGCAGTTCGGCGAGCAGGCGGAAGTGACGAAACAGAGCCTGATTGAAATTGCCGTTGTATTGAAGGGCGTTGCCGACGAGAAGGACGAGGCGGTCCGGATCGGATTTGACGCCGTAGCAAAGGAATATCCCGAGCTAGCGGAAGACGCCCATGGCGCGGAGGATGACGGACTTGTGATCTGTTCGGGCGACGTATGTGCCGTCTGGGCGGTGGATTGTGACGAAGAAGGAAAGGAATCCCCTTCCGTGACGACGCAGAACCTGATTCAGGCGCTTCACGGCTGGGATGAGTATAAGCAGATCTGCTGGGAGATGGTGGACATTGCACCGCAGGTCAGAAAACACGGTACTTACGAGAGCTTTCTGTTTCAGAATTATCTGTTCTCGGTAAACGACGGATGGGGGCTTTCCACGGCGCTCGGATATATGGCGAGGCTGATGGAGGAACTCGGACTGATCACATTTGCCGGCAATAAAAAGCCGGTGGAGATACGTCTTTCGGTCAAATCCGAACCCGGCCGCTACACGTTTGCGGAGGCTTTTGACATCCTGCGCGGCGACGACGAAAAGCAGCGCATGATCTGTTTTGATATCAGTGAATTCATGGATACCTCGAAGGAGGACGAGCTCAAGCAGTTTCTGAAGGATCTCGTGTCTTTGGAATCCAACTACATTTTTGCGTTCCGGATCCCGTATATCGAGCCGGAATCGTTAAAGCATATGAAGGATACGCTTTCCGACATCCTTTACGTCCGCACGATCAGCGTGCCTCCGGCTGGAGATACGGAGCTGTGGGAGTGCGCACGCGAGAGCCTTGAAAAGTACGGATTTGAGCTTTCGGAAGCGACAAAGAACACGTTTTTCGCCCGCTTAAGCAAAGAAAAGAGCGACGGACGCTTCTACGGCATGCAGACGGTCCGGAAACTGGTGTGCGAGATCATATGGCTCAAACATAAGGCGGACGCGTGTCTTTATGACGACAGCGAAGGCCGTGCCGAGCCGTCGCAGGTTATTTCCGCCGAAGACATCGAAGGTCTTTGCGACGGGCTTGACGATTGCAGGAAGAAGGGTCTTGACGAGCTTTCCGAAATGATCGGAATGGAAGGGATCCGCGAACGGATCGTGGAGATCGTGTCGCAGGTGAAGCTCGCGATGGCCAACGACAATATGGATAAGCCCTGTCTTCATATGCGGTTCGTCGGTGCGCCCGGAACCGGTAAAACGACGGTTGCGAGACTGGTCGGCAAGATCTTCGCGGAAGAGGGAATCCTCCGGAACGGTTATTTCTTTGAACATACGGCCAGGGACCTGTGCGGCGAATACATCGGCCAGACGGCTCCCAAGACGGCCGCGATATGCCGCGACGCATACGGATCGGTACTCTTTATTGATGAAGCATATGCGTTGTATGCAGGCGACGACCGCGCCAACGATTACGGCCGGGAAGCCCTTACGACGCTCGTTTCGGAGATGGAGAACCACCGGACCGACATGGTTGTCATTATGGCAGGCTATAAGGATGACATGAACAAGCTGATGGAAGGAAATGCGGGACTCCGCAGCCGGATGCCGTTCATGCTTGAGTTCAAGAGCTACACGAAGGAGCAGCTACTTGAGATCTTCCTTCTCATGGCAAGAAAGCATTTCCGCTGCGACGATTCGCTTGTCAAAGCGGCGCAGGAGTTCTTTGAGAAGCTGGATCCGGCGTACATGAATTCGATGGATTTCGCGAACGCGAGATTTGTCCGGAACCTGTATGAGCGGACCTGGTCCAAAGCTGCCGTCCGGATGCAGATTTCGGGGGCAAAGGAGATCGTTCTGACCGGCGAAGACCTGACGGTTGCAGCCGCGGACCGCGAGTTCTCGGAACGCCTCATGATGAAAAAGAGTATCGGATTTTAAGGAAAATGATCCTTTGCGGGGTTCGGTTTTCGGAATCGCCGGGTGCGGTTCCGGCCGTTATCCCGCATTTTTATATCGAAAAGATGTATTATCTTTACTTTTTGATGGTAAAAATTTCCTTTGTTGAAATTTTACAACAATGTAAAAATCGTGCTTGAAGAAGAACGCAATCCCCGCCCTCTGCACCCCCTGAGAGACGGTCAAAACGGTGCAAAAGGCGGGTTTTTGTCATATTTAAGGCGAGTTTTTGCTCAAAAACGGGTGTCTGACAGTGATTCACATGCCTCCGGGGGTCCCTCCGGAAAGCCCTCAGAAAATATACGAATTGGGCAATTTTACCATTAATACCAATTGACTACTAACTATTTTGCCCGATTTTTTGTCGAAATGTTCCAAAAAGAATGATTTTTTATATTGACAAAAGGGTCGCATTTGTCTAAAATGTAGCTTGTTTGGGAAAAAGTATGTAATATTTTTACCTTTATGTTGACACTCGGAACAAGATTGCGGAGGTAAAGTGCTGTGAAAGGATTCTTCCGAAACATAGTAAAGCACAGAGCGCATGTCGTTATGGCGCTGGTGAAAGGATTCTTCCGAAACATCTGGAAACACAGAGCGCATGTGGTTATGGCATTGCCGGTGTTCCTGCTGCTGTTTTTCATCATGTATGTGCCGATGAGCGGTTTGCTTCTGGCATTTAAAGACAGTAAGGACCTTATGGAGCGCGGGCTGTACGGCGCAAGGTACAACAATTTCGAGAACTTCCGGTTCATTATCCAGTCCAAGACAATCTTCATCCGAATGCTTCGAAACACGTTTAAGTACTATGTGATCTTCACGGCGATCGGTACGCTTTTGAACGTTACGATTGCAATCGCAATCGATCAGTTCATCTTTAAGAGAGTCGGTAAGACGATGCAGACGCTGATGATCATCCCCGTATTCATTTCGTATGCGGCGGTACAGTTCATCGTGGAAGCCTTCATCAGCAAGGACCTCGGCATCATCAACCGTCTTCTCGGAACGTCAACCGGGTTCTACAGTGAGAGCAAATATTGGCCGACCATCCTGACGCTCACAAAGATTTGGAAGGATACCGGATACGGATCGGTACTTTACATGTCCGTCCTTGCCGGAATCGACTCCGAGCTTTATGAGGCCGCCGAGATCGACGGCGCCGGCCGTTTCCGCAGAATCTGGCATATCACGCTTCCGAGCCTGATTCCGATGATCACCGTAATGCTTCTGCTTTCGGTCGGAAACATTATGAAATCCGATACCGGTCTTTTCTATCAGGTTACCCGTAACGGCGGAGCGATCAAAGAAACCACGGAGGTTATCGATTCCTACATCCTCGGTCAGATCAAGAGCGCCGGAATCAACTCTTTCGGATATACGGCAGCCTCGTCCCTGTTCCAGTCCGTCGTCGGGCTGCTGATGATGTTATTCGCCAACTTCACGGTTCGAAAGATTGAACCGGAAAATGCGTTGTTCTAGGAAGGGGGCGGTATCATGACAAAAGAAGAAAGACTCAAAAGAAAAGAAGAGAAGAAGAAACAGAAGCTCGATATGATGAGTTCCCGAAAGGAAAAGGTCACATTCGGGCAGATCATTCTCGGACTGATCCTTCTGCTTTACACGCTGTACTGCTTCCTGCCGGTTGTGCTTGTATTTGTCTCTGCATTTACCGACGAAATGACGATCACGAACAACGGTTACTCGCTGTTCCCGAAGAAATGGTCGTTAGAGGGTATGAAGAACGTGCTTTATGCCCCCGACAAAATCCTTTCCGCATATAAGGTTACCCTGATTGTAACGGTTTTCGGTACGCTGCTCGGACTTCTCGTAATGAGCATGTTCGCATATTCGATCAGCCGTAAGGATTTCGTTTTGAGGAAATTCCTTTCGATCTTTCTGATCATCCCGATGCTTTTCAACGGCGGACAGCTTTCCGGCTACCTGATTTTCTCCAATTACTATCATTGGCAGAACACTTACTGGGTACTGATCCTTCCGATGTGCGTTTCGACGATGAACGTCATTATTCTTCGAACATACATCGTGAACAGCATTCCTCAGGAGCTGATCGAAGCGGCGAGAATCGACGGAGCCGGCGAATACCGGACCTTCTTCGGAATCGTATTCCCGCTTATGAAACCGGCGCTTGCGGCTGTCGGCTTCATGATGGCTACCGCGTACTGGAACGACTGGTCCAACGCATACATCTTCATTACCGAAGACAAATACACACCGCTCCAGCTTCTGCTGATCCAGATTCAGAGCCGGATTGATTTCCTGGCGAACAGTCCGAACATCCCGACTTCGGCGAAACTGGCAATGAAAGCGACTTCGCATTCCACGACGATGTCGACGGTTATCATCGTTATCGCGCCGATCATGGTTGTGTATCCGTTCTTCCAGAAGTATTTTATCAAGGGTCTGACAGTCGGATCCGTTAAAGGATGATATTCCCGGGCTTGCAATTCCGCAGTCCTTGAATATAAAAACATTTTTATGAATGGGAGGTTTCATTTGAAATGAACAGTCTCAAAAAAGTATTGGCTGTTGCGCTCTGCGCAATGATGGTTCTCGCTCTTACGGCCTGCGGAAACAAGGACAACGGCGAAGTTACCATCAAACTCACCCGCGCTTCGTTCAATGTTGTTCCGGATTCCTCACAGGTAAAGAAAGTTGAAGATAAGATCAACAGTTATCTGAAGGAAAAAGGTAAGTCCTACAAGGTAGAGATCACCGAGATCGCTGCCGATGAGTATGTTGATAAGGCTAAGCTTAAACTTACCAATAAGGAAATCAACCTTCTCTGGACCGCATCCTGGGAGTCCGGTATCGGCACGAACGACCTTGTTCCCGCTAATTCCGTAAAGGATATTACCAAGCTCCTTGAGGGCACCGCTCTTTACAACTCCATGGACAAGGGTCAGTGGGAAGCTACGAAGTATAACGGAAAGAACTACTTCATCCCTGTTTACAAGGATAACGTAGAAGGTTACGACCTTATGTTCCGTGATGCTGCTCTTGGTTCTTTCAATCCTGCAAATGTTAAGACGCTTGCAGACCTTGAGCCCCTTCTTAAGGCAGCTAAGGATGCCGGTATCAGCCATCCTTTCCTTACCCAGAAGACTCCTATGTTCTATCGTTTCTACATTGACAAGTATGATTTCTTCACTGCAGACTCCGCTTCCAACTGGGTTTCCATTAAGAGAGACACCAACGAAGTTATCTGCACGATCGACGAGCCTGAGTACGCTGAGTTCTGTAAGCTGATGGGCAAGTGGGCGGAAGCCGGCTACATCAACGAGAGCGAAGCTACCAAGACGACCGACGAGAACATGACGCAGTCCCAGAACTGGGCAGTTTCATGGTGGACCGACGTTCCGGTTAATGCCGAGGCATCCAGCCGTTACGGCCAGCCTGTAACTCTTCAGGCTTATACGGACAGATGGGCTCATTCCACTTCCGCTCTTGGTTCCTGCTACTGCATTACCGCTAACACGAACGATGAGACCGCTAAGGCCTGCATTGATTTCATGGGTCTTCTTTACACCGACAGCAAGCTTGCTGACATCTACACCTTCGGTATTGAAGGCGAGGACTTCACTTATGAAGGAAATAAGGTTAAAAAGACCGATACCGCTAAGTACAACCACGGCATGTGGGAGTCCGCTTCCGCTACCGTTGTTACCCCCGACATCAGCGAGCCCGACAACAAGGCTGACCTTTACAAGACCTTCAACGGTTCTGCTCAGACTTCCTGCGCAGCAGGTTTCCGTTTCGACATGACCAAGGTTCAGGCTCAGTACACCGCATGTAAGGCTGTATTCGATGAGTACGGTTTCGTTCTTGAGAACGGCGGCGTTAAGGAATCTGAAGTTGACGCTAAGATCGCAGCTTACAAGAAGGCTTTGAAGGAAGCAGGTCTTGATGAAGTTATCGCAGAGTTCAAAGCTCAGTATGACGCTTTCAAGAAATAAATTGTGATCGTAATTGATTCGATAAAGAGGATAATAAAGCCGGAAGGGTTCGCCCTTCCGGTTTTTATATTATTTGCCTTTTCCACGGAAAAGCGGTATAATAACCCAAAGAATTGCGGAACAGAATCGCGTAATGCAATGTTCCGTCCGCTTAATGCGGGAAGCGGCGCGCCGATAATCGGAGGGCGCGCTGAGAGAGGGATGGAGATGGATATAAAAAAGAAGAGAGCCGGATTTGCCGGCGGGCTGATCTATATGCATGCCGCGCAGATGGTTCTTCTGTTAGGGATCATGCTGACAAAGGATATCAGCCTGAAGAAGGGATTCCTTCCCGAGGCTGCCGGCCAGCTTGTTGCCCTTGTCGTATTGATGTTTCTTACCATCGGATATTATCTGTTCGCGGGTAAGAAGGAACGTAAGAATGAAGCCACGCTGTTCTGGCTGCTCGGCGGTGCCGAAGCGGTTTACCAGATCGCGGACTTTATCCTGTTTTCCAAGAAAGTAAAGCCCGGGCAGGAGGAAATCTGGTTCTGGGCTGCGGGCATCGCGGTGCTGGTCGTATTTACCGCACTGCAGGTTTTGTCAGACAAAGGGACATGGAAGTTCCTCATGACGATCATCGTACCGTTCCGTGCGGTTATCTCCGCACTCGGACTGATCCGGTATAAGAACGAATTCCTTCATCCGAAGGCGATGATCCCGATGTTTGTTCTGATGGCGGTAATGCTTGTCGTATTTGTCTGGACCGGCGAGAAGTTCAGCCTGGTCACCGGGCTCGTTCTCGGCGCGGCGCAGATCGTCGCATCGATCTTTACGGTCACGAAGCTTTCCAAATCGTCAAGCATCATGCAGGCGCTGACCGGATTTATAAAAGGGAAGTCCGAAAAGCAGCTTCTGTTCGTGTTCTGGATCATCGCGGCATCCGCTTTGGCGGTAACCGCCGCACTTCAGTTTATCAAGCACTATGAGATCGTCGGGAAAATGCTCAGCATCACGGCAATCTGCCTGATGATTCTTCTCTATTACGCGATCGGCGGAATCGAAGCGGAAGTCCGCGAGTCGTTCGGCGTTGATGTTGCCGACGCGGCGAAGAATGCGGTATACGGGCTTTTCGTCCGGACGGACGATCCGGCGCAGAAGCTGTCGGATGCGGTTTCTTACCGGATTGCGGTTCACGGCGAGCATGACGAATCCGAAGTATCGGAGGCGGTCGGCAAATTAAACGAAATGGCCGGCATTTCCTTAAAAATCGTTACGCTTGATAACCTTTCCGCCGTAGGCTCTGCATTTTACAACCGCGAGGTGGATGCCGTTTTCATCGAACGTTCGACGGCCACCTATATTGATTCGGACTTTGAGACCAGGGAGATCGCATGGGTATTCTCGGAAGAAACCCGAGTGATCGCCGATGTCAGCGTTGCGTTGAAGGAGAATCAGCAGGGCAACCCGGGCACGGATCCGGATCCGATTGCAAATCCGACCGAAGAGCCGGTCAAGACTCCTGCGAAGGAAGACCTGACGAAAACACCGTTCGTCGTTTACGTAAGCGGAATCGACGTTTACGGAGACATTAAGACGAAGAGCCGGAGCGACGTGAACGTTTTGGTTGCGGTCAATCCTAATACAAAGGAGATTGCGCTTGTTACGACGCCTCGTGACGCTTATGTGGATATTCCCGGAAAGACTTCGGAATACCGTGATAAGCTGACGCACGCCGGAAACTACGGCGTCCAGTATTCGATCTCCACATTGGAGAACCTGTACGGAATTAAAGTGGATTATTATGTCCGTATCAACTTCTCGGGCGTTGAGAAGATCGTTAACCTGCTCGGCGGGGTGGATGTCGTTTCGCTTTACAATTTCACGGCCCGTCACGGCCCGTACGAAATCAAAAAGGGCGTCAATCATATGAACGGCGCGCAGGCGGTATCGTTCGCGAGAGAACGTATTACGGTTCCGGGCGGCGACGTTACGAGAGGAAAGCACCACATTGAGCTGATCAAGGGAATCTTCGCAAAGATCACGACGACCGCGGTACTGACCAATTACCAGAGTCTTTTGGATGCGGCTTCGGATAACTTCCAGACGGATGTTTCGACCAACCAGCTTGCTTCGCTTGCGGCAATGCAGCTTTCGGACGGGGCGGAGTGGTATTTTACGTCATACGCTTCTTACGGAGACGGCGCCACGAAGATGTGCAACTCCTACCGCGGCGGCGAGTTGTGGGTATGTCTTTTGAAGAAGGATTCCGTGAAACGTGCGGCAGGACTGATCAACCGCGTTCTGAACGGCGAGCACATTCCGGATGACGAGTACAAATACGAACAGTAACTATTCTGCGGGGCGCACCCGCATCATAACGGAGGAGAAGGCATGAGAATCGAGTTTCTCGGGGCAGCACATGAAGTAACCGGATCGGCAACCCTGCTGATGACGGACCAATACAAGATTCTGGTTGATTACGGTCTGGAGCAGGGCAATAACATTTATGACAATGTGGATTTTCCGGTGGCGCCGGGCGACATTGACTGCGTGCTGCTGACGCATGCGCACATCGATCATTCGGGACGCCTCCCGGTGCTTGTCGCGAGAGGCTTTTCAGGACCGATCTATGCGACGGTTGCAACCAAGAGACTGTGCCGGATCATGCTTCTCGATTCCGCGCACATCCAGGAGCAGGAGGCGGAGTGGAAGAACCGCAAGAGCCGCAGAGCCGGTTCGGAGGAAGTTGTTCCGCTTTATACGACCAACGACGCAAACGCGGCGATTGCTCTTTTGGAGGAAAATGAATACGACGTCGAGCGGGAGATTCTGCCCGGCGTGAAGATCTGCTTCCGTGATGCCGGGCACCTGCTCGGATCCTCGAGCATCGAAGTGACGGTTACGGAAGGCAAAGAGACGAGAAAGATCACATTTTCCGGCGACCTCGGAAACGTGGACCGTCCGCTTCTTCGAAATTACGAGCTGCCGACGCCCACGGATTACCTGGTCATCGAGTCGACCTACGGCGGGCGCAGACATCCCGAGAGGAAAGACTATTTCGCGCAGCTTGCGCAGATCATACAGGAAACGTTTGACCGCGGAGGAAACGTCGTGATCCCGGCATTTGCCGTAGGAAGAACGCAGGAACTGCTGTATCTGATTCGCGGAATCAAGGACAGGGGTCTGGTGACGGGACACGATGACTTCGAGGTTTGGGTCGACAGTCCGCTTGCGGTTGAGGCGACCAACATTTACAGTACGGATATTCTTTCCTATTGTGATGAAGAGACCGCCAACCTGATCCGCGAGGGCGTGAACCCGATCCGTTTCCCGGGACTCCGGACGTCCATTACGAGCGATGACTCCAAATGGATCAACGCCGATCCGACGCCGAAGGTAATCCTTTCCGCGAGCGGCATGTGCGAAGCGGGCCGGATCCGGCACCATCTGAAGCATAACCTGTGGCGCCCGGAAAGCACGATTCTTTTCGTCGGATACCAGGCGGAGGGAACGCTCGGAAACGCGCTTTTAAACGGCGTGGATTCGGTGCGGCTGTTCGGCGAGGACATTACCGTAAAAGCAAAGATCACGCAGATGGACGGAATCAGCGGACATTCCGACGAGCCGCTTCTTTTAAGCTGGCTGTCGGCTTTGAAGGATACTCCGCCGATCAAGGTTTTTGTTAACCACGGTGCGGATGAGGTGACCGACCTGTTCGCGCAGACGATCCGGGAAGTGTTCGGCTGGGACGCAGAAGCGCCTTACTCCGGCGGATTATACGAACTCGGGAGCCACGTGCGCTGCATCGACACCGGCAATATGGAGAAGATTCCCGAACGGACGCCCAAGCAGGCTGCCGCGAAGGCCAATTCCGTATTTGAGCGGCTTCTCATGGCGGGCCGCAGGCTGATGAGCGTCATCGAGCATAACCGCGGCGGCGCCAACAAGGATCTCGGCAAATTTGCCGACCAGATTGACGCATTGTCGAATAAATGGGACAGATAATTGCAGAAAAATGCCATGGGATAGAAACCGTGGCATTTTTCTGTTATACTAAAGGGAAAGGGACGGGAGGAGAGTTGCTGCAGGCACATAAAGAAAATGCAGTCATGATCCGGACGTTCGGGGAAAGTATTCCGTTAAGATAAGGAGGTCGCCATGGGAAAGTTTTCTGCTTTATGGAAGAAGGCAACGGGTTGTGTAGGAGCGGTTGTCCTTCTGTGCCTTTTGATGCTTGGACGGGCCGGAGCTGAGGAGATCACAATTCTCCCCGGGCAGACGGACGAACCGTCCGACGGATGTGAATGGGTTGCCATGTACGGGGATTTCGGGAGCAATGCCGCCGAGGCGCTTGCGAGAATCAATGAGATCCGTTGGGAAGCATGCCATGAAGGTGTGCCGGATCCGAGAGACAGCAGCAGAAACCTGAAGGAGGCTGATTATGTTCCGATCAAATGGTCGACCGAGCTTGAGAAGATGGCCAGACTCCGGGCGGTTGAAGCAGGCTTTATCCGCGATCATGCCAGACATAACGGAAAGAGTATCTGGACGGCGGCCTACGGAGTTACATCCTACGGCGAAGTCATCGCCTGGAACGGATCCATTAATATGGTTCCCGGCGTGAACCAGTGGTACAGCGAGAAGCAGGACTGGCTGGATGCCTGCGCCGGTCTGGAGCATGATGAAACCGGACATTATACACAGATGATCAATCCGAACAATATATATGTCGGGTTGGGTCTGTTTAAAGCGCAGGGCATATGGTACGGCAGCGCCCTGGTCGGTGAGTTTACAAGTTACGGAAGCGGTCTTTCGGAAACGTTTCTCCAGACTTATACCGGCGTTTACCAAAAGTTCGACGTTAAGAAAGAGTACCTTGGGGCGTATACGCTTTCCGTTCCCGGGGACATCTGCGTCGGGCAGCAGCGCACGGCAATGACCAACGTGGCATTTACCCGCGCCGGCCGTACATTTACCGTAAGATATATGGGAGCCGTGCAGTACACTTCGGACAATACCACGGTATTAACCGTGGACCAGTCCGGAAAGATGACCGGCAAGAAGGCGGGAACCGCCAACATCACCGCTTCGGTCGGAGGCACGCAGATTGGAACAACGCAGGTTACGGTTGTCGGCGGATATAATATTGCAGATGTGACGGTAACACTTTCCGAAAACCGGTTCCAGTATGACGGAACCGCTAAAATTCCGACCGTAACAATCACGCATAACGGTGGGCTCCTTGTTGCGGGGACGGATTATACGATCGGTTTTTCTAATAATGTCAATGTCGGTACGGCAAAGGCGACGATCACCGGAAAGGGTTTTTATTCCGGAACAAAAGAAGTAACCTATACGATTTTCTGCGACCATCAGGGCAACTTTACGAGAGTTGCAGGAGAAGATAAGATGGAGGGCGATTGCACCATCTGTCATGCGCATGTCGAACTGCCGCTGCCCACATACATGACATTCTGGTGGAAGAATGAGCTGGAAACCGGCAATTACTCGTCGGGAACCCCGTGGGATAACCCGGTCGGGACGGATATTCTGTGCTGGTTTGCAGAAATTGACGGTGATGCAAGGTATTCCGAGATCGTGATTGAGTGCTCCGATCCGTCTAAACTGTCCGTTCCTGCAGGAGCACCGGGTCCGGACTATGAAGATCTTCATTTTAAAGTTCTCGGAAGCGGAGAGGTAACCGTAACGATCTATCCGAAGTGGAATCCGGAGCGGAAACGCACATATCACTTGCTGCTCGGGACACCGGACGTCGCCGAGGCCGACATTACCCTTACTTCGACCGCGACCTATACCGGGGAGCCGCTGACGCCGTCGGTTACGGTCAGAGTCGCAGGAAAGCTCATGACGAAGGATAAAGACTATACGGTTTCCTATCGGGATAACATCAATGCGGGTACGGCGACGGTAACCATTACCGGTATCGGCGGACTGACAGGGACGACGACGAGAACCTTCCGGGTAATTCCGAAGCAGTTAGACACAACCGTATATACCTGCGAGGGCGTTTCCGCGGTCCTGAACGGAGAGATCGAAATGTCGTTTTACATCGTGCCGAATGCTTCGGCATATGAGGATGTGGCGAACCGGGATCCTTATATTCTGTTCTATACGGACAAGAGAGAAATCGCGAAGTTGTATCTGAAGGATATGCAGACGGATGTATCGAACGGAAAGACGAGGTATCGGGCAATCTGCCCGGTTGTGGCCAAGGAGCTGTCGGATCCTATAAAGATTGCGTTTTTTGTGAACGACAACGTACAGGCGAAAGCAATAAAACAGTATACTCCGAAGTATTATTTCCAGACACTTGCAAACGGTTCCTATTCCGCGGAGATCAAGGCGCTTGCAAAGGCGATCATTACCTACAGCGCCTATGCAAGAGAGTACTTTAACTATGAGACGGATTCGCTTGCGGATACGGATTATAAGACGGATATTCCGGCAAAGCAGACCGTTATAGCCGCCATAAGCGGAGATATCACGATCGGGAATCCGTCGGGGAGGGTAAGCTTTGACGGTATCAGCCTTTTGATTCTCTCTGATACGGGAATGCGGTTTTATTTTACGCCGGACGCATCCGTGCTTGCCGGTGACTCCCGGTTCGGGAAAGCATCGAACGGGCAATACTACATACCTGTTTCGGGGGCAACGCTCGGAAATCTTGCAACGGTCCGTGCGATAACCGTGGACGGAATGACCGTTACCGCGAGCCCTCTCCATTACATCAAGAGCGTGCTCCGGTACTCGGACAATCCGAAACTGATCAATCTCTGCCTCGCCATGTATGAATGTTATATTGCGGCGCAGGCGTATATCGGATAAAAATTTTCAAAACCCCGACTTTTTGTGTACCTGAATCGTTATCCATACAGATGGAGGTAAAACCATGTCGGAACAAGCATTGCGTACGGATGCGGATTTCGAGCTTTTCTATGAGCGGAACTGGAAATATGTATACCGCCTTTGTTTCTCCTATATGAAGCAGGAGACGGATGCGGAAGACTGCACGGAGGATGTATTCGTCAAGGTGCTTACATCGGACATCCGCTTTACGGATGAGACGCATGAGCGAAAATGGCTGACCGTTACGGCCATGAATCTGTGCAAGGACAGACTGAAGCGGATGAGCAGGAAGGATATCAGCCTGGATGAGGAAGGTGCGCCGGAACCTGCGGTTCCGGAACCCGACGATTACAGCGATGTGCGGGAAGCAGTGCTGGCGCTCCCGGAACGGCTGAAAGATGTTGTATGGCTGTTCTATTACGAAGGATACCGGGCAGACGAAATAGCCGAAATGCTGGGAAGTCCGCCGTCCACGATCCGAAACCGCCTGAGAGATGCGCGAAACCTGTTAAAAGAAATGCTGGGGGGTGAATATTTTGCCGAATAGAGAAGAGGAACTGCTTCAGAAGGCTGTCGACGGAATCGAGCCGTCCGAAGGTGCGAAAGAACGGATGCTGGCAAATATCAGGCGGAAGGCAGCGATGACCGCTGAAGAGGCTTCCGTGCAGACAGAGCAGGAGGCTGTTTCAAAACCGGAGGAGAAACCGGAAAGAAAGAAGACCGTTGAGAGGATCATGAAGTATTGGATCCCTGCCGCGGCAGCGGTGATAGTTATTCTGCTCGGCTGGGGAATCTACCGTAACAGCATTAAACCGCCGAAGGAGGATGACGGGACCGTTTCGGCCGGCGGGGAACAGAAGGACCGCAAAGCTATTACGTCTCTGACGGAGCAAGTTTTGACGGAAGACGCGGTGAGAAGTATTTTCGGGGATTTTCCGAAGGCGCCTACAGGTGCGTCGGATGTGAAGTATTTCCGCTATGCCGAAGAAGCATGCGGAATGCAGTTTACGCTTAACGGCCATCGGTTCCGCCTGACGGTTATGAGCCCGGACACTGCCGGAAAATACTATGTCCCCGGCGAAGAAAACGAACTCCGAGAGAACTGGGAACGGAACGAAAACGAATATACCCTTGTCAACTGCGACAATGTCGATATGACGCTTTGGGACATCGTGATTGACGGGATGAAGAAGTGATCGGTAAAGATGCAGCTGGAAACAGACAGGAACATTTGGAGAAAGGGTCAATCCGGAAATCAGTCAAACAAAAGTGAGGGACAGAGTTGCGGCCGGAAGTAATTGGGATTTCTCTGCATGTTCGGTCAATGTACCGAAAGGCGTTGCGGTGCCGTTATTTAATGAAATCCGTAAAAATGCAGATTCAAAAAGTCGGAAGTTTTTCTTCCGACTTTTTTGCGTTCTGAATCGTTATCTATACAGAAAGTAAAAAGGCCCGATTCGGGCGGAGGGAGAGTTATGAAGAACAGAGTTTTAACAGTTATCTTATTGGCGGCAGCATTCGTGCTGTGCGCCTGCGGCGAGAGGGAGCAGCGGGCAGTAAGGGAGGAACCTGCGGTGAAGGCTGCGGAAAAGGGAAAAATGAAGGTGTTTCAGCTTCCGGACGCCGCATCGGTTTCGCTTACCGACTCGGGCGTTCTGTACTGCAGGATTACGGATCCGGAGACGGATGAAAACGGTAATCTGAAGAGTGATACCATGTGCGGCCCGATATCCGCCGAGAAAGGAATCACCGAATATTTTATCTATAATCCGGAAAACGGAAAGAACCAAAGCATCGGCGTCGTGGAAGACCTGAGCTACGAGGCAATGTATGCAAGAACCGAAATCGGCGGAAAGATTTACACGCTTTTCATGCGGGGAGACACACTTCAGGACGGCAATCCGTTAAAGCTTCTGGAGATCGATCCGCACGGAGGGCTTAAGGAGTACACTGTGTGCGAGAACGGATTTCCGTTCGCATCCATGACGGAGATGGAAGGAAAGCTTGTAATCGCTTATCACGAACCGGGGGAGAAAGGGAGTGACATCGTTGCGGAATTCGATCCCGCGAACGGCCGGATCCTTGAACTTGCGCGGTACGGCTATATGGAGGACGGCACCCATGAGCGGATTCGTGCCGTATGCAATGACGACCGGCAGGGATATCTGCTGTCGATCCGCTATACCGATCAGGGGAACCGAATGATCCTCACTTCGTTTGCACCCGGATTTGAAAATCTGAGGACGAAGGACATCACGGACATCTTCGCGGAAGCGGTCCGGACGCAGAGCCTTACGGAAGAGGATGCGGCCAATGAGCTGATCCAGCACGTAGCGCACTTCCGGATCAACCGCGACGGAATTCTGTTTTATCAAAACTCCAGCTGTGTGACATTTGCCGCGAATCTGCAGACGGATACCGTTCTTCTTTCGGGAACGGACCTGCTCAATGTTTCCGAGGGTAACGGAACAGCATTTCTTTATGAAATACTGAAAGGCGGAGAACCGGAATCGGATAAGGCGAACCGTATGTTTGTGCCGGAGAGGGAGAATCTTCGTGAGCGTGAATTCGAAACGGAGGACAGCCGTTATTACATTTCCGTGGCTTCCTCCGCGCCTCACGGGGAATGGCTTGTCGTACTCGAGCCCTGCGAGGAAAGAAAAGGGAGCGCAGAATTACCCACGCTCCTCTGTTACTGGCAAGAAGAAAAATATTATGATTAATCCACTCGGAATTCCGCGAGTTTGAGGGACTTGTTCCGATCCTGCACCATCCCGACGCTCCATGCGTTGATGAACAGGAGCAGCGGATTGTCCTTCAGGTCCTTGATCCGCTTCATGTCGCTCGTACCGACGATCTTGTCGACAGGGCACTCCTCGGGGTTCACAACCCAGCGGATGTGCTCGTACGGGAGCGGCTCGAGCTTGATCTCAACGTTATATTCGCTCTGCAGACGGAACTGCAGTACGTCGAACTGCAGGGTTCCGACAACGCCGACAATGATTTCCTCCATACCGGTGTTAAATTCCTGGAAGATCTGAATGGCGCCTTCCTGGGCAATCTGCGTAACACCTTTCATGAACTGTTTCCGCTTCATGGTATCCATCTGCCGCACTCTCGCGAAATGCTCGGGGGCAAATGTGGGGATGCCTTCGAAGCGGAACTTTTCGTTCGAAGTGCAGAGCGTATCTCCGATCGAGAAGATGCCGGGGTCAAATACGCCGATGATGTCGCCGGCATAGGCTTCCTCGACAATGTGCCGCTCGTCGGCCATCATCTGTGTGGACTGCGAAAGCTTAACCTTGCGGCCGCCCTGTACGTGATTGACTTCCATGCCTGCCTCGTACTGGCCGGAGCAGATGCGCATGAAGGCGATACGGTCACGGTGAGCCTTATTCATATTTGCCTGAATCTTAAAGACAAATGCGGAGAAATCCGGGCGGAACGGATCGATGATCCCGGCGTCCGATTTTCTCGGAAGCGGAGAGCTCGTCATCTTTAAGAAGTGCTTCAGAAACGTCTCGACACCGAAGTTCGTGAGGGCGGATCCGAAGAATACCGGAGAGAGTTCGCCGGCGTTAACGAGTTCCTGGTCGAACTCGGCGCTTGCGCCGTCCAGAAGCTCGATGTCCTCCTGAAGCTTATCGTAGAAGTCAAATCCGATGCGGGCCTTCAGTTCGGGAGAATCGGCCGCCATATATTCCGTCGCGACTTCCTTCTGGCCGTTCATGGCAGCGGTGAAAAGCGCGACCTCTTTCGTGTTTCGGTCATAAACGCCCTTGAAGCCCTTGCCGGAACCGATCGGCCAGTTGATCGGGCAGGTGGCGATTCCGAGCACGTTCTCAATGTCGCTCATCAGCTCGTACGGATCGTTTGCTTCGCGGTCCATCTTGTTGATAAACGTAAAGATCGGGATGTGGCGCATGACGCAGACCTTGAACAGTTTGATCGTCTGGCGCTCAACACCTTTGCTCGCATCGATGACCATTACGGCCGAGTCCGCCGCCATCAGGGTACGGTACGTATCCTCGGAGAAGTCTTCGTGGCCGGGGGTATCGAGAATATTTATGCAGTAATTGTCGTAGTTAAACTGGAGAACGGACGAGGTAACGGAAATACCACGCTCCTTTTCAATCTCCATCCAGTCGGAAACCGCATGACGGGCGGTCTTCCGTCCCTTTACGGAACCTGCCAGATTGATCGCGCCGCCGTACAGCAGGAACTTCTCGGTCAACGTCGTCTTACCTGCGTCGGGGTGGGAAATGATGGCAAATGTCCGTCTCTTTTTGATATTTTCCTCAAGTGCTGACATTACGGAATCCTTCCTTTTTTATTGGCGTTTCGGGGCGCCCGGCAATCAGCCGAACACAAGAGTACCACATGGAACGCGGGATTTCAAGGACTTTCGGGGATTCCCGCAGAAACAAAGAGGTTTATTTTAGCAAAAACTTGTGCTATAATGTTCGCGCACGGAATAATCTATGTGAGGATACCATAGACAGGAGGTTTTGCAATGAAGGTTTTGTTGATCAACGGTTCCCCGAGGAGCGACGGAAACACGGCGAGAGCGCTTGCGGAAATGTGCCGCGTCTTTGAGAAGAACGGCATCGAGACGAAACTGTTCTGGGTCGGAACGAAAGACGTTCGCGGCTGTGTCGGCTGCGGAAACTGCGCCAGCCTCGGCAAATGTGTTTTCGATGACATTGTTAACGAAATCTCTGCGGAGCTTCGGGATGCCGACGGACTCGTTGTCGGAAGCCCGGTTTACTATGCTTCGCCGAACGGAACCGTTCTGTCGCTCATGGACAGACTGTTCTTCAGCGCGCATTATTCGATGGCGATGAAGGTCGGCGCGGCGGTTGTCGTTGCAAGAAGAGCGGGAACCACGGCCACATTTGACGTTTTGAATAAGTATTTCACGATCAGCGGTATGCCGGTGGCATCGAGCACCTACTGGAATGACGCGTTCGGAGGTTCGCCCGGAGAGGCGGAGCAGGATGTTGAGGGCATGCAGACGATGGTGAACCTTGCCGAGAACATGACGTTTTTGATGAAGAGTATTGCGCTCGGAAAGAAGGAATACGGAATTCCGAAGAACGAGAAGCGGTTCATGAACTTTATCCGTCCAGAGGGAAACGTGAAAGCAATCAAAGCCGTAAAGGCTGTAAAATCGGCTCCGGCGCAGGCACTCAACAAAGTGCTTCACAGAGGTAAGAAAGCCGGCAAAGAGGAGCAGTCATGACCGGAACGCTCTACTTATGCGCAACACCGATCGGTAACCTGGAAGATATGACCTTCCGGGTTATTCGCGTGCTGAAGGAAGTTGACCTGATTGCCGCCGAGGATACGCGGAACAGCATCAAGCTGCTGAATCATTTCGACATCCACACGCCGATGACGAGCTATCACGAGTTCAATAAGATCGAAAAGGGAAAGGTCCTGATCGGGAAGCTGCTCGAAGGCACGAACATCGCGCTGATCACCGATGCGGGGATGCCGGGAATCAGCGATCCCGGAGAAGAGCTTGTCCGAATGGCGTATGAAGCGGGAATTCCCGTTACCGTACTGCCGGGCGCATGCGCGTGCGTTACGGCATTGACGCTGTCGGGGCTTCCGACGAGAAGATTTTCCTTTGAGGCGTTCCTTCCGACGGACAGGAAAGAACGAAAGGAAGCGCTTGAGGCGATCCGGACGGAGCAGCGGACCATCGTGATGTATGAGGCGCCGCACAGGCTGTTAAGGACGTTAGGGGATCTTCGCGAGACGCTCGGCGAGAGCCGTGAGATTACGGTACTTCGGGAACTGACGAAGAAACACGAATCGCGTTTTCACGGGACGATTCGGGAGGCTGCAGAGCATTACACGAACGAGGAACCGAAAGGGGAATGCGTTCTTGTGATCGCGGGAAGGCCGGAAGAGGAAATCCGTGCGGAGCAGGCAGAAGCATGGCAGGAGCTTTCTTTAGAAGAACATGTCGCGAAATACGAAGCATCGGGCATGGACCGGAAGGAAGCCATGAAAGCCGTGGCAAAGGAACGGGGCATTTCCAAACGGGACGTATATCAGGAATTGTTGAAATAGGGGAGAAAAGACTGACGGGAATGACTTGTTAAGCGGGTTTGCAGGGGGATATGCAAAAGGAAAGGCAGACAGTAATGCAAGAGGATGAAAAGAAGGATGACCTGACGGGGATGAAGCAGGACGTCCCGGAAGAAACGAAACAAGAAGAAATTATTGAAGACGCAGACAGGAAGAACGAAAAGAAAACCGAGACAAGAGGAAAGAAGATTGCGAGGATCGTACTCCTTGCGCTCGGGAATGCAGTAATTATCGCAGGCGTATGGCAGGCAATCCTGTTCAACGGGGTGTCTGTTGCGGCGATGCTGTTTCAGCTGACGGTTCCGATGGAAGGAGCGGACGGCGGAAACTTCTTTTCCCTGAATATCGCGATGGCAATCGGGATTCCGTTAATGACGACGGCCGAAGTTCTGTTCGGAAACTGGTGGCGCAAGAAGACAACGAGACTGGGCTTCTTCCGGAAACGGAAGGTGCTTTGCGCGGGAATCTGGTTTGCGCTGGCAGCAGTCGTGATCTTAGCCAGAATGAAGGTGTTCTCATATCTCTGGCTCGTGGTGCATCCGTCCACGATTTATGAAGAAAACTGCGTCGCGGTTGACATGGATAAGATTAAGGCTCCCGAGAAGAAACGGAACCTCGTCTACATCTATATGGAATCGATGGAGGTTACTTACGCGGACCGTGACAGCGGCGGAATCGCGGATGAGAACCGGATTCCGTACCTGACGGAGCTTTCGCAGACGTTCGGAGAGAGCTTCTCTGCAGACGGCAAGCTGAACGGTCTTGAGCCGGTGGAAGGCGCCGTCTGGACGTGCGGATCGCTCGTGACGCAGTCAAGCGGTATTCCGCTGATCATTCCGGTCGGGCACAATGCCATGGAGAAGAACTATAAAGAGTTTCTTCCCGGAGCCGTAACAATCGGCGAGGTGCTTGAGCATTTCGGATACCAGCAGGTATATCTGCAGGGGTCGAAGATTGAATTTGCCGGAACGGACAAATTCCTGAAGAGCCACGGAAACTATGCAATCCGCGATTACAACTACTATAACCGGAACCACAAGCTTCCTGCGGATGATTACTTCGTCTGGTGGGGCTTTGAGGATTTCCGTCTGTACGAGTTCGCGAAAGAGGAAATCACAAGGCTTTCCATGAACAATGTTCCGTTTGCCGTAACACTGATGACAATCGATACGCATTTTACGGGCGGATATACGTGCCCGCTCTGCGAAAGCCGTTTTAAGAACAGTTACGACAACGCAATTTACTGTGCGGACCGGCAGCTCAGAGATTTCTTCGGCTGGCTTGCAGCGCAGGATTTCTATGATAATACGACGGTTGTTATCGTCGGAGACCATCCGACAATGGACAGCATGTATTACCGCGAGCTGGCAAACGGGAAGACCGATTATCAGCGTAAGGCATATGCCGTTATCATAAACGGCGCGGTACAGTATAAGCTCGGAAAGACGCGTGATTACTCCGCGCTTGACATGTTCCCGACAACGCTTGCCGCGATGGGTTTTGAGATTGAAGGCAACCGCCTCGGTCTCGGCGTCAACCTTTATTCTGCGGAACCGACGCTTGTGGAGCGGTACGGACTTGAAAACCTGAATAAAGAGCTTCTGAAGCACTCGAAATATTACAATAAGCACATCATTGAAGGCCGATAAACAAAAGCACGGACCCTGCGGGGGACCGTGCTTTTTTCTTGCATTGTTCGGAGCTATATGGTATTATCTCAATAGGTATGCGCCCGTTTTCGCGGACGCTGCGCTCCTGCGCGGGTCCGTCCGGGAGACGGCCGTGCAGAAATCATTATCCAATTATCCTCGGAGGAATCAAAAATGAGCAAATCTATCGACACGATGTCTGTTAACGCCATTCGTGTTCTGGCTGCAGACGCAATCCAGAAAGCAAAGTCCGGACATCCCGGTCTTCCCCTCGGCTCCGCTGCTACGGCATATGAGCTTTGGGCAAAACACATGAAGCACAACCCCAAGAACCCCGACTGGGCGAACCGTGACCGGTTCATCCTTTCCGGCGGACATGGTTCAACTCTTTTATATTCCCTCCTTCACCTGTTCGGCTACGGCCTTACCAAGGAGGACATGATGCAGTTCCGTCAGGACGGATCCCTGACTCCCGGACATCCCGAGTACCGTCATACCAAGGGCGTTGAAGCTACGACCGGCCCTCTCGGCGCAGGTATGGGTATGGCAGTCGGTATGGCTATGGCAGAGGCTCATCTCGCTGCAAAGTTCAACAAGGAAGGTTATCCGGTTGTTGATCATTACACCTATGTACTCGGCGGCGACGGATGTATGATGGAAGGCGTTACCTACGAGGCAATGTCCCTTGCAGGCACGCTCGGCCTTAACAAGCTGATCGTTTTCTATGACAGCAACAAGATCAGTATCGAAGGTAATACCGACATCGCATTTACCGAGAATGTTCAGGCACGTTTCCAGGCTATGGGCTTCCAGACGCTCGTTGTTGAGGACGGTAACGACCTCGACGCCATCGGCGCCGCAATCGAGGCTGCAAAGGCTGAGAAGACGAAGCCTTCCATGATCACCGTTAAGACCCAGATCGGTTACGGCTGCCCCGCTAAGCAGGGTAAGGCAAGCGCACACGGCGAGCCTCTCGGTGAAGAGAACGTTGCCGCAATGAAGGAATTCCTCGGCTGGCCTTCTCAGGAAGCTTTCTATGTTCCGGACGAAGTATACGCCAACTACAAGGCAATCGCAGACGATCTTGCCAAGGAAGAGGATGCTTGGAACAAGCTTTTCGCGGATTACTGCGCGAAGTTCCCGGAGATGAAGAAGGCCTGGGACGACGAGTTCAACATGGATATCGCAAAGCCTCTCATCGACGATGCAGAGTACTGGGCTTACGAAGAGAAGGCAGACGCTACGAGAAACCTCGGCGGCTGGGCTCTCAACAAGCTTAAGAATAAAGTTCCGAACCTGATCGGCGGTTCCGCGGACCTTGCTCCTTCGAACAAGACCGCAATGAAGGAAATCGGCGATTTCAGCAAGGACGATTACAGCGGCCGCAACCTGCACTTCGGTGTTCGTGAGTTTGCAATGGCTGCTATCAGCAACGGTCTTACCCTTCACGGCCTCCGCGCTTACTGCGCAACGTTCTTCGTATTCAGCGATTACGTTAAGCCGATGGCAAGACTTTCCGCACTTATGCGTATCCCGACCACATTTGTCCTTACCCATGACAGCATCGGTGTAGGCGAAGACGGTCCTACCCACGAGCCGATCGAGCAGCTTGCAATGCTTCGTTCCCTTCCGAACTTCCACGTATTCCGTCCGGCAGATGCTACGGAGACGCTGGCAGCTTGGTACAGCGCAGTAACGAGCAAGGAAACTCCTACCGCTCTCGTTCTTACGAGACAGAATCTGCCTCAGCTTGCAGGTTCCTCCAAGGAAGCTCTCAAGGGTGCTTACATCATTGAGGATTCCAAGAAGGCAGTTCCGGATGCGATTATCATCGCAAGCGGTTCCGAAGTAAGCATTTCCCTTGAGGCAAAGGCTGCTCTTGCCGAGGAAGGTATCGACGCACGCGTTGTCAGCATGCCTTGTATGGATCTGTTCGAAGAGCAGAGCGACGCTTACAAGGAGAGCGTTCTTCCGAAGGCTGTCCGCGCACGTGTTGCTGTGGAAGCTCTCAGCGATTTCGGCTGGGGCAAGTATGTCGGTCTTGACGGCGGCTATGTAACGATGCACGGCTTCGGCGCAAGTGCACCTGCAGGCGTACTGTTCAAGAAGTTCGGCATTACCGCGGAAAATGTGGTAGCTACGGTTAAATCGGTACTGTAATCAGATTACCCCGAGAATTATGATGTCCGGCACCGAAAGGTGCCGGATATTGTCATAAGAAGGGGCCCGCGAAGCGGGAAGTAGTCTTATGACCTGCGCAAACGCCCTCCGCCGGAGGCGGAATATAAATGGCGTTTGCTCCTTCGGAAATATGGGGAGGTGAAATGAATGGCAGATAAGAAAAGTTGTCCTTATTGCGGAAGTGCGATTTCGAGTGCCGATATGCGGTGCCCGAGATGCGGTGCAACTGTTGAAAACAGTTTTTCTCCCGAAAAAGGCGCGTCCGGAAACACGGCGTATGAGACGATTCCGTTAACGGAAGAGGCCGCTTACGAGCAGCCCTTGCAGGAGGAGATCATCACGCATCCCACGACGATCGCGGAGCTGCAGCAGTACTGCGTGCAGAAGGGAATGCCGCTTCTCCGCATGAGATTCTTTATCGGCGAAGATTATAAAGAACCGCGGGCATTCGGAATCTACCGGGATAAAGAGGATTTTGTCGTATACAAGAACAAAGATACCGGCGTGCGCGCCATCCGTTATCGCGGACCCGACGAGGCTTACGCCGTTAATGAGATCTTTCAGAAGCTCCTTTCCGAGTGTCATCTGCGCGGGATTTATCCGGATGGAGACGAACGCGCAGCACAGCCGGTAAGCCGCGGCTACAAGCAGAAGAGCAAGGCTTCGGAAATCGGACTCGCCATCGGCGTCTTCGGCCTGATCGGCATTATCGCGATCGCGCTCGCCATCGGAAGCTACCGGGAACATAAGGAAGACGGATATTACCGGATTGCGGAAACGGTGTACTACCGTTACGGCGACGAATGGTCCATGTACGATCCCGTATCGCAGGATTGGACAACCGACGGGATTTCGTTTCCGTACGACGATTACAGCGATTATTCGATCGGAAAGAGTTATTCCGGCGACTGGTATTCGGAATACGGCATTTCAAACATAGAGGATTCGGACGTCTGGGATACATGGAAGTCCTATTCCGACAGTTCCGGTTATTATGACAGTTCTTATGACTCCTGGGATTCGAGTTCGACAGACTGGAGCAGTGACTGGTAAAGGAAAATCGAACCGGGGAGAGGTTTTTACAATGAAATTGAAGAAATTGATTATGATGGGGGTATTGTCCGCTATGGTAACGGGTTGTCTGTCCGCTTGCGGCAAACCGATTTCCAAGCCGAAGAAAGGCGACGCCGTGGCATCCACATTGAATACGGCGGAACTGACGACGGCGCAGAAGCTGTTGGAAACCGGCGTCTGCACTTCGGTGCCGACGACGCATCCGTCCGTTTTGGGCTTTACCACCTATTTGAATGTTAACGATATCGATGTAGACGGTTTCTACCGCCAGAACGAGATTCACTTTGAAGGAAAGAATTATTCCACGGTTTCCGGTATTGTGACGTTCCGCGGCGACAACTACCGTTCGAGCGGGTCATTCGGCGTTGCCAATATGACCTCCTATAAAATGTACAAGACGTGGAATATCAACACGGGTTCTTTGAAGAAGACCGTCAAGAAGGGCGAATGGACCGGCAGCGGCTGGACCGGACAGCCCCTGATTGTTCAGTGGGACGACGAGACGAAAAAGGCAATGAACCTGTATGATTCGAAGAAGAACAAGACCGGTCTTGTCGAAGTCATCTATGCTACGATGGACGGAAACATTTATTTCCTCGATCTCGAGGACGGTTCCGCGACACGCGACAAGATCAGCCTCGGATTCCCCATCAAGGGAACCGGTTCCATTTATCCCGACGGAACGCCGCTTTACGTGGTCGGAGCCGGGGATGACATGGGCAAGAAGGCCGCGAGAACCTTTATCGTAAGCCTCGTGACCGGCGACATCATCATGGAGTACGGTAACGACGATCCGTTCTCGCGCCGTACGGACAACGGAAACTTCTGCGCATTTGACTCATCGCCGCTGTTCGATGTGAAGACCGATACGCTGATCCAGCCCGGTGAGAACGGCATCCTTTATACGACCAAGCTGAATACAAGCTGGGACGGACGTACGCTTACGATCAATCCTTCCGAGCGCGTCAAATGGACCTACGAGACGAGCCGCTCCGGCAAGGACAAATACTGGCTCGGAATGGAATCGTCCGCATGTATTTACGACCACTATCTGTATGTATGCGATAATGCCGGCGACCTGATGTGCATTGACATCAACACGATGGAGCTGATCTGGAGCCAGGACATTGTGGATGACAGCAATGCTTCCCCGGTTCTTGAGGTGGATCCTTCCACCGGTACGGCATACATTTACGTTTCCACTTCTCTGCACTGGACGCAGAACAAGAAGAAAACGGGCGACATCCCGATCTTCAAGATTAACGCGGCGACCGGCGAAATCATGTGGAAGCGGACATACAGCTGTAAGACCGTTGACGGAATCTCGGGCGGCGTACAGGCTACGGCCTGCCTCGGCGAGAACAATCTGAGCGGAATGGTTTATTTCAACATCGCCAGAACCGGCGGAAAGAAGCACGGGCTGCTTGTCGCGATCGACAAGAAGACCGGCGGCGAGGTTTGGAGCGTTGAAATGAAGTACTACAGCTGGTCGAGCCCGGTTGCGGTTTACAACAGCAACGGCGACGGCTACATCATCCTCTGCGATTCCGACGGGAACATGCATCTTCTGGACGGTAAGACCGGAAAAGTAAAGGATACGATCAACCTCGGAAAGAACATTGAGGCAACGCCTGCCGTATTCAACAACATGATCGTTGTCGGGACGCGCGGCAAGAAGATTTACGGCATCACATTAAAATAATCCGTGCCGGCACGGTAAGCGAGGTAGAACATGGAGAAAGACGGCAGCAATCTGCCCATGAGGCTTCTATACGGGAATCCCGTAGGACGAGCGGTGCTTAAGGGAATGCTCGTGATCGGGGCGCCGAAGGTAATGGCGTGGTATCTGCATACGCCCTTTTCGAAGGGGATGATCCGACGCTATATCCGCAAGTACAACATCAGCCTGAAGGGGTATCCGAGAGTGGGATACCGCTGCTTTTCGGATTTCTTTGAGAGACGCAGGATAAAGAACCGCTTCGATGCGGATCCGGACCATTTCATCAGCCCGTGCGACGGCATGCTGAGCGTGTATCCGGTTACGGACCGGGCGGTATTTCCGGTCAAAGGGTCGGAGTACCGAATCTGCGATCTGATTGAAGACGCGGAGCTTGCGGAACGCTTCCGCGGCGGGCTCGGACTCATATTCCGGCTTGCGCCGAACGATTATCACCACTATGCGGTAGTTGACGACGGATACATGCACGAGCATCACTTCATCGAGGGTTCGCTTCACAGCGTGCAGCCGATCGCGTGTGAAAACGTTGCGGTATACCGTTTAAATCGGCGCTGCTGGACGCTTCTTGAGACCGACCATTTCGGTTCAGCCGTTCAGATTGAGGTCGGCGCGCTTGCCGTAGGAGGAATCGTAAACGAGTTGGAAGACACCCGCGTCCGCAAAGGACAGACGATGGGGCATTTTTCGATATGCGGTTCCACGATCGTGGTGTTCGTTGAAAAAGACCGGATTGAACTCCTGCCTGAGATTAAAGAGCTGATCGGTACGGAGATCGAGTACAAGGTAAAGTTCGGCGAGTTCATCGGAACGCGGAAAGTGCAGGAATGACGGAATATTTGGCAGAACAATCGGAGAAAGTCACATTTTCCGTGATGGGCTGAAAAACGGAGAGAACGAAAGCCTTTACAGGGGAGGGTTCTTTTCGTATGATATTGTCAGAAATATGGCTTACTTAAGACGGCGGCTGTGAACACCGAAAGGAGAAGTAATAGTGACAATACTGCTCATATTGATAGCGAAGTCTTCCCAGATTATCAGAAAACGGATGATGGAGAGGAAATAGCCGATCCTGCGGACGTTAACAAAGACAATTGAAACAAATAAAAACGGGGCTGTGCAGATGCACGGCCCCGATATTTTTGCGGTTTTGTCTGTTCGGAATGATTTCCTGCGAATCTTAAAATGTCCGTACAGGTTTCCGGACGCGCCGGACGGAATTACTCGCCGAGCGCCTGCTTCAGATCCTCGATGAGATCGTCCACGTTCTCGATGCCGACCGAAAGACGGATCAGATCCGGAGCAACACCTGCTTCAAGGAGCTGCTCGTCGGTCAGCTGACGGTGCGTATGGCTTGCCGGATGCAGCAGACAGGTTCTCGCGTCCGCAACGTGCGTTGCGATCGTAGCGAGCTTCAACTTATCCATGAAGTCAATCGAAGCCTGACGTCCGCCCTTGATGGCAAATGCGATGACGCCGCAGGTTCCCTTCGGGCAGTACTTCTTGGCAAGATCATAATATTCGTCGCCTTCAAGGTCACCGTAATGAACCCATGCAACCTTGTCGCTCTGCTTTAAGAACTTCGCAACGGCAAGAGCGTTGGAGCAGTGGCGCTCCATGCGGAGGTGCAGGCTCTCAAGACCGAGGTTTACATAGAAAGCGTTCTGCGGAGACTGGATGGAACCGAAGTCTCTCATCAGCTGGCTCGTAGCCTTGGTGATGTAAGCGGCCTTGCCGAATTTCTTCGTGTAGGTGAGGCCGTGGTAGGATTCGTCGGGAGTGGTTAGACCCGGGAAACGCTCTGCGTTTGCTTCCCAGTCGAAGTTACCGCTGTCGATGATGGCGCCGCCGACGGAAACGCCGTGGCCGTCAATGTATTTTGTAGTGGAATGAGTAACGATGTCGCAGCCCCACTCGATCGGACGGCAGTTTACGGGAGTCGCAAACGTGTTGTCGATGATCAAAGGCATGCCGTGCTTGTGAGCAAGCTTTGCGAAACGTTCAATATCATAAACCTGAACGGTCGGGTTCGTGATCGTCTCACCGAAGAAGCACTTGGTGTTGGGCTTGATGAGAGCCTCGATTTCCTCGTCCGTCATGGACTGGTTGTAGAAAATGCACTCGATGCCCATCTTCTTCATCGTGGTTCCGAAGAGGTTGTAGGTACCGCCGTAAATGGTCTCACTTGCAAGGAAGCTGTCGCCGCACTCGCAGATGTTGAATACTGCGAAGAAGTTGGCAGCCTGACCAGAAGAGGTAAGCATTCCGGCAAATCCGCCTTCCATAGCGGTAAGCTTTGCGGCAGCGTAGTCGTTGGTCGGATTCTGCAGACGGGTATAGAAGTAACCGCTTGCTTCCAGATCAAACAGCTTGCCCATGGCATCGCTGGTATCGTATTTGAATGTAGTACTCTGGTAAATCGGAACCTGTCTCGGTTCGCCCTGTCCGGGTTTCCATCCCTCGTGGATGGCCTTGGTTTCAATTCGTGACATAGCACACCCTCCCAATAAAATTCGATTACAACTAATCTATCACACACGCACCTGTTTTGCAACCGAAAGATTCTTCGCCCGGTTATTGTTGACGGCCGGGCCTGATGCCGAAGGACGCCCTCAAACCAAGCTGAATTGGTTTTCGGACGTCCTTCGACCGGCCCGGCCTGTGAACCGACTAATCAGAGCAGATGCTTTCCGGCAAGCCATGCTGACAAATCACTGAAAAGGAAATGGTTTTAGTTTTCGGACAAAAAAGGGTCCTCCGCGTGGCCGGAGGGGCGGTGCAAACCGATTTCAGCTCGGTTCTGCACTGCCCCTGCCGGTACAGGAGGACCCTGTAGGGTTCCGATTATTCTAACGGATTATTCCGTGATGGTCTCGGTTACGTCCTTAACGGTTTCCTTGTCGGTTACGATGGTCGCACCCTCAAGACCCGTTACGTTGATGTTGCGGTTAACCTTTGCATCATAGGACTCGGCGTTGATGATGTTGGCAAGATCAATGCCGGTAGCCTGCTTCATGCTTTCGAAAACCTTTGCCATAACAACGGGAACGTTTCCGGCAACCTGGTCGACACCGTTTGCGCCGCCTTCTCCGCCGCCGATGATCGTGATCTTATCAATCTGCTGGAGAGGAGCTGCAACCTGAGCTGCGATTTCGGGAAGAACCTTGATCATCATCTCGGCAACGGCTGCCTTGTTATACTTCGCATAAGCCTCGGCCTTCTTCTCCATTGCCTGAGCTTCCGCAAGACCTTTGGCTTCGATCGCCTTAGCCTCTGCCTCACCTACGGCACGGATACCTTCAGCCTCCTGCTCTTTAGCGAAACGGTACGCTTCGGCCTGAGCCTTGCGGGCTTCTGCCTCACGCTGTGCTTCGAACTGTTTTGCTTCCGCATCACGCTGACGCTGATAAAGGATAGCGTCTGCTTTCTGCTGAGCGGCGTATTTGTCTGCTTCCGCCTGCTTCTTAACTTCTGCTTCAAGAGCACGTTCCTTAACCTGAACGGCCTTCTCCTGCAGCTCGATTTCACGTTCCTGACGTGCGATGTTAGCATTTGCGGTCGTAATCTCAATCGTCTTACGCTGTTCCTCTTTCTGGATTTCGTAAGCCGCGTCGGCCATAGCCTTCTTGGTATCGGCATCCAGCTGGAGTTCGGACTTCTTGATGGCCAGTTCGTTCTGCTTCTTCGCGATTTCGGTCTGAGCAAGAACGGCCGCATCGTTACTTTCCTTATCGGCAGCAGCCTGAGCAACCTTGATGTCTCGCTCGGACTCGGCACGTGCGATTGCAGCGGCTTTCTTGATCTTTACGATGTTATCAATACCGAGGTTCTCAATTACTTCATTGCCGTCGACGAAGTTCTGTACGTTGAAGGAGATGATGTCAAGACCCATTGCCGCAAGGTCGGGCTCGGCATTTTCCTTAACGAGGTTCGCGAATTTCTGACGGTCGGAAACCATCTCTTCGAGTTTCATACGGCCTACGATCTCACGGACGTTACCTTCCAGAACCTCACGGGAAACCGCAGCGACATAATCGGTGGGTTTGTTCAGGAAGTTCTCGGCAGCGAGACGAAGACGCTCGGGCTCGTTACTGATCTTTACGTTTACGGTTGCATCAACGTTGATGTTGATGTAGTCGGCGGTAGGAACCGCATTGCTTGTCTTTACATCGATCGGAATAAGGCGAAGATTCAGCTTATCCAGACGCTCAAAGAAAGGAACGCGGAAAGATGCACGGCCGATTACGACTTTGGATTTCCGTTTCCAACCGGAAATGATGAATGCCATGTCCGGCGGAGCCTTAACGTAACCTGCGGCAAAGAGCAGGACGATTAAAACGGCTGCAATAATCCCCACGATGATCCAGGGGTTAATGTCATCCAATGCGGATGACTCCAAATAGGTTAGAAGACGCATAAACAACCTCCGTTCTTGTGCGCGGCGGTGTGGCGCCGCTGCGATTATATGTTTTTGATATCCCACACGACCGGGACCTGCCCGACTGTTGTATATATTATATTTTGACTGGGAGGAAAGAGCAAGTTAAATCTATGTTAAATGTGATTTACATACGGGGAAGAGAAATTTACACCACCGCAAAAAATATGGGTTCATTTTCCACAAATAGGTTGCGCGCGTGCGCGGAAAATGCTATCATAAATGATATATAGTAAACAATAGGGGGAGTCTATCCTTTTTTCGGCATAGGAGGGGATTATGAAATACAGATTCGCAAGCCATACGGACGTCGGCCTACGAAAAAGCACCAATCAGGACAGCTTCTGCATCCGGGAAGCGGAAACCGACAAAGGGACGGTTTTCTTTGCGCTTCTCTGCGACGGCATGGGCGGTCTTGCCAAGGGCGAAGTGGCCAGCGCAACGCTGATCCGCGTATGGAGCGGGTGGTTTACAAAGGATCTGCCGCATATCCTCGCGGGGGATGACATTCTGGACGCAGTGCAAACCTCCTGGACGCATCTGATGGTCAGCGAGAACTACCGGATCGGGCAGTTCGGACTGCAGCACAATATCAATATGGGATCCACATTTACCGGCATCCTCGTATTGGAAGACGGCAGTTATCTGATCGGTCATGTCGGGGACTCCCGCGCATACCGGATCACGGACGACAGCATCGAGCAGCTGACCAATGACCAGACGCTCGTTGCGAGAGAAGTGGAAGCCGGAAGGCTGACGCCCGAAGAGGCGGCGGTCGATCCGCGAAGAAGCATTCTTCTGCAGTGCATCGGTGCCTCGGCATCGGTTACCCCGGAGTTCTTCCGCGGGACGGTGAAAGAGGGAGAGAATTATCTGCTCTGCTGCGACGGGTTCCGGCATCTGATCACCAAAGAGGAATTCATCGAAAGCCTTTGCCCGTCGGCCAACCCGACGGAAGAGGTCATGAAAGAGCATTTGAAAGAACTCGTGGAACTGAACAAACAGAGAAAAGAGACCGATAACATATCCGCGGTACTGATCGGAGTATGAGGTAAACGAACGTGGCTGAAGTAGGACAGATTATTAACAACAAATACGAAATCCTGAAGCTCATCGGTAAGGGCGGTATGTCCAGAGTTTACCTTGCCATGGATACGAATATCCATAAGCCGTGGGCGGTCAAGGAAATCGATAAGACGGTACGGGACCAGAATAACGAAGTGATCATTCAGAGTGCGATTGCGGAAGCCAACCTGATCAAAGAGCTGGACCATAACGCGATCGTCCGTATCGTGGACATTATCGATGAGCCTGACAAGATTTTCATCATAGAAGACTATATCGACGGCGAGACGCTCAATGCGATCGTGCTCCGGGAAGGCGCACAGCCGCAGGAAAAGGTGATCGAGTGGGCAATCCAGATCTGCTCCGCGCTCGAGTACCTGCATACGAGAAAGCCGCCGATCATTTACCGCGACATGAAGCCGGCCAACGTTATGCTGAAGCCGGAAGGCAATGTCAAGATCATCGACTTCGGTATCGCCCGTGAGTATAAGGAGCAGAATACCGAGGATACGAAGTGTCTCGGAACGAAGGGCTATGCGGCGCCCGAGCAGTTCGGCGGCAAAGGACAGACCGATGCCCGTACCGACATATACTGCCTCGGCGTTACCATGTATTATCTCGTTACCGGCATGAACCCGAGCGAGCCGCCTTATGAGATTTATCCGATCCGTCACTGGAATCCGAAACTCTCGAGCGGTCTTGAGGCCATCATTTTGAAATGCACGCGGCCCAACCCGAGCGAACGTTTCCAGTCGTGCGCGGAGCTCAGCTATGCGCTTCAGCATTATGAGGAATATACCGCGCAGTACCGCACCAAGCAGGTTATGAAGGTCGTTAAGTTCGGCGCGATGGTGATCGCCGGACTGTTCTTCATCGGTGTCGGATGCTTCGGACTCGCACAGCGCGTGCGCCGGATGAACTCCGACTTTACGCTCAACATGGACCGTGCGGCTATGACAAGTGATGATGACGAGAAGCTCCGTTACTATGAGCGTGCAATCGCGATCAAGCCCGGCGATGTGGAGCCTTATCTCGGCATTGTCAATCTCGTTAAGAAAGACATGGATTTCAGTATTGAGGATGAAAGACTGCTGAAATCTTACGTAACGCCGAACCGCGAAGCGCTCCGCAAGGACGATAACTATGCGAAGCTTGCTTATGAGATCGGCAAGCTGTATTGGTACTATTTCTCCTACGGAACCGAGAACGGGGACGACAATACGCTTTCGAGACGGCGTGTGGCCGTACAATGGTTCGCGGACGCGGTATTATACGGCGATCCCGACGATGACGGATACCGGATGGCGGAAGTTTACAATACGATCGGCCAGTTCACGACGACGATCGATATGATGATCCGTGAAGGCGACGACGGCGGCGAATATAAAAAATACTGGGTTTCCCTCCGCGAAATGCTGGATTCCATCAGCGCGGATGACAGTGAAGTAATAGAACTCGAAATCTATCAGCAGATCATTGATGCCGTAATCGGACGAAGCAAGGGCTTCCGGACGGACGGCGTAACCTATACGGAGATGAACAGTGTTCTCGGACGGGTTGAAGAAGGATTGAAAGACTGTTACCCGATTTCCGGACAGAATATTGAATTGAAAGAAGAAATTCTTTCCAAGGTCGATGATGCATGGGCAGCCTTTGACCGCGACTTCGCCAAGGAAAGGAGGAGTGCGGAATGAGTACGACAGCATGGCTTGTATTTGCTATCATCGGATTTTCGCTGGCCGCCGCATGCTTCGGCGTTGCCGTAGTCCTCTTTGTCCGGTATAAGATTCCGGACGTGCTCGGCGACCTGACCGGCCGCAGGGCGGCGAAGGAAGTGGCGGAACTCCGCGGAGACCGTCAGGACTCAAAGAAGATGACGTCAAGCGGCGTCCATACGTCTGGGTTCCAGGCAATGGCCCTGGCGCATGAATCGAAGAGACTCGACGTTAAGTCGGAAGACCTTGAGGAGGGCAATTCCCCGACCGAAGCGTTCGGCCCGGACAACCCGAATCTGAGCGGATATTCCGGCAAAGAAGCAACGACCGGCGTATTGCAGGAGCCGGTACAGATCGGAATTACGCAGGTTCTGAATGAAACCGGAGAAGCAATTGTTCCGGTGCAGCCCGCAACGGTTCCTCAGACGGAAGACCTGAAACGGGTGGCGAAATTTGAAATTGTAAGAAGTGTAACGGAAGTACACACGGACGAATACGTATAAGGAGGTGCGATATGAAACATCGGATTGAAAAACCAATCACAAAGCTTGTTTCGGCTGTAATGACCGCCCTCCTTGTGTTTAATTTGATCCCGGTTGGTTCATTTCGTACCAGAGCGGAGGGTGACGAGCCTTTAGTCAGCGCGAATTATACTCTTGTGTATAATGACGATGTGCAGGGAATCACTCCCATTTATATCGGTGGATCGTTTGAGCTGACCAATACCGCGGACGAGAGTGAAAAGCATTCCGGAGAAGTGGACGGAGGACGCTTTGAGGTGACCGGTTTTACGGATGGGGCGACCTATTCCCTAAACCTTAAGCTGAACGATGCAACAGACTGGTTCTGCGATATCGCGGGGAACCGTTTCTTCAGAATGCCCGTCCTGCCCATGAACGTCGTTTTGAACAATACCCTTTCGGGAACGATTGTCTGCAGCCGGATCGGCGAGGCGCAGTACAGCGGTTCCGTTCGGGATACGGAGGGAAATCCGGTTGAAAACGCAAGCGTAATTGTTTCCTCTGTCGGATCGTATCTGCTCGTTATTCCTTATACGGGACAGACCGATTCGCAGGGCAATTACACGATCAATCTTCCGGACCTGCCGGGACAAAGTATCGAAATGGAGATTTCGAAGGACGGTCATTATTCCGCTTCGATTTCGGCAATTCCCGCGGAAGGCAGGAGTTTCGGGGAGAGCACGCTGAACAATATTAAACCCGACCGGACCAAACCGGTGATTTCGGTACCGCAGTCGGAAGACCGGTTCGACTATTATGATGCATCGGGACTCGGACGTGCCGGCGTAACGAAGGCTCGGATACAGTTTAAGGACGAAACTCCCGCTGACCCTTACGAGGAAGTAAGCGGGCTGAAAAAGATTTATATTATCGACGAAGCGCTCGGAACATTTGAGGACGTACGGCAGAAGGTTACCGATCCGATCACCCTGGACGGAGAAACCTCTTATACGTATGTTTTCGACGTCACGCCCGGCAAGGTTTACACGATTTATGCCGAAGATGCGCAGGGCAATCACTCCGAAGCGTACACCGTAACCTATCAGAATGACGATCAGCCGCCCGTTTATTGGAACGCGGGCCTTTATACCGATCCGGAAACCAACGATCAGACGGGGATTACGGTAAAGACGGACGGATATCATTCGCCGCAGACGGTTTATCTCCGTTTCGAGACCAATGATACCGGAAGCAACGTGAATTCCGGTGTGGATCATGCCGAAGTATTCGTTAAGAGTAAAACTTCCGAAGGATACGATCGTTATGCAGTGGCTGAACCGAACGGCGCGAATGTCTGCTGCATAGAACTGACCGGCAGCACATTTAACGACTACCGGAAGCTCGGAGTTGTTATTTACGACAAGGCCGGAAACGGAACCGCCTTGATGTCGCTTACCGATATGAATCTGCAGAAGGACTGCCTGGCAATCGGAAGCATGAAGCCGGTCATCACGGAGGCTGTGGAAGGCACGAGCGTCAGCCCGATTGAGGGTGTACCCGGCAGCGTATTTAAGGATCCGCCGAAGTTCACATTTACCTTTACCGACCCTGAGGAAATCGGATTCACGGATATTACCGTTAAGGTTAACGGTACCGTCTGGACTCCGGAAACCGATGAGGAGATTCTGCTCGCGGACATTCCGTATGCATCCGGAACGCAGATTGAGCTTTGCGATCCGAAGGACGAGGAAGGAAACAGTCTTCTTAAGGAAGGCAGCAACGACATTGTGGTAAGCTGCACGAGTCTGTCGGGTTCGGCATCGAAGTCCTATCAGTATATTCTTGACACGAAGGCTCCCGTGATCTCGAAGATTACGGTGGACCCGTATTCGGAAGGAACCGCGCTCGGTATAACAAACGGCATTGTTTATTCGACCGGAGCGGTTAAGGTTACGGTTGAAGCCGCAGACGGAACGACCTTTGCAGGTCTTTCGAGCGTAACGCTTCTGAATGACGGAACCGACTATAAAACGGAAGCGGTAACGGAAGGAAACAAAGCGGTATTCGTGATTCCGCTTGACTATTCGGAATCGGTAGATTATTCCCTCAATATTTCCGTGAAAGCAAAGGATGCTCTCGGAAATGAAACGTCAGAGACGATTCTGACCGCAGAGAATTCCAATACCGGGACCGGAACCATTTACATTTCTTCCCGCAAAACCGAGATCACGCTTTCCATTCCGGCTGGGACGGTAATCGGAGAGAAGACGTGGTATTCGGCACCGCCGGTTCTTTCGGTTTCGGCGAAGGACGAATTTGCCGGAATCTCCAAGATTTACGTGAGTGTTAACGGCCGGGAAGTGGAAGGATCGCCGTTTACATTTACCGACGTTCCCTTACCCACGGAGAAAACGCTGGAAACTGCGTTTGAAGCGGCCCTGGCGGAGGAATCCGGCTTATGTCACATCATCGTTACCGTGATGAACGGTGCCGGAGCGCTGACCAATACGCAGAAAGAGATTTATCTGGACTGCAGTGCGCCGGAGGTAGATGCATTCGGTCTTGATGCGTCGGAAGGTTATTCACTGAATCTTACCGAACACGGAAATTATGCGAACGGACCGATTGAAGTGACCGTTTCGGCACAGGATGACCGTGTCGGGATTGAAAAGATTGTTCTTCTGGCTGACGGAACGGAAATCGCGGAGCAGGCTCCGGACGCAGACGGAACAGCCGTATTTACCGTATCTCCCGAACAGTTCTCATCGGATATCGTACGGCACAATGTCAGTGCATATGCGGTTGACCGTCTCGGAAATGCAGGGGATTCGACGGCACTGATACCTTATGAGAATTCCGATGTACATTCCGAGGACATCGTATTTGACGTTACCGCACCTGATGTGACGGGTGCGTTAGAGGAAGGTACTCCCGAAGGAAGAACGACCGGAGAAGGCGAGGCGCAGAAGGTTTGGTATTCCTCCGATGTTACATGGAATATCAGCATTAGCGATTCGGAATCCGGTCTCAAATCATACACCGTGACGCTGAACGGAACCGAGCTGACGGCCGATGCGGACGGAAACGAACTCGTAACGGATTTTTCGGAATCCGAGCTGCAGTTTGTTTCGAAGTCATTCCGAATCTCGACCTCGCAGGCCGGCGGCAAATCGGATTGTTCTTACGAACTGATCGTTTCCGCAACGGACAATGCGGGCAACGTCAGCGAAGTATTCCGACAGGTTGTATATATTGACGGTTCGGCCCCGATAATAACGGATTTCAACTTTGCAACGCTTGATTCGGACGGAACCCTTTACATTTATCCTTATGATGCATATGCAAACGGACCGATTCTTGTTAAGGTTAAGGCAAGAGATAATGCGTCCGGCCCGAACTCCGGAGTAGAGAAGATTCTTCTCTACGTAAACGGAGAGCTTTTCGCAGAGCAGGCAGTAAACCCCGAAACCGGAGAGGCAGTATTCACGGTTCCCGCGGAGGAACTTCCGGAAGGGTATGCCCAGACGCTCCTTTTGAGCGCCAAGGCCGTGGATGCTTCGGGACTGACCGGGGACGAGAAGAAGCCGAAGGAAGCCGCCACGAACATAGCAACGAATACCGTTACCATTGATACCGTTGCTCCGACCATGGACGTAAGCCTTCCCGAACAGGGACAGTTTGTTCTCGATGACCAGATCTGGTACAAGGATGATTTTGAATTCGTTATCACCGGGCAGGACGCACAGTCCGGAATCAATATGTTCGAACTGCGCATTAACGGCACCGAGATTACCGCCGACGCGGAAGGAACGCCGATTCCCGTAGGTTACGGCAGTGAAAGTGCTCCGGACAAGCAGCTTCCGGAATTCCGCTTTAAGTCGGAAGATTATGCAGACAACAACGATACGATCGTGATTGACGCAAAGCTTCGCGACAGCGCGGGAAATGTCACAACCGTTAAGAAGACGATACGGATTGACCGCAAGGTTCCCGTAATCACCGGTTTCGCATTGAAGCCCGTTGCGGAGGCAGACAGTCTGAATTATCTCCGTTTCGGTTCGTTTGCCAACGGCAAAGTGGAAGTTACGGTTTACGTATCCGATGAAGCACCTTCGGCCGGAGCCGGCACCGTAATGCTTTATCTGCATACCGGTGACGTTGCATATCTGGCAGCGGAAGTGATTGACGGCAAAGCCGTATTCGTAGTTCCCGAGAGTGAGCTTGTTTCCGGCGCGGACGAAGAATACACATTTTCCGCAATCCCGATAGACGCAGTCATTAATTACGGAACGAGAAAATCACTTGATTCACAGTTTATTCCCGAGATGGCGGTTCCTTTGCTTCGGGTTGAGAATATCGCGCCGACCGTATCGGTTGAGAAAGACGGAACTCCCGGAAAAACGGCCAACGGAATGCAGTGGCATCTGTCGGACGTCGTTTGGAACGTTTCGATTGCGGATGCACAGTCCGGAATCGCATCGGTATCCGTTACGATGAACGGAACGAAGCTTCAGGAGGACGTTAACGGACAGACCGTTGGTTCCGCTTACGGAGAAGGCGATGAGGCGGTTCCTGCTTTGCAGTTTGCCTTCAGTTCCGCGCAGGCTGCCGTTACCGCCGGCAATTCGGTAACGATTGAAATCACGGCAACCGATAATGCGGGCAATGTCAGCACGCTTTATAAAGACACCATTTACAAAGATTCCACGGCACCGGTGATCAAGGGCTTTAAGTTCCAGCAGCAGGGCGGAACGGAGAGCGGACTGATCGCGGCAGGTTCCACGCTGAGCGAGATGGGATATTTCTTCGCCCGTGATACCGTTGTGCGGATCAGCGCCGAGGATCCGGACCAGGGCTCCGGAATCAAGAGCATTACTTATTATCTGAAGAATGCCGACGGCACGGAGACAGCGGCGCAGACCGCTGCGGCCGATGCGAACGGCGACGTCTTCATAACGATCAAGGCCCCGTTCAAGGGTCAGATCTTCGCGAAGGCCGCCGACGAACTTTCCAATACGGGCGATTACGCAAGCGTAAAGGGAATCGTTGTGGAGAATCCGGAAAGCCACGGTGCGGAAACGCATATCACGTTCGGCAAGGGTCAGCCGACCGGCGCACAGACGAACGGTACGGAGCTTTATAACACGAACGTGGAACTGAATCTGCGGATCACGGACCGCTACTCCGGAATCAAGGCAGTTGAGTGGTCGGTAACGGCACCCGCCGATCAGGCCAGAAACCAGGCGGCAGCCCTTACGATCAATGAAAACGGTGCAATGAACGGAGACGCGGGCTGGACCGTACTTGCAAGCGACGGCAAGCTTGTTACGGATATGTCAAAGACCATCACCGTATCCAACGACAGCAATGATATTGTTGTACGCGTGCGGATGCGTGACGGAGCCGGAAACGTTTCCGAGAGACAGCTTACGTTCGGCATTGATAAGACGATCCCGACGGTTGAGATCGGTTTCGATAACAACAATACGGATGCGGATCACGGTTACATTTACAATCAGCCGAGAACGATGACAATCACGGTAACCGAGAGAAACTTCATTGCCGCCGATTTCATCTGCGGAATCCGTGCTTCGGACGGAACCGCTCCTGCAATTTCCAAATGGACGGAGGAACGGGATCCTAACGACCCGAACCGTGTCGTACATACCGCCACCGTATATTTCTCGGCGGACAGTACTTATAATGTAAACCTTTCTTATGCGGACAGGGCAGGCAACAGAGCCGGAATTCCGGCAGTACCGGTCTTTATCATTGACCGAACGAAGCCCGTTATCCGTGTTTCGTTCGACAATAATAAGGCAAGTAGCGAAAACTACTATAATCAGGCTCGTACCGCTACCGTAACGGTAACCGAGCGGAACTTCGACGTATCCCGCGTATCCCTTGAAGGAAATGCGAAGATGGGCAACTGGACGGCTAACGGAGATCAGCACAGCGTTACGCTTACGTTCGAAAAGGACGGCACGTACGACCTGAAGATTTCCGCTTCCGACCGCGCGGCAAATGAGGCGGATCCTTATACCGTAGACACCTTTATCATCGATACGGAAGCACCCCGTCTCTCCCTTGACGGCATCCAGACCGCGAACGGAGACGAAGTTGCTCCGATCATTACGTGTCTCGATGAGAGCTATGACCCGAAGGGACTGAGTATCTCCCTGAGAAGACGCAGAGCCGACAAGACTGTCGACATTCAGGCACCTACCGTAACGGATATCGAGGAAGACGGCCTGACCGGTCAGAAGTTTACATATAAGAATTTCGACCCGACGCAGGACAACGACGATATTTATACGTTTGAGATCAAGGCGACCGATAAGGCAGGCAACACCAGCGAGACGATCATCAAGTCATTCTCCGTAAACCGTTTCGGATCCACATATGATCTGACGGCCAACAAGGAGCTGAACGGCAAATACTCCGGTCTCGCGGAGGACATCGTGATTGTTGAGACCAATGTCGACGAAATTGATACGGATGCGGTTGAGATAACGATTCTGCGGAACAATGTTCCCCAGAAGCTCGTACGTGGCAAAGACTACTCTGTTGAAACTGTTGATAAGAGCGGTCAGAACTGGAAGGAATACAAGTACGTTATCCGTAAGGATGTATTCGTTCAGGATGGTGAGTACAGCATCCAGATCGTATCCGTGGACAAAGCCGGTAATACGAACCAGAACACGAACAGTAAGGACGGAATGGTCACATTCTGTATTGATAAGATTGCGCCCGAGATTATCGTGCTTACTCCTACGGCCAATACGAACTACGCGCAGCCTTCCCTTACGGCAAGCGTGGAAATCCGTGACAACTACAAGCTCGACCGCGTAATGTTCATCGTGGACGGAGCAGTGATCGGAAACGGAGCATACGAGACGGACGGCCACGGGCTGTACACGTTTGAGATTCCGCAGTCCGACAGCCGGCAGACGATTGAGATTATTGCAACCGACGCGGCAGGCAACGAGAGAAGGATTGAGATTAAGGACATTCTTGTATCTTCGAACCTGCTGATCCGGTTTATTCACAATCCGGGTGCGATTGTTGCGGCAATCCTGATCCTGCTTCTTCTGTTGGCAGTACTGATCCTGTGGCTTCGCTACAGGCGCGGAAACAAGGCTTGACAGAAACCGAAAAGGGTAGTATAGTGTACCCATTCCATAAGTCAAAGACAGTGAAGAGAAGAGTACTTTCGGGAATCCGATACAGAGAATCCGTATTGGTGAGAGCGGAACGGCAATTCGCGGAAGGAACATGGTCTCGGAGTCGCAGGGGCGAGCGCATTGCGTTAGGTCCTGCCGGGAGCACCCGTTAACGTGTGAGGCTGTATCGAAGCAGCCGGTGAGGCACCGGAAGGTGTGAAGTAAAGTGGTACCACGAAGCTATGGCTCTCGTCTTTATAAGGCGGGAGCCTTTTTGTATACATCCGTTTGCTTAAGCCGCGGATTGTATACCGGCTATGGATAATGAGGAGGAAGTTCAATGGCAGACAAGAAACCCTATTACATCACAACGGCGATTGCTTACGCGTCGGGCGTTCCGCACATCGGAAACACCTATGAGATCGTACTCGCCGACAGCATTGCGCGGTTCAAGAGACAGCAGGGCTACGACGTGTTCTTCCAGACCGGAACCGATGAGCACGGTCAGAAGATCGAGCAGAAGGCTGCGGCCAAAGGAATCGAGCCCAAGGCATATGTGGATGATATTGCAGGCAAGATCAAAGACATCTGCGATCATCTGAATGTTACCTATGATAAGTTCATCCGTACAACCGATGACTATCATGTTGCCCAGATGCAGAAGATTTTCCGCAAGCTTTATGAGCAGGGCGACATTTACAAGAGCTCTTATCACGGAATGTACTGTACGCCTTGTGAATCCTTCTGGACGGAATCGCAGTTAAAGGACGGCAAATGCCCCGACTGCGGCCGTGAGGTGCATCCCGCCAGCGAGGAGGCGTATTTTCTGCGTGCAAGCAAGTATGCTCCGCGTCTGATCGAGCACATTAACAAGCATCCCGAGTTCATTCAGCCGGTATCCCGCAAGAACGAGATGATGAACAACTTCCTTCTGCCGGGCCTGCAGGACCTCTGCGTATCGAGAACCTCGGTAAAATGGGGCATTCCGGTTGATTTCGACGACAAGCACACCATCTTCGTATGGATGGATGCTCTTACCAACTACATCACCGGTATCGGATACGATGCGGACGGCAGCAGCACGGAGCAGTACGCGAAGTTCTGGCCGGCCGACCTTCACCTGATCGGCAAGGACATTATCCGTTTCCATACGATTTACTGGCCGATCTGGCTGATGGCTCTCGGCGAGCCGCTTCCGAAGCAGGTGTTCGGACATCCCTGGCTTCTGCAGGGCGGCGACAAGATGAGCAAATCGAAGGGCAATGTGATCTATGCGGACGACCTGATTTCTCTGTTCGGCATTGATGCCGTACGGTACTTTGTTCTGCACGAGATGCCGTTCGACAACGACGGCGTAATCACATGGGAGCTGGTTGTGGAAAGAACCAATTCCGACCTTGCGAACACGCTCGGAAACCTTGTAAACCGTACCATTTCGATGACCAACAAGTATTTCGGCGGAGTTGTACGCTCTACCGGCGCTTCGGAAGAGGTTGATGAGGACCTCAAGGCAGTCGTTACCGGAACCCGCGACCGCGTAAGCGCAAAGATGGACGAGCTTCGCGTGGCCGACGCCATTTCCGAAATCTTCACGCTGTTTAAGCGCTGCAACAAATACATTGACGAGACGATGCCGTGGGCGCTCGCCAAGGACGAGGCGAAAAAGGACCGTCTTGCGGAAGTGCTTTACAACCTGACCGAATCCATTACGATCGGCGCAGGACTTCTCAGCAGCTTCCTTCCCGAGACCGCCGATAAGATCGTTGCCCAGCTGAATACAAAAATCCGTGCATTTGACGACCTCAACCGTTTCGGTCTGTATCCGAACGGCGCATCCGTAACCGATAAGCCTGAAATTCTGTTTGCAAGAATCGATTTCGCGGAAGTTGCGCCGAAGATTGCGGAGATTCAGGCAAAGCAGAAGGCGGAATACGAGGCGGAGCAGGCGATGGAAGCAGGCGGCGATGCGTCGAAGACCGAAGAGGCTCCGGCGGATTCGAAGAATGACGAGAGTCGTTTCATCGACATTGATCCGAAGGAAGAGATTTCCTATGAGGACTTTGCGAAACTTCAGTTCCGTGTCGGCTTGATCGTGAAGTGCGAAGAAGTTCCGAAGTCCAAGAAGCTGCTCTGCTCCCAGGTTAAGGTCGGAAGCAAAACGCTCCGGATCGTATCGGGGATCAAGAAGGATTACAGTCCCGAGCAGATGGTCGGAAAGCATGTAATGGTACTGACGAACCTGAAGCCGGCAACGCTTGCGGGAATTCAGTCCGAAGGCATGCTTCTGTGTGCAGAAGACGAGAATGGCGAACTTGCACTGATGACCCCCGAGAAGTTTATGCCGAGCGGAGCGGAAATCTGCTGATAAGCAGTAACCGGACATTTTGCCGCAAAAGACCGGCGGCAATTCATAACAAAACACACGAAACTCCGGAGAAGGACCACGAAAACAGGGCCGCTCCGGAGTCTTTTTGCGGAAAATGTGATAAAAAAGACCGTTTTTGGCTATCAATTTGTCACTCTCCGTTGTATTTTCCGAGGTTTTGGTATATGATAACTATGTATGTAATTTGTGAACGAACTTCTGCGGTTCAACCTATCCCGCGGAAGTATCCGGAGGTTTTGTATGGGGAGATTTTTTAAGGAATTGAAGTATTCCCTCGGGTTGAAGAGACATCTGTTCTTCATTATCCTGATCGGTATTGCCGCCTGCGGTGCGGCATGGCTTTTCCAGGATACGCTCAGAAAAGAACTGAAGAAGTCTTTCCCGGGCACGTATGATCTGCAGAACGCGGCTTTGGAGGAATCAAAGTATCTGCTCCGCGGAGAAGTAAAACAGAAGAGCCCTCAGGTTACGGACGGCGATCTGAAGGCGGAGATCAAGTTCAATGCCGAGCTGCAGGGAGCATCCTGGGTTAAGAATTACGAAGAAATCTGCACGGAATACATGCAGATCGCATCTTATCTCGGACCGGATTCCGCCGTTAAGGGATACGGTACCGACGAGTATTATGATAACAAGGATGTTGACAGCAACGGCGTGAAGTACACGACCGTTCAGACGATCTGGATGGACGCGAGCCTTGCCGAAAAGTTTAAGCTCGGCAGTGAGGCAAAGCAGATCTACAACATGCCGAACAATTACCTTGAGAGAATCTATGTCGTTCTCGGAAGCGAATACAAGGGCGATTACAGCATCGGCACCATTTTGAAGGCGCAGAACAGCGTCGGCTCGATCCAGATGCAGGTAGTCGGATTCCTTCCTTCCAATGCCAAGGCTACGATCGGCGACAAGGAGATTGAACTGGACAGTTATATCCTTTGCCCGTTCATTTCCCTCCAGGATGTTTATGAGATTAAGGAAGAGGTTCCGGCAGCGTATACCGACGGAATCTATATTCCGGTTTCGGCCGTTAACGGGGAATTCCTTTCGGGAGCATACCGGAACAATCCTCCGAACAAGAAGAACGACCCGAAGACCGGCGTGCAGTATGTGGAAGTAAGAAGTCTGTGGATTGAGCGTGCTGCCGTTACGGAGGAAGCGCCCGAATGGCTGAAGGCTCTTGCAGGCAGTACGGAAAAGGACAAAACGCTCGTCATGGTCGGCGCCAATTACGGGGCTGCCGGAACCATAGCCAACAGCGAGGTCAGTATGTATTCCGCTCAGGGCGTCAGCACGTTAAAGGTGCACGGCGTTCTTGATCCGGGTTCCACCTGGAACATTTACGGAATGGAGATCAATCTCGACGATTATATCGTATTCCTTCAGCCGGAAGAGAAGAAGGAAGAGACCAATTCGGCCGAGACCAATCCGGACGGCACTTTGGATCCCGGCACAACCTTGATTGACGAGCCGGTCGGACCGAAGGAGAGAGAGTTTAAGGTTAAGGAAAGATCCATCCTGTTCCACTATCAGACGATGATGAACCGCGGTTACATTACCACGATGCTGACGCGCAACGAGGCGCAGATCAGTCTTGCGGAAGTGCTTGACAGCGCCTGGAGAGATTTCCGAAGAGACAACCCGAAGAAGGATCCGCTGACCACGTACCGGATTGACGGTTCAAGCAAGGACAACTCCATTCTTTATCGGGAAAATTCGATGAAGCTCACGGAGAAGGTTCTGAAGTTTACGAAGTACGGCTTCCCGATCTGCGCGCTTCTGTTCGCAGTATATCTGTTTTGGAAGTTCCGCAGCGGCAAGGAGTTTTATACGACGCTTTACCTGACCGGAACCAACCGTACGGAAATGATGGTTATGTACCTGATTGAAGGTCTTTTGATGGCAGCAGCGGCATCCGCGTTCGCATTTGGCTTCTCCTTTGTGATCTGCAAGCTCTTAAAGCTTAAGATGAGTGCCGCGAAACCGGTAATACGCCGTATCTTCAAGCTTATCGGTTATCCGACGATTGCCATTATGATCTGGATTCTGATCCGTGACTTCGGACGGATGTTCCGTCGGACGCAGGAGGTGTGATATGGGATTAAAACTTGTTAATATCAGCAAATCCTACGGCCTCGGCATCGGAAAGCCCAGAAAGAAGATTCTGGACAATGTAAATATGGAAATTCAGGACGGCGAGATGGTTGCGATCGTCGGCCGCAGAGGAAGCGGTAAGACCGCCCTGATGAATATTATGACGGGTCTCTCGAGACCGGATTCCGGACATTACCTGATCGACGGTAAGGTGATCGGACTCGGCAGAACCTTTAAGCTTGCAGCGTTCCGTGCAAAGAACTGCGGAATCATTACGAGAGATCCGCTGCTTGTACCGGATTTGACGCTGTTTGACAATATCACGATGCCGCTGAATCATCGGTTCATGTCGAAGAAGCGGAAGCTCAAGAGAGCGCGAGAAGTGCTTCGCGGTCTCGGGCTGAAAGGCAAGGGACGCTTCTATCCGACCGAATTTTCCGTGCTTGACCGCCAGAAGATCTGTGCGGGACGCGCCATGATCGGCGAGCCGAAGTACATTTTCGCGGATGAACCTACGGGATGTCTTTCCGCAGCGGACCGCGAGCGGTTTATGGACTTCCTTGAGGTCCTGAACAGTGCGGGATATACGATCATCGTATTTACCTATTCAAAGCGTGTTGCGGCACATTGCCAGAGAATGATTCCTGTTTCCGGCGAGTCTGTTGAAGAACGCGCCGAGAAGGAAGCGGACGATTTCGCGGAGCATGCAGCCGCGGAAACCGCAGAGGAATCTCCCGAGGAAGCCGAGATTCCGGCGGACGAGGAGACTTCTCCGGAAGTACACGAAATCCTCGACGAGGATGTGCGTGAAACCGGCCGCGCGGGCAAATCAGACGACTACGATGACGAAGAGCGTTATGCCCGCGGTGAGGAAATGCCCGATCCGGAGGAGGATCCGGAAGAGCAGCCGAAGCCGGCACGGCGCCGTTCGACTCGCAGAAAACAGTAATACTTGTTACCAAGAGGAAACAGAATGCGTACAGCGAAGAACAATGAGTGGGGAAGAAGCGCAGGCGTGCTTCTTCCCGTCTTTTCTTTGCCCGGTCCTTACGGAATAGGAACCCTGGGCAAAGCAGCCTATCAGTTTGTGGATTTTCTTAAGGAAATGGGGCACCGGTACTGGCAGGTGCTTCCGGTCGGACCGACGAGTTACGGGGACAGCCCGTACCAGTCGTATTCCGCATTTGCCGGAAATCCCTACTTTATCGACCTCGATACCTTAAAGGAAGAGGGACTCCTTACGCAGGAGGAGATTAACTCCGGTTATTACGGTACCGAGCCGCGCTATGTGGATTACGGGGCACAGTTCGGAAGCCGTTACCGCGTGTTAAGAATGGCATTTGCCCGAAGCACATGTGCCGGAACCGACGAGTTTAAGAAGTTTGAGAAGGAAGCGTCCTACTGGCTCGAGGACTACTGCCTGTTCATGGCGGTCAAAGAGCGGGAAGGCTACGCAAGCTGGCAGAACTGGGAAGAGGACGGACTCCGCCTTCACAAAAAGAAGGCTGTTGACGAAGCAAAAGAGGAGCTGAAGGACGAGATCGCGTTCCAGAAGTTCCTGCAGTTTACGTTTTTCAAGCAGTGGCACAAGCTTCGCGCATATGCGAACGAGCAGGGAGTGGAGATCATCGGAGATATTCCGCTTTATGTTTCGATGGACAGCGCCGATACATGGGCGCACAGCGAGCTGTTCGATCTGGACGTGGACCATAACGCGGAGAACATTGCGGGAGTTCCGCCGGATGCGTTCTCCGAGGACGGTCAGCGCTGGGGCAATCCGTTATACCGCTGGGACGTAATGGAACAGAAGGATTTCAAGTGGTGGCGCGAGCGCATGAAGGCGACCGCGGCGCTTTATGACGTGATCCGGATCGACCATTTTATCGGAATCGTGAATTACTGGTCGATTCCCGTGAAATGTAAGACCGCGAAGGGCGGCAAATGGAAGAAAGGTCCCGGTGAGAAGCTGACAAAGGTGATCGATGAGTCCGTCAAGGGCGCGAAGATCATTGCGGAAGACCTCGGCGTACTGACGAAACCGGTAAAGGATCTGATCGAAAAATGCGGCTACCCGGGCATGAAGGTGCTTGAGTTCGGCGTTGCCGGAGACTCCTCAAACGGATATCTGATGCACAATTATCAGAATCCGAACTGTATCGCTTATGTCGGAACGCATGACAACGAGACGCTTGCCGGATTTCTTGCGGGCCGCGAAGAGTGGGAGATCAACTGGATGATGGGCTACTTCGGCATCCTGAAGAAGGAAGAGCTGCATGATCAGATGATCCGCAAGCTTTACGAGAGCATCGCGAACGTCGTAATCATTCAGATGCAGGATTTCCTCCATCTCGACAACTCCTGCCGGATCAACCACCCCGCCACGATCGGGACGAACTGGCAGTGGCGTATGCTTCCCGGCGAAACGGATAAGGTCGACAAGGGCTATTACCGCTGGGTTTGCGAGATGTTCTCAAGGTTATCGGAAAAAGAAAAGTAGATAGACCAAAACGCCGAAAGCAATTCCGGCGAAGAAACCGAAGATGATCGTGATGAGCGAGATGGGATCGAACAGACGCCCGTTTCGCTCATTTAAAAAGACGTGACAGCGCCGCTTCGGGTTATAGAAATAGGAACGGAAGATTCCTTCCTCCGGAAAGATGCAGGGGTATTCCGTTCCGTCAACGTCATAAAAGGCGACTTCGTACCAGCCCTTTTCATCGGCAAAACCGATCCGCGTAAAATGCGCCTCCCTGCGCCGCATGAAGATGAGCCGGACCAGGCAGACCGAGAAGAACAGCACAAGAATCGCGGAAAGAAGCAGCAAAAGACCGGCGCCGCCGATCAATACGATGTCGATGCGCCCTAAAATAAGACATGCCGTAATAACTACGATCAAAAGAAATATAACAGTGCTCACAGCGGCTCCTTTCCACAGTTCCATGTCTGCTTCCGTATTCAGTATACCATGCGGACGTGCCGGCTGACAAGGGAACGCCGCGGAGCGCAGCCGTAAAGAAAGAGAGGGATTAAGACCGTGATCATAAGAACTCTGATCGAAGACACAAACGGAACTTTGCCGGTAAAGGCGGAGCACGGGCTTTCGTTTCTTGCGGAAACGAAGACGCACCGGTACCTTCTCGATACCGGAGCGTCCGACAGGACATGGGACAATGCCGACACGCTCGGGGAAAATGTAACGGATGTCGACGCAGTCGTTCTGAGCCATGGACATTATGACCATACCGGCGGCCTTATGGGGCTTGTAAGACGCGGCTACCGCGGCCCGGTTTACATGCGAGACAATGCGGACCTGCCGTATTACAATCTTCGCGAGTACGAAAAGTACATCGGGATTGATCCGGAAATCCGGAAACTTCCGGGTCTCGTGCTGACGCCGCGGGAGGGCATTACGAAGACTGATGAAACGCTTTCACTGTTTTCAGGCGTGAGCGGGACCCGATTTGAGCCCGAAGGCAACCGGACGCTTTATGAAAAGAAAGACGGTCAGTTTATTAAAGACTCGTTTGAACACGAGCAGTATGCGGCTCTCACCGAAGACTCAAAATCGATACTGATCTCCGGCTGCGCGCACAAAGGGATCGTCAACATTCTCGAGCGTTACCGGGAATTGTACGGCTCCTATCCCGATGCTGTTGTGAGCGGCTTCCATATGATGAACGCGGACGGTTATGATGAAGCAGCGATTAAGCGGATCCGTGAGGTTGCCGAGGTACTCGCGGCGACGGGCGTGACCTTTTTCACGGGACACTGCACCGGAATTCCGGCGTATGAAGAGATGAAGCCGGTTCTTCGGGACAGGCTTGTCTATCTGCATGCGGGCGACCGTGTTGAGTTATAAAAAATTACCGCAAAAGAATTCAGCGGAATCCCCACGGATTCCGCTTTTTTTGATATAATGGAACGAAGAATAAAGGGTTTTAAGATAATTTGATATTTTTTCCGGAAAATGCGGCGAAAAAACGGCACATTTTCCGTCTAAAGGACAGAAGAGCAAAGGAGGGAACCTAAATGGACAACGGTGCAAGTAGCTACCGCCGTTTCCTGGACGGTGACGATGAGGGACTCCGCAGGATCATCGATTTGTATTATGACGGACTGGCGCTTTATCTGAACGCCTATCTGAATAATCTTACGGATGCCGAGGACTGTGCCGAGGAAGCCATGATTGTTCTGGCGACCAAAAAACCGCGATTCGCGGGAAGGTCGTCTTTTAAGACATGGCTTTATACAATCGGACGTAATCTGGCAATTGACCGGATCCGGTGCAAACCGCCGGAAACGGAGCCTTTGTCGGAGGATCTCAGATGTTACGGATACGGTGAGGGGAACGCCGAAGCGATTCTTGTCGAGCGGGAAGAACGGGAACGGTTAACGAGCGCAATGAATGATCTGCGTCCGGAATACCGGAAGGTTCTGACGCTTAAGTTTTACGAAGGAATGGAACTCAGTGAGATAGCAGGAGTCATGGGAAAGTCTTCGGCCGGAATCTATCATCTTTTTGAGCGCGCCAAAAAGTCGCTTCGTATGAAGTTAGAGAATAGATAAGGGAAGGAGGAAAGACCGATACCTTATAAAGTCGGAGGAAGAATATGAGAGATCATGACGAAGTGTTCCGGAGAGTGATGAAAGCAAAGGAACAGTACGAACAACAGGAAAAGGAGAAAAAAATGTTTAAGCTTTCGAAGAGTGTGCCGGGTGGGGGCGCACGGTATAAGAAAGAAGGACGAAAGTCCTCTAAGCTGTTTGTGTGGGGAATGCGTGCCGCAGCCGCATTGCTGTGGGTTGTGCTGATCGGCGGAACCGCAGCCGCCGTATATTACGGAGTAAAGAATAAGAACGGAAAAGGCCCCCTTTCCGGCGGAAACCCGACGGAACAGGTGAGCAATACACCGGCCGGAAACGCCGCAGACACAACGCTTACGCTGTGGTGTACTGCCGCGGAGGGCTCATACGACAAGGTGGCGTTTGATCGGGCGATTGCCGAGATGCGGGTGAAATATCCGAATATTGAACTTCGGAAGGAAGCCTGTAATGAACCGGAATTAATAATGAAGGTTAAAAATGCACTTCAGCAGGGAACGGCGCCCGACATCTTCTGGGTGGGGGACGACTATTCTCTTGACAATATGGCTGCGCTCGGACAGGTATACTGTTTAGACGGCGCATATGCGGACTTTGCGGATGCTTTGTCCGGAGTGATGTGCGGACCCGTTACGTATAACGGACATCTGTACGGCGTTCCGTATACATTGAACACCGGAGTTCTTTATGTAAACAGGGAAGTGCTTCTTGCGGCCGGCATAGACGCGGTTCCTTCCACTTATGATGAACTGATCGCGTGCTGCGATACATTATGCCAAAACGGTGTGGTTCCGTTCGGGTGTGCAACGGGACATTATTCGGAATGGTGCATGAGCGAGTTTCTCGAGCAGCTGATCATCAAGAATGCCGGAACTTCGGCGCTTGAAGCAATCTATCGGAATGACGCATCCTGGCAGAACCCGGCTATTGCGGAAGCGATTGATGAATATGAGGAATATGTCAGGAAAGGATATCTTCCTTCTGCTGATGCCAATCTCGAAAACGAAGATGTAAAGGCAGGTTTTATGAGCGGCAATTATGCATTCTTTGTGGGCGGGAGCTGGTACTGTAAGGATTTTGCGGAAAGCGGATGTGATATTGTTGCAGTTGAGTTTCCTGTGATGGACAGTACAAATGCAGGTGCCGGCCAGTTCCTCTGCGGATCGAACGGAATCCTTGCAGTGAACAACAGTTCTGCGAACAAGGAACTTGCAGCGCAGTACGCGATGGAACTGGCGCAGCTTGTTTCAAAGTATATTTATCTTGACGGTATGGGACTTCCGGCATGGAAGGTGAATTACGAAGTGAGCGGTGTAAATGCACTTTCCGTACAGGTTGTGGGAATGCTCCGGCAGGCTGACGGCCTTGTCCTTTTCAGCGATCACGTGATGGATACCGATACGCAAATAACATATATGAATCTGATCCGCAGGGCTTATAACCGCGAAATTAACGGCGCGGCATTTACCGCGGCCATGGATGCGTTTCGAGCGGAGCAGAATGAAAGCGAAGAATAAGATTTTCCATCGAAAAAGCGAAATAGGTTATTGACAATCGGCAGATATGTGATAGAATTAACGCGTTAATTGTTAACGCGTTAATTTTTTGCCGTGATTTCGGTAACGGCAGGAAAGAAAACCTCGGAAAGGAGCGGCTATGGCAGAAAGACATTCGTCAACGGATATCGTTCAGACCTTCTGTGCAACCGACCGGGCGCACCGCGCGGCCGTGGAAAGCCAGCTGGCGACTCTCGGCATCCACCGGAGCCAGCATATGATGCTGATGTATCTCTATCATTGCGAGAACATCCCGTCACAGGCGGAAATGGCGAAGGCGTTCGGAATCAGTCCGGCTGCGGTTACGGGGACGATTCAGAAGTTAGAAAAAGCCGGTTTTATTGAGCGGACCATGAAGAACGGCCGCGAAAAGGAAATCGCGGTTTCCGAAACCGGGCGCGCGATCGTAGAGCGTACGAAGAAGATTTTCGGCGATCTGGACGATGCGATGTGCGCGGGAATATCCGACGAGGAGCTCGAATCCTTTATGGAAGTGCTTCTTCGGATGCAGGGCAACCTGCGAGCGCTGATCGCGTCGGAATAAAAAAGCAGTTTACCGGGATTGCCCCGGAAAGAAAGGAACACATTTTATATGAAATGGTCGAAGTACATTAAGCCCTATGCGGCGTTCTTCATCCTCGGCCCGCTTTGCATGATCGTCGAAGTAATCGGTGAACTTGTAATGCCGAAGCTTCTCGCGGTCGTGATCAACGGCGCCAAGTATGAGACGCTTACTTACGGAACAAGTCTGGGCATCATGGGATTGATGATCTTAACGGCAATCATCATGATGGCAGGCGGTATCGGCGGAGCTTATTTCGCATCGAAAGCATCCGTCAGCTTCGCGGCAGATCTGCGCGCGGACGGTTACCGCCGTATCCAGCAGTATTCCTTTGCCAACATCGACAAATTCTCCACCGGTTCTTTGGTGACGCGTCTTACGAACGACATCACGCAGGTGCAGAACATGATCAACATGGGACTCCGTATGGCGCTCCGCGCGCCCGGCATGATGATCGGCGCGCTTATCATGGCGATCATTCTGAATCCGCCGCTGTCGGTCGTATTTGCCGTATCGATCCCGGTTATGCTGCTTGTGGTAGGCGGCATCATCTTAACCGGTTTCCCGAGATTCGGCCGCGTTCAGAAGAAAGTGGACGCGCTGAACTCCAACGTGCAGGAAAATGTAACCAACGTCCGCGTTGTAAAGAGCTTCGTCCGCGAGGACTTTGAAACGGAGAAATTCCATGAATCGAATGCAAACCTGAAAGCGGCGGGTATTTCCGCGGCAAAGGTTATGATCTTCATGTCTCCGGTAATGACGCTTTTCATGAACGGAACCATCATCGCGGTCGTACTGCTCGGCGGACCGATGGTTCTCGATGAAGCCAACGATTTCATGATCGGCGACCTGTCGGCATTCCTTACGTATGTTACGCAGATTCTATCCTCTCTTGTAATGGTAACGTTCATGCTGATGTTCAGCTCGCGTGCGCTTGCTTCCGCAAAGCGTATCCGCGAGGTTATGGAAGAGCCGCTCGATCTGACCGATACCGACGCGAAGTGCAAGGATCTTGAGGTACAGCGCGGCGACATTACCTTTAAGAACGTATCGTTCCGTTACTATAAGAACAGTGAGGAGAAGGTCCTCAACAATATCAACCTCGAAATTCCCGCCGGTTCCACGGTCGGCATCATCGGTTCCACGGGCTGCGGCAAGACGACGCTTGTGTCGATGATCCCGAGACTGTACGACTGCGACGAGGGCGAAGTGCTTGTGGACGGCGTCAACGTCCGCGACTACTCGCTTTACAACCTCCGCGAAGGCGTTTCCATGGTTCTTCAGAAGAATACGCTCTTCTCCGGAACGGTAGCGGAGAACCTCCGCTGGGGTAATGAGAATGCCACCGACGAGGAGATCAAGCGCATGGCGGAGTACGCCCAGGCCGACAAATTTGTCTCCTCCTTCAAGGACGGCTACGACTCCCAGATCGAGCAGGGCGGCACGAACGTATCCGGCGGCCAGAAGCAGCGTCTGTGTATCGCAAGAGCACTCCTGAAGAAGCCTAAGATCCTGATTCTGGACGATTCGACGAGCGCCGTTGATACGGCGACCGAAGCACAGATCCGTAAGGCATTTTCCGATAAGGAAACGCCGATCATAGGAGAGGCGGATCCGTATACCGAGAATCTCCGCAAGGCGACCAAGCTGATCATTGCGCAGCGTATCAGCTCCGTGCAGGATGCCGATACGATCGTCGTTATGGATGACGGTGTGATCACCGGTATGGGAACCCATGACGAGCTGCTTGCAAACAACACCGAGTACCGTGAAATTTACGAGTCTCAGACGGGAAAGGGGGCGTGAGCAAATGGCAAGATCTTTGGAAGAACTGCAGAAGCAGTATAACAGCATAGCGAAGAAAAACGCGTTTAAACAGCGCCCGCAGGGCGGTCCGAGAGGCCGCGGAATGATGGGCGGCAAGCCGAAGAGCGCAAAGAAGACGATCGGTCGTCTGCTTACTTACATGAGAGGCTTCCGGCTCCGTTTCGGACTCGTGCTCGCATGTATGCTTCTTACGACCGTAACAAGCCTCTTCGGAGGATATCTCCTTGCTCCGATCATCAATAAGATCACGTCCGCGATCCCGCAGGCGAAGATTGAGCGGATGATCACGGTGCATGACGACGAGAACAGTGAGAAGGCTCCCGCGGAGCAGGAAGAAAAGGCGAAAGAGCCGTCCGTCTTTGAGAAACTGACGGACCGCTGGATCAGCGACCTTACGGAGCAGGTATTCCCGGGTGATGACAGGGTTATGACTTATGTTCTGACCGCACTTATCCTGCTCGGATCCATCTACTGTATCGGCGTTATTACGACATATGTACAGGCACGATTGATGCTGTCCATATCACAGGGAATGATCGAAAGGATACGAAACGAGCTGTTCGAGAAGCTTCAGAGGCTTCCCGTCCGGTATTTCGATTCGCACCAGACCGGTGAGATCATGTCCCGCTTTACGAACGATATCGACAACATTGATGTCATGATCAACAACTCGCTGACGCAGCTGATCTCCGGAAGCGTCACGCTGATCGGAACATTTGTCTTTATGATCACGACGAGCTGGATCCTGACCATCATCACGGTTTTGTTCATCCCGCTGTTCCTGATCGGCGGATTCACGATCGGCAAGCTGAGCCGCAAATACTACGCGGCGCAGCAGAGTGCTCTCGGCGCGGTAAACGGCTACATCGAAGAGACGGTTACCGGTCAGAAGATCGTCAAGGTCTTCAACCACGAGGAGTGCTGTGTGGAGGAGTTCTCCGCGCTGAACGACGATATGCGTGAGAAGCAGTTCAAGGCGCAGTTCTGGGGTGGCGTGACCGGACCGATCATGGGCAATACCTCGCAGATTTCCTATGCGGTAACGGTCGGAGTCGGCGGCGTACTGATGATCCTCGGAAAGATTTCCGCCGGCGGACTCACCGTATTTGCCGGATACTCCCGCCAGTTCGCGATGCCGATCAACATGCTTTCCCAGCAGATGGCTACGATGTTCTCGGCACTTGCCGGAGCGGAGAGAGTATTCGAGGTTATGGACGAAGTGCCTGAGGCTCCGGACGCACCCGGTGCAAACCCGATGCCCGACATGAAGGGCCACGTCATCATGGAGCATGTGACGTTCGGATACAATCCGGACAAGACCGTCCTCAAGGATATCAACCTCTACGCAAAGCCCGGACAGAAGATCGCATTTGTCGGCTCCACCGGTGCAGGAAAGACGACGATCACGAACCTTTTGAACCGTTTCTACGACATCAACGAAGGTACGATCACGATCGACGGCGTAAACGTAAAAGATATCGAGAGGGACGTGCTTCGTAAGAATATCGCAATGGTACTTCAGGATACGCACCTGTTCTCCGGAACGGTTATGGAAAATATCCGCTACGGCCGTCTCGATGCAACCGACGAGGAAGTAATCGCGGCAGCGAAGACCGCAAGCGCGCACAGCTTTATCATGCGTCTTTCGGACGGCTACCAGACGAAGCTCGAAGGAGACGGAGCGAACCTTTCGCAAGGTCAGAGACAGCTTCTCAATATCGCCAGAGCGGCGCTTTCGAAGGCTCCGATCCTTGTTCTCGATGAGGCAACGAGTTCGGTCGATACCCGTACCGAGCGTCACATCGAGCACGGTATGGACCGCCTGATGAAGGACCGCACCACATTTGTTATCGCACACCGCCTGTCGACGGTTCGAAACGCCAACGCAATCATGGTTCTCGAACACGGCGAGATTATCGAGCGAGGCGATCACGACGATCTTCTCAAGCAGAAGGGCCGGTATTACGAATTGTATACGGGCGCAACCGAACTGGATTAAATTTCCAAAGAGCCGATGCTTTTCAAAGTATCGGCTCTTATGGTACAATGGGAAAAGGAGGCATTTGAGGCCGGTACACGGAGCAGGTATCGGGAGAACCGTATCGTTCTCGCCGTTACGGAAAATGGGGTAGTTTATGTTCAGAAAAAGATTGTGCGTAATAAGTCTTGTACTGCTGCTTGTCCTGACGGGGTGCGGCAAGGGCGGAGAGGAAAAGGGCGACACCAGGCTTGTGCTTGGGTTCAGCCAGATCGGAAGCGAAAGCGCGTGGCGGATCGGAAACACGAGAGACATTGAAGAGCAGGCCGCCGCGTACGGCATCGGACTGATGCTTGAAAATGCAAATCAGAAGCAGGAGAACCAGATTGCGGCGATACGGCGCTTTATTGCCTATAAGGTGGACGCGATCGTATTTTCCCCGGTTGTAGAGGAAGGCTGGGACAACGTGCTCTTAGAGGCGAAGGACGCCGGAATTCCGGTAATCCTCGTGGACAGGGACATCAATACCGAGCAGGAGGGGCTTACCACGTGCCTGATCGGCGCCGACTTCTATAAGGAAGGCGTCATGGCAGCAGAGTACCTGATCCGCAAGGCGGACAGTCTCGGTTTAGAGCATGTCAATATTGTCGAGATCACCGGCACGGAGCATTCGACACCCATGCGTCAGCGGCAGGCGGGCTTCATGGATACGATTGCCGGGGACCCGCGCATGAACGTTCTCGAAAGCATCGACGGAGACTTCTTAAAGAGCCGCGGCGCGGAATGCATGCGGTATTATCTTCAGAAATACGGCGATACGATCGATATCGTGTTCTCACATAACGACGAGATGACGATCGGAGCGCTTCCCGAGATTGAAAAGGCCGGACTCGTGCCCGGAAGGGACATCATCATCATTTCAATTGACGGCGGCCAGGAGGCGATTGACGTTTTGAAGGAGGGCAAGATCAACTGCGTGGTGGAGTGCACTCCGAAACTCGGCAAGGAACTGATGGAAACCGCGATCAAACTGAAGAACGGGGAGAAGGTCGAACCGGTGATCCATCCCGTTGAGCAGGTATTCAGCGATGAGATAAACGTTTCCGCGATCGCCCCGAGAGGGTACTAGTGCGGGAAAGGCAGGCGCGTAATGGCCAGAAACAAAAAAGAAAGAAGCATACTCGGGCAGATTACCGATCTGAGCCACCGGCTTGTGTTCATGCTCATGATCCCGATTGTCATCAGCTTGGTAATGATGCTTTTTTATGCCGGCAAATACCATAACTCGATCGACCGTATGGAAACCGTCGCCAATCTGAAAACCGTCGTAAACGAGGATATCCCCGGAAGCGGATGGAATATCGTAAGCGGCCGGGAGACCATTGATGAGAGCCGGATCTATTCGCAGATTAGGAAGGTTAACGATACGATTGAGTCGATCACGGAGCAGACGGATGAGGAAAGCCGTCTTTCGCTGATCGTTGCAAGGCGTACCATGCAGACGCTTGAGAACTATGTGGACCGCATCCGTGACAACATTAAAAACGACGTTCCGGTTGTGGAGAACGAAGCCGTTCTGGAGGAAGTCCGCGGCGTGGCTTCTCTTGTCGACAGCATGTTTACGGAATATATCGAAAAGGAAATCAACTCCGCGGAGCGCATGAGCTTAAGCCTGCGGCTCTGGGTGCTGCTTACCGCCGTTGCGGAGGTGCTGATCATCATCGTTGCATTGGTCGTAAGAAACCGTTCGGTTAAAGCGACCGCGGCGTCGGTCCGTCTGCCGATCGAGAGACTGGAGGAGGCAGCCAGCCGGATCGCGGAAGGTTCGCTTGACGCGAAGATCGAGGATACGAACGTAACCGAGTTGCGGAATCTGACGATTCAGGTAAATACGATGGCGGACAGGCTGAAGGAAATGATGAAAAAGAGCAGCCAGGACGCGAGAAACCTCCGGAAAGCGGAGCTTCGAACGCTTCAGGCGCAGATCAATCCGCATTTTCTGTATAATACGCTCGATGCGATCGTCTGGAAGGCGGAGGCGGGCGAGAAGGACGAAGTTATCCACCTTACGAGCGCGCTGAGCGACTTCTTCCGGATCAGTCTTTCTTCGGGCGCCGACTGGATCCCGATCAGCCAGGAGAAGAAGCATATAGAAGGTTATCTGAAGATCCAGCAGACCAGATACCGCGACATTATGGATTATGAGATCGACATTCCGGACGACATCGGCGAGTATTACATCTTAAAGCTCCTGCTGCAGCCGCTTGTCGAGAACGCGCTGTATCACGGGATCAAGATCAAGCGCGGCGGCGGAACGATCAAGGTTTCCGGCAGACTCGAGGACGGGTACCTGGTATTCTGCGTTAAGGATACGGGGCTTGGGATGAGTCCCGAGCAGCTGCATGACCTGAAGGAACGGATGAAGAAGGGGCAGCCCACCGTAAGCGTGGGAGGCGGCGGATTCGGACTCGTTAACGTCAACATGCGGATACGGCTTTATTACAATCAGGCGGATGATTTAAAGATAGAGAGCGACGCGGAGGGCACTTCGGTAACCTTTAAGGTGCCGTGCAGAACCGGAGAGGAGATATATGAAAATGAAAGTGTTTCTGGTTGACGATGAGATCGTTGTCAGAGAAGGAATCCGGGAGTCCTTTCCGTGGGAGGATACGCCGTATGTTCTGGTCGGCGAAGCTCCGGACGGAGAGATGGCGCTTCCGATGATAAGAGACACCAACCCCGACATCGTGATCACCGACATCAAAATGCCTTTTATGGACGGTATTGAACTGTGCCGGATCATGCAGACGCAGATGCCCTGGATCGGCGTTATCGTCTTAAGCGGCTACGACGAGTTCGAGTACGCAAGACAGTGCATCCAGCTCGGCGTCCGCGAATACATGCTGAAACCGATCAACGCAGACGCACTGAAAGAGGCGCTTGACAAGGTAAGCGCTCAGCTGAAGGCGGAACGGAACACCTTCGAGCATGCGGCAAGCCTTCGTGCAAGAATGGAAAGCGGCGGAAAGCTCGTAAAGGAGAAGCTGATCGGGTCGCTTTTCTCAAATGAAGCCGCCGAAGAAGACGCCTCCAACGTATTGACGCAGCTTTCGTCTATGGGATGCTCCGTTCCGGCTCCGTACTATACGGTCATCGACGCCGCATTTGCCCCCGTAAGCGAAGGGCAGGCTGCTGCGGACGCCCTTTCGGAGAGCGGGATCGCGCTTCCGTCCCCGGGACGCGTAGGAACCCGGTTTCTGATTCCCGGTGAGACGGCCGAGGATGTGGAGGAAAAGGCGTACGCATTTGCCACAACGCTTGCGAGAGAGCTGGAGCGGACCGGTTCTTCGGAAATCCGCATCGGAATCGGTGAGATTGTCGACAAGCCCGAGGAGATTTATCAAAGCTTTAAAACCGCGAGGCACATACGCCATCTGCTCGTGGAGCGAACGGACCGTGAGGCGATCATCTTAGGCTCCCGCGAGATGGGAGAGCCTGCGGACGAAAAGACGCCCGCCGTGATCAGCGAAGCAAAGCTTTACATGTCGTTACACTATACCAATCCGAACCTGATGCTTCAGGACGTCGCGAAGGCGGTCAGCATGAGCAGCAGCCGGTTCTCGACCGTGTTCTCCCAGCAGAACGGGCAGACGTTTACGGAATATCTGATGTACCTGCGCCTGAATAAGGCAAAGGAACTGCTTCGTACGACCGGAGAGAGGAGCTCGCAGATCGCGAGGGAGGTCGGGTATAACGACGCACATTATTTCAGCTATATGTTTAAGAAAAATACCGGAATGACGCCCTCGGATTACCGGGCGCAATATCAAAATCAACCGGAATAAAAAGATTCTTACCGCGTTTGGAAAAACCGATCCAAACGCGGTTTTATTTTGAACAAAGTCAAAATGAACCTTGATTTACCGTCCCGCCGAAATACGCTATCCTTATCCTCGGAAGGCCGATGACGGCCTTATACAAGAAGGAGGTTAGCAAAAAATGCGAAAGTTAAAAGCTTTGTTATTGGTGGTTGCGCTTGTTGTCTGCTGTATGGCGACGGCTTGCGGAAAAAAGGACGGAGACGGAAAGATCAAGATCGGTGTTGTTAATAACCCGCCGTCGGAGTCCGGTTACCGTGAGGCAAATGTAAAGGACATGGAAGCTGTTTTCTCCGCGGAGAACGGATACGAGCTCAAGACCTTCTACAGCAAGGTTAATGACGAACAGCTTCAGGCTGCTAAGGGATTTATCACGGACGGTGTTGATTACCTCCTGATTTCCGCAGCTGAGACGACCGGTTGGGACGACGTTCTCAAGAAGGCAAAGGATGCAGGCGTTAAGGTTTACATCTTCGACCGTAAGATCGAAGTTGACCAAAGCCTTTATGAGGCAGCCGTTATTTCCGACATGGCAAAAGAAGGCGAGACCGCAGTAAACTGGCTGCTCGCTCAGAATCTTCCGGAGTACAAGGTTATCCATATCCAGGGCGCTATGGGTTCCGATGCTCAGGTAGGACGTACCGGTGCTCTTGATGCACAGTTTGCTTCCGGCAAGATGAAGAAGATTGTTCAGCAGACGGCCGGCTGGGACGAAGCAGAAGCTAAGAAGATTGTTGAGACCGTTATCAACAGCGGTGAGGATTTCAACGTTATCTACGCAGAGAACGACGGTATGGCAAGAGGCGCCGTAGCGGCACTTGACGAGGCCGGTATTACACACGGTGTGGACGGCAAGGTTGTTGTTATCGGTTTTGACTGCAATAAGTGGGCGCTTCGTGAGCTCCTTGCGGGAAAATGGAACTACGACGGACAGTGCAGCCCGTTCCAGGCAAAGATCATCAGCGATTTGATCAAGAGCGGTAAGGCTCCTTCCCAGAAGATCATCATCAATGAAGAAAAGGGCTTCGACGCGAAGACCATTACGGAAAATGACATCAACACCTACGGTCTTGGTGACTAATCGATAATCCGGCGAAATCGCGCAGCTGGGCTGAGGCAATCAGCTTCGGCTGCGCTTTTTTCGGGAATCACATGGAAATGGAGGATTGGCATGCAGGAAGAATGCTTACTGACGATGCGCGGCATCGAAAAACGATTTCCGGGCGTTCTTGCCTTAAACGGTGTGGACTTTTCCTTAAGAAAGGGAGAAATCCACGCGCTGATGGGAGAAAACGGCGCCGGCAAATCCACCCTGATCAAGGTGCTGACGGGCGTGTATCAGATGGACGGCGGAGAAATACGGCTGGATGGGGAAAGTATCGTGATCCGTTCGCCGGAAGATGCCCAGAATAAAGGAATCAGCACGGTGTATCAGGAGATTACCCTGTGCCCGAATCTTACCGTTTCCGAGAACATGTTCATCGGCAGAAAGAGCGGCTTTGTGATTCGGCACAAAGACCGTGAGAAACGCGCGGATGAGATTCTTGAAAGACTCGGAATTCCGGCAAGAAGCACGCAGCTTCTCGGGAACTGTTCCCTTGCCGTACAGCAGATGGTGGCCATTGCCCGCGCGGTGGACATGCAGTGTAAGGTTTTGATCCTCGACGAACCGACCTCGTCCCTCGATGATAACGAAGTGCAGATGTTGTTTAAACTGATGAGGGATCTTCGTGCCCAGGGCGTCGGCATCATATTTGTCACCCACTTCTTGGAGCAGGTTTACGAGGTCAGCGATCGGATCACGGTACTTCGGAACGGCGAACTTGTCGGCGAATACCTGACCGAGGAACTGCCGCAGGTACAGCTTGTTTCAAAGATGATCGGTAAAGAACTCGAAGAGCTCAGCAATCTGGGCGACGGCGACGAAGAAAAAATCATGGAACGGGAAGTGTTCTATGAGGCAAAGGGGCTTTCGAGCTCCGAGGCGATGCCGTTTGATTTCTCGATCCGGAAGGGCGAAGTCAACGGGTTCACGGGACTTCTCGGTTCGGGACGCAGTGAAAGCGTCCGCGCAATCTTCGGTGCCGACAAAGTAAACGGCGGCACGGTAACCGTTAAGGGAGAACCGGTTAAGATTACGCGCCCGGTCGATGCGATGCGTCACGGCATCGGGTATCTCGCGGAAGACCGTAAACGTGACGGCATCATAGCGGATTTAAGCGTTCGCGAGAACATCATTCTTGCGCTTCAGGTCATGAACGGTTTGTTTAAGCCGATCAGCCGGAGCGAATCGGAAGCGTTCGCGGACGAGTACATAAAAGCATTAAACATCAAGACAGCAAGCAGGGAGACGCCGGTCGGTTCACTTTCCGGCGGAAACCAGCAGAAGGTAATTCTTGCGAGATGGCTTCTGACGCATCCCGATTACCTGATTCTTGATGAGCCCACAAGAGGAATCGACGTGGGAACCAAACTCGAAATTCAGAAACTTGTCCGGAAACTTTCCGAAGAAGGAATGAGCGTTACCTTTATCTCCTCGGAGGTTGAGGAGATGCTTCGAACCTGCAGCCGCCTGATTGTCATGCGCGACCGGCACATTGTGGGCGAACTCACCGGCAAGGACCTGAATCAGACGCAGGTGATGAAGACCATTGCGGGAGGTGAAGCGTGATGAAGATAACCGGTAAAAAACTTTTTCGGAACGGATTCGGCCAGCTGACCATTCCGCTGATCGCGATCGCGCTTCTAGCAGTATTCAATCTGATCCGCGACCCGGGCTTCTTCAGCATCGGGATCGCGCATAACAGCGACGGAAACGCCGTATTGTCCGGCAACATCATCAGCATTATCAACGGCGCGAGCGAATTGGCGATTCTCGCGATCGGCATGACGCTTGTAACGGCAGCCTGCGGCGGACAGGATATCAGCGTCGGTGCGGCAGCGGCCATCGCGGGCAGCGTGTTCGTAAAGGTTCTGAAATCGGCGTCCTCGATTAACGGGGGAACGGTTTTACTGGCATTCCTGCTTTCCTGCATCGTGGCAATGCTGTTCGGCGCGTTTAACGGCACTCTGGTGGCGGTGTTTAAGATCCAGCCGATGATCGCGACGCTGATCCTATATACATGCGGTCGTTCCATCGCATACTGGATCAACGGCGGAGCGACGCCTACGATTTCGAATCCGATTCTTTCCGCAATCGGCGGATTCATTCCGGGCATTCCGTTACCGACACCCGTGATCATTGTTGTAGTGATGGCGATTCTGTTTAAGCTGCTGTTCCATTTTACTTCACTTGAGCTGTTCACGCAGTCCGTCGGAATCAACGGCGCGGCGGCCAGACTGAACGGAATCAATCCGATGTTCATCAAGCTGTTGAGCTTCGTACTGCTCGGCGCGTGCGTATCGGCGGCAGGCTGTATCGGCGTGTCCCGTCTCGGACTGATCAATCATGAGACCCTGCTTCTCGACGTTGAGATGGATGCGATCCTTGCAGTCGCGATCGGCGGAAACAGCCTCGGCGGCGGCCGGTTCAAAATCATCGGCAGCATCCTCGGCGCGTATATCATTCAGACGCTTACGATAACGCTTTACGCGATGAAGGTTTCCTCCACGGACGTAAAAGCTTATAAAGCCATCGTCATCGTGCTTCTTGTTGTCATCGGTTCTCCGGTTGTAAAGCAGCGCTTTACGAAATTCGTGAGGCGTCTTTCGGAAAATCGGAAGAAAGTATCGGCGAAAGGAGCGGAATAATGATGAAGAAACTTTTTAAGAGAAAAGAACCGCTTACCGATACCCAGCTTCTGATGACCATTACCATCGGAATCTTCTGTATCATGTACCTTCTTGCGATGATCCTTCTCGGCGGCGGATTCCTCCGTCCCCAGCAGATCTTCGATATGTTAAATGATAACGCAAGTCTGATCATCGTATCGTGCGGCCTGACCATCGTCATGATCGGCGGCGGTATCGATATCAGTGTCGGCGCCGTTACTTCGCTTGTCGTGATGAGCTGTGCCATTTACCTGAATAAGGGTGGGAATATATTCCTTTCGATTCTGCTCGCGGTGGGAATCGGTCTTGCATTCGGTCTGGTTCAGGGCTTTTTGATCAGTTATCTCGAGATTCAGCCGTTCATCGTAACGCTTGCGGGAATGTTCTTCGCAAGAGGCATGACGACGATTCTTTCCGTTGATCCGCAGAAGGTTACCCATAAGGGCTTCCTTCAGCTTCATAATAACAAGGAAATAAAGATCCGCTGGCTCGGACACCGCGTTCCGAACGGAAACGTGATTCCCGCGGAAATGGAAATCGGTGTCATTATCGCACTGTCAATCGTGATTCTCGTATTTCTGCTTTTGAAGTACGGCCGTCTCGGACGGAACTTTTACGCAATGGGCGGAAACCAGCAGAGCGCGCTGATGCTCGGTATCAACGTGAAGAAAACCCGTTTTCTCAGTTATGTAATCTGCGGACTGCTGAGCGGAATTTCCGGATATGTGTTCCTGATGCATACGGCGGCGGGCAATGCCACGAACGCAGCCGGCATGGAGATGAACGCGATTGCGTCCTCCATTATCGGCGGCACTCTTCTTACCGGCGGTGTCGGTAACGTGATCGGCACATTTTTCGGCACCTTAAGTCTTACCACCATCAAAAAGATCGTTGTATCGAGCGGACTGAACGATCCCTGGTGGCAGAGCATCACGACCGGCGGCATGCTTTGTTTCTTTATCCTGCTGCAGAGCGTGGTACTCGGAAGACGTTCCAAAAAGAAAGAAACCTAACCCATTCATGATTTCCATAAACGCCGCCCAAGCGGCACAAAAACACCCTCCCTGCCCAAAGCAAGGAGGGTGTTGTATTTTCCGCAGATGCGGGGATGGTTTAGCGGATGAGCCGGTTTCCGAGCGCGCACAGGCGGTACTTCTTCGGGTGGCGCTTGCGGAATTCCTTAATCAGCGCTTTGTTGCCGGCCTTCATGCTTTCCTCGATCTTTGCGATGTCGGAAGGACTTCCGTAAAGGAATTCTTCGTAGGAAGGGATCCAGGCGACGGTCTTATCCGGAAGCGACGTGATGATGCGGTTCCGATAATCCGTAAGCGTTTCCTCTTTCCTCATCGGCAGGCCGAGATACGAGAGGATGCGTCGGTTGCGTCTGTTCCATACGGGAATCCTTTCCGCATCGGAGAGCCGCGAGAACCTTCTTAACGTGATCGCGCGATCCGAAAGAAGGACGATTACGGTAAATACGAAGAGGAATCCGATCGCGATCAGCACGAGGATGAGGATTTTCAGTACGGGAACCGGAGCGTTCTTCTCTTCTTCGGGAGGAGTGAACGGCGACGGCGTCGGTTTCGGGTCATCGCTGTCCCAGATGCGGTCGTTCCGCTCGCCGCTCGTTGCCCAATAAGCGTCGTTATTGAAGCCGGGCGTTATGTCGAACGGGATCCAGCCGATGTTTTCAAAGTAAATCTCGCACCAGGCGTGCGCCATGTTGCCGTCGACCGCCGCGGCGGGATTGCCGTTTAACGGTATGCTGAAGCCGTGCACATAGCGTGCAGGCAGGCCTTCCGACCACGCGAACAGAACCATCGCCGTAGCGAAATGCGTGCAGTAGCCTCTGCGGGAAGCAAGAAAATGATCCAAAAACGTCGAAGCATCCTTTACGGACGAAGGGAACCGCCCCGGGGAAGTCGAATAATCAAACGAATTGAGCGCTTTGCCGATCATTAACATCCGGTCAAACGGAGTTTCCGCGCCCTCCGTAGCCTGAGTGACGAAATCCTTCGCGCCGTTTGAAAGTGTAACCGGCTTTACATAGAGCGTCTTAAGGCTTTCCCGGTAGGCAAGGAAGTTCTTGTAATCCGCCGCATACGCCGACACGTCGGAACGCTGCGTAACGGTCTTCCAGTCATCCGCGGTGATCGGTTCCGCATGATTTACGAGTTCGGAAAATGCGGAATGCAGCAGGTTTACCCGGTACCCGCTTACCACATACTGATTGTTGAGGCCTTTCTTCTTCGCGTAAAGAAGATTGCGGCCCTGCTCATCAGCCCCGAGCGCGGCAAGCGATGTGCCGCGGATGATCACCTTGTCCGGAACGAACAGGTGCCTCGAGGAGAATTTGCGGTAGGTGACACGGACTTCGACGGACTGCATGTAATCGGAGAAGGAACCGGCCTTTTCAAGAGCGCAGCGGGTCTCGATCGCGTCAAATTCAAGCTCGCGTGTATTGTCCCTGATCGTAGCGGACCATTCCAAATCGTCGAAGGTGTCGCATGCCTCGCCGGCAAGCCGGAGCGAAGGCGCGTTGCCCATGATCGACTCCACCTGAAGAAGCACCTTCGAGCTGTCATTTACCCGTCCGCCGCCTACCTTGGAGCCTTCCGAGAAGCCGGGAAGGTAGGAACTGAAGTCGTCTTTCTTGCCTCCGGACCACTGCGAGAACGAGATGCTTAGATCATTGATGCGGTTCCACAGCGTCTTTACGATATTCCAGTCATAAGGCTTCCGGCTGACCGGGAACATCAGGCAGAACAGGAGCCATAAGAAGACGAAAGGAGCGACAAATGTAAGGTGCAGCGCGTGGTCCGTGCGCCCTTCCTTACGCCAGAGCGTCTGCGTCTCATCGGCAATAAGAAGTATGAGAACGGAAAGAAACAGCATGACGCAAAGCTTCGGAACCCGGAAGTCAAGCACCAGAAGCGCGACAAGCGTCGCAATCACGCCGATCGCCGCCAGATAGCGGAACAGCCGCAGATGCTTGCAGAGAAGCCCCGCAAGGAAGAAGCCGGCGCAGATTGCGGGAATGAGCCAAATATAGAGATGGCCGTCATAATAGTTCTTCTCATCAGTGATCAGTCCGTATGCGGCGGGAAGCACGAGAAATACGGTTATGAGCCCTGCTGCCAGAAGCCGGTCCTTGCCCTTCAGATAGACGAGGAAAGCACACGCGATGCAGTATAACACCGCGTAGGCGCACGGGAAGAAGCCCGCCTTTTCAAGTCCGACGTCTTCGTAGCACAGAAGAAGCGTCGCAATGGAAAGCGGGATTGCGAAAACGCATTCATAGAGGTACCGTCCGTATCGTTCCGTCATCACAGCACCTCCTCAAGCTTTACATCCGGCGAGACGGGAATGATCTCCGTCCGCGGAAGGGAGAGGCCGTCCGGAAGGGAACTGCCGGCATCCGTAACCAGATATACGACAACCGAAACGCCGTTGCCGTTTAACAGGCGTACAAAATCCTCCGCTTCGGGGGACCAGCGCGCAAGGATCAGAAACGCGGCGCGCGCGGAAAGAACGCTCTCAACTCCGCCGAGCGCCTGAAACAGAAGGCTGTCCTTTTCGCTTTGAAAGAACGCGACGCGGGCAATCCGCTCATAATATGACGCAAACGAAGCGCTGTCGGTTATCGAGCTGTCGACAAGCGAATCGGCGCGATGATAAGCGCGAACCGGGATACCCTGCACCAAAAAGAACCGGGACAGGGCGAGTGCAAGCTCAAGCATGCGGTTTTCCGTCGGAAGGTAGTCGGCGGGCTTGTCGCTGTAGCGGCACGTGCTCAAGAGAATACTGATGTTCTGCTGCTCCTCGCCGGTTTCAAGGCGGGTCATAAGCTGCTGCGAGCGCGCGGTCGCCTTCCAGTGGATGCGGCGCGGGTCATCGCCCGGCACGTAATCCCGGACGTTCAGGTCCGGCACGGAATGTCCCGAAGGATATTCGCGCGACAGGATGCGGGACAGGCGGATGCTTCGAAGCTCGTTCACTTCGACCGTCTGCGGGTTGATCGTAACCTCGAGCGGCTCGGGGTTTTTATACTGCATGCGGAACAGGCGCAGGAAATCGACGATCTCGACCGACTTGATCCCGACCATGTAGGTGCCGCGGTAACGGCATATGAGCATCGTATCCTTCGTGATCTCGTCGCCCGGAAGGAGCTCGCATTCCTCGCCGTCCTTCAGATCGAGCACGGTCGAAAAATCCGAATAGAAGTACACGCGGACCGAGGCAAATGCGAACCGGTCCTCGTTCTGCAGCGTAAAATAGTAAGGAATCGCGCGGTTACTGATGAAGGTTTTGCCTTCGAACCGCTGATAGATGGAAAAGCGCAGCCGAACAGCGGCCAGATAACCGTAGGACAGCAGCGGGATCATGGTGACCATGATAAAAAAGCCGTAGGTTATCGAGCCTCCGTAAAAGGATATTCCGACCAGCGAAAGTATCCATAAAAGGGCTAGAATGATTCGGTTACGTTTCAAGTGACTACCTGCTTTCAAAAGAAATAGGGGTGTTCCGCGGGGATCAAAGCCGCGGATCATTCCGGGGGATCACCGCGGGCGGAACATTCTTCCGTCGCCCCGGTGCGGCGGACCCGGAACAAAGGATCACTCCTTCGGAATCTTAGCCTGGCGGATCAGCGTCGCAAGGATCGAGTCGGTGCTCTCGCCGCCGATGCGGGCTTCCGCGGTCAGCAGAATCCTGTGGTGCAGAACCGGTACGGCAACGTCGCGGACGTCGTCGGGCTTCACGAAATCCCTTCCGGCAAGGAACGCCTTGGCCTGCGAAGCGCGTACAAGCGCGAGAAGGGCACGCGGGCTTGCGCCGAGCATCAGTTTCGAATCCTGCCTCGTAAGGTCGATAATCTCCTGGATGTATCCGAGAACGCCTTCACTCAGGTGAACTTCGGTAACTTCTTTGCGCATCTTTATAATATCCTCGGCGGTGCATACGCTTTCGAGGGAATCCGCCTCAGTGCCGGCAAGGAAATTCCGCGCCATCAGCAGTTCCTGCTCCTTCGCGGGATAACCGACCGAAAGACGCATCATGAAACGGTCCAGCTGCGCTTCCGGCAGCGGATACGTTCCGACAAATTCAATCGGGTTCTGCGTCGCGATCACCATGAACGGATCCGGAAGCTCGTAGCGCTTGCCGTCTACCGTTACCTGTCCTTCCGCCATTGCCTCGAGAAGGCTCGACTGCGTCTTCGGCGAGGTACGGTTGATCTCGTCGGCGAGCAGGATCTGGTGCATTACGACACCTTCGTGATAGTCAAATGCAGATGTCTTCATATTGAATACGGTCATTCCGACCACATCGGACGGAAGCGTGTCGGGCGTGAACTGGATGCGTCCGAAGCTGCAGTCGATGCTTTTCGCAAGCGTTCTTGCAAGGGTTGTCTTGCCGACGCCGGGTACGTCCTCCAAAAGAACGTGGCCGCCGCCCAAAAGGCAGCAGAGGACAAGATCAACGACTTCCTCCTTGCCCACAAAAACTCTATTTATCTGTTTTTTTAATTTCTGAATCATAGTATCCTCCGAAACCGCATGATAACCTATTATACCATATTCGCGGGCAAAGGGAACAGGTGAATTGTCTGATTTTTCGGACGATTTATCGGAATGTCGGTTTTTTGACATGGTGCACAAAAATCCGGAACGGCTTTGTGCACCTTTTTCGCGTGCTTTCGGGAGTGTTGTGCAAATCGTCTAGTGCATAAAAACGGAAAATCCGACGGAACGCTTCGAGGGTGACGAAAATGATTTTCGGAGGCATTTTTCCGTTGACTTTTCCCGACGGGGAGTCGTATTATTGCGCCACCAAAGGGAAGGAGCGTGAACCGCGATGAAAAAACTGATTTTGATTTGTCAGAATATTTCTTATTTAAAACAATTGACGGATGTCCTTCCGAAATATCTTTCAAGAGAATGGACGGTTTCCGGATTTGAGAGGAAAGAAGAGTCCCCGGAAGTAAAAGGGACTGCGGCAGTTGTGCTTGCAGAGGTACCTGCAGAGGAACGAGTCGTATTTGCCCGAAGATGGGAAGGCAGCACGCTATTGTGGCTCACAAACATGAAGACGGGAGCGGAGAACGAAGTGTTCATGTACGGCACGGTTTCTTCAATTGCCGAAAAGGTTTGCGAGGCATGTGACGGTTCCGGAAAGAGATCCCTCCGTGAACCGGACGGGCAGGAACTCCGGGTACACGGATATGCGGCTTCGGAAGGCGGATGCGGATGTACGACCGAGGCATACCGGAAAGCGGTTTTGATGGCGGCATCCGGGAAAACGGCATTTCTTTGCATGGACCGGACGCCGGGCATTGCGGAGCTGCCGGACCAAGACGGAGGAGTCAGCGAACTGGTGTATCTTCTGCAGGAATACGGAAAGTCCTGGACGGAACATATGAAATACTGCGCGAAATCAACGGGCGCACTGACCGTATTTGCCGGAGTACGGCGTACGGACGACACGGCGCTTTTTCGGGAATCGGAGTCGGAGGCTTTTCTGGCCGGACTCCGCGAGAAGGAATACCGGAATCTGATCATCGATTTCGGAACCGGCGGAACCGAAGATCTGATGACGAGATGTGACGTTATCTGGTCCTGTGGGGGCAGGAACAAGGAGAAGTTAAAGGCACTGGAAAGGCAGGCGGAAAGCGGGGGCTTCCGCGACCGCCTGCGTCCGGTGAAGGAAAGTTCGGAGGAGAAAACCGATGGCATTGCCACGTGAGGAACGAAGAAACCGGTTTCGAACGCTGGTGCTTCGGCAGGTTGACGGTTCGAAGGAGATGGACGATGAAGATCTCCGTCTGCTGATCGAGAATGTCATTCGTGAAACCTGTACGAAAGAAGAGGCGCTCAGCGTCCGGGAGCGGCGCGAGACGAAGAAGGACGTATTCGATTCCCTCCGCAGATTGGACGTTTTGCAGGATTATATGGAAGACGCGTCGATCACCGAGATTATGGTGAACGGACCGGACGGAATCTTCTATGAAAAAGACGGCTGCCTATTCCAAAGCGGACGGCGGTTTTATGACCGGAAACGGCTTGAGGATGTCATCCAGAAGATAGCGGCCGGAGTGAACAGGGTGATCAACGAAGCCAACCCCATCGTTGATGCCAGGCTGGAGGACGGATCCAGGGTGAATGCCGTCCTTCCGCCGGTATCGCTTTCGGGGCCGGCGCTTACGATCCGGAAATTCCCGAAAGACCGTATTACGATGGAACGGCTGATCGCTATGGAATCCATCACGCCAGAGGCGGCAGAGTATCTGAAGGTGCTGGTGCGTTCCGGATATAACATTTTCGTAAGCGGCGGCACGGGCGTCGGAAAGACGACATTTTTAAATGTTCTGTCGGACTTTATCCCGCCGAACGAGCGGATCATCACGATCGAAGACTCTGCCGAGCTGCAGATTTCCAACATCCCGAATCTCGTACGGATGGAGATGCGGAATGCGAACATGGAAGGAAATCATGCGGTCACGATACGGGATTTGATTAAAACGTCTTTAAGAATGAGGCCGAGCAGGATTATCGTCGGCGAGGTCAGGGATGCAGCTTCAATAGACATGCTGCAATCGCTTAATACGGGACATAACGGCATGAGCACGGGGCATGCGAATTCGCCTGCCGACATGCTTTCGAGACTGGAAACGATGGTTCTCCTCGGGGAGGATATCCCGCTTCTCGCGATCCGCAAACAGATTGCATCCGCAATCGATATCATTATTCAGCTTTCCCGTCTCAGGGATAAGACGCGAAGAGTGACGGAGATTGTGGAAGTAACCGCATGTGTTAACGGAGAGATTGAACTGAATCCGCTGTTTCGCTTCCGCGAAGAAGGGGAAGACGAAAACGGCCGGATCATAGGCAGACTCGGATATCTCGGGAGAAAACTTCAGAAACGCGGCAAGCTGCTTGCCGCCGGGGAGGGAGAATGCTTGCCGATTATCTGAAAATGATATTGAAAAACCTGATATTTGTTATTGTTTCCGGGATTCTGTTCTTTCGAACGCCTTGGTGCATTCTGTGGCTCGGTCCTTATCTTCTGTACCGCCTTCACCAAGACCGGAAAACAGTTGAGATCCGCCGCAGGCAGCTGCTTGCATCCCAGTTCCGGGACGGGCTGCAGTGTATGCTTTCTTCCCTGGAAGCAGGCTATAGCATCGAAAACAGCGTCAACAATGCCGTAGAGGATCTCAGGGTGATGTTCGACGAGAATGCGCCGATAGCGGCGTCATTCCGGAGGATGAGCCACAGGCTCAAAAACGGCGAAGACGCGGAGACGGTGATCCGCGAATTCGGAGATCGGAGCGGGGTGGAAGACATACGGAGTTTCTCCGTTGTCTTCGCCATCGCCAACCGCTCGGGCGGAGATCTTGTATATGTGATCCGCTCGGTGAATGACACGCTGTACCGCAAGCAGGAGGTTATGCGAGAGATTCAGACGGTTCTGCTTGCGAAACAGCTTGAAGTCACGATCATGCGGTGGATGCCGTTTGCCATCCTGGCATATTTCGGCCTCTTTGCGCCGGCTTTTTTGGAGCCCTTATACGAGGGAATAATCGGCAGAATCATCATGCTGATTGTCTATATATGCTATCTGATCTGCTGTCGGTACGCAGAGAAGATTGCCGACATTTCTATTTGACGGAAGGGGGTGGAGAGGTTTTATGGCAGTTATCCTGACAGCAGCCGTACTGACGGTTCTCGGAGCAGTCTTTGCGGCAGCCGGATATTGCATCCTTTTCCGAAAAGGAAATCCGGACGGAATCCTGCTTAAGGAAGCCGGAAAGGGGATTCTCGCCGGCGGCTACCTGTTCTGCCTGTGGAAGCGAAGGTTTCTTCGTAAAGTCCGGCTTCAGAAGAGGGACGAGCAATTCTACCGTTCCATGTATGTGAACGAGAGTCCCGAACTGAAACGGCTTTGCAGGGAATGCAGACAGGGTTTGACGGTATTCGGAATTCTCAGCGGATTCGGCGCCTTGATGATGCTTCTCGGAGTACGGGGAGTGTTCTCGGACGTACGCGTGGAAGGGTTTCAGAGACCCGGAAGCGGAACCGAGGTATATCATCTGAAGGCGGTCTATCAAGAGGAAGAATACGAAATGGACATCTCTATCCGGGAGCGCACGCTTCGCGAAAGCGAGGTTCTGGCGGCATGGGATGAAGCGAAGGAAACGCTGCCATCGGAAATTCTCGGATCCAATCCGAATGCCGATGAGGTAAGTTCGCGTCTGAATCTGCCGAAGAAGCTTCCCGGGACAAATGTGGATCTCGTTTGGATGTCTTCGGATTACCGGACCGTTGATCACGACGGACGGGTTTATCCGTCCAATGTTCCGGCGGAAGGAACGGTCGTTACCGTAACGGCACGGTTAAAATACGGCGCGATAACGGAGTTTTTTGACATTCCGGTCCGCGTGGTACGGGGAAACGGTGGAATGGATATCGGTGAAATGCTGCAGGAAGAACTGGAAAAAAGCGATGCGGACCAGAGTTACGAAACAACCTTGGAGTTGCCGACCGACATGGGGGAATCCCCGATAATATTTTACAAAAAGAAGAGCAGAACGCCATGGCTTTTCGCGAGTCTCCTGATTTTGTTTTTGTGCGGACTGACAGCCAAGTGGGTGTCCGAAGAGAAACAGATGCGGAAGGAGCGGGAGGATCAGTTACTGCGAGACTATCCTGACCTGGTCAGCAAAATTACTCTGTTAATGCAGGCGGGTCTTACGCTGAGATCCGCCTGGGACAGAATTACGGAAGATTATATTACATCCCGGAAGAGTGAAACGACACGGTATGTTTACGAAGAAATGAGGAATACAAGAAACCGGCTGAATGCCGGGATTCCGGAGGAGACCGCCTATGAGGAGTTCGGGCGGAACTGCGGAAACATCCGGTATTTACGGTTGTCGTCGGTTCTGGTGCAGAACCTCAAAAAAGGAACCGGCGGGCTGATCCCGCTGTTAAGAAAAGAAGCGGCCGAAGCATTTGCCGACCGCAGGGAGCGGGTAAAGCAAAGCGGCGAGGAAGCGGGGACCAAACTGCTGGTCCCGATGGCAGGCATTCTTGTTCTGATCCTCGCAATCATTATGATACCGGCATTTATGAGTTTTTAGCCGGAGAAAGGAAAGACCATGAAAAAAAGACTTCAAAAGATAAAGGACACTTTTCGCGGATTTGCGGAAGATCAAAGCGGAATCGGGGTTGTCGAGATCATTCTGATCCTCGTGATCGTCATCGGACTCGTTTTGATCTTTAAAAACGAAATCACATCAATCATTAACAGCGCCTTTGACTCCATCAAATCGGATTCCGGCGCGATATTACGATGAAAAGGCGGTTGAACGGCGCGGTCACGGTGCTGTTTTCCTTTGTCCTTGTCCTGCTGTTGTCTCTCGTACTGGTAAGTGTCGAATCGGCGAGGCAGCAGGCGGCCGTGGCTGTTCTTCAGACGGAAGTCTCGTTGTCGATGGATTCGTTAGCGGGACAGTATTATACGCCGTTATTTGACCGCTACGGCATTTACGGGCTGTTCGGGGAAGATGTGAGCCGGTCGCTGTCTACGTATCTGCGCGGAAGCGTCAACCCGGTTTCGGATCTGCCTGAGGATTGTTCAGGCGACGGATCATCCGGATACAGCTTTGCATTTGCCGAACCGGAAGTGAAGATTGAGAAGAAACTGAGCTTAATCGATTTGGACGGCGATTTGATGCGGAAGCAGATGATCGCAGCGGGTGCGGTAAGCGGAGCAGAGGAACTGGTCGAAGAACTGTTAGAGGCGCTCAATCTGTTAAAGGAACAGGAGAAGGGGCTTGAACTGTTAGAGGAGAAGGCGCGGTCCGAAGAAAAGCTTACGGCAATGGAACTGCTTCTTTTACGGTATATAACTGTGCTGGACGGAATCCCGACCAATTACGGAGGAATCGTATGCGATAAGGACGGAAAAGTTCATCCAGAGCGTTTTTTTGCCAAGACGCTGACCGGCTTTGAACCGACCAGGGAAGCGGTGGCGGTGGACTCGTTTGCCATGTATCTGTACCTGCAGCCGCAGTACAATAATCTGCTCGACCTGATTGACAATCTGCGGGCGGACAGGGAAGACTTTGAAACCGGTGTATATGGCGTCGAAGCGGACGAGTGGGAGTTTCGGGAACTCGGCGTGATACGTTCCATGTTTGACCGGACGATTGCCAAGAATGACGAAGCAATCACCGTTTTGAGTCAAATGATCATGCTGCAGGAGGAACTGAAACCGCTTCTTAAGGATTATGAGGAGAAGCTTGAAAATGCCGAAGGAGTGCTTTCGGAAGAATGGATAACCGCGCTCGGGGAAAGCATCGATACGATGCGCAAATACATCGGACAATCCGGGGATTTCTATGATTTCCGCGCGATGCGTCTGCGCCTTGAAAAGAACCGCGATATACTCCGTCAGGTAAAAGCCTCTTTGGAAGAATATGCAAAAAGTACTCCGGACAGCTGGAGGGAGATTCTCGCACGGGCGGAAACAGAAGCAAAACAGCTTTCGTTCGAAGGACTGAGCATCCGCTATACCGGGATGCGAAGAACCGTCTCCGTCAAGGAGAGTGTCTGGAATGCGTTTCGAAACATTCTGCTGCAGGGAATCACGTCGGGGATTCTCGAATCCGATGAAATGTCCGTAAAGAAGATAAGCGGATGGCAGCTGCCGTCGCAAACAATCGGGTCGGATGCATTTGATCTTTTTGACCTCTCATTTTCCGAAGATATCGGAGGAATCGGAGAGAATAACTTCTGGAGGATCATACGGGAATTCAAACTTTCCGACGTCTCGGAGCTTTTACGGCGCGGGGCGGAGGCGCTGACGGAGAAATTCCTGGTTGCAGGGTACGCGAAGGCGTATTTTCCGGATTACAGTACGGATCTTTCGGAAGAAAAAGGGAACGCGCTTGATTATCAGATGGAGTATCTCCTGTTCGGAAAGAAAAGCGATCCGGACAATCTTAGGAGAGCGGCCGCATGCATACTCGGAGTACGGCTGCTGCTGAACCTGGTCCATACGTTTACGAATCCGATGAAGAAATCAAGGGCAATGACGACTGCAATAGAGATATTCGGGGACAAACTCCCGTTTCTGGTCAGAACATGCCAATATGTGATCCTGTTCGCATGGGCGCTTCAGAACGCCAAGCTGGAGGCTGCGGAAATACTGAAAGGGAAGAAGGTACCGTTTTTAGTGACAACGATGTCGTTTCAGGTCACTTATGAGGAGATTCTTTCCATGGACAAAAAAACGCGGTTTGAGCGCGCGGAGCAGTATGAAGATGCTGCCGGGATCGCGCCTTCATACGGAACATATCTGACTCTGTTTCTCCTGCTTACGAAGGAACAAAGCATCGTAATGCGTTCCATGGATCTGATGCAGGAGAACATCCGATTGTCGGACAATCCGGATTTTCGGATTGCCGACTGTCTGTGCGGCGCTGCCGTATCGGTTCGCGCCCGTCTTCCGGGCAAATACACGGATATTCCGACGATAGGTTTCGGAGGCTATAACGGTTGTACCGTAGAAGCATTCGGAACATTCTTATACTAGACTCCTGATTGTATCATCCTGCAAGACTGTCCCGGCCGCAAAGGTTTCGGGCCGGGGCGGAATTTGCAGGACATGCTGCCGGCTGCGACGGCCGTTTCGGTCTTGGTTTTTCTTCACTCTCTCCGGGACAAGACGGGAACGGTTATCGGAGGTGACAGCGATATGAAGGAACGGGAACACAACAGCCTTAACAGAGAGTCCGGTATACGATGGGAATACGCCGGTTCGGCCGAGAGCGTCGTTATTCCGAGGCGAAAAGGGTCGCTGACCGTGGAGGCGGCGCTTGTTGTCCCGATCTCTTTTCTGGCAGTTATCCTGTTTTTCAACCTGTTTTTGTTTCTGCAGGTACAGGTCCGTGTGGAGAAAGAACTGACGGAGATTACCAGAGAGCTGATGCCGGTCGGAACGATCCTTTCAAAAGTGACGGAGACCGGAAGCGGTTCCCCGGAAGAAAAGAACGGTACGGAGCGACTGCTTCGTAAGCTCGGTACGGAAGGATATCTCACGCTCCGCATCTCGGAGCGGCTGGAAAAGGAAAAATGGCTCCGGCTGATTCAAAACGGGACGGACGGATTTTCCTTTATCGGTTCGTCAATCTATGAGAACGGAATGGATATCCGGATTTTTGTCAGTTATGCGTTCCAGCCGGACAGCGGGGTATTTCACTGGGGCGGAATTCCCGTGAAGCAGCAGGTTGTTGCGAGGGGATTCGGCGGCGCAGGGCGTACTCCGGCCCCGCAGAGACCGGAGGAAGAGCAGGATGATGAAAATGTGGTTTATGTTGCGGACAACGCTACGGTGTTTCACCGGAAGGCGGACTGTACATACCTGAAGATTACGGTGCGAACCGTTTCCGCGGAACAGCTTCCGAAGGAGCGGAATTCTTCCGGAGGCAAATACTACGCCTGCGAATACTGCGGGGATAGCACGGCGATCATATATTACATTGCCGAATACGGAGACCGTTACCACACGACCGTTTCCTGCAGGTCGCTTCGAAGAAGCGTATCGGAAATATCGGAAGAGGAAGCGCTGGAACGGGGACTTCGTGCCTGCAGCAAATGCGGAGGAGCGGCGGAATGAGGCTTGGAGTAATGTTTTGGTATATTACCGGAATGACAATTTGGGGAAGCGTTTCGGATATCCGAAAAAAGACCGTTTCGCTTCTGTTCCTGCTGCTTACAGGTGCAGGGGTTATTCCTATTGCCGTATGGGAGCGGAATATTCCTTTTGCGGCCCGGCTGTGTGGGATTGCGCTCGGAGGAGTATTCTTCCTGATCGGGTTTCTCACGAAGGAAGCAGTCGGAAAAGGAGACGCGGCGATGATCGGAATATGCGGGGCGGCGTTGGGATTGTCCGCAACCGTAATGGTTTTATGTATCGGACTGGTTTTCGCATCAATTGTTTCGCTGCTGCTTTTATGCCTTGGGAAGGCGGGGAGAAAGAGCAGGATTCCGTTCTTTCCGTTCCTTGCAATGGGGGAACTGACGACGGCGCTTTTCGTCCTGTTATGAAAGGGAGGATTGGAAAATGCTTATAAAAAGGTTTACGGAAGTGACGCCCCGCTGCGGTGAAAGAATCCGCAGCGGGACCGAAAGAGCGTACAGTCGAACCGCGGAAACACATTGCGGAATCGGAAGATCAAACGGCTTAAACGCATCTTATACGGTGGAGGCGACGTTTATCATTCCGATCGTTACGGTTATCATCGTGCTGTTGATTTCCGAGACGCTTTTTTACCGCGATATTCTTACGGCCGAGAGGGCGGCGATGAATGCGGCCGAAAACGGACTCCGCTATGCGGCGGCCGATGCGGCATTCGGAAAAGCGGACTGGGATTATTCGCATATGTCGTCTGCCGGAGTATCCGGTATGCTGCTGCATCGGATCAGGGCGAAAGACCGGCAGAAGATCGAAGAATATGCGACGGAGAAACTTAAGGAGAATCTGTGGTTTGCCGTTCCGGGACCGGTTACGGCGGAATCCGACGGTGACAACATTACGGTTTCGGTCACAATTACTGCCAGAGACGGCATTTTGGCTGTGTTCCGGCCGCTGAACAAAGGTCTGTTTGCGCGGACGGTCTCGGTTACCGCATCCGGTCATGACGCTCCGGGCGCAAACCGAATACTTGTCGCCGCATGGGAAACCGGAGACCGGACAAAAGGCGTTTCCGAGGTCCTAGATAAGATTCAGACGATTATTGAAAAAGTGCTTGGGTAGCTACGGAAAGGAGAGGATATGAAGCCGGAAGCCAGAGAAATCAATTCCATGGAGGAACGTTATCTGGTGATTGAGAACGTTCCCGAGGAAGAAAGCTTTGAAGAAGAAATCATGCTCTATAACGCGATTCCGGGCCTTCTTAAGATGGAGACGGGCTGGATGTCCGGAGCCAAATACCATCGCTACCGGATTTCCGGGCTGAAAAGTCTCGGAAGGTATCTTGCCGGGAAGAAGATATCCGGTGCGCAGTTTGAAACGATGATCTTAGGGGTATTTGCCGAAATCCGAGAGGCGAAGGAATATCTGCTTCGGGAGGACGGATTCTGGATTTCGCCCGAAAGCATTTACATGAACGAACAGACAAAGGAAATCTATCTTTGTTATTATCCGGAGTTTCATTGCCCGCTGATCGAGCAGATGAGAAATCTCTCCACGCATCTCCTTTCGGTTTTGGACCCGAACGATGAGAAAGCGGTTTACAGCGGCTATGCGTTCTATGTACTTTGTCACGGCGATTCCTGCTCTTTTCAGGCAATTTCGGGGATTCTCGAAGAACGCCCCGCTTTGCCGGAAATCAGCGCTTATCTGGAAAACGATGAGGAAGAGGAACTCCCGACACCGAGACGAAAACGAAGAGGCGGGATTCTGGTCGGCGGGAGTCTTCTGTTTCTCGCCTGGATCGGGGCGCTTCTTTTCTTGGTCCTGCGTTGAATCTTGTATGGTTTTATGGTACAATCTAAAATACGGCGGTTTACAGCCGTATGAAGTATCATTGCAAGAGGCATCAGATGGGCGAAACGGTTCAAAAGGAGACAATTGCTGCAAGGCTCGCCAGGTATTTTACCGGGCGCGGTTTTCTGCGCGTGGATACGCATTCGGACAGCATGGACATCTATTATACTCCGTCCGGAGTCAGTGTAAACCTGATCTGGATGGTGATGCAGGATGCCGTTTCGGAGATGACCGCGGAGCAGTACCGGAAGCGTCTGGATACCATTGTCAAGACGTTCTCCGCCGGGCCTTATACGAACGTTCATACGCTGACGCTGTTCTTTACCAACCAGCCGGAAAAGGCCAAGGAACTCGGTGCGGATACGCCGTTTTGGACCGTGGACGAGTTTTACGGCCGCTTGATCATATATGAGAATCAGATGGAGGATTTCCTCGGGATCCGAAGCGTTATCGAACAGAATCTCCATTTCGGCGCGGATGTCCGTAACGGTGACGGAATGCAGAAGGCCGGCGTCCTTGCCGAATCCCAAAGACATGTATCGCAGGGATCCGTGAAGCCGTTCAAAGCTTCGGGAAAGGGCAGGGTTTCGCCCGTAGGAGATCTCCGCAGAAGCATCCGGAACAAAGTGTCCCGGACGCCGTATATCACGATTGCGCTTGTGGCGGTCAACGTGCTGGTTTTCTTATTCCAGTCGATTTTTGAAGACTTACAGATCAACGGCGCCAACTCCTGGATGGCGATTGAAAGCGATAAGGAGTATTACCGTCTCTTTACCTGTATGTTCCTGCACAGCGGTATTGACCATCTGGTCAACAACATGCTGAGCCTTTATGTATTCGGCGCAATCCTTGAGAAGAACATCGGACACTGGAAGTACGCGTTTTCTTATGTTCTGTCCGGTCTTTGCGCAAGCATTGCGTCCTGCATGTATTATAAAATGATGGCGCAGCCGACCATCTCGGTCGGAGCCTCCGGAGCGATTTTCGGAATCATGGGCGTCTTTGTCATGTGGCTTTTAATGACGCCTTCGGAACGGGCGCAGGTTTCTCCGGCCCGGTTCATGCTGTTCCTGCTCCTGACCCTGTACCAGCTAGGCGTCTTTAAGGGGATCACGCCTTTTGAAAGCAACATCGACTATGCGGCGCATGTCGGCGGATTTGTATTCGGAACGATATTCGGCCTCCTGCTGATGCAGTTCCGGAAAGTCCGCAAACGGCGCAGAATATAGAAGGGGCGGGTGCAGACATGTTTCGTATGTGGTGTAAGATCTGGAAGGATGCCCGTCTCGTAAAGCATATGACCGTTTCCGACAGCTCTGAGCTCAACCGGACCAAGAAGATCTTTGAGGCGATCGACAGGCTGTGCGTCGAGTGGGATCTGGCGCGGCCGATCTGGCTTGACGCGAACGTCCGCGAGTTTAAGAAGCATTCGAAAACGCGGTTCGGGCAGGATTGTTTCGCCGAGACAATCGATTTTGACTATTTGGAGATTCAGGTTATCGAAGAGGATTATTAGCCGTATAAGGAGTATTTATGTTACGAAGAATAGATCTGATGGCGCTCGCATTTTACCGGAAGGAGCCTTTCACGGGAAGCCTTGACGGAATGCGGTACCGGATTTCGTTAAAGAAGAGCGGGGACCCGGAGACGGAGTCTTTGGAGGTTGTGCTCTATCCGGACGAGTTTTGCTACGAGAAGACCGACGAAGCAGTGAAGCAGTGTTATGAGTTCCCCTTCTCGGATGAGGGACTGGAGCAGATTACCGCTTTTCTGAACGAACAGGCGGACAAGCAGAAAGACCTTTGGAATCTGTAAGAAGAAATCCGGCACATGTTATGCGGCCGGACCCCGGGAGAAGAACATGAGTACCAAGCGTAAACGCAGAAGAAGGCAATCAAACGGCTTGACGATCATAGCGGTAATCTGCTGTATCATAGCCGTTTTTTGCGTTGTATCGATTATAAAGAATAACCGGAAGCCTGCCGAGGGACCGACCCCGACGCAGGAGGCGAGGGTTGAGAAGACGCCGACCGGAGAGATCACGGCAGACCCGACCGGTGAGCCGACCGAAACTCCGACCGATGTTCCGCCGGCGCCCGACCTTACTTACGATATCCGGATCTGCTTCTGCGGAGACATTAACTTCCAGGAAGGCGGAATCCCGATGACCAAGCTCGCTTCCGTCGGAGGCGACCTTACGAAGTGCATCTCGCCGGAACTTTTGAACCAATTGAAAACCGCCGATATCGCGGTCGCGAACAACGAGTTCACTTACACGAAACGCGGCACGCCGCTCTCCGGCAAAGCATGGACGTTCCGTGCCGATCCGGCCAGCGTCTCGCTTCTCGGGGAGATGGGCATCGATGTGGCGATCCTTGCCAACAATCACGCGTACGATTACGGCGAAGTATCCCTGACCGATACGATGGAAACGCTTAAAAACGCAGGAATATCCTATGTCGGAGCGGGCTATAACCTGGAGGAAGCCAAGGCGCCGCTTTATATCACGATAAAGGGAAAGACGATCGCATTTGTCGCCGCAAGCCGTGCGGAGAAGAACATCAAGACCCCGATGGCGACCGAGACGAAGCCGGGCATCCTGCGCTGTTATAAAAAGGGCGAGGCGTCCAATATCGACGAGGAGGCAATCTTCGTCGAAGCGATCCGCGAAGCAAGAAAGAACGCGGATTTCGTAATTGCGATCGTGCATTGGGGCGCGGATTACCAGGAGAAGCTCGAGCAGGTGCAGATCGATACCGCCAAGCTTTACCTGGACGCGGGTGCCGATGCGATCATCGGCGGCCATTCGCACAAGCCCGATCCGATCGATTTTTACAACGGGAAGCCGATCGTGTACGGCTACAGCAATTTCTGGTTTAACGATAAGGATCTCGGTTCCATGCTGATCGATCTCCGCCTTCACGGCGACGACGCGACCGGCGAGAGGAAGGTGGATCTTTACTATACCCCTGCAAGACAGAAGAACGTTATCACCACGATTTCTCTCGGCGCTGACCGCGAGAAAGAGGTTGCGAACATGCTGAAGATTTCCGGCAATAAGATTCAGATTGCCGCGGACGGGCTTGTTACGCCGGTGAATTAACAGACACGGGAGAAGGTCATGCGCACCGATTCGGAATTATACAATTCGTTTCTTTCCGGCGAAAACGCGGCTTATGATGAGCTGATGATCCGCCACGGGGATGCGCTGACCGCTTTTCTGAACGGCTACGTTCACAATCCGGAGGATGCGGAGGACCTCATGATCGAAGCATTTGCCCGCATCATGATCAAAAAGCCGCAGATCGGTGAGGACAAATTCAAAGCATACCTTTACAAAACGGGCCGGAATCTCGTGACGAGGTTCCATTTCCGGCGGACAAGGCTTGAGGTGTTCAGTATCGAGGAACTGGAAGCGGAGCCTGCCGACGGCTCCGGACCCGCGGAACTGTTTTCGGATAAGAACCGTAAGGAAACGCTTCACCGCTGTATGGACCGGCTTGACCCGCAGGTGCGCGAAGCACTGTGGCTCGTCTATTTTGAGAATATGAGCTATGCGGAAGCGGCCGAAGTGATGCGGATCAACACCAAGCGGGTGGATCATCTGCTGCAGAGAGGCAAACAGAATCTGCGTACGGAGCTGGAGAAGGAGGGAATCACGGAATTATGGGATATTTTGTAGTCGGATTGATTGCATTTCTTCTCGGGATTTCCGCCGCGGTGTTCGGATACAGCGTGAAACGTCTGCATAAAGATTCGCATGAAGACACGGAGGAAACCCGGTGATAGAAATTATTGATTATGGGCTGCAGATGGCGCTGATCACGTTCTGCATCAATGCTTCCGTTCTGTATATGATGCGTATGGGGAACAGACAGAAGGCCTGGATTCTGCTGATCCTGACCGGTACGGATTATCTTCTCGGGGATCTGTACTGGACGCTGTTTCTGATTTTCTACGGGGAAACTGCTCCGTTCTCGTATATCCCTTATCTGAGTTGGTATACCTGTTACATATTCCTGTTTCTGCTTGTTGCGGAAGTCCGTTCGGAGCGGAGAGAGCGGAAGTTTCGTCCGCTTCTCCTGATCGTGCCCGCATTTACCGGCGGAATGTGCATTTTCTTCCTTCAGTGGGGAGACGTGATCGGCAACACTTTCACAGTCGTTCTGAGGACGCTGCCGATGTGGCAGGCGCTGGACGGACTATTGGCAATACGGGACGGGCAGGAGAAGAAGGAGAAAAGGTTCTTCTTTCTTGCGGTTATGGCGTTTTGCCTCGCGGAATACGGAACGGACACGGCATCCTGCTTCTGGATGGGCGATACGATACGAAATCCGTACTTCTGGATTGACATGGTTTTGGCGGCAACGTTCGTTGTGTTCCCGAGGGCGCTTCGAAAGGCGGTGGAGCAATGACGGTAATCGAAAACGTATTTATCTGTATTACGGCGCCGCTGCTGTTCTCCCTTTTGTGTATGAAGCGGAGAGAACGCCGTATGATGGTCTTTCTGCTGAGCGGAATGTCCATGTGCCTGCTGTCCTCTTATATCAGCTCCTACCTCGCAATGGTGCAGGGCGCGGACGTGGTGCACGCCTCGATGGAGATCTCGCCGCTTGTCGAAGAAATCATGAAGTTCCTGCCCATGATCTTCTTTTTGATGGTGTTTGAACCGAAGAAGGAAGACATTCCGGTAAATGTGATGATGATCGCGGTGGGATTTGCCACCTTCGAAAACATCTGCTATTTAATGCGGAACGGAAGCGGTCATCTTGTAAATCTTGCGATCCGCGGTTTCGCCACAGGAGCCATGCACGTAATGTGCGGATATATGGTGGCGATGGGACTTGTGCATCTGTGGGACCGGGACTGGATAAGGGTTGCCGGAACGCTGTCGCTTATGGCGGTAGCGATTTCCTATCACGGCATTTATAACATTCTGGTCACCCAGACCGGACCGGCGGCGGTGATCGGATACTGTCTGCCGCTCGCAACGGCGGGAATCGCCTGGGCAGCGCGCAAACGGTTTAACCGGAAGTACCCGCGAAGGACAGCCGCTTTTTGATTGTCTGAACCTCTGACTCGGCACAAAGACATCTAAAAACACAGCTCCGACAGGGACGGCGGGGGAAATAAGTTCTAAAAATTTAAATCTTTGAATATTAACCGGGGAGATTTTCATTTTCCGGTATCTTAATAAGTGTAGGGGGGAGGAATCCCAAGTGTTCATTCGAAATCGGTGCGGGTTAAGCACGGAAGGAGGAACCTTTGAGAAACACGGCTGAGAGAATAAAAAGACTTCATGAAAGGGCAAGACAGCTCCGCCTCAGGAAGGACCGGCGCATCGCGGCAGTCAGCGGTGCTGTGTGCCTTATGCTGTTTGCGGGACTGCTTTATATAATCCGGCAATCTTTCGGAACCATCACGGATACGGCCGGAAACTACTATACCGGTTCATCCCTGTTAAGCAGCGAAGCGGGCGGGTACGTCCTGATCGCGGTGATCGCCTTCATGCTCGGGGCAGCGGCGGTTGTTCTCCTTCGGAAATATGCCGGGCCGAAAGACCGAGACACTCAGCGGGACCGGGAGGAACAGGACTGAAGGGTATCCGGCAGGGCCGGGAATAACAGGGCTGACGGAGTACCCGTCGTACCTTCGGCACAGAATTCCCGAAACGGCAGCACGAAAACAATAAAAAACTCCCGTCTGATCGGAGGTCCGGAACCCCGGATTGCAATCCGAAACAGACGGGATTTTTGTTTGTAAGGAAATTGAGCGTCTACTCCCACTGGCTCATATAGAGCTTGTAGTAGGCGCCTTTTTTTGCCATCAGTTCATCGTGCGTGCCCTGCTCGGCGATGTTTCCGCCGCCGATAACGAGGATGCGGTCCGCATTCTGGATCGTGGAAAGACGGTGTGCAATCACGAAGCAGGTCTTACCGTTCATGAGGGTTCGCATCGCGGACTGGATCTGCCGCTCGGTGCGGGTGTCGACGTTGGAGGTCGCCTCGTCAAGAATCAGCATGTTGGCGTCATAGAGCATGGCGCGCGCAATGGTAAGAAGCTGCTTCTGGCCTTTGGAGATGTTTCCGCCGTCTTCGGTGATGACCGTTTCGTATCCGTTCGGAAGGCACATGATGTATTTATGGATGTGCGCTGCCTTGGCTGCGGCAATGACTTCCTCGCGGGTCGCATCGCTGCGTCCGTAGGCGATGTTGTCGTAAATGGTGCCGTGGAACACCCACGTATCCTGCAGAACCATCGCGTAAGCTTTCCGGAGCGAGGCCATCGTGTATTCGCGCTGCTCCCTTCCGTCGACGTGGATCTCGCCGCTTACGGGATCATAGAAACGCATGAGAAGGTTGATGATCGTCGTCTTACCGGCGCCTGTCGGCCCGACAATGGCAATCAGCCGGCCGGCCTCGGCATCCAGATTGATGCCTTCGAGGATCGGCTTTTCGGGCACATACGAAAAATGTACGTCCTTAAGCTCTACATGACCTTCCGCCGAAACAAGCTCTACGGCATCCGGAACGTCGGCCGTTTCCTCCGGCTCGTTCAGCAGACGGAACACGCGCTCCGCTGCGGCAAGCGCGGAAAGGATCTCGTTCGAGATATTGGCAACTTCGTTGATCGGGCCCGAGAACTTCCGGGAGTAAAGGATGAATGAAGCAATCTGGCCGAGGTTCAGAACGCCGCGCATGTAAAACAGCGAACCTACGGTTGCGGAAAGCGCAAGCGAAATGTTGGTGAAGAACCCGACGGTCGGGCCGATCTTGGCAGCCTCGTAATCCGCACGGTAGTATGCGTCGCAGGCGTTATCGTTATGGACGTCAAATTCGACCGTGGACTGCGCTTCGTGCGCATATGCCTGAATGGTCTTCTGCCCGGAGAACATTTCCTCGGCAAATCCGTTCATCGCCCCGTACATTGCGGAACGGGCAGACATCAGCGGACGGGTCTTCCGCATCATGTGTCTCGTGTACAGAATGTACAGCGGGATCATGACGACGATTACCACGACAAGCGGCGCGGACACGCGGAGCATCATGACAAATGCGCCCGTTACGGTGATGATCGAGGAAAGAATCTGCGTGATATCGGTTGAAAGCGAGTTGCTGATCACGTCGATATCATACGAAACGCGGCTGATGATGTCGCCGGTCTGGTGTGTGTCGAAATAACCGACGGGCAGGCGCATCAGCTTGTTCATGACGTCGGAACGGAGTTTCTTCCCGACGGAACGACCGATATTCATCATCAGGAAGGACAGCAGATACGTGATGACGGACGAACAGATGTAAAGGATCAGCATGAGCGTTGCGTACCGGTACACGAGGCGGAACGCGACGTTTCCTTTGCCGCCCTCCATCGCGGAGATGGCGAGTCCGGCGAGTTCCGGACCGATCAGCGACATTCCGTTCGCGGCTACGGACAGCAATACGCCGCCGAAGATTCCGAGCCGGTAGCGGCCCAGATAGGAAAGAAGGCGAAGAAGCGTGCCCTTGGTATCCTTCGGTTTATCGGTTTTACTGCTAAGCGGAGGCATTGTCGGCACCTCCCATCTGGGAATGATAAATATCCCGGTAGATTTCGCAGGACTCCATCAGTTCTTCATGAGTCCCGTAGCCGACCGCCTCGCCGGCTTCCATGACGAGGATCCTGGTCATACCGCGCACCGAACTGATGCGCTGCGCAACGGTAATGCTTGTCGCATCGGAATGGTGTTCGCGGATTGCCTTACGAAGTGCGGCGTCGGTCTTATAATCGAGCGCGCTCGAGGCGTCGTCGAGAAGCAGGATTTCCGGATTGCCGGCAAGCGCCCGCGCGATCACGACACGCTGTTTCTCACCGCCGCTTAAGTTCGCTCCGGCTTTGGTTGCACGGTAATCAAGCCCTTCTTCGTGGCTGTCGATATACGAAAGAATGTTGGCATCCGCAAGCGCGGCGCGGATGTCTTCGTCGGAAAGCGGGCGTCCGAACGCCACATTTTCCCGGATCGTGTCGGCAAATACGGTGTCGTTCTGGAATACGACGCCCATCTTGCGGCGCAGGTCGTCGGTCTCGTAGGCGCGCACGTCGATGCCGTCCACAAGGATGCGGCCCTCCGTTACGTCATAAAAGCGCATCAGGAGATTGATCAGTGTCGTCTTGCCGCAGCCCGTCGACCCGATGATGCCGAGCGACTCACCGCGGTTGATGTCAAAGGAAATGTGGGAAACGGCGTTCTCGCGGTCGCTCGATTCCACGGTTTCCTGCAGGTGCGGATAGGAAAAGCTGACGTCTTCGAACCGGATGAACGGTACGGAAGCGTCACGCTCGCAGGAGATGATCTCGGGACGGATGTCGCCGAGACTTAAAACCTGACCGATACGGTTGGCGGATGCGCCGGCCTTCGTATACATGATGAAGATACGGTTCAGACCGAGCACGGCGCCGAGAATGATGTTGAAATAAACAAGGAACGTAATGATTACGCCGGACTTGATCTCGCCGGTGTTGACGCGGTACGCGCCGAACAGGATGACGAGGACGAGACCGATGTTCAGAAACAGGTTCATTAACGGGTTCGGCAGAGCCATGGTCGCACCGGCACGGAAATCCGAGCGCGCGAGCGCCTCGTTCGCTTCGTCGTAGCGGGCCGTCTCATGCTCTTCGCGGGAGAGCGCCTTAACGACGCGGATGCCGGTGATATTTTCCCGGAGGATGCGCGTTACGCGGTCCACGTTGTTCTGCACGTGATTGTAAAGCGGAATGCCGTGGCGGGACACGAACAGGACGACGCACGCCATGAGCGGAACCATGCACAGAAGAACGAGGGAAAGCTTCGCGTCCAGAACGGCCGCAAGAATGATGCCTCCGATCAGAAGGATCGGGGCGCGGATGCCCATACGCTGAATCATGCCGATGAAGTTCTGCACGTTATAGCTGTCGGCAGTCATACGCGAGATCAGCGACGGAAGCGTTACGCCGTCGAACTGGGACCCGGTCAGATTGGTCGTTACGGCAAATAAGTCGTGCCGCAGGTCTCTCGTGCACTGCTTGGCTACGGCCGACGCGCGCTGGTTCGCCTTGACGTTTGAGAACCGCACGAGAAGGGCGCACAAAACCATCGCTCCGCCGAACAGAAGCACAAGCTTCACGTCCTTTGTCGGAGCAATGTCATCGACCATATACTTGAGCAGAAAAGGGATAAAAAGTTCGCCCATGGAGGCAAAGAATTTGATGGTGACACTCCAGGCAACCTGCCACCGGTAGCGGCGCAGGTAATACAGAATCCACTTCATAAAAACCTCTTTATGTTCCGCCGAAAAAAGGCGCGAACGGCCGGAAAGACCGTATTCGACGGATTTTCTTTCATATTATACGAATCATCGCATATAGAATACCATTTTTTCGTGAAAAACTTCAACAGTTTTCTGCCTCTTTTATTGACGAAAGCAAAAACCCGTGTTATATTTTCCTCATAAGAATAAAATGAAAGAACTGTAGGTATGTCTTATCCCAGAAGAAAAATGGACATGGATCTCCTGATTTTGGAGAGAGCGTCCTGTGAGAGAATGACAGCAGTCCAGAAGAAGAAAGACCCGAGTTGGGATTTCGACCGGTTTGAAGCGCTCCATTACGGGTCGCTTGACGAGCCGATCGAAGGTGCGTACGATTCGTATACGGTCCTCTCAGACGCGTCGGAGGAACTTGACCGGCTTGATGCGGAAAGACCGTTTCTGCTTCCGCTTGAGCGGGGAACGCACTATGTCTGGGAGCTGTTTCAGGAACTGCCCCGTGTAGGAAGCAGTAAATCCACAAGGCAGTTTTGGAACCGCCTTTCGAGGGCGATGTCGGATATCCCCCTCCCGATGGAGGAGGACGAATTCATCGACGCGTTCACAAAAGCGTCTCTGCCGTTATTGAAAGATGCAACCGATCTCGGAGACCGATTTTATCTGTCTCAGCTGGATTACGGCGGATGGAGCGGCGGCATCGTGTCCAAGGATTTCCTGGTGGACGGCCTGCAGATGTTGGTAAAAAAGCTTAACGGACCTCTTTGCGACCGGTCCGGAGAGCCCAAGAAGAAGCGTAAAGACGTATTGGAAGACGATCCTGCGGAAGAAGAGTCGACGTCGGAAGAGGCCGCCCCCGGGCAGACCGAACCGAAGGAACCGGAACAATCCGATAATCTCGCGGGAGAATAAAAACAAGGAGGATATGAAGGGGTATGTATCCGAACAAAAAGACCGAACAAACATGTAAACTTGTATTTCTTGGGGGCATCCTGCTCGTGCTCCTCAGCGCCGTGTCCCTGTACGGAGCGAATGCGGCAAAGAAAATGCAGTACGGTGTTCCGTTTCTCAGGCTGATAGGATATCTTGCACTTGGATTCGGAGCAGTCATGTTTATCGTGATCGGCCGCTACGGTATCCGCGAGCAGCTGCAGAAGTATCTGATGATGGCGCTTCTCGCATACGGCGGTTTCTTTGTATGCCAGACGATCGCATGTATCTCCCTGTTCATGAAAGTGAACGATATGTTGAGCGTTCTTTCCATGGGCGCCAATATTTTATTCGGCATCCTCGGAGCGTTTTACTGTCTGTTCCTTGCATTTGACATTAAGAAGAAGTATTTCAATATGCGTTACGATCAGATCGTCCTTGCGGCTCTTGCAGCATTCGGCGTGATCGCAGGCGCTTTGTGGGCGCTTTATGAAGCAAAAGACATGACCGCGACCTGCAATATCGTGGTTTGGGAAAAGTTCGCCGGAGCCGGCGCACGCGTTGTCATTTTCGCACTTCCCGCAGCAATCCTTTGGTTCTGCGACCGTCTGACCGAGCCCTTCTCCGATAACGAAGTTGCCCAGGTCCGCGTAGCAGAGAGACAGGCGATCAAACTCGCCGAGGCTCAGAGAGCAACGGAACGTTACAACAAGGAAACCGCTGCCAAGGCTGCAGAGCGCAGAAGAAAAGAAGAAGAGCAGGCCGAGAAGGAAGCTGCTGCAAAACGCCGTCTCGAAGAAGAGAAGCAGGCTCGTATCGAAGCAGAGAAGAGAGCTGCCGAATTAGAGGTTCAGAAGGCAAAGGAGAAAGCGGAAGCCGAGGCAAGAGAGGCCGAGGAACAGGCCAAGAGAGCTGCCGAGGAGGAAATCCGCAGACAGGAAGAAATCAAGCGTCAGCTGGAAGAAGCACAGAGAGCTGCCGAAGAGGCGCAGCGTAAGGCTGAGGAAGAGGCCAGAAGAGCTGCGGAGGCTGCCGAAGAGGCACGCCGCAAGGCTGAAGAAGAAGTTCGTAAGGCTCAGGAAGCTCAGGAAGAGGCACGCCGCAGAGCAGAACAGCTCCGTCAGGATGCCCTTCGTAAAGCGGAATCCGCTAAGGCGGATCAGGAAGAAGCCCGCCGTAAGGCAGAGGCACTTCGTGAAAGCGCACTTCGTAAGGCAGAGGCCGCTAAGGCAGAGGCTGCCAAGAAGGAAGAGGAAATCCGCAGAAAGCAGGCCGCAGAAGCTGCTGCCAAGGCTGAGCAGGTTCGTATAGACGAAGAAGAAAAGGCAAAGAACGAAGAGCTTGAGCGCCGTAAGGCAGAGCTCGAAGCACGCCGCAGAGAGAAGGAAGCACAGCGCAGACTCGAAGCCGAGCAGCGCAGACTCGAAGAAGAAGCACTTGCAATGATGACTCCGGAAGAGCGGAGAATCTACGAAGAAGAGAAGGCCCTCATGGAGCAGGAAGAAGCGCTTCGTAAGGCCGACGAAGAAGCAAGAGCCGAGGCTCTCCGAGAAGTGGAAGCTTACCGCAGAGCGGAGGAAGAGCTTCGTCAGTCCGCTGAGGAAGAGACCAAGAAGAAACTGGAGACCCTCCAGATGGCACTTTCCGCAGGACTTATCACGAAGGAAGAATTCGAAGCCAGAAAGGCTAAGATCCTCGGACTGTAAACCACATAATGATGTTGAGGCCCCGTCGCAGAAATGCGTCGGGGCTTTTCTTGTATGACGATACAAAAAAACCACCTGCTATGCAGGTGTGTTCCCAATGAGCTTTAGCTTCAAGAAAAAAACCTCCTGAGGTATAATGGTGCTGGTTCGCCAGCCGCACTATTATAACCGAAGGAGGTTTACCCAGAATGGATATGAATAGTTTAGCACATACAACGTGGGAATGTAAGTACCATATTGTATTTGCGCCAAAGTTTCGCCGGAAAGTGATATATAAGCAGATCCGCGCGGATGTTGGAAAGATACTGAGTGATTTGTGCAAAAGAAAGGGCGTTGAGATCATCGAGGCAGAGGCCTGTCCAGATCATGTGCACATGTTTGTGAGAATACCGCCCAAATACAGCGTGTCGGAAATAATGGGATATCTGAAGGGAAAAAGTTCGCTGATGATATTTGAACGGCATGCAAACTTGAAGTATAGGTATGGAAATCGCCACTTTTGGTGCCGCGGATATTATGTGGACACCGTGGGAAAGAACGCTGCAAAGATAGCAGAATATGTACGGAATCAACTGAAGGAAGATGAGGAGTATGATCAGATGTCGTTGAAAGAGTACATAGACCCGTTCACGGGTGAGCCGGTAGTAAAAGGCACATAAAAAGGCTCTTTAGAGCCGGCCCGTGACCGCAGTGCGGTTGGCGATTCTTCAGAGCCTCTTTAGAGGCAAGCAGGGAACAGCGGCTTATAGCCGCAGAGCAAACCACCAGCTAAGCTGGTGGTAATGATTGGTATAAGGACCAAATAAACCACCTGCTATGCAGGTGTGTCCCCAATGAGCTTCAGCTTCAAGTAAAAAACCTCCTGAGGTATAATGGTGCTGGTTCGCCAACCGCACAATTATAACCGAAGGAGGTTTGCCCAGAATG
>JAFZUW010000011.1 GCA_017618195.1 Lachnospiraceae bacterium
GAACTCCGGACTGCCATCTCGGACGTGGCTGCGGTCGCGGTCGCCGGGGGCGCGAAGCTGAAAGTTTCCCTCGGAGACACATTCCCGGCGATGCCGATTCCGGATTTCAGCGACAAGCCCGAACCGCTCTCCCCGGAGCAAATCCTTACAAAACGTAAGGGATTGAAGCTCTCCCAGGTCAAGTTCGCCGCCGCGCTCGGCGTTCCCGTGAAGAAGGTCTCTGCGTGGGAGCATGGAAAAGCGGCGCCGACTGAAGCCGAACTTGAAAAAATCGCTTTGCTATCTTCCGAGGAGAAGCCGTCATGAAAATCATAAGCAGAAAACTGCAGGAGATGTCCAATCCGGAGAATCAGAGGCGTTTTTATCCCATCCCCACCGATGCCGTTATAAAAGCCGTCCTTGAGCGTTACAAGACAACGGACATCTGCGAGAGGGAAGAGAAAACCATTGCTCTGTTTCAGAGAAATCCCCTCAATGACAACGGAAGCGACGTCGATCTGAAACTCACCGCACTGCGGGCCATGTTGCATCGGCCTGGTCTGGATTTGTCCAGAGTGCGGCGCTTCATCCTTTCGGAAAAAGACTTCGACAAAAAACTGCGGCGGGGAGTAAAAAGCCTTGTCGATGGAATCACTTCCGCGAACAGGGACAGATTGAAATACTTCTCTTTCGCCTGTATGTACTGTGCTTTCCATCAGCCTGAACTGTATCTGAGTGATGATGAATGCTGGACTTTGGAGAAGTATAACTGGCTCTATAATTTCATGCAGGGAAGACACATCTCCCACAGCACATACTACTCCGTGGCGATGAAGCCGTTCTTCATTTTCAGAGAATATTATGGACTGCAGCGGTATTCCCTGCCGGACATTCAGCATTTCCTCGCTCAGCTCAGCCGGGAGGAATCAGATGAAAGAGCCCGATATGCGTTTGATCGGGATTCGGAGCGGATCTCCCGGAACGAAGTCATTCTGGACATGCTCGGCCAAAACCGTTCAGGCAGATAAGACGGGGATCGTCCGGCTTGGGGGATCAGCAACAGAGCCGCACAGTTCGCGCCGTTTGCCGCGCTGACGGGCTGCGAGGCGGCGGCAGGAGAAACGGCCCGGCTGACCGCCGAAAGGCGCGAACTGGACGCGCAGGAGGGCGAAGAACGGAACCGCCGCATTGCCGCGCGGCAGGTATCGGTTCAGCATCTCCAGCCAGTCTTTTTGAACAGAAAGCTGTGAAATCCTCAATAAAAAACCGGGTTTAACTCTCTTTTCATCTTGACTTTTGCACCAATCGGGTGTAAGTTAAATAATATGTATGCGATACTGCCGGAGTGGTGTCGTGTACTGGGCTCATTTAAAACCGTATATTTCAGCAAATATGTTCGCGAACCGACCAAGTAAACAAGCGTATTTGTATCCCATTCGGTGGAATGTATCCGGTGAGATTGTGTCTTCACATCTTGCCGGGTGCTTCTTTGCATCGGGATACAAGGCTCTTGGTCGGGCCTGCGAACATGGTGCTTGGAGGCACTCGGTTTTTACTGAATGTTTTCAAGCAAGCTGGATTTCGCAGCGAAAGTTGTGGGATCGGCAGCTTGTCAGAAGTTTTGGAGGTTCCGACCATGATGACAACGATTGTTACAGCGAGAGCGACAATGCCGGGCTTCGGCGTTGACATCCCGCCGTACATTCTTTCCGGAATCTCGTCCGTTTTTCAGAGCAATGAAAAACGGTCTTGCGCGAACGCAGTGA
>JAFZUW010000012.1 GCA_017618195.1 Lachnospiraceae bacterium
CTCAGGGAAAGGTCTGAAGTAAATTCAGTAAACCTCCCGTTCGACTTAAAAAAATGGGCGGTTTTAAGCTGTTATGAAAAAGTCAAGGGCGAAATCTCACTTTTTCGCGATATTGTCGATTTATTAAAAGTACTTTCAATGTTTTTGTGTTTTTTGATAGTTTTCTCCTGTCTGCCGGCATTGTGCTGTCGGCAGATGTTGGTGAAAGAATTTGTTTCAGTTTTGCGGTTTGGAACGGACAAATCGGATGCTGTTATTGACGGCGGCAGGGGCATTCAGGAAGCCCGACGAGAATGGGCCGTCGAGCTCGTCGGAGTCGGGCTTCGCTGAATATGTTCAATCTCCTGTCCCGCATTTTGCTGTTCTGTTCAAAAGCAGCACTCGTAAACTCAGAAAGAACCGTTTTGTACGGCAAGCTCAAAAAGACGACATGCTGCAAAACCAATCATCCGCATCTACAGCAAAACAGGTATTAGGAATCGAACAGGGACTCAGTTCATTTTGGATTTCTGCAGGTAGTCGATGAACGTCCTATCCTGAAGCCAGACCGTCCGGATCGTCTGCATCAGTTTCCTCGCGATGACCACGATAGCCTTCTTCGAGTTCATCCCGCGTCCGACAAGCGCTCCGTACCTCGCCTTGTATTCCAAGTTGTGCCGGACCGCTCGCCACGCCGCCTCGACCATCAGATAGTGGAGTTGCTTCTTCTTACGATTTCCGCACTTCACGATAACATCCTCGCCGCTGCCGAACATGTGCGGAGCAAGTCCGACATACGAATTGAGGTGATCGTCCGTTTTGAAGCGTTTCATGTCCCAGAGTTCGGCCTGAAGCGCAACCGCGGTTCGGAATCCGATGCCGGGAACGCTCTGGATGTTTTCCTGGATTCGTTCCCGTTTCAGATCCTTCAGGCATTCCCGTTCATCGCGAATGACACGCAGTTTCTCCTCCCGCAGGAATCTGAGTTCGCGCAGGTCGCTCAACAGCGCGTAGTCTTCACGCTTTTGAGCTTCCTCTTCCATGATTTTCAATGATCCCCCAGCCCAGGAAATGAACTTGATGCCGTTGAAGTTCAGATACCCTTTGATCCTGTTCTTGATGCGCGTCAGATTCTGTACAAGCTGATCTTCGCGCCGCTTCAGATTCCGCAGCTTCAAGTTCTCCGGAGTCGGGATGTAAATCGGCTCCAGACTTCCGTTCTCCAGCTCGCGAGCCAGCTTCCGGCAATCGATGTTGTCGTTCTTCTTTTCACGCTCCTTCCCACTCGTCGGCACGTCCGCCGGATTAATCACGATGTTCTGTACGCCCAGTCGGCAGAGCGTTCGATGCGCCTCGAACCCGCTGAAGCCCGCCTCGTACACACTCCGATACTCCGCGTCCGGATAGTTCCGCTTCAGATGTTCCGCCAGTTTCTCCGGGGCCGGATCCATGGTGAATGTCTCCGACACCAGTCCGCAATGCTGAACCGCTACCGCCCATTGTTTCTTGTGTACGTCGATTCCCACATAAATGATTTGACCTTTGAACGAAACCGTGCTATATTGTTTTCTCATGGCTGAATCTCCTTCGGTTAGCCAGTAGACTGTTTGCGAGACGCACTCCGTATGCGCCGTCGTTTCTTATACAG
>JAFZUW010000013.1 GCA_017618195.1 Lachnospiraceae bacterium
CTCTCCGTCCACATAGTGAACGATCATCGGCGGCATCTCCTTACCTTCCTCCACCGCCTTCGTGATCTCGGAAAGCTTGTGCTCCCACCAGCCCTTATCGATGCGGTACTTCATGTCCTCCTCGGGACCCGCACACCGGTGGAAAAGACTGATCGGGAACTGCGCCGGACTGATGAAGTAGCGGTCAAACAGTTTTAATCCGTCCGAAAAGGGGATATTTCGTCCCTCCTCATTCAAATACAAATGCACCCACGCGTCCGTCTTCTCTTCCCTGCCGTATTCCATTGCGGATGCAAGCGTCGCACTATACTTTAGCATAGTAACCTCCTTCTTACTGTAAACAATTCGTTTAATCGTGTCGTATGAAAGCGAATACTCCTCCATCAGCGCTTCAATTGTCTTTCCATTCAAAAAAGCGTCCCGGATCGCGGCGTTGCGCTCGCGGATATACTGCTGATATCCCGAGGTCTCCCCCCAGTCCTTCTTCTCTACACCGGCCGGAATGTAGATGGTCTCGCCGGAAACATACTTCTGGATCTGCCGAAGCAGTTTCTCGGGAAAGATGTCTTTCGCGTTTCTGTACTTCATCGTATCCGCTCCTTTCTCTTACAAGGCATACGATACTATGCCGGCCGCCGGATTAATATACCGCGATCGCATATAACCGTTCTCTACACAAACCTCTCACAGCTTCTTCGCGTAGTACTCCACATTGATCACCGTGCCGTCGGGATACGTCTCGGTGTCGGTCTTCACGAATTCCGCAAACCCGTAGTGCGCATAAATCTGCTTGTTGACGACCTCCTCCGGCTCGACACCGACGGTCACTCTCTCGTACCCGCGCGTACGCAGGTCCTCGATCATATATCCAAACAATTTCGAAAAATACCCTTTCCCGCGGTACGGAGGGTTCGTCCGAAACGCGCACAGATACGCGGTCGTCTCGTCGATCAGTCCCTCGGAATCCTCGTCCGGGTCCGGCTTGATAAACGCCGTCGCCTCGCAGATGATCTCCCCGTTCAGAAGGCCGTAGTACGGCAGCGTCCTTCCCTCGCGGCGGTTCGCAAGTGCCCCTTCCTTCCACACGATCCAGTTGCCCGGATCGTCGGCGTGCCGCGCGATCTCATACTCCCATTTGTGCTCCATATCGTCAAGCGTTGCGATCCTGCAGATAAATGTGTCTTCCATGCCATCACCCCCTGAAGAATATTATATCCGAAATACTGTCTATATCAAGAAAATGTCCACAGAAAAACCGAGACCGGAACTCTCCGACCTCGGTTTCACTATGACACTGTCCTGCGCACTCACGGCGTGTAACAGAGAATATGCTCCGACTTCATGTCGTTGCTAAGCGTGAGCCCCGTCGCCGACACGTCGTAGACATACACGATCTCCTCGAGCCCTTCGCCGTCCTTTACGAGGTCGCGGAAAATGTTACCGCACCCGTCAAGCATCTCCGGCCGGTACGCGATCGTCTTCTCGTTTTCGAAAATGGCGTTGTAGAGGATGCCCGACTCGACAAGGTCCTGGAAGAAATGACTTCCGTACGAGAGCTCCGGATTGTATCCGGCCTTCGAGTTCGACACCTCGCAGATGGCCGCAAACTCGCTGATGTCGGCAAACGCCGTCGGCACACCGAGCTCCGGCGAGGTTGTTCCGATCCGCCCCGGCACCATCAGGAGCATTTTCCGATCCTGCCCGCGCATCGTCCAGTTGACCGTTCCGATGGCACGCGCCACGCGGTACTTGTCACGATACGGCATGTTGTAGTATTTGACCGGGTCGACGTAGACAACCAGGTCGAGTTTATCCGTGCGGGACAGCCCCATCGCCGAGTTGCGGCACTCGAACAGCACCTTATCCGGCGCAACACTCTCCGGCATGGATGTTTCCTCGGAATCACGGAACACCTGTAACGGACGGCACTGCAGGATGTTTATGACATAATCGCCGTTCTCCGAAAGGTTGATTGTGAACTCGGTGTCGACCGGATATTGGTACGCCTCCTGGATCGTGGCGAGGATGTCCTTCATCTGCTGCATGATGATTTCCTTATTCACGATGCCCTGACACGAGATGAATTCGATATCGCGGTTCTGTCCGCGCTCACGGAACGTGCGCTCCGCGTCGAAGTCGTGCTCTAAAAGAAGCCTCTTCAGGAAGTAAGGCATGTACGGCTCGATCACATCGAGCGAGACCTGCTCAAGCTTTCCTTCACTCCGGTTAATCAGTTCGAGCTTCCGCTGCGAGAACTGATGCTTCTCGGCGCTCGTGCGCGCCACCGTTGCCTTCGGCTGATCAAGGCTTACAAGCCTCGGGTACGAACCCTCCGTCCGGTCCACTGCCGACGTTCCGAGCCCCATAACAAGGCGGAGCATTCCGGCTGACGGATCAAGGCTCTCAAGGAACCGGTACGGGCTGTAGGAATAGCCGACGCCTGCCGCACACGGCATATAGAAGTCACCGTAATAGGAACCCGAAACACGCTGCACGAGAAGGGCCATCTGCTCGTCTCTTGCCTGCAGACCCCTGCGGCTCCGGTAGTCAAGTGCCGACTTGCTCATCGTACTCGCGTAAACGGTCCGGACCGCGTCCTCAAACTCCTGAAGCCGGTGCTCCATGTCGCCCGCGTTCGGACAGAAGACCGATTCGTATTTGCCGGCAAATGCGTTGCCGAAGCCGTCCTCAAGGATCGAACTCGAGCGCACAATAATCGGGTCCTGGCCGTAGTACTCGAGGAGCTTGACGAACTCTTCCTCCATGTCGCGGGAGAACCGGCCCTCGCGCAGTCTTCTTGCGAACTCATCCGCGAGCGTGAAGTACTCTTCCTTGCTCCTTTGACGCACCCGGATGTCCCAGAAATGATTTTCCACGATAAAGGTGTAAAACACGTCGGACCCGATGAAAAATGAGTCGTGCGGCTCAAAATTTGCGAAGATGTCGGGACGCTTGTTCTCGACAATCTTTCTTGCGAGAAGCATGCCGGTCGCTTTGCCGCCGATCATGCCGGTGCCGAGCATGCGTTTCTTGACGTTTAGGTAATCCTCCGCCTTGAAATTCTCCTTGATCATGATGCGGAGCCGCTCGTCGCGCGTCATCATGATGTTGCACATGCGGCTGCACTGCTCAGTCACGTCGAGGCCGTTCTCGTGCATCGCCTCGGTCATATCAAAGAAGCGGTCCCAGCTGTCCTTGTTGCTGCGGTCCGCGCCGGCCGTATTGTGCTCGAGCAATTGATAAAAATGGCTCGCGACAACGCCGTCGAGGATCGGCTGAAAAGCGCCGCTCTCCGGCTCATACCGATGAGGCAGGAACATCGTCTCGGAATAGCGGTTCCACACCTTGTCCGGCCGCACGTAGATGTTCGTCTTATCCGAATAAACATCGAGAAACAGCTGCGTCGTGTCGCGGATCTTCGCAATCGCCTTGAACGAATGCTTGCCTCGGATCAGAGGGAAGAACGCGACCGTGTCCAGTTGGAACAGGTACGGGCAGGTTACCTGGAAGAAGTTGCCCATCATCAGGTCGGTCGCCCACGCCGTCTGCAGCTCCGAAAGGCAGTCGAACACGTAAAATGCGTCCACGCCCTCCTTGCGGATGATTTCGTGGATGTCGACTGTGAATGTCTCAAACCGGTGCGACAGTTCCACATTTACAATTTTAAGCCCCTCCCGTTCCGTAAAAAACGGTTCGTGCGTGGCAAACCGGATGTAGATCAGATTTCGCCCGTCGCGGATTGCCTGCTCCACATACGGCTCCACGAACAGCCGGAAATCCTCCAGTCGGTCCACTCTCCATACGACATTATCCCCGAGACGGATGTTGTCAAAGCACTCATCCATCTGCGGAATTCCCGATAGTACTCTGTCAAATGCTGCCATATCAATACCTCTCCTAATATCAAACCGGTCCTATTACGCCTTGCGCATCCCGCCGCCGACCGTTATAAACCCATCTACTGTTCCGGCTGCGAAAGCCACAGTGCCGCCGAAGCATCGCTCGGCATACGCCAGTCGCCTCTCGGCGAAAGCGTCACGGAACCGACCTTCGGACCGTCCGGCAGACAGCTTCTCTTGAATTGCTGCGTAAAGAATCTCCGGAAGAAATTCTTCGCTGCCGTCCGGATCACATCATCCGTAAGTTCCGGATATGCCCTTCCGGCAAATGCGACCGTCTTAAGCGGCTCAAACCCGTACCGCAGCGTGTAAAAGAGGAAGAAGTCGTTCAGGTCGTATTTGCCGATCTTCTCTTCGGTCTTCTGAGCAATCTGCCCGTCCGTACTCGGTGTGAGTTCCGGCGAGATTGGCGTGTCGCAGACGTCGAGAATCGCATTGCGAAGCGCGTCGTTTCCGCACATGCCCGCGTACGTACGGCATATGAACTGCACAAGCGTCTTCGGAACGGAGCTGTTCACCGCATACATCGACATATGATCGCCGTTGTAGGTACACCAGCCGAGCGCCAACTCGGACAGATCTCCGGTTCCGACGACAAGCCCCTGCTTCATATTTGCCGCATCCATCAGAATGTAAGTGCGCATGCGTGCCTGCGCGTTTTCGTATGTGACATCGCCTTCGCCCTGATAGGTCTGCTCATGGCCGAGCTGCGTAAGATGAAGCGCTACGCCGTCCTGAATCGGTACTTCGTGAATCTCGTCCGCCAACAGTTCCATGAGCCTCATTGCGTTCCTATATGTCCGCCCCGACGTATTGCCTTCATTCGGCATCGTATAGGTGATAATTCGGACCCCGGGAACAAGCTTCTTTGCTTCGGCGCACACTAAAAGCGCAAGCGTCGAGTCCAGTCCGCCTGAGATTCCGATCACAAGATTTTTGATCCCCGTCGCGCGTACGCGGGTGGCGAGCCCATTTGCCTGAATCTGCAAGATCCGCCTGCAGCGTGCGTCCCTCTCGCCGTTATCGGCCGGAACGAACGGGTTGCGCGCTACCGGATAAGAATACCGGTTCAGAAGTTCCGTCAGTTCCTCCGTTCCGACTTCATCGGACCCGATTGCCTGGATTCGGACCGGAACGCGGCGGTATGCGGGACTGCCCTCTGCGGTTCCGCTGATTTCCGCATTCTCAAACGTGTTCTGCCGCCTGCGGTCATGCAGGATGACCCCGAGGTCGATGATTGCTTTCTCCACATGCGGGTATGCCGGAAAGATGCTTTCGGCGAAAACCGTTCCGTTTTGCGCGATAACCGTGTGTCCGGAAAATACAAGGTCCGTGCTGCTTTCCTGCGTGCCCGCGGAAGAATAAACATAAGCACAGTAGCAGGCGCCGCTTTGCTGCTTCACGAGCTCCCTGCGGTATTCCTGCTTGCCGATCAGCTCATCGGAAGCCGACAGGTTCGCAATGATCGTTGCTCCGGCAAGCGCCTCATGCGTGCTCGGCTTATCCGGCACCCAAAGGTCCTCGCAGATTTCAACACCGAGGACCGCTCCCGTTACGGGGTCCTCGGCCAGAATATCCGGCCCGAACGGAACATCCTGATCCCCGATGCGGACAGTCCCGCCGCGCAGTCCTCTTCCGGAAGCGAACCACCGCGCCTCGTAAAACTCCGCGTAGGTCGGCATATAGGTTTTCGTAATCAGCGCGCGGACGCTCCCGCTCGAAATCACCGCCCCGCAATTATAGAGGCTGTTCCGGAAGCGGATCGGAACCCCGACGACCGCGGTCACGCCCGTCCTTTCGGTCGCTTTCGCAATCTTAAGAAGCGATGCTTCCGCCTCATTAAGAAGCAGGTCGCTGAGAAACAGGTCCGCGCACGTGTACCCCGTCACGGAAAGCTCCGGAAAGACGATTACGCCGCTGTCCGCGTTTTCATGGATCATCGAAATGATCTGACCCGTATTAAACCATACGTCCCCGACGCGCAGCTGCGGAACCGCCGCCGTAACCTGTATAAATTGATTTTTCAACCCGATCACCGTCCTTTTTCCAAACAAAAAAAGGGCAAAGAAGTCTGAATAAGACTCCTTTGCCTCGTTGCCATTATAACATAGCTTTGTCCTGTTGTATACTAATTTCTCGTGCGGATTCTCTTTCTTCCCGCCGTAAAGCGGTCGAAGCATGCCAGTACGCCCGGAAGGACGAACAGGATCAGCAGAATCGCGCACGTTGCTCCGATCGAGATTGTCTGACATATCTGCTCAATTGTCGGATCGCCGAAGCATTGTCCGAAGATTGCCGTCACGATTACAATGATAAGCCCGGAAGTAAGAATCGTGTGGATGGAACCCGCATATGCCTGCCTTAGCGCTTCCAAAACGCCGTTCTCCCTGCGCGCATCGCGGTAGTAATTGCTGAACAGGATGCCGTAGTCAATCATGGAACCCATGAGAATACACTGTACGATCAGAAGCGCAAGATAATTGATGCTGTACCCCTGGAAGCCGATGACCGTGATCGTGATATAGACCCCGCATTGCACAAGCAGCACAAGGATAACCGGCACAACCGGCGAACGGAACGTGATCAGTACCACAAGGAATATCGCCGCAGCCGTCAGCAGCGTAATCCGAAGAAGTTCGCCGTCAAATGACCTGCTCATCTCGTAATTCATCGCGGACGAACCGATCAGATAGTATTTTCCCGAAAGATCTTTACATTCGGCATTAAGCCGGTCGTAAAAGGATACCATTTTCTCTCCGTCTTCGGGAACCGTAACGGTGAGGATCAGGCGCGAGTAGTTCGGCCCCTGCATCTGCCGGACGGCGGCTTCCATTTCCGCCGCGGACTGCTCAACGAGTTCGGCCGTCTCCTCCCCCATCAGGGAACGGAAACCCGGGTTCTCTGCAATCAGATCCCGGACATAAACCATCAATTCTAAGATTGACATGGTTTCCGCCTGATCGGGCGCTGCGTTTACCGCACGGAATTGATACAGGAGATTCACATAAGCCGGGTCAAAGCTTCCGGCCATTCCGGAAAGAACATCCGCCATTTCCGGCGCGGTATACTGCTTGCCGATCGTGTTCGAGAAGTTGGTCGCGCTCTTCACGCCGTCCCACATAAGCATCTTGTCCGCAAGCTTCGTGACTTTCTCATCGTCCGCATTCTCATAAAGGAGAACGACACGGCTTTCCTTGTCGAATACCTTTGCGACAGTGTCATTCGTGATCATGCCGTAGCTGATCGTCGTGCGGTAACGAAGGAAAAATGCACCGATGAAAAGAATCACGAACAGCACCGCGAGCGGAATGCGAACCTTGCTGCAGAACCCGGCAAGGCCGCCGGTCGGAATCTTCGGTGCGGGTTTCTTCGTCTTTTCCAGAAGACCGGCGAACATAAGTATCAGTCCCGGCAGAATAAGGAACACGCAGATAACGCTCAGAAATACGCCCTTGGCAAGAATCACGCCCATCTCCACGCCGAGCTTAAAGCTCATAAATACAAGCGCCAGCAGGCCGACCACCGTCGTGATCGAACTGCTCGAGATGGAGGACCATGCGCCGGCCAGCGCCTCCTTCATCGCGGCCTTCCGGTCGGGTGTTTTCAGCAGTTCCTGACGGTAACGGTTCGTCAGAATGATCGAGTAGTCCATTGACAGAACGAGCTGCAGGATTGCCGTCACGGAAAATGTCGTTTCGGAGATCGACCCCATGAAAATGTTGGTCCCGAGGTTAATGACTACGGCAATTCCGATCGTGAACAGGAACAGAAACGGCTCAATCCAGGAATTGCACATGACAATGAGGATGACCGTCAGAATCGCAACGGCGGTCACAGCGACCCAGGTCGGCATTCCCGAACCTGCGCTGTCATCGTTTGCGAACTGCATCCCGTATTCCGAAAAGTCCGACGCCAGCGTTTTCTCGATGGCTTTCTCCTCTTCGGAAGCATAGCTTCGGTCCGTGTGAAGGACGTATTTGGTGTAGCCGTCCTTATTGTAATCCGCACTGCCGGACGTGTAATCGACGGAAGTTACATTTGCAATCGCGGCCAGTTTCTGCGCCATCGGAAGCCTTTCTTCCTCGGGCATTCCCTTGAACATTACACGGATAGTGTTGTCCAAAGGGTCATCCGGGAATTCTTCGTTCATCCGGTCGGTTCCGGTCTTCATCGCGGAATTGTCCGGCAGATACTTTGCCATATCGGTGTTGATCCCGACTTTCGGAATCAGCAATCCGCAGATCACGGCAACAATCATTACCGCAATCAAAATCCAAGTTTTTCGCTCAACAATAAAGCCTGCTGCTTTTTTCAAAACCATTCACCTCTTACTATGACGCTTCTTTTTTCACGGCGGAACGGTCTCTTTCGGACATTACGCCGGTCTTTCGCGGCGGAATGATTACATCTTGACATTACGCCGACAACGGGATAGTATAAGGGCAATTTCAATAAAGTCAACAGACTGTTTATTTTATTTTGTTTACTGTTTTACAAAACAATGTGCTTTCGTTGTGAAATCAACAGATATCCGATATTTGTCGAGGTGAACCTATGGAGAATCAGAGAATCCGTGTAACCAAGAGAATGCTGAAAGAAGCTCTTGTAAAGCTTCTTGAGAAAAAACCGATTGAAAAGGTTACGGTTTTGGAGGTCTGCCAAACGGCCGAAATCAACCGTACCACGTTTTACAAGTATTACGGAAGCCAGTATGACCTGATGAATGACATCCAGGATGACTTCCTGCATGAGCTGGAAATCAATCTGCGGGAGCAGGAAAATCTGTACAGTCTGCAGAATATCTTAACGTATATCGATACACACCGCGACGCCTGCCGGATTCTTCTGAAATCCGCCACCTCAAACGGCTTTTTAGAAACGGTGCTCTCCCAGTCCCTGATTACCGAGCAGCTTGAGACACGCATCGCGCCGGAACAGTCGGAAGTCGATCGCAAATACATCAAGGAATTTGTCGTTTACGGCTCGTACTCCGTGATCCGCAAATGGCTTCTCTCCGACCAGCCCGAGCCTCCGGAGGAGATTGCGCGGATCGTGAACGGAATCGTGGAACAATTCTGATAGGATTCCGTCCCTACCGCTTCCCCCGCAGCGAAACCTCAAACAATCCGTGTCGGTTGCAGTATGCGTAAATCTTCTCTGTATTACGGATTTTGAATCGTGCTTCCGCCGCACTTTCCGGGTACAGTTTCACAAACTGTACGCTCTGATCCGCGATCGCGGCAGCAAATGAGATGTAATGGTCTTTACTCATCGGATGATCAACCGTAACATAATACTCGTCCCCCACCCGCTCTATGCGGACGGCATGCGCCCCGTCAGCCTCTTCCGCCTCAAGCGGCGGCAGCGTAATCCCGCAGCAGCTGATTAGCGCCTCTCCGACGGATTGAATCACGTTTCCGCATACCGGGCATACATAAAACCTGCTCTTACGGATATTTGCGGAGAGGTTCTGATTGGTAATGTCTTCGCCGGACAGAAGCTCGATTACGGAAATATCTAACGCTTCAGCCAGCGGTTCCAAAAGGCTGATATCCGGAAAACCCTGCCCGGTCTCCCATTTGCTGACAGCCTTACCGCTCACATGAATCCTTGCGGCAAGTTCCTCCTGCGTCAGTTTCTTGTGCCCCCGAAGCCTTCTGATCACAGCTCCCGTAACATATTTATCCATGGTATCTGCCTCCCTGTCGAAACACTGTTTCACATTTCATATTGCGATCATACCATGCCCATGCACGGAAGGCTACCTACGTATCGTGGAAGCGGCTTATCCGTTTTATGTTTATTGTATCAGAGCAACGTTTTTTACTGTCCGTCCCGCCGATGCTTCATCAATTCAACGGGTTCCCGTTTATAAAACGGGAAAAGAGCAGGAATTTCGATTAAAAGAACCATACCCGATATTCCCAGGGATGTACCTAAAATAACCCCCGGGAGTGTCGTCCATTCCATTGTCCCCTGGTAATCGGAGAAAAGTTCCAAAAAACGGCATACTTCCCGAACAATAAATGGGGAAATCAGTGCCGAAACGGTTGTCGTAAACAAAGCCAAAAACAGAATCTCCAGAAAAGTAACTTTCAGAATATCGGGAAATCCCATTCCCAAGGCTTTCTGCATTCCCCAATAAGGTATCCTTTTTTCCACATCGGAAATAATCACCGAGCAAAGATTAATGAATACCACTGCAACCATTATGACTGCAACAACCGACAGGATTTTATTAATCACCATTTGAATTCCGGAAAGCCGTTCTGATTGTCCCAATTCCCCCATGCATGAAATCCTGAAGTTACAATCAAGATGATTACTTTCACTCAAAGCGTTTCCCAACTGTTCATAGGAATCAAAATAAACCATAGACCAGGTACTCTTGCCGAATTTCTCAGACAGGAACTCCGAATCCGTCAGTATCACCTGCGGATAGTCCTTCCACCCGTTCAAATAATACAGCCGGCTGTCTAAAATCCCGCTCAAAACCACATCCGAAACGATTTCTTCTCCCTCCGCATACAGACTTACATGTCTCCCTATGATACTATTCCATTTGTCCTTCGGAACACCGAAAGTTTTCAGCACATAGTCGGTTACAAGAAGCCCGTTTGTCACCAAATCCCCTTTGCCGTATAAAACAATCGGATCGTCATTATATCTGCTTTGGAAACCTCTTAACATTTTTGCGGTCGGAAAGGAATCCCCTTTCGCAAGCATGATTTCAAAAGGCACGGTGTATTCCTCTTTCAGGTAATTCAGCCACTTTTCCTTTCGAAAATCGAAAGAGTAATCGTTTTTTCCCTGATACCGCTCTTCGCCGATAACCATCTGAACCCTTTCGTTATTTACAAAAATCCACTGTTCTTTTTTTTCAAGAACCTCGACTAAATCCGGAACAGATACGGCGATTTCTTCCGACGCACCGTCCATCTTACGGATCATCGATAAAGAGTTTTCTTCCGAAAGACGATATTCCTCGGCTTCCTGAGCCGGATCCGATGACGCCAGAATATAGCAATTTGCCGCGCTGTACCTTTCAAAACTCTTCCGATAGTTTCGAAAGAAGAAAAACATCGTCAGCCAGCTGACCACGGCAATAGAGAGAAACAATAACTCTCCCGCGAAACGTATTGTGCGTCTTCTTCGGCTGAATATATTCCAAATCACAAGCCTCAAAGTATCTTTGTTCTTCATATTATTCATCCACCGGTTTTAGCATCCTTATAATTTCTTTTTTCAAGGATAAACTTGTCAATACCGAAATCAGTAAAATCATTCCGAGAATGATTCCTAAGCTGATCAGGGAAACGGCTGCGGATTTTATGTCTCCGCCTCGGGTTATGTTTCCAAGCAGCTCATCAATGACTGCAAATAAGTCCTTTGTTGTCCTGTATGAGACAAGATATGCAAAAGGCGCAGCACATACGGCGGTGAAAGAAACCGTCCCTCCGATCAGTTGTCCGATTTCTCCCCTGCTCATTCCCTGCGTCATCAGGATCGCATGCCACATTTTCCTTCGGGAAGCCTCTAATCGTATAATCGAAGATAATACGACCACAACTATTCCCCAGCAAAACACACAAATAAGATTAACCGCGTGAGTAAAACCGATAAGAGAATCAATCTCCTGCAATTGATCCCCGCTGTAAATCAGGTCAAATCCGTTTTCTTTGAGAAAGGCTATGTCATCACGAATGTCTTTTGCCTTTCTTGAACATACCGAGATTTCAAACGAATCCGTATGCATTAACTCCATATAGGTGCCTTGCGGTAAAAGAAAATCAGGAGTATTGCCCATATCTCTCCTCATATAACGATATACTCCGGCCACAACACTTCCCTCAATTATTGTGTCGCCTGTTTCCTCCGACCACCCGTTCAGATTAATTCTGTCACCGGCTTTCCACCCATATCGTTGGGCAATTCGGTCGGAGACCCATACCTTATGAAGGAAATTGTCTTCATACCGAAAGGGCTCGCCTTCTATCATCAACTCCGCGATGATGCCTCCCCAGTAATTCCCGGACTCTTTTCCGCAATACTCGACACAGCCCTCATATTCATCAACATCCCCGAGATGAACGAAATAATCCCGAAATAAAACCGATTCGTCCATGTATAATCCGCACAACAGCAAATCCATCCTGTTCTCGATGAAATCCGCTTCTTTCGGCGTCAAAGAAAGAACATCCACGGCTCCCAAGTGAGATGTATGCAAATATGTATCCACTTTTCCCGGCAGACTGAAAGCAATTACATTCATCGTAAAAACCATTATCAGAAGTGCTGCCAGAAGGATGAACCGGAGGAATGCAATAACCGGTGAATGACAGATTTCCCGTATAATCAGAAACCCCGATTTTTTCATCCTTCTGTTATCCTTCCGTCTTCCATAAGAATTCTGCGGCTTGCATATCGGGCATCCTCTTCACTGTGCGTTACCATAAGTATGGTAACCCCCGTTTCATGGATTTTCGATAATATCTCCATTACCTGCTTTGTGTTCTGACTGTCCAGACTCCCGCACGGTTCATCGGCAAGTATAATATCCGGATTATTAACCAGTGCTCTGGCTATACATATTCGTTGCTTTTCCCCACCCGAGAGAGCACCAGCAGGAGTTCTTCCCCTGCTATCCATTCCTACCGCTTTCAGTGCTTCTTCCGCCATTTGTCTCCTGACATCTCTCTGTATACCGGAAATCACCAGGGGAATTTCCACATTTTGCATTGCAGAATATGCGGGATCTAAATAGAAAGACTGGAAAATGTATCCGATCCTTTTATTTCGAAATCTCGCCTTTTCCTTTTCCGAGATTGAAAGAATGCTGTTTTCTTCAAACAGGATATCTCCGGACGTAGGTTTATCTATCAAACCCAGCATATTGAGCAATGTTGATTTTCCGCAGCCGGATTTTCCTCGAATGACGACAAATTCACCCTTTTCTACAGATAGCGAGATTCCGTTCAGCGCAATCACTTGATTATTCCCTTCAGAATATACCTTTTTCAAATCGACACATTTAATCATTTCAACTCTTAACCTCATAAAAGGAAGCAGAATTCCCTCCTCTATCGGAAAGAATTCTGCTCTTATTCCTACTCTTTTAATTTGTATGGCGCTCCTGCTATCCAAAGAATACGGGAATCACGTTCATAACTGCCTGACAGAAAATCCAACTCGCTTCCGTCGGAATCCAACGTGTAAATCCAATCTGTATCCGGATACTCCTCACTGAATTCCAATCGGAAAGAATACTCTTTTCCTTCATATGGAGCAGAAGTGAATTCCTTCATCAGCCTGTCTCGTATGCTGTTTTCCATCTCTTCATCAACGACATATCCCTCGGCACGCTTTCCCGTTACCTCGTCCAAACATCTCGGGAAGGCGTACATTCTCGCAGTAACCTCCCAATCCGGCTTGCACAAAACTACAGAGTCCTTCTTAATCTCAACGAAACATTCCGAATTGTTTTGTCCGTAATATGTGCCGGTTGGAATTGTCTGCTTTGAACCTGCCTTCTCTGATTCCGAATTCTGCCGTGTTCCGCATCCGACAGTGCCGATTGCAAAGAGAAAGAGGAATATCCACCCAATATACTTCTTCATTCCAATAATCCTCATGTCTAAAGAAAAATGTCAGTGCATATTTTCATAAGTAACCGTTCCGGAAATCTTTCCGTTCGATAAAGCTGTGGCAAATATGATATCCGCACTCACATTCCGAAATTATTAAAAGTCGCATCAATTTTTTCCAAACATTGATCGGATAGCTTTAAAAAATTTTAACATGGTTAAGGTGGAAAGTCAACACTTCCGCTTCTGCTGATCCGTCCAGTTTTCTTCCCGCTTTAAAACAGCCGGAAACATCGGTCTTGTTTTAACGGAATAGCCTTCTATGTCAGATTCAGAACATCCGCCGGTCCTGCTGCCAGATAATCCGCTCCGGCGCCGGTCAGTTCTTCTTCGGATCCGTATCCCCACAGCACGCCGACGCTCTTAAGCGCATTGGCCTTGGCTCCGGCAATATCCTGGTCACGGTCGCCGATCATCAAAACGGCATCCCGGTCGATGCCGCCGAGACGGCTTAAAAGATCCGCGATCACATCTGCCTTCCGGCTGATCCGTCCGTCCATCGTGGCGGCTCCGAAATGATCAAAGTATTCATACAGCCCGAAATGCTCGAGTATCCGCACTGCAAATTCATACGGTTTCGATGTCGCCAAAGCAACCGTCACGCCTTTCTTCTTCAGTTCGCGAAGAAGCTCCGGGATGCCTTCGTATACTGCGTTCTCAAAGATTCCGGTTTCGCGGAAATACTCCCGGTAATAGGCTACCGCCTGCGCGGCCTGCTCCTCGGAAAATCCGAAATACTTACGGAACGAATCCGGAAGCGGCGGTCCGATAAACGGATACAGTTCGCTCCGGTCCGAAACCTCAATCTGAAACTTTTTCAGCGCATACTTGACGGAATTGGTGATTCCGATCCCCGGATCCGTTAATGTTCCGTCAAGGTCAAATAAGAAATACCGATAATTCATTCAAACACTCATCCTGTCTTTATTATTCCGCCTCTGCTCCCGCCAGCGCAAGGATCATATCCGGCATAACGACCTTCCTTCCGCGGTCGTAAAACCGTTCCTCCGCTTCGGTCCTGCCGACCAAAGCGGCTCCGGTCGCGGAATTGTCGGATACGACCAAAAGGGCAACGCCCGGAATCTCAAAAAGGTCGGTCATCAGATAGAAGGAACTTGTCTCCATCTCGATCAGATCGGTATCAAAGGAGCGGATCTCGTCCAGATGGATATATTCAAGAGCGATCGAAGGCGTACAGAATACGCTTCCCCTGCGGATCTCATGACCGCGACTTCGTCCGAGTTCGATCACCTTTTCCGTAAATTTCTCATCCGGATAAACCTTTTCAAATAGCATGCTGCCGCGGATGGATTCCTGCGTAAGGTAAGCATCGGCAACGCTTCCCGACACCGAATACGACGGAATGCATATGTCTCCGAGCCGGTAATCCGCCTTCAGCGCGCCGACCGCACCGATGAAGATTGCCGTACGGAAATTAAGCTCCGCGCAGATTGCCATATGGTCGATCAGATTGCCCGCCGAAGAGGCGATTTTGATCCATGCGATTTTCTTTCCGTCCTTTTCCACCAGATACCCGCCGATATACGAGCCTTCGCGAAGCGTTGTCACCTTGCAGTACCCGTCCATGCCGAGTTTGTACGGCGTGAAACTCGGGGCAATGACCAAAGCGTCGTAAGCGATTTCATCGCTCAACCCGAAAGCCTGCATAGCCATGTGTTCCGAGTTGTATTTATGGAACGTATCCACAATCTTCTTTAATTTCTCTTTCATCTTATCCCTCACAAAATCGAACCAATCCGCTGACTTTCCATCCGGTGTCAGTCCGATCCGCTCCTTGGCTGCTCCGCCCTCCGGAGTCAGTTCGATCCGTTCCGCGCTTACTCCCCGTCCAATGCCAGCTCGATCAGCTTACGGATGTGGATCTGCACGGCATCCAGACAATGTACCGGACAATTCCCGGAATTCAGCAGAAGCGGAAGTTCCGTACATCCGAGGATGACGCCTTCGATGCCGTCCTGCTCCTTCATTCTTTCCATGATCCGCTGAAACTCATGAAGCGTTTCAGCTTTCACGATTCCGTTTTCCAGTTCTTCGAATATTCTCTTTGCGATGAGCTCTCTTTCCTGCTCATTCGGAACGAAGACCTGCACGCCTGCGGCCTTCAGATCCTTTTTCATGTACTCCTGCGACATCGTAAACGCAGTGCCGAGAAGCCCCACCCTGCGGATTCCGAGCCGCACCGCTTCTTCGCTCACGGCTTTCGGAATGCTGACAAGCGGAGTTTTCACCTTGGCTGCAAGCTCGTCCCAGACGATATGCATGGTAACCGCAGTCAGGGAAACCACTTCCGCACCGCCGCCGATCAGCGCATCGGCCTTTTCCGCCAGATAATCCGCGAGCGGTCCGTACTGCTCCTTTACGACATAATCCCAAGCCCTGCGGAAATTCACGCTTTCGATTGCAATATCCGGCATGCTCCGTCCGTTCGTCAGCCGGTCAATCTCCGAATTGAGTATTTTATAATACATTGCCGTGGATTCCGGTCCGGTTCCGCCGACAAGTCCGATCTTCTTCATTCTTCCACCTTCTTCTTTCGTTTCATTCCGGTTTTATAACCATTAAGCCGGAAAATGCACCCGTCTTCCCCGCAAATTCTGTCAATTCTGCTTCAGCAGCGCCTGCACTTCCTCGAGCTTCGGCGGATTTAACGGCAAAGGAAACCTTGAGATTGCGACTCCTGAGCAGGCACTCGAAAAGCGCACCGTTTCCTCATCCGACATGCCGTTAAGAAGCGCGTAAACGCAGCCCGCCTTGAACGTATCGCCGGCGCCGAGCGTACTTCTCACTTCCACCTTGAAGGGACGCATGCGGTGAATCGGGCCGTCTTTCCTTCCGTAAAGCATCTCTCCGCCGCCCTGCGTAAGGATCGTGAGCCCTTCCGCCTCATTAAGCATCAGTTCCATTACGGCTTCCGGCGCCATGCCCGCATAATGGCTGCCCGTACATTCCTTCGAAACGACATTGACCGCGGCATGCTTATGAAGATATGACTCATGCGGCGCATCTATCGTTACATACGGAATTCCGAGCCGCACGCAGATTTCCGCCGCGCGCAGGGTTTCCTCGCCGAAGAACGGATCAATCGCCGCCGCTTTGCAGCCCGCGATGTCCTCCTCGTTCGGAATGCTCCACCAGCGCTCTCCGGTTGAGAAAAGCGTCTGGAAGCGTCCCATCGGGGAACGCACAAGTCCTGCAATCACAACGTAATCCATTACGCCTTTATCTTCCGTAAAATGTAACGGCGACAGGTCTACCTTCTTGTCCTTGTAGAACTCCTTAAGCATCGGCGCGACCTGCGTCCCGATCCACGTACCGTCCATGCGGACCGAAACGCCGAGCGAATCAAGAACCGTACATGCGGTTCCGGTTTCGCCGCCGGGCAGGAAATACTGCGCGTCGATTTCCGAATACTCATCGGGCTGCAGGAAACCGCCCCTTAACAGAAAAGAATGTGTTCCGAGTACCTGCCCGAACAGGTATGCTTCCGCTTCTTTCTTCATGGAAACCTTCTCCTTAAGTGTTTTTATTCTTTCTTACCCCATTTGGCGTAGGATTTTTCGTATTGCGCCGTAAACTTCCGGTACAGATCCAACATACTCACTCCCCTCTCAAAGAACGGCGCGAACGTCGCGTCTTGGGGCGTGAAATCCATCAGTTTCCGGACCAGTTTATCCATCTGCGGGCCGTACGAGGTTTTCTCAAAGAAAACCTTGACGCCGCTGTCATTATGGTACCCCTGATGCCCGAAGTCTTCAATCAGGTAGATTCGGTCAAGGTCGTTAATCTCCGTCTTCTTCAAAATGACATTCAAAAGCCGCGCGGCATACAGGTCGCTGTTTTCGGTGTAGGAACGGCTGATTGCGTCAATGATGATTCTCACGTCTCCCGATTCACAAGACTTTGGCCCGGATGCGGTCAATCGGTCAAACGCCTTCTCAACCATCTCCTCGTCCCAGCCCGCCTTGACCTCGCGCGGAATCTGCATGGCCCTGTATTCGTTGTATGCTTTCTCGCCGATCTCATGCCACATGTAGTAGCCTTCGTTGCCGTTAACAAACTTATAGTTTTCCTCAGCCTCTTTCAGTGTCATTCCGATGCCTCCCGTAAGAATCTCATTTTCCTGCGTCCCGTGTTCCGGTATCGTATTATTTTACCACAAAATTATACGAATTGTCGACCGATACTATGCTTCCGGGGCAATCGTACAAAGCTTTCCCCTGAGAATGTAGCCGATCTTTTCGTAGCATGCGTTCGACGCGGCATAGTCCGCATCGGTGTAAAGCATCGGCATATAGCCGGCTTCTCTTGCGATGTTCGTCACCTGATAAACAAGGTTCTCCGCATAATGCTTTCTGCGCTCGCCGAGGCTCGTGTACACAAGCCCGATCACCGCCATATCGGCCACCGGGTGCCAGGTACAGCTCGAAACGTTCTTCCCTTCCGCGTTCTGCCAGAAATAAATGCCGCGGTTCTTCAGGGCTTCCTCGGCTTTCCTGCGGTACGCTTCCATGCTCTCGTGATCCATGTCGATGTCCCGGTGGAACAGGTCCATAAACTCGACCGCTTCGTCAATATCCTCATCCGGGTTCGGCTGATGCAGGCACCCGTCGGTCGGCGTCGGCGCGATGGAAACGGGGCAGTCATACGCGAACATGTTCGTCTCAACGGCAAATGCCACGCCGTCCTTCTTAGCCCTCCGGGTCAGGAAATCCGCCAACTCATAGCGGATGTTGAAACGGTGCTTTCCGTCCATCAGACCGTTCTCCCGAAGAAGCCCGTACAACTTCTCGAGTTCTTCTGCGGATGCGTCCTCAGCGGTCCAGATCCATACCGGGAACGGATCTTCCGAGAAGCAGATGATCATCCTCTCGTGGTCCGTCAGCAGAAGCGTGTTGGTTCCGCCGAGAAGCCTTGTTAAAACGCTAAATGTGTATTTGTCCCTGCTTAATAAAGCGTAATCCTTCTCATTTGCAAAAGAATCCATCTTCGAGTCTCCTTAAAAATACCGCTACGCCGTCCTCGTCGTTTGAGAGCGTTACGGCGTCCGCTTTTGTTTTGACCTCGGGAAGCGCGTTCGCAACCGCCACGCCGAGTCCGCATTTTACGATCGGCTCGATATCATCGTTATCGTCGCCGAAATAGACCGCCTGTTCCGCGGGAATTCCCGCGTTTTGAAGAAGCTGAAGGATGCCGTTCCATTTGGTCGCGGTGCGCGCCATAAACTGGATCAGTTTCCTGTCCGCAACCGTGCAGTACACGTCGTCCGGCATCGGTACGGCAAGGCTTTCCGGAGGCATGTCCGGATGACTCGCAAGAATTTTATAAACCGCATCCCGTTTTGCAACTCCCGCAAGATCCTCGGTGACAATCGGCTGCCAGATCGGAATGTCGATATTCGAGTATAACCCGGACTCCGCTTCAATCGAAATGACCGTTCCCGGGATTGCTTCCAGTTCGGCAAGGATAGCGGCGGCACTTTCCGTTGAAATCGCATTGGCCTCGGTTCCGTGGGGCGTAACCGAACGCGCGCCGTTCAGCGTCACAACCGAAGTAACGCCGAGCGCGTCACGGTATTCGGTAATGGCGCGTTCCGGTCTCGCCGAAGCGATAAATACCTGCGCGCCCGCTTCCTGCCAGTCGGAAAGCACCTTCTTCGTATCGTCTGTGATGCTCTTATCGGAATGTAAAAGCGTACGGTCCAGATCCACAATAATCGCCCGGTACGGCTGGATTGTGCGGTTCCAGATTTCGTATCCTTTCTCCCATGTTTCGACCGCGAACGGACGCCGGCTGTCCCCGATCCGGTTCGCGTATTCTTCGAGAAAACGGAGGAACGGCATCAGGTGCTCCCGCGCCGTAAGAATCTCCTTCATGATGACTTTGGTCCAGACCTTTGCCTGCTCATATTGTGCAGACTTCGTGAGCGATTCCGCATATCCTTTTACATCAAATGTGACTCTTCTCTCATCGACCGAAACCTTGCCGTCATCACTGACCTCCAATATCACATACGGTACCGTTCCGGCAAGGCAGTCAAGCGGAAGTCCGCAGGAACCGGGGTTGATCAGAACAATGCGTCCGTCCTTCGAGCGGTAGCTCCACTGGATATGCGTGTGTCCGAAGATGTATACGCCGTCCGGGAGTTCCCGAAGCCTTTCCTGAAGCATCTCGTCAGCGTCATTGTCCTTTCGGATGCCGTTGTCCAGCTGTTCTTTCGTCACAGGGGCGTTTCCGTACTTCTCCCCGAACAGAAAGGAACTCCAGTGCGTTCCCTCAATCTTACCGAGGAAAGCCGACCTATCGTGCGCAATATGAATTGAGACCCCGCTGCATGCAATATCAATCGTGTGCGGCAGAGCCTCCAGATAATCCCGGTTTTCCTTCGGTACGGCGCGGTAAGAGTAGTAAGAAATCTGCATCTGGCCGTCCGTCCAGGTTTTCGGATCGGTTCCGTTCAGCTTTTCGAGATATGACTCCTCATTGCCTCTTACAATATAAGCGTTCGGCATTTCCCGGATCACTTTCAGGCATTCGTTCGGATACGGTCCGGAAAGGCAGTAATCTCCGGCAAATATGTAGCCGTCCGCCCCCTGCTTTGCTGCATCCGAAAGCACTGTTTCAAGCGCCTGAAGGTTTCCGTGAATATCGGCTAGTACGGCATATTTCATCTGGTTTCTCCTTTGTCCCTGTACGCTTTTTTCAAAAACTCCGCAACCGCGTCCTCCTCGTTGGTTCCGATCACCGCCGTGGCAAGCTTCTTCAGTTCGGGGATCGCATTGGCCACCGCATATGCTTCGTCCGCAATCCGGAACATCGGCATATCATTGACCGAGTCTCCGAAGACGACCACGCGTTTATAACCGAGGCGTTCCTTCAGTTTGAGAATCGTCTTGGCTTTCGTGCAGTTCTGCGGACAGATTTCAAGCCAGTAATCGTCACTGTAAGTGTCTTTTGAAAAGACGCATTCCCAGCCGCCGTATGCAGCTTTGATGCGCTCGTAAATCGGTGCAATGCAGTCCCGCTCCCCTACAAGCGTCACATACCCGGGCTGCCCGCGGAACATGTCCGCAAGGTCGCCCGCTTCCTGCATGGAAGGGTCGTTTGCGTAGTAATCAATGTATGTCTGAAGTCCTTTCGTATGGATTCCGCTGAGATACATGCGGAGCATAACCTCCCCGGTAAAGCACGATACGAAGCCGCACTCCGGCAGTTCCGGAAGGAGTTTCTTTAACAGTTCGTTCTCTTCCTTCGTGAAAAGCGCCTTCTCGATGTGCTTTCCGGTATTGTTGTCCGCTAGCACCGCGCCGTTCCGCGTGATCACCGGCAGCTTAAGCTTAAGCCCTCCCGTAATCTTTCTGGCACTTTCGATCGATCGCGCGGTGGCAAATGTGAATGCCATCCCGTCTGCGACCAGCTCGTTGACGGTCTCAATCGTGTGCGCGGAAACCGTTTCGTTATTTCGAAGCAAAGTACCGTCCAGATCGGTTATATAGAGGGTATCCGGCTTTGCTTCGTTCTTCTCGTAAAGTTCCATTTTTCTCCCCTTCCGTACGGGTTGTTTCATATCATCCCAAAACGGTTTTAATCCCGTTCCGATAAGGCTTGCATCCCGTCCCAATACGGGTTGTTTCCCGTAAACCCGTGCCTGCGCGCCCTCTTTATCGGGCGCCTCCGGTTACATAATCGGCAAGCGCCAAAGCAATGTCGAAATGTCCGACGTCATGCTGTCCGCCGCTCGTGTATTCTTTGCCGCGGTCGTCCCATTCGGGTGCGTCCAGAAGGTCTCCGCTTGTAAAAAACGCATACAGATCAAGTCCGCGGAACGTGCACATCGCCTGCACGCCGGCGCTCTCCATCTCAACGGAGATGCATCCGTCAGCCTTCCGCTTTTCGAAATTGTTTCTCGTCTCACGATAGAACGAGTCCGTCGTCCATGTCTTACCGAGCACGTACGGGATTCCGAACTCCTTCATGAATGCCTCCACCACGGGCGCGTTCGGCATATCCACATAGTCCGACGCCGGCATATAGTGATAGGATGTGCCCTCGTCGCGGTATCCCGCCGTCGGCACCATAACCTTTCCGTGCGCGATTTCCTTATTCAGGCAGCCCGCGCCGCCGAACAGGATATACTTCTTACATTTCAATTCCGTTAAGGTATCCTCGATAAATCCGGTCGTAATCGGTGCCCCGACATACGTCTTATAGAACGCGAAACGCTTGCCGTTTCTCTCAATCAGATATACGGGCGTCTTGCCGGTCGCGCACCAGAGCGCCGCAATCTCGCCGCTTACAAAATTCTCAATTACGTATTTCTCGATCCTGTCGGAAAATGTGATGATGCACGCATCCACCGGTACCGCGTCTTCCTTGACGGCGGGATTGATGATTGCTTCCGACTGATTGTCAAATGTATCCGTTATCATAATTTCCGATCTCCTTTCAAAAAGCAGTGATACCGCGTAACCTCACCGTCCGGATACTGCTTCGCCTCGCTTGTAACCGTAAACCCGCAGGAGCGGTAGAACTCTACCCCGTCACTGTCCGTCTGCGCGTAATATGTGTCATAACGGCCGGATTCCATCGCTTTTCGGAGCATTTTCCGGCCGATTCCGAAATAGCGGCAGCCCGGATCGACTGCGATACCGATAATCTCGGCGGTGTTCTTTGTTCCGTCCTGCCCGCTGCGGATATCCATCCGGTTTTCAGCGCCTTCCTGCCTGCTTAAGCCGTCCTTCGCTGCAAGAGCAAGCATTCCGGAAATATAGTTCTCGGTCCGGTATACATAGATTTCCGCCGACGGATTCCGCATTAGCTCTGTCATCTTTTCGAGATACTTCTCATAGGCCGGCTCATACATGCACGAGGAATAAATCTTATATGCGTCCTCCGAAAGGATCCGCTCCCGGTCCGTGCACGGAATAACTTCCTTACGCTGCAGCACCGACACATGCGTGATGCCGTTTGTTTCGTCCGGAAACTCCCGAAGGAATGTCATTCCGATAGCTTCTGCGGTTTTATAAGATGCTTCGTTGGTGTATTTGCAGTAAGAATAGAGTGCCGGGTAGGATGTATGGCGGAGCGCCCAATCCCTTACGGCTGCGGCGGCTTCCTTTGCATAGCCGTTATTCTGCATGTCGCGGCGGATGTGATAACCGATTTCCGGCAGGATCTCGCCGTCAATATTCTGAAGCGTCAGCCCGCAGTCTCCGATCATCTCGCCGGTTTCCTTTAAGCATACCGCCCACAGGCCGAAACCGTACTGCTGATAGCGGTCCCGGTTCCTTGAAATCCAATCGCGTACACGCGCCTCATCAAAAGAATAGGGATAGTGCCGCATGTTGTCAGGGTCTGCCAGAACCTTGCTGAGCGCTTCATAATCGTCCGCGGTCATCTCGCGAAGCACAAGCCTGTCCGTTTCCATACGAAACGGTGCGGCCTGCTCCTCTAATTCCGCATGTTCCGAAAGCGCCTTCTTCGTATCAATGCGGTAATCCACGACCTCTTTGTGATCCGGCTCATCCTCATAATACTGCCGGATGCGGACGCCTCCGAGCGACTCCATCGTCTTCCAGGACGCGGGATTGTCAAGGTCCGCATCCAAAAGCACGGTTTCAATCCCGTATTGGTTGCATACCTTCAGCGCAAGATACAGATTGATCTTGTTATATCCTTTGCCGCGCTCGGTCGGACGGATGCTGTAGCCGATGTTTCCGCCGTACTTTTTGAGCCGCTCGTTTAAATCGATACGGATGTTGATCATGCCGACGATCTTCCGGTCCTCTTCCCGCACAAAGAAGAACTCGCGCGCGGGCACCTTCATCTTGTTCGTTTCGACCAGATTGTGGGCTTCCGTCGCTCGAAGCCACCCTTCGTAATCCTTCAGGTAGTGGTTAAGACCTCCGGCACCGTTGACGTTCGAACCGTATTCATAAAATTCATTGATATATGCGATTGCTTCTTCTTTCCGTTCTGCCGACGGAACTTCCAGATAAAACTTCTCCATAACTCCCCCTGTCCGTTATTTCAGCATGCTCTCCTCCCAGCTTCCGTAAGGCTTAAGCCCCATCAGCTCCGCAATCGTCGGCGCAACATTCGCCAGTCCGAATGCTCCTTCCTTAAGTTCATGCCGTATATTCTTATCGTAAATGATGAAAGGCACGGGATTCAGGCTGTGCGCAGTTCTTACTTCCACCACGCCCTTCTTATTCTTCTCAAGCATCTGATCCGAATTTCCGTGATCGGCCGTAACAACCAGAATGCATCCCGCGGCATCGCATGCCTTTTTAATGCGGGCAAGCTCCAAATCCACGCTTTCGACGGCAATCTCGGTTGCATCCGGATTGCCGGTGTGTCCGACCATGTCCCCGTTCGGGAAATTGCAGCGGATAAAGCCGTATTTTCCGCTTTCGATTGCCTCGATTACCTTATCGGCAATCTCGGTTCCCTTCATCCACGGGCACTCATCAAATGAGCGCACATCGCTCGGAATCTCGCAATAATCTTCCAGTTCTTCCGAGAACTTCTCGGAGCGGTTTCCGTTCCAAAAGTATGTCACATGTCCGTATTTCTGTGTCTCGGATACCGCGTACTCACGGACTTTGTTCGCTACAAGCAGTTCGGTAAGCGTCTCGCGGATCTGCGGCGGGTTCACAAGATAATGCTTCGGTATCTTAAGATCTCCGTCATATTGAAGCATTCCGGCGTATTTGACCTGCGGAATAAAGCCGCGGTCGAACCGGTCGAAGGAATCATCTCCGTCAAATGCCATCGATAGTTCAAGCGCCCGGTCTCCGCGGAAGTTGAACAGGATTACGCCGTCGCCGTCTTCCATCGCGCCGGCCGGCCTGCCGTCCTTCTCAATCACAAAGGCAGGCAGATCCTGATCGATCGCCCCGGTCTCCGCCCGCAGGGTTTTAATGGCTTCCGTACAGTTTGCAAACCGGCGGCCTTCTCCGTGTACGTGCACGTCCCATCCGGCCTTCACCATCGGCCAGTTTGCCTGATAGCGGTCCATCGTTATCTTCATCCGGCCGCCGCCCGAAGCGATGCAGCCGTCAAAATCATTGTCATTTAAAGAAGCAAGCGTTTCCTCGAGCATATCGACATACTCAAGCGCCGAAGTTGCGGGAACATCCCGACCGTCTAACAGCACGTGAACACGAGCCCTGCAAACGCCCTCCTTCTTTGCTTCCTTAAGCATTGCGAGAAGATGCCGGATGTTGGAATGCACGTTTCCGTCTGACAGAAGTCCGATGAAATGTAACGTCTTTCCGGCGGATACGACGCTGTTCACGATATCTTTCCATGTCTCACTGCGGAATACGTCTCCCGATTCAATCGATTCATTGACCAGCTTCGCGCCCTGCGAATAAATCTGTCCGCAGCCGAGCGCGTTGTGTCCGACTTCGCTGTTTCCCATATCGTCATCGGAGGGAAGTCCGACGGCGCCGCCGTGTGCTTTGATGCACGTCCACGGACAGCTCGCCTTCAATGCGTCCAAGGTAGGCGTATTTGCCCTCAGAACCATATTCCCGAGCTCCTCCTGTGTCTCGCCGACACCGTCCATAATTACGAGTACAACTGTCTTTTCCATGCAATACCTCCCGGAATTCTTTCCATTGACAACCATATGCGCCGATATCACATATTTCGGTCACTTTGAAACATGCGGATCTTCTCTTTACAAACTGTCGATAATTTCCTTTGCCCTCTTAAGAATCGGAAGCTCGCGGTTCGCGATCAGTCTTCCGATCGGCGTCTCGCGGTACTGCTCATACGCGGCAACCGCCTCTTCGAAGGTCTTCCGCTCCATGGACAGGTGAAACACTTCAATCTCGTCGTCCGTCATATGCGAATCCCCGAACGAAACGATACGGCACAGATAATAGTTGGTCAGATTGTGGCGGTGGATTACGTTGTAATAGTCGCTGACCATGCCGATTTTGCAGATGATTTCCACCTCAACACCGAGTTCCTCACTGAGCTCGCGGCGGATCGCCGTCTCCAGATCCTCGCCGTCCTCAACGCCGCCTCCGGGCGTCTCCAGATGTGTTGCCTTTCCGAACAGGTCGTCTCTTTCCGCTTTTACGAAATAGAACCGTCCCTGCGCGTCAAATACGACTCCTCTCGCGATTCTGCGGTCATGGCTGATGTATTCAAGCGGCCATTCCTTATCCTCCAGATCGAGTCTGATTTCCTCATTAACCATTCCGATACCCCTCCTTATATCATCCTACCGGTCGTCCCTTAAGAAGTATTTTACCACATGTTCCGGATGGGACAACTCGGTTTTGAAAAACGTCGGGAACATTTTGATCTCGTCATCAACGGAAACCCACCGCAGATGCTCCGTTGCTTCACCCTCCTTAAAATCCTCGCTGACCGGCGAGAAGTCCTCCGGAACCTTCATGTAATAGTAAAGGGACATTTCGTAGATCGTCTTCCCGAGATTGGACGGGGAATCGCCGTAGAAATAAACTTCCGACACGAATCCGAGCCGGTCGATCTCCATCCGCACTCCCGTTTCTTCCTCCACTTCGCGGACAACCGCCTGTTCCGAAGTCTCGCCGAACTGAATGCGTCCGCCGACCGAATACAGATAGTTCTCGCGGTCGTTTCCGACCATCAGAAACCTGCCGTCCTTTAAAATGATCGCTCCGACCCGGATGTTGATCAGTCCGTCGCCGCAGGGGACCGTCATGTCTTTACCCATTGGAATCATCTCCTTCCGTTTTGACCGGCCTCAAAGGCCCTGTTTTACTGTGTTTCATACATTTTCCGCGCCCCCGGGATACTCCTCAAAAATGGGTCCCGCGAAAAAAATATTTCGACCAGTATATCACAATGTCCGGTGTCTGAACAGCCCCAATTTGCGGGAAAATGCAACTTTTTTCGCGCCGGTTTCCGGAACGTCCGCCGCCCGAAAACAAATGACCGCAGTCGCCTCTTCGGATCTCCCGAAAACGACTGCGGTCTGTATGGTCCGCCCGGATTTTAACCGTTAACCTGTATTCTGCTGTGAATCGGAATCTCTTCCGAACACCCTAAGGACTCCTGAATGATCTCCCTTATCGTCTGCATGGATATGTCAACCGACGCGATCTCGTCGGCACACCGCTTCAATTCGTCGCGGATCATTCTCTCCGCCGGAATTTTCTTCTTGTATTTGAGCTGGTGCTCAAGCGTTGCCCAGAAATCGGTTGCGATCGTTCGGATCTGGATCTCCGCGGGCATGCCCGACGTCAGGTGATTCAGCTGGATATGATAACTCCGGTAGCCGTTCGGCTTCGGATATGCATAATAGTCTTTCTCGCGGATGATTTTGATATCCGGCTGTTTTCTCAGCCATTCCGCCATCCGGTATACGTCCGAGGCGAATGCACACACCACACGGATACCGATCAGATCAAACAGGTTTTCAAATGCCGATTCCACGCTCGGCTCGATTTCCTGCACCCTGCACTTGCGGAGCACGCTCTCCGGTGATTTCAGCCGGGAGCAGAAGTATACTACCGGTTTCACTCCGCTCTCTTCAAATGTTTCCGTATAAGCGGAAATCTTGTCTAACAATTCCTGCTCCGTCTGCTTCATCTGCGGCAGAGCCGACCCGTAAAACTCCTCATAAGTCACGTACCATCACCCCTGTCCTGCATTCCTTCCGTCAATTGCGGAACCAATCCTCCATGGAAGGCATTTCCGACTGACCTCCCTGGCCGAACGGGTTCGTCTGTCCCTGAGAACCTCCCTGGCCGAACGGGTTCGTCTGTCCCTGGGAGCCGCCCTGACCGAACGGATTGGTCTGTCCCTGGGAACCGCCCTGGCCGAACGGATTGGAATCCTCCTGCAGCGTCTTCTGTTCCGTCGAAACCGACTGACGGCGTACCGCAATGGTTACCGTCACTTCCATGGATTTGCCCTGACGGTAGATCGTAAGCGTAAATTGATCGCCTTCAGTGCCTTTTGCAATCATGCTCTTCAGCTCATCCACGCTCTTGATGTCGGTTCCGTTCACTTTCGTGATAATGTCATTTGCCTGAATACCGGCCTTATCGGCGGGACTGCCTTCCTCCACGCTTGAAACAACCGCACCGGCAAGTCCGAATGCTTCATAACCGCTGTCCAGATTGTATACGGATACGCCGATATAAGGCTTCTCCACATATCCTTTTTCGATGATGCTCTTAAGAATGTCCACAACGCTGTCGATCGGGATGGCAAATCCGATGTTGTCGATCGAAGCCGTAGAGGAACTTCCGCTGCTTGAATACTTGGCATTTACGATGCCGACCACTTCACCGTAGGTGTTGAACAGCGCGCCGCCGGAATTACCGGAGTTAATGGCGCAGTCCGTTTGAATTAGCGTCATCGAGTTGTTATTGACCGTAATCGTCCGGTTCAACGCGCTGACAGCACCGTGTGTGAGGGAAAATGTCAATTCTCCGAGAGGATTGCCGATCGCGATTACGCTGTCACCGACGCGCAGCTGATCGGAACTCCCGAGAATAACCGGCTGAAGATTGTTTGCATCGATCTTCAAAACGGCAAGATCGTTGCTTTCGTCATATCCGACCAGCTCCGCCTTGTATGCGGTGTCGTCGTATAACGTTACTTTAATATCCGAAGCGTCTTCGATTACATGATAGTTGGTTGCGATGTAACCGTCCGAAGTAAGGATGAATCCGGAACCGGATGCCGCCGCGGTCGTCCGGAATCCGAAATAGTTGGTCGTTACCGAAGTGGTAATGCCGACTGTCGAATTCACGTTGGCTTCATAGATGTCCGCCGCGCTCATTTCCTTTCCCGTCTTGACGTACGAAACATTTAACGTCGTCTCTTCCTTCTTTCCGCGAAGAATTCCTGCGGGGGATTCCTTTTCCGCGGTAACGGAGGTATTGTCCTTACGGAACAGTCCATCATATGCAGCCATGCTGCCGGCTCCGATCACTCCGCCGAGAAGTGAGCCTGCAAGTACCAGTGCAACGATCCGTCCGCCGTGTCCTTTGGTCTTAGATACTTTCTTAACCGTCTGTGCGGGTACCGCTTCGGGAACTGCCTGCACCGCTTCGACTCTTAAAACTTCCGCTTCCTCATTGATGATTTCCGTCATATTTATATTGTTTTCCGTCATAGCCTTAATCTCCTTTGCTTTTGAACTGCCCTCATTTTAACGGCCGTTACTTAAGCAAACCTTAAGCACATAATTTCTTCACAAATTCACATTTTCCGCGCCCGGGTGGGCTGTTTTTCTTCAGATTTGAAATAATACTACCTTTTCTGATGTTTCAACTTCTTTCCGTAGTAATCTTCTCCTGTTCGAATGCTTCATTTTTGTCTGTTTTCAAGTTTTTACTACAGCACATGCGGTTTCCTTTCTTTCCCGTAGTATGGTTTAAAAGAGATTCACTGAAACAGGCTGTTTTTTCCTTTTGCTTTACTACGGACTCCCGCCTTCTTAATAGGATGCAGTAGTAAAAATCTCAGAATCGGGTTTTTCTCTGTCTTCACTGATTCAATCTTTGCTACAGCAATCACGGATTCTCATATTGTCAGTAGTAATTTTCGCGTCCCACCGGAATTTGAAATGCGCTGCCGGACTTTGGATCCCTATTACACTTTGGAAACCCCCGCCGAACTTTGGGCAGCAAAAAAGGAGACCCTTTTCCGGGTCTCCTGCGTGCTTTTCTAGATTGGGAAGCTCGCCGTTACGACAAATGTACTGCCGTCCGGGGTCGATGCCGAAATCTTCCCGTTATGCTCCTCGGCAATTGCCTGCGCCATCGAAAGACCGATGCCGTGGCCGCCCGTTTCCGAGTTGCGGGAGCTGTCCATCCGGTAAAACCGTTCGAATACGTGCTTCAGGTCTTCCTGCTTAACCGGTATGACGGACGGATTGGCAACCGTCAGCTGAATGTGGCGCCCCTGTTTTTCCAAAGTAAGATTTATCCGGCTTTCCTCCGGCGAATATTTGACCGCGTTGTCGATCAAAATCGATACGAGCCTTGAAAATGCCTTGGCGTTTCCTTTCATGGAAAGCATCGGCTGAATCTGAAGCTCCAGTTCTTTCTTCTGCGACTGTGCAAGAGTCCGGAACGGAAGCGACGTTTCCGTAACGATTTCGGAAACCGGAAAATCCGTCATCGGAAGCGTTCCCTGGGATTCCTCCATCTTCGCGAGATAGACAAGATCGTTCGTGAGTCCGCTGAGCCGTTCGGACTGCTGACGGATATCCTCTAAGCTTTCGTTATTCTCACCGAGATCCATCTGCAGAACGTCAACGTTGGCGCGGATGATCGTGAGCGGGGTTTTGATCTCGTGACCTGCATCGGTAATAAACCGTTTCTGGCGGTCATAGCTTTCCGCAACCGGTCTTACGAAGCGTCCGGCGACGATGCAGATGACCAGAGCCGTAACGGCATATCCGAGCAACGCCATTCCGATGCTGAAGGTGATGAAATCATGGATCAGGTCGATCTTCCGTCCGCAGTCAAGAAACGTGATCCGCGTGTAATCTCCTTCCGAAATGCGGTTGTAGCGGTATACTCCGACAAACCCTTTGTCCTTGCCGTCATCCAGCACCTTCTGCGCATAATCGACAGCCGTTTCGGAACCGATCATGTAAATCTGTGTCAGATCGGCGTTCAGAACCGTTCCGTCCGATCCGATCAGTACCGAGAAGAACCGGCTCTCAAACGCGATTTCCGGCGACATGCCGCGCGGAAGCCAGTCCGGACGGTTGCCGCGAATCTCCGGGAAGTTTCCTCTGTTTTTCGACAACAACTCAAGGGTTGCGTCCGCTTCCTTAACTACCGATCGGTAATTCAGAAGATTCATTCCGACAACGATGACCGCGAGAAGAACGAACAGTGCAGTCAGCGCCAAAACGATAAATTTGCGTTTCAGTTTCCGTATCATGTCTTCTCCTCCAGCGAGTATCCCGCATTTCTCGACGCCTTAATCTGGATATTCGCATGAAGCGCATCCAGTTTCTTTCGAAGGTAGGAAATATAAACCCAGACGACGTTGATTTCCACATCGGATTCGTATCCCCAGATTTTCTCCATAAACCGGTCCGCGGAAATGATGTGGTGCGGATTGGACATCAGGAACTCCATCATCTGGAACTCTTTGTTGGCAAGCCGGAAGCATCCGTTCGCCGCCGAGAGTTCAAATGTGGAACGGTCGAGCGTCACATTTCCCATCCGAAGCTTATTGTCCGCAACCGTCTGACTTCTCGTAATAGCACGGATTCTTGCCAGCAGTTCCTTTGTATCGAACGGCTTCGCCAGATAATCGTTTGCTCCGCTGTCGAGACCGTATACCTTGTCTTCCACTTCGGATTTGGCGGTCAGCATCAGAATCGGAATCTGACTTCCGGCCTCCCGTACCTTCCGAAGAACCGTAATGCCATCCATCTTGGGCATCATGATATCGAGAACGGCCGCATCATAGTTTCCGGACTGAAGATACGCAAGCGCATCCTCTCCGTTATAAACCGGATCAACCGAATAATGATTCTTTTCAAAAATCGTCACCAGAACGCGCGACAGGGACTTCTCATCTTCCGCCAACAAAATACGCATAGCAGCGCACCTCCTCATTTCTTCTGGGTGCATTATGAAGCATGAAAATTAAATCAACTTAAAAGATTCCGCTTTTTATTTCATCAACCCGTTTTTCGGCATCACCGCATCCGTAAAGGATATCATGACGGCTGAAACAGGGCAGTTAATCGGACGTTTCATCGGATATCAGGATCATAAGACTCTCCGTAAAATACCATGGCTTTGTTTTATTCTATCACATTTTCCGGCGAAACAACAGGGAATGCCGTTTAACGCTTCCGTACGCACCAGATGACGTTCTTCGCCGAGCCTTCGCCGCTTTCATAATGATAGCCGCCGTACACGTTCACGATTTCGAATCCGGTCAGTTCCAGAAGGTATTTCATCTCCTGACGGTACGTCTGGCGCATCTTCAGGGGACGGATTCTCTCTCCGATCGCATTTCCGCTGTCGTCTAACGTCTCAAACTTCCAGTTTCCGCTCATAATCTGCGTATAAGGGTCATAATTGATCGCGTTATAAATCCGCTCGCGCTTTCCCTGCTTATTCACATACTCCAGCCGGAAGGAATAATCGGTATCCTTCGTATTCATCTGCTGTGCCTGGAAATAAGGGTGCGGGTCAAACGTATTAAACGTAAGCATTCCGCCGTCCGTGAGGTTCTCTCTTATGTTCAAAAGCGCGGCGCGCTGCAGTTCAGGAGTTGTTAAGTGCATGAATCCGCTCCTTGCGATAATCGCGCAGGAATATTTCCGTTCGCTTCGAAATGCGGTCATGTCCGCAGGGAAGATGTTCAGGTTAAATCCCCGTGCCCTCGCTTTGGCCGCTGCCACATCGCACATGGCTTCCGAAAGGTCGGTTCCGTCGGCCTTAATTCCGTGCTCGGCAAGATAAAGTAGTACCGCGCCGGTTCCGCATGCGATATCAATCACACCATCCTGCCCGTATTTTTTTGCGAAATCGAGATAAAACTCCCGGAATCCCTCATGATTGTCTTCGTTCTTATACATTACATCGAGATACAAATCGTAATTCTCGGCAACATCACTGTAATCATGTAAATCCATACCTGCTCTCCTTTCAATACAAATCCTTTTCCATATAACCGCAGGTAAACGGAAAGAAATCGAATTTCTGCGTTCCGACATGAACGAAACCGTATTTCTCGTACCAGCTGCGAAGCACTTTATTCTCTTCCACGATTCCGATCTTCAGCTTGCTCTTTCCGAGCATCCGTGCTTTCGTAAAGCAGTCCTCAAGCAGCTTTGTCCCGATCCCGTTACGGCGGAATTCCGGAAGTACCGCGAGGTTATTGAGTTCCGCGCTTCCGTCCTCCGCGAGTCCGAGGGAATAGTAACCCATGATTTTGCCCCGGTGCTCAAAGACGTACATCGGGCGCTTCTCAACCAGAAAATGATACGCGAGCCGCCCCTCGTCGGTTGCAAATGCGGTGAAGCGCGGGGCATTTTCCTTCGTGAAACCGAACTCATCCGCAACGGTCCGGAATGACTTGCGGATTACCTTGACGCACTCCGGAATCTCGCCCGCAGCCATCTCACGGATACTTCCGCGCACGGCTTCCTCCTTCTTCAGATACACGGTTGTGATGTACCTCGCCGGGAAGAACTCGTACAGGTGAAGCGAGGTTACCTTGCCGACGAACGGCTTGAATTCTTTCAATACGGCCGGTACCGCACGCGCGATCACGTCCGGCTCGTCAATCAGCATGGTGGTGTGCGCCGCCCAGTCGAAGCTGTCGCCGAACGATTCTTTCAAATCAAGCAGGTCCCGGTTCGCATCGGGCGCGATAAAAAGGACGTATCCGCCGTTAAATATGCCGACATGGCTGAAGGATACTTCGAAAACGCTTATCCGCTCCGCAACACTTTGTAAAAGCGCCTTCACGACCTCCTCCTGTTCACAAGGGAAGGAATCTAAGGTGATGTGCGCCGGAAGATTCCTGGTATGGGTTCCGACGAAGCCCTGCTCATACAGTTTGTTCTGGATCCCGGACAGGTACGCTTCGGTCGCGTCATCATATCCGGCCAGGATGTAAAGTTTCTTATCTTCCATGTTGTCCTCCTGTTCCGCCTCATAAGGCTTGGTTGATTGGTTTTAACAACATAAGAAAAGCACCCGCAAGACCATAGTAATACAGTCTTAAGGGTGCTCTCGCACGGTTCCACCTTAACTTTTCACTTCAGATTCCGACAAATCCTAACCCTTAACGCAGGTGTACGGTAACGCTTACTCTCTTCGGCATTACAGCTCGGGAATGGTTTTCATTCATCGTCCTCATAAACGGCTTTCACCAAATGCCGTTCTCTCTTTCTGATTCGTGAGGAACTACTCTTTCCGTCAGTGCTTTTCTCATGTTATTGTCGACACTATAACAATTCCGGACTGATTTGTCAACGGATTTTTTCGTTTCGGACGAAGGTCCTTCACGCCTGTTCCTTTTCCCCGGAATCGGCCTTTCTCTGCACCCACTCAACTGCTGCCAAAATGATGCAGCCCGCGGCATAACAGAGAATATCCTTAAAATCGAACGTTCCGCCGATCAGAATCCGCAGGAAGCGGTTGTCCGAAACGCCGAGCACTTCCGTGATGCGGAAATACTGCAGTACTTCCACCGTTACGGCCAGTGCGAATACGCCCGCCGGCAGCAGCGGCCACCCTTCCGGGTGAACCGTCCTCACAACGGCATATACGGCTATCACAACAAGAACGTCTCCCAGATACGGACGTACAAAACCATCATGCACATATTTCGCGATGATCACTTCCGCTGCAATGATCAGTACAGCGGCACACAGATACCATAACCGCTTCGTCTGTTTCTTCATTTCCCCTCCGCGTCAATCCGGAACGTTCGGATTGTTCTGATCCAAGTATAGCAGACCGTACGAAAAAGGCAATGCGCAATCTCCGCAATCATCGCGATGTGCTTTCCGATGATTTACTGATAGGCTTCCATCCGTTTCAGGCACTCCTTCGCGGTATTATCGCCGAAGCACTGAAGCTTCAGCGCGAAATCCCCCGCAAAGTATGCTGTCAGAGCTTTCCGCTGTTCCTCACCAAGAGCGGGAAATGCCATCACCGCCTCACAAACCGCTGCTGCCAGTTCCGTCTTTTCTTCCGTGCTTTGTTCCGGCCCGCAGAACCATATTTCTTTCGAAATCTTGTTCAACAGAAACTTTCCGAGTTCCGTAATGTTCCCTGCAAGCGCCGACGCAAATTCCGGCGTATCCTTCGAAAACAGCTGCTCGCTCTTCTGTCCGGCAGTCTGGTACCAGTCCGGCAGTTCTCTTCGGTAAAGCGCGAGCGCCTCTTCGGTCTTTCCCGCGGCGTGAAGAAGCTTTCCCTTCATCACATAGGCGTCTCTTCTGAGAAACGCGTCGGTACATCCGTTCAGTATCCGGCCGCACAGGCTGTCGATCTCATCGCAGTGTTGCAGAAGCACTGCAGGGTCGTTATCCGCGTATCCGCCGGCCAGGTCCCACATGTAGCAGCTCATCACGCGGTAATCGTTCGGATACCGCGTATAAGCATCCGCCGAGAGCGTCAGCAAACCTCCGAAACGGCCCTCCTCAGCCGCCTTCGCGTGCGCATTCAAAAACTCCTGTATCTCCAGTTCCACCGCACAGGCATCATAGCTCATCAGTTCATCAATCGTAACCTGAAAGAAGTAGGCGAGTTTCGGAAGCAGTGCGATGTCCGGCATTGTCTCGCCGCGTTCCCATTTGCTCACGGCTACCGAAGACACGTTGAGCGCCTCCGCAAGCTGTTCCTGCGTAACCTTCCTCTGCGTACGCAGGCGTTTGATATTGTCTCCGATCCGAATTGTCATAAGTATCATCCTTTCACAGTTTATTACGATATCGCAATTTCAGTATACCCGATCGGTGTGTTGTTTCCAGATAATGAATGGTTGATATGGCTTAACCTCCAGTTAATATTTTAACTTATATCGTCTTGCCCGTCTATCGTCCGAGCCGGTTATTCCGCATCAAAAAAGCCCGCATTAAGCGGGCTCTCCTAATCTGCAGGGTGTCTTCTGCTTTATCATTGCCGTGATCTGCTCAAAATCATCGTTCCCGGTATAAAGCCGGCAGCGGTTTTCATTTCACATTCCCGACAAGATCGATTATCACATACTCCGACTTCGTGCCGGTCTTGAAGTCGAGTGCCCAGCAGGAGATTCCGGACGTTACGAGGAATGTCGTGCTGTTCCGCTTCTCCATACCGTAGGAGCGGTCGTCCGCGCCGCTTAAACGTCCGATCAGGCCGATCGGTATCATCTGCCCGCCGTGCGTATGTCCCGAGAGGACAAGGTCCGGACCGGCCTCCGCCTCCGCCTTATAATCATTCGGCTGGTGGTTGAGAACGATCGTATACAGGCTCGGATCTATGCCTTCCATCAGTTCCGCCATGCCCTTCCGGCTGCGGTCGCTGCGATCCTTACGGCCGATCAGGCATACACCGCTGCTCAGCATGACATTTGCGTCCTCGAGAATCGTTACGCCGTTCTCCCGAAGGTTCGCCGCAAGCTCGTCTGCGGTAAAGCCGCGGCTGTTATAGTATCCTTTGTCGTGATTGCCGTACACGAAATAAACGCCGTACTTCGCTTCGAATCCACCGAGTGCCTGTCCCGCGCGGAGCATGTCCTCCTTTGTCGAACTGTCATCCACATAATCGCCGACGATCACGAGGACGTCCGGCTTCAGCTTCTGGATCTCCGCGAGATGCCGGGCGAAGCCTTCGCCGTCAAAAGTGCTTCCTACGTGGCAGTCCGCGATCAAAGCGATCCGGAGCTTCTGCTGCCCGAGATCCTTTTCGGTGAGGATTGTGTAACTCTTGCGGGAAACCTGATGCGCGCAATAGTAGCCGATCACAAGATAAACCGCACACGCGAGGATTGCAATCCATGCTGCGGCGTATGCTTTGGCCTTTTTCTTTCCTTTGCCGCGCTTTGAGAAAAGCAGAAACAGCAAGTCCGCGGCTATCCAGAATACGGTCAGGTGAATCAATACGATCACCGCATTTACGAAATCCCAGACCGCAAATCCCGCGAAAACGGCAAGCGGAATCAGGCGTACGACCCATCGGCCGAACGCATTCTTCCCCGCAATCTTACCGAGCAGCGGAAAATGTGACATCCTGCTTCCGAGGTAGATCAGACTGCCTATCATCAGGATGCATACCGCGATTAAAACTATCGTCCACATGCTTTGTTCTCCTGCAAATCAGCCGCCCGAAGGCGGCTGGTTATATTATTCTTTGCCCGCGAAATACGAAGAATCACCGCTCGGGAAGTCCGCGAAAACACTGCCCGGATCCCCGGCCTTTGCTATTGCTTCGGCCTGTTCTTTTGCTTTAGCTTCTTCGGAAGCCTCAATCTTCTCCATGTTGCCGAGAGGACGGTTGAACTGCGTATTGTAAAGCTCGGTGTATACGCCGCCGAGTTTAACAAGCTCGCTGTGCTGGCCGCGCTCCACGATTGCTCCGTCCTTCACGACGAGAATTTCGTCGGCCGCAAGGATCGTCGAAAGACGGTGCGCGATCAGAATACTCGTGCGCTCTTCGATGATCGGATCGATTGCTTCCTGAATCTTGCTTTCCGAGATGGAATCAAGCGCCGAGGTTGCCTCGTCGAAGATCAGAAGCGCCGGATTCTTTAACAGTACTCTTGCGATCGAGATACGCTGCTTCTCACCGCCCGACAGCTTCAGTCCGCGGTTTCCGACCATCGTATCAAGACCTGCCTCCTGGGAGGAGATGAAATCGTAAATGTTGGCCTTCTTGCAGGCTTCGATCATTTCTTCTTCGGTTGCATCTTCCTTCGCGTATAAGAGGTTCTCGCGGATCGTTCCGTTAAAGAGGTATGTCTCCTGTGATACTACGCCGACATTCTTACGAAGGAACGCCAGATCGAGTTTGCGGACGTCGATTCCGCCGAACCGTACCGCGCCTTTCTGAACATCATAGAGACGAGGGATCAGATTGATGATCGTACTCTTACCAGAGCCTGACGGCCCGACGATCGCAATGCTGTGCCCGCTCTCCAGGCGGAAGGAAACGTCTTTAAGAATCTTTCTCTCCGGATCATACGAGAAATCAACATGGTCAAACTGAACTTCGCCGTTTGTGTAATCGGGAGTAACCGCATCGGGCGCATTTTCAATCTCAACCGGCATATCGAAATACTCGAAGATACGGGTAAAGAGTGCCATCGAACGCATCCAGTCAACCTGAATATTTAACAGGTTGTTGACCGGCATATAGGTACGTCCGAGCAGTCCCACAAGTACGGTAATGTCACCGGGGGAGATGTTCTTATGGTAATCAATGATCAAAATACCGCCGACCAGGTACAAAAGCATGGGACCGATGTTCGTAACGGTATTGAGTACGACGAAGAACCAGCGGCCTGCCATGCGTTCACGGATATTGAGGCGGATCATGCGGCCGTTCGCATCCTTGTAGCGCCCGTACTCCCGCTCTTCCTTGCCGAAAAGCTTTACGAGAAGCTGTCCGCTTACCGACATCGTCTCGTTCAGGATACCGTTGATCTCGTCGTTACACTGCTGTGCTTCGCCGGTCAGTTTCCAACGCGTCTTGCCGGCCTTTCTCGTCGGGATAACGAACAACGGGATAATGCAGACACCGAGCAGCGCAAGCATCCAGTTCATCCGGAACATCATCACAAGCGCTACGATCAGCGTGATGGAGTTCGAGAGAATGTTACGGAAGGTATTCGTGATAACGGATTCAACACCCGAGATATCACTCGTCATACGGGTGATGATATCGCCCTGGTTGTTCGATGTGAAGAACCGCTGCGACATCTTCTGCAGATGTTTGAACATCTGGTTACGCATATCGTACGTGATGTGCTGCGCGATCCACGCGTTCAGATATGCCTCCAGTACGCCGATCAGGTTGGATGCCAGCGTCAGACCGAACGACGCGATGATCAGAATGATCAGCATCTTCTTGTTCCGGCCGATGATACCTTCATCGAGAATCTTACCTGTCAGTACCGAAGGGTACAGTGACATTACGGAGGAAACCGCGATACATACAAGTACAAATGCAAACTGTTTCCAATACGGTGTGAGATACGAAAATACTCTTTTCAGCAGAGCTTTCGTGATCTTCGGCTGGTTCGCTTTCTCCTCTTCCGTCATGAAGCCCCTCGCAAAAGGGCCCCCTCCTCCCATACGTCCGCCTCCGCCTGCCATAGGCTTAGTCTCCTTTCTGCACGGTAGAAATTAAACGCCTTATCTTAAGCCCGAAAAGCATTCTTTCCGGGCTGTTTCCTTCATCTAACGGTTTTTTCAGACTCTGTAAACGTAGTTCTCCTTACGGGGAGCGGGTGCATTTGCCGGTCCGGCGGCATAGCCGAGTGCGCAATGGCCGATTCCCTCGTAGTCGCCCTCGATACCGAGCTTCTTCATCAGATTCTTACCGAAATCCGCCTCGAATTCTTCCTTCGCGCGGTGGATCCAGATGCTTGCAACGCCGAGACTCTCGGCTGCATTCATAAGATTGCCCATAACAAGCGCGCCGTCATAAATATGAGTTACAACGGATTTGTCAGCAAGGACGATCAAAATCACGGGTGCTCCGTAGAACGGATCATAGCCGTCCTGGGAACCGATGACTCTGCGGTTGGCTTCCATCAGCTCGTTCCGCACTTCGGGATCCGTAACCGCGATGATGATCGGGCTCTGGCGTCCCATTCCGGTTGCCGCATAGGTGCCTGCCTTCAGAATCTGCTGCAGCACATCCTCGGGGATCATCTTGTCGGGAATGAAATTCCGGCAGCTGCGTCTCTGCTCCAATACCTTTAACGTTTCGTTCATAATACCTTCCTCCTCACATAAATAGTTTTTGTGTACCCTTTTCCGCCGGGACAATCGTCCGATTCCCCGTATAATCCCAGTTTACGGGCACGGGGAGGTTTCTTACAATAGAAAATCGTATACAGTGCTTGTGTAATTCTTGTTTCGACCTCTTCTTTAAAGCAGCATTCCGACTGCTTCCTTCCATCCGCGGATGCGCTCCTCCCGCTCGAAATCGCTCATTGCCGGGCGGAACAGGCTGTCGCCGGTATTTCCTTCCGCAATCTCCTTCTCATCCTTCCAGAAACCGGTAGCGAGTCCCGCAAGATATGCGGCACCGAGCGCGGTCGTCTCCACGCAGGAAGGCCTTACCACGCATGTATTGCTGATATCCGCCTGCGTCTGCAGGAGATAATTATTGACGCTTGCGCCGCCGTCCACGCGGAGCGTTCCGACCATGCGGCCGGCATCCTGCTCCATCGCCGTTACGATGTCATTTACCTGATACACGATCGCGTCAAGCGCCGCCCGGATAATATGATAACGTCCGACGCCGCGCGTAAGCCCCGTAATGACTCCCTTTGCCTCCGGACGCCAATAGGGCGCTCCGAGGCCGGTAAATGCGGGCACGATGTAGCATCCGTTCGTATCGTTTACTTTGCGGGCGAGTTCTTCGGTCTCCGATGCCGACTTGATCAGTCCGATCTCGTCGCGGAGCCATTGCACGATTGCGCCGCCCATGAATACCGAACCCTCAAGCGCATAGGTTACCTTTCCGTTCCGCCCCCATGCGATTGTTGTAACGAGTCCGTTCTTTGAGGTGATCGGAGTTTCGCCGATGTTCATCAAAAGGAAGCATCCGGTCCCGTACGTATTCTTCATGTCCCCGACGGCGTATGCCTTCTGCCCGAACAACGCCGCCTGCTGGTCGCCCGCCGCGCCTGCGATCCGGATCGGTCCGCCGAGAAATTCCGGCGCCGACTCTCCGTAAAGCTCGCTGTTTCCGACCGGCGTCGGGAGCATGCACATCGGGATTCCGAGAAGCCCGCAGATTTCCTCATCCCAACTGAGCGTATGAATGTTAAAGAGCATCGTGCGGCTCGCATTGCTGTAATCCGTCACGTGCTTCGTTCCTTTGGTCAGTTTCCAGATCAGCCACGTTTCCACGGTTCCGAACAGCAGCTCGCCTCGTTCCGCTCGCTCTCTTGCCCCTTCCACGCGGTCTAATATCCATGCAAGCTTGGTCGCGGAGAAATACGGGTCGACAACGAGTCCGGTCTTTTCGCGGATCCGCTCCGCGTACGGCATAAGCCGGTCGCAGTAATCGGTCGTGCGGCGGCACTGCCACACGATCGCGTTATATACCGGACGTCCGGTCTCCCGTTCCCATACGATCGTCGTTTCGCGCTGGTTTGTGATTCCGATAGAATCAATCCGGGAGGCATCGATTCCCGCCTTGCTCATCGCCTCCACCGCAACACCGAGCTGCGCGGACCAGAGCTCCATCGGGTCGTGCTCCACCCATCCCGCCTGCGGATAGTACTGCGTGATCTCCTTCTGCGCTACGCTGACGATCTGTCCGTCATGATTGAATATTACCGCACGCTCCGATGTCGTGCCGGCGTCAAATGCCATCACATAACGTTCCATTCCGTTTCTCCTTCCTGTCCGGTAAGAAACCGGAGCACATCTTCGCGCACGGTCTCTTTGCAGCGCTCGCGAAGGATTTCGTGGCGCATGCCGGGATACATTTTCCCCTTCGTATCGGAATAGCCCTGCTTCTTAAGAAGCCGCACCGCGTCACTGAGTTTCTTCTCGGAAACGGCGCACGGATCGTCCTGTCCCGAGAAGAACCGGATCGGAAGCGCCGGATTCTTCATGGCATATCCGCCGTCTTTATAAGTAAGCATCGTCATGCCGATCAGATTGATATGTCCGTTCAGCGTGAAGCGGAAACCGCACAGCGGGTCATCCAGATACATCCGGACCTGTTCGGGGTCGGAGTTGGTCCAGGCAAACGGTCTGCCTTCCTTCCGAAACGGTTTTTCAAATGCGCCGCCTACCAGAAAATCCACGAGCCTTGAGTGTCCTTTTCCGCCCTTGAAGAGCGCGATCGTCTTCGCAATCAGAAGCCCCGGAAGCATTCCTCCTCGTTTGGAAGGGCATCCGAACAGGCATACCCGGTCAACCATGTCGTCGTATTTTCGAAGGAAGCACCTCGTAATCAGCGTTCCCATACTGTGCGCCAATAAAACGCACGGAACGTTCTTTCCGGCCCGCTCCGCCGTGTACGCCTTCGTTTCGTCTGTGATTTCCTTAAGATCCTCGATGAAGCCATTGTAGCCCGCATCGTACAGATATCCGAGATCTTCCGGGGTGCGGACGCTTCCGCCGTGCCCGCGAAGATCGAAAATAACCGTAACATATCCGTGCTCCGAAAGAAATGCGACCGTCTCGTCGTATCTTCCCTTATGCTCGCACATGCCGTGTACGATCACTGCGCTTCCGATGATTTCGGAAGCGTCGTCCGGCTCGGTTCTCGTCACGCACAGTTCCAGTCCGTCCGTTCGGGAAACATGCCGGTAATCCGTTTTCTTACATGCCATATCTTATTCCGTCCTCTTTTCTATTCCGCGCTATCGTCAGCGCTTTTCGGCACTTTGCGCTGCGCTTTCTTTTACTTTTCTTCGGCTGCTTGGTACTGCGTTACTGCTCGCTCTCCTCATCCTCTTCGGGTTCCTCGTCGCGGAACTTATAATGGTTCCTTCGGATCGAACCGAGTATGAACAGAAACACCAGAAGCAGACCGCCGCACAGATATATTGCGTCCCTTGTAACTCCCGGGATCAATTCCCCGAGTGCGAGTACTTCTTTGCTTTCCGCGATGTAGCAGCCGATCAGCGCAGTCAGGAGAAGCGCCGCGATCAGATCGACGATTCCGAACAGGCTCCTTGACGGATCCACATCCGAAATGAGCTCAACATCAAGCGTTTCCGCAAGCTCGTACGCGCCTTTCGTAAAGCTTGCATTTGTGATCACCATCGCCCGGTCGCAGCCGTAAAAGGATGCGCCGGCGTAAACCTCCTGAACGGCTTTGTTTCCGACCGGAGTGGCGTAGTATTTGCATTGAACGGCGTATGTCTTACGGTGTTTCTTACATAAAATGTCAACGCCCTGATCCCGGCTTGCCTTCGTTACGCGCACTTTGCGGAAGCCCTTCCGCCGAAGGTATTCCGCGCAGACTTTTTCGTAATCGTATCCGGTGATTGCTCTCCTTGCCATGCATTCACGTCCCCCTTTTCCGTTCTGATTATTATACCATATCCCGAGGGAAGGCGCAATCTGAGGCAAAAACAAAAAGCCCTCCGAACGGAAGGCTTTTCGCATGCATGATCGGACGTCAATACCCGTGATAATACATATTCGGGATGCCGGGATCCGTATAACCGGTAAATACCGGCGTGCCGGGAATGCTTCCCCTGCCGAACTCAAGACCGCAATACGGACACCAGTCCTTAAAGAACGTCATTCCGAACAGATAAATGTTCGGATCGCCCTGCCAATAGGTTCTCACCGAAATATGCTTGCAGGTATAGCTTGCCGCGCTTTGCGCCTTTGCTTCCGGTGCCGGAGTGCCCTGTTTTACGGTTCCGATGCAGATTACGATCATCAGCATCGCCAGGGCAAGAGCTGTTCGTTTTACGATTTTCTTCATTTTCGTAAACCCCCTTATAATATATTATTAAGGCTTTTGATTCGCCTTGCCTTGTATTATATAACAAAACTTTCAAATTTCCAAGTGTACTTTTAAAATTTTAGCATTTGGCTTTTAAATTTTTCGCATTTTAAGCGTCTTCGGAACGATTCCGGCGCAGCAATGGCATTTTCCTTCTCGGGAAAATGTGCTATAATATGCCCGATAAAGCACGGCCCGGCTTCCGTGGGGGGATTCGGGTACATCACAGAAAGGAATGCCGGAAGTCCATTCCGGTGAATGCATCATTTATGTTTAAACTTACTAAAGGACTTCGTCCGATTATCCTGTTGTCCGTGTTCCTCATTATGACGGTTGTTCCGTGTTCCTGCGGCGGTTCTTCCACGCAGAGCTTCAATACGGCCGCTCCCACGCAGGCTGCCGATCCGACGGGCAGCGAATCAACGCCGAAGCCCAACCGCTTTCCGAACCGCCCGAATGCCGATCAGAAGACCGGCTCCGCAAAGGAACTCGCCAAAGGCGACGTGGCTCCCGAGTTCAGCGTTAAGCTCATCGACGGGACGACGTTCCGGATGTCCGACCACGACGACGGCGTTGTGCTTTTGAACTTCTGGGCGACCTGGTGCGGCCCGTGCGTAAAGGAAATGCCCGACCTGCAGAAGCTCTCGAATGACGGGATCGCGCACTTTACCGTGTGCTGCTTAAGCGTCGATGACAGCGCTTCCGATGTGAAAACCTTCTGCCAGAAGAATTCCTACAAGGAGTCTCTCTTCGGAACGGTAAGCGGAACCGCCATCGGCAGTTACTACCCGAGCGACTATATTCCGTACACGCTCCTCATCAAAGACGGCATCGTACAGGAAATCTTCGTCGGTTCCCGCTCCTATGCGGATTACCGCAAGGCCGTGGATGCGGTCATGGGAAAATGATACGGACAGCCCTGTACCGGTGAGAACCGCCAAGCCGGAAGGCCGCGGATACCGTCCGGGCCGATGATCCGAAAGGACTTATTATGACCAGCAAAACAAACAAACGAAGCCGCTTTCCGAAACGTCATTACGTGCAGCTGATGGCGGCCGTTTTGTACAACTGCAACTTCCGGGGATTTGCCGACGGAAAGATCTATAAGGGCGATACCAAGGGGCTCTGCGTTCCCGGGCTCAATTGCTATTCGTGCCCGGGCGCTGCCGCGTCCTGCCCGCTCGGAAGCCTTCAGAGCGCACTTGTCGGTTCCCGCTACCGGATTCCTTACTATATTCTCGGAACGATTCTTCTGTTCGGGCTCTTTCTCGGGCGGTTTATCTGCGGATTTCTGTGTCCGTTCGGCCTGATCCAGGACCTTCTTCATAAGATTCCGACTCCGAAGATCGGAAAAAGCCGCGTCACACGGCTTCTTTCGCTGTTCAAATACGCTGTGCTCTTCGTATTTGTCTTAATCATTCCTCTTTGGAAACTGGCACCCGGCTTCTGCAAATACATATGCCCCGCCGGAACGTTTGAAGCAGGGATTCCTCTCGTATTCAAAAACCCCGTTCTGCGCGAGCTGACCGGGCGGCTCTTTACCTGGAAGGTGTTCCTGCTTTGCGTAATACTTCTTTTATGCATATTCTGCTTCCGCGCGTTCTGCCGGTTCGTATGCCCGCTCGGCGCGGTTTACTCGTTCTTTCAGCCGGTCGCGATATTCGGAATCCGCGTGTATCCTGACCGCTGCACGAATTGCGGTGCCTGCGTTCACGCCTGCCCGATGGATATCAAAAAAGTGCGCGACCGCGAATGCATCCATTGCGGCCAGTGCATCTCCTCATGTCCCGAAGGCGCGATACATTACGGGTTTAAGGATTCTGTGAAGGGGTCTTTGGAAGAAGCCGCCGCATCCGTTTTGGGACCTTCGGAGCATGCCTCCGCACCCGCCGGAACAGCGGCCGCTTCGGGAAAGCGTACCTTCGGTTCCCGTAAGACGATCCTTCTCGTCGTCCGGCTTGTCCTTTTCGTTCTCGGCGTCACGCTTCTGGTCGCCGGAATTCTCGGCGGCGGTTTCCGGGATGTCCTCAACAAGGCGATCCGGATATGTCACGAATGCATCGGCATCGGTTAAAACCTTTCTGAAACTCAACACATAAAAGCCGGCGGACTGCAGTCTTTCGATTGCTCCGCCGGCTTATTTCTTTACCATACTTCGATTTTCGTTGCGAAACGGTTCATGACCGCGCGGTCATGCGTAATAAAGATATACGTCAAATGATACCGGTTATGCAGTTCCGCAAGAAGCGCCAGTATCTGCTCCTGTACCGTTACGTCAAGCGCGGATACGGGCTCATCCAGCACAAGGATCTCAGGCTGCGACATCAAAGCCATCCCGATCGCGACTCTCTGCCGCTGGCCGCCCGAAAGCTCCGTGATCTTTCTTGCGCCGTACTCCTCGGGGAGTCCGATCGCGAGAAGCATCTCCTTTGCCTTCGCCTTTCGTTCTTCCTTCGGCACCTTCCGGATCCGAAGCGGTTCCTCAAGAAGCCACAATACCGATTTGGACGGATTCAGGCTCCCGTACGGATCCTGGAATACCATCCCGACATTTCCTTTGATCTCCATCGTACCGACAAGCGGTCTTAACAATCCGCAGAGGCATTTCGCGAGTGTGGATTTTCCTGTGCCGCTTCGTCCGACGATGCCGTAAACCTCACCGCGTTTTACGGAAAGGTTATAGTTCGTAAGCACCTTCGTACGGTACTTCAGAGGTCTTAGGCCGTGCACCCTGCCGAATGCCATATGCAGATGCGAAACCTTTACAATCTCTTCGGAATCTTCGGGTACCTGCATGGTCTTTGCGAAGTCGGCACCCTCCGAAGCCGCGATCAGCTGCTTCGTGTAAGCGTCTTCCGGCTCCCGGAACAGCTTCTCCGCTTCTCCTTCTTCGACAACGACACCGTTATGGAACACCATAACACGGTCGCAAAGCCGCTTCACAATCCCGAGATCGTGCGAGATAAATAAGATCGCCGTCTGATACTTCTTCTGCAGCCGCGTAAGAAGCGTCAGTATCTGTTCCTGCGTTTCCGCATCAAGCGCCGTGGTCGGCTCGTCGCAGATCAGAACTTTCGGGTGATTGATCATCGCCATCGCGATCATGATACGCTGCCGCTGCCCGCCCGAAAGCTTGGACGGATAGCTCGAAAGAATCCGTTCCGTATCCTGCAGGTCAACCTCGAGAAGCGCTTCCGTGAGTCTTTCGTGAATTTCTTCCTTGGTCCATCTGCGCTCGCCGTGCGTCAGCATCTCGGCCATCTGCCGACGGATCTTCATGGACGGATTCAGAGAAGACATCGGTTCCTGGAACACCATCGCGATCTCGGCGCCGCGGTACCGCTGCATCTCTTTTGCATTGTAATGGGACATGTCCACCTTGTGGAAGCCCTCTTCATCTTCGTAAGTGACCGAAATGTCGCCGATCGCGGCTCCCTTTTCCGGCAGAAGATGCATCACCGAAAGTGCCGTCACACTCTTGCCGCTTCCCGATTCTCCGACGATTCCGAGCTTCTCGCCGGGCTTCATCCCAAACGAGATTCCGTGAACCACTTCGTTCGGCTCACCGCTGTCGGAGGCAAATGCGATGCGCAGGTTCTTCACCGTAAGAACCGCATCCGCCTGCGCGGCCTCTGCGGGTTTCGATTCATCCGCCCGAATGATTCCGGCGGACTCAGCCTCATCCGCCATTAAAGCATCCGCTGCTTCCGCGCACTCCTGCGCGCTTTCTTCGGGGTAGCGCTCACGGAGTATCCGGCGGATCTTTCTTCTTGCCTTAACCGGGTCTTCCGTATCGGCGGAATTACCGGAATATACATCACTGATCAAGGTTACGCCGAGAACGCACAGCGCCAGAATAAGACCCGGAAACAACACCGTCCACGGGGACAGGCGGAGGTAACTCTGGCCCTCGCTGAGCATTCTTCCGAGACTCGCCTTCGGAGGCTGGACGCCGAGTCCGAGGTAGCTGAGGCCTGCTTCGGCAAGCACCGCGTTATTAAATCCGACCGCCATCGTAACAAGAAGCGTGGCGCGGATATTCGGCAGAATATGAACGAACAGGATGCGCATTTTCCCTGCGCCGAGGAGTTTCGCGTTCGCGACATAATCCATCGGAACCTGCTTTTTGATCTCGCTTCGAACGACTCTTGCGATACTCGGGATGAACAGGATTCCGAGAGCAAGGATAACGTTCTTCTCGCCGGTACCGAAGATGCACACGAGTACAAGCGCCAGAAGGATGCTCGGAAATGCGAGCAGACTGTCGTTGATACGCATGACGATTGTGTCGAACAGCCCGCCGAAGTATCCGGCGAGAGCGCCGATCACGGTACCGATCACGCCGCCGATCAGAATCGTTGCGGCGCCGATCATAAAGGACGTCCTCGCACCGACCATGACGCGGCTTAAAACATCGCGGCCGAGCTGGTCCGTTCCGAACGGGTGTGAAAGCGACGGACCGCAGTTTTTAAGTGCGGCGTTGATCGAAGTCGGATCATAAGGCGTACGGATCAGGCCCCACAGCACGAGAAGCGCCGTCAGCCCTAAAAATACGCCTCCGCATATAAAGTTGAAGGAGCGGTATTTCTTCATTCGTTCTCGCCCCCTTTCTGAACAAGCGTTTCAATCACGCCGTTCAGCACGATCACGACGATTCCGATGTACAGAACCAGAGCCTGTACAACATCATAATCGCGGTTCGCTACCGAACTGACCAGAAGCCGTCCGAGGCCGTTCACGCCGAACACCTGCTCAATTACGATGCTTCCGGCAACGATTTCCGAAACGATAACGCCGAGAAACGTTACCGAAGCCGCAAGAGCATTCGGCATCAGGTGCTTCCAGATGATCTCCCATTCGCCGAGGCCCTTGCTGCGCGCGGTGCGGACGTACTCCTTCTGCTTTTCCGTAAGAAGCGCGCTTCGAAGGAAACGGACGGTCATCGCAACCTTCGGAAGAGCGATCGAAAGTGCCGGGAAGAACAGGTACTCAAGGCACGGCCCGATGCCCTCATCATAGGAGACAAATGCGCCCGGGACGAACAGTTTGAGCCCGATCCCGAGGACAACCGAAATAATGATTCCGAGGAAAAATCCGGGAATCGCCATGAAAGTCTGGTTCAAAAAGACGCCGAACCGGTCGCCGATGCTTCCCGGATAGCGTGCATACAGCATGCCGAGCGGGAACGAAAGAACCAGAATGATCAGAAACGCCAGTCCCGCAAGCAGAAGCGTGTTCGGAAGCATCTGTTTAAACAGATCCGAAACCGGACAGCGGAACCGGATGGAAGTGCCGAGGTCGCCGCGCAGAACTCCGCCTGCCCAGCGTCCGTAGCGTACGAAGATGTTGTCGTTAAGACCCATCTCTTCCCGAAGCGCCTCGACCTGCTCCGGTGTCGCGTCAATTCCGAGTCTTGCCTGCGCGGCGTCGCCCGGAAGGACGGCAAATGCCAAAAAGGTAACAAAAGAGAGCACCACAACAGCAGCTGCCATCGATAAAATCTTTCTCGCTGCCTTCATGGTGCTCCCTCCTTACTTGTCTTTCGAACCGGAATTACTTTCCGTCCTTATAAAGTGCAGCCATATCCTGCACGTAAACCGGATAGAACGTGTATCCCGAAATTCCCTTCTTGACCGCTACCATCAGAGACGGGCTCTGAAGGAATACCGACGCTGCGTCGTCCGCGAGACACTGCTGTGCCTTCCGGTAAAGTTCCTTCTTCTTAGCATCGTCAGTGGTTGCCATCGCCTCTTTGTAAACGCGGTCATACTCACTGCTTTCGTAATTGATAAAGTTCTTCGCCGAACCGCCGATATAATACTTCAGAATATCGCTCGGTGCGAGCTGGGAGTCGAGTCCGATAATCGTGGACTCAAACTGATGTGCCTGGTATACGTCCGAAAGCCAGCTTGCCCATTCAATCAGCTGAATGTTCATCGTGATGCCGACCTTCTTATACTGGGAAACAAGAATTTCCGCAGTCTGTACGTGATACGAGTAGTTCGACGGAACGGAACAGGTAAACGTAAATCCGTCCGGATAACCCGCTTCCTTCAAAAGCTGCTTAGCTTTCTCGGGATTGTACTCGTAAGTATTCGTGCATTCGTCATTGAAATAGCTCAAAAAGCCTGCGTAAACGCCGCTTCCGATCTTCTTTCCCTTGCCGCCGTTCAGCATCTGCAGGATTTCGTCCTTATCAACCGCATAGTTCATCGCCTGACGGACTTTGGGATCGTCAAACGGCTTCACCTTGTTGTTCAGGAAAAGTCCCTGTACAAGGCTCATCTCTCCGACTTCGATGTTGTAAGAACCCTTCAGCTGCTCCGCCTGGTCGACGGTCAGGTACGGGAACACATCGATCTCGCCGGCCTGCAGCTTCAGAAACGCCGCATCGGTGCTCTCGGAGATGGCAAATGTGACTTTGTCAAAATGTGCTTTCGTTCCGTAATAATCTTCGTACTTCTCCATGACAAAACTCTTCATGGGAGTATAGGAAACGAACTTGAAAGGGCCGGTTCCGACCGGCTTGGATGCCTGATCCTTATAATCCTTCGGGATAATGCTGCAGGTCAGATATCCGATCAGCTCGGTATTGGCTTCCTTTAAACGAACAATGATGTAATCGGCTCCGTCTCTTTGTTCGGTAGTGATGTCGGATATAATAGAAAGGGCGGCCACCGCCTTCACCTCCGGATCGGAGGTCTCAAGCATGCCCGCACAACGCTTCAGAGAATATATAACGTCCTCTGCCGTAACGGTCTTCCCGTTGTGGAACTTTACGCCTTTACGCAACTTGAAAGCGTATTCCGTTCCGTCCGTGGAAATCTGATAACTCTCCGCTACCGCAGGAACAAGACTGCCGTTTTGATCCGGTTTAACCAAACCTTCAAAAATGTTATACAGCACTTCTTTAGTTCCTGCCGCTACTGCTTTGTGTGGGTCAAGACTATCCAAATCCTGTGTGATTCCGACTGTCACCGAACCATCCCCGCTTTTCTTTGTGCCGCCTTTACATCCGTAAAGTGCAGCCGCCGAAACGGTGATCAGAAGAGCCATGAAAAGAACTTTCTTCATGTTTCCTCCTTCGCGGCATAAGATGTGCCGCATGTATTCGATTTACAAGCGTATTCTATCATATTTTCCGGGGAATGCAAGCCCTTTTTCACTGCCTCTGCCGGACGGATTGTGAAATATCCGTGGTTTCCTTGAAGCATTGCGGAAAATGTGATACGATATCGTGCATGGGGGATATCAACATGAAGAAGCTGCTGATCATAACATGTATTGCGGTAACGGTCCTGTGTTCCGGCTGCCGGGGTGCGTCCGATCCGAAGCCTTCCGGCATAACCGCCTCACCTGTTCCGACCGGGGCGGAGAGCCCGACCGGAACGCCCGGACTTACCGAAACCCCTTCACCGGCCGTAACGCCTGAGCCCGGCCCGATTCACGTCGGGACATACGGCTTCACCAAAGAGGACGTGTTTTCGTATTTTCTGGAGGTAGGGCTTCAGGCGGAATACTCGGAGAAATCGGACACCGATTTCATCAAGAAATGGGTAACCCCGATTGTTGTCCGCACCGAAGGAACCCCTTCCGAAGAAGATTTAAGCCTGATCCGATCACTGTTTGACCGGCTGAATAAAGTCGAAGGTTTTCCCGGCATCCGCGAGCGGAAAGGAAACGAAGACGCGAACTGCGTTATCCGTTTTCTGGATTATGAAGAGTATGCGGGTTATGCCGAAAAAGCGGTTCACGACACCGCCACAGACGGATACGCTTTAATCCGTTTCCGAAACGGCGCCATCGAGGGCAGCGAGATCGGAATCCGGAACGACCTGACAAGGATGAATAAGAATCACGTGATCTTAGAAGAGGTTATACAGTCGCTCGGGCTTCAGAATGACAGTTATTCCTACCCGGACAGCCTGTTCTACCAGGGGTATAACGAACCTCAGCAGCCGAGCGATATGGACTGGCTGCTTGTCCGGTTTTTGTATCACAGCGAAATAAAGCCCGGAATGCGTGCCGCGGACTTACTCGAGGCTGCGGAGCGGATACTGGCGGATTGATAAATACTCCCGGCAGACGGGATTACAGAAAGAAAAGAGGACGACATGCAGGATTTGGACGGAAAGAAAACCGCACTTTCGGATGACGCGGAAATTTATAAGCTTCATGAGGAGCGTGCGGAAAGCCACTCGGCGAAGGAGCATTGGAAATCGCTTGACCGCAAAGGCAAATGGCAGTATTTCTGCTCTTACTATCTTTGGTGGACGCTCGGCGGCATAGCCGTTCTGACGCTGATCGGCTATATGATCTATTCCGCCGTGAAACCGAAGCCGGAGGAGCTGGCATTTGTCATAATCCTTGACTGCGCGATGGATACCGGCGTTGTTGACGATCAGTTTGAAAAAATCGTCGGGAAGTGCGGTTATGACACAAAGAAAGCGGAAATCAATTCGGATAAACGATTGACTTCCGCCAAAAACAATCTGACTGACATTCAGACCCTCTCCGCTTATATTTTCGCCGGTTCCGCAGACATCATGATTGGAACCGAAAGCGCTCTGTCACACTATGCGCAGCAGGGCATACTCCGTGATCTTGCCCCGATCCTTCCGCAGGATATCCTCGACGGGATTCCCGAAGAAGACCGCTACATTTATCATTATGTTCCGGAAAAGGATGACGATCCGGACGCCGTGGAACGCGATATCCTCATCGGATTCCGCATGGACGGTTGCGACCTCGTAAAAGAAGCCAAATATACGACCGGCGATACGGGCTTTATCCTCTCGCTCGTCGTATCCGGAAGCGACGACCGTCTTCCCGGAATCTATAAGATCATCCGCGCCCTGTACGGACTGCCTCAGGTGCAGTAACAGGGCTTATCTGGCGGAAGAATCGTATTTCGAAAGCTCTCCGTCCGCGCCGTTCGGAATCCCCTCGATCACGTTTTCACAGGATGCGACATAGCGCTGGTATACCGCGTTTTCGCGGAATTCCGCGATCGTACTGTTGATCTCCGCAACCGTGTTGGCCATGGAGCAGTACAGCTCGCCGTTTTTCACCACTGCGGCGAAAACATACATACTTCCGACCTTCGGCAGCGTATCTCCGTCACTGATGAGGTACGTATGCTTGGTTCCCTTCCGCAATCCCCCTGCTTTTGTCAAGGGGATTTCTTTATTTCGGATCAGATTTCCCTTAATGTTTTCGATAACGCGGACCGTATAATAGGTGACCGGCTTCTCGCCGTCCCCGTCTTCATATACCGTTTTGTCATAGGAAACCACTTCGGCGACAAATACGTAAGAAGCGTACGTGGTAACCTGATAGATATCCTTTGAATTAACCGGCGGTTCCAAATAGAACGCGGCGATTTTCATATTCTTCGTTCCGATCGTTTCCGCAACCTCATACTCACTGCCGCAGCCTGTAAGGATGAGTGCCGTGATCGACAGCAGAACGGCCAGTAACCGCTTCTTCATCTTGCCCCTCCTTTCTGAGAAAAAAGCAGCACAGCAAGAGCGCTGTGCTGCAAGTCAAACGATCATAATACCGATTTCATTCCCGCGGTATTTCAGACTTCTGACCTTGCGTCCCCGTATTTCTGCGGGTATGCCCCCACGATGATTATAACAACCTTAACATATTGTCTGATTCTCTGTCAAGGGAAGTCTTATACATTATCGTGAAAAGACGGGACGCAACATCTTTAAAACCGGTTCGGGGAATTATTTCTTCGTAATGTATCCGAGTGCCACGAGGGTTTCCGCGGAAAGGATTGCTCCGCCGGCGGCACCGCGCTTCGTGTTGTGGGAAAGACCTACGAACTTCCAGTCATAAACCTTGTCCTCACGGAGACGTCCTGCCGAAACGCCCATACCGCCCTCGATATCGCGGTCCAGTGCGCACTGCGGCCGGTTGTCCTCTTCGAAGTAGTTGATGAACTGCTTCGGAGCGCTCGGAAGGTTCAGCTCCTGGGGAAGCCCCTTGAAGTTCTTCCAGCACTCGAGGATCTGTTCCTTCGTGGGCTTCTTCTTAAACTTTACAAATACGGCAGCCGTATGTCCGTCGGAAACCGGAACGCGGATACACTGCGTCGTGATCACGGGACCCTCTGCCTTAACAATCTTTCCGTTCTCGATATGCCCCCAGATACGAAGGGGCTCCTGCTCGCTCTTTTCTTCCTCGCCGCCGATGTAAGGGATTACGTTGTCGATCATCTCCGGCCAATCCTTGAACGTCTTGCCTGCACCGGAAATTGCCTGATACGTCGTAGCAACCACTTCGTAAGGCTCGAATTCCTTCAAAGCGTGAAGCATGGGCGTATAGCTCTGAATCGAGCAGTTCGGCTTAACCGCCACGAAACCGCGCTGCGTTCCGAGACGCTTTCTCTGGAACGGAATAATCTCATAATGCTCGGGGTTCAGTTCCGGAACAACCATCGGAACGTCTTCCGTCCAGCGGTGTGCGCTGTTGTTCGAAACAACGGGAGTCTCCGTCTTAGCGTAAGCATCTTCGATGGCGCGGATCTCGTCCTTCGTCATATCAACTGCGGAAAATACGAAATCTACCTCCGCAGCAACCGCTTCCACTTCGTTTACGTTGCGGACAACAAGACCGGCTACTGCCGCAGGCATCGGGCTCGTCATCTTCCAGCGGTCGCCTACCGCTTCCGCATACGTCTTTCCCGCGCTTCTCGGGCTTGCCGCAACCATTGTTACCTCAAACCACGGATGATTCTCCAAAAGAGCTATAAATCTCTGTCCAACCATACCGGTTGCGCCGAGAATACCTACTTTAAACTTTTCTTTTACTTCGACTGCCATTGTCGGACCTCCTGACTGCGGAACCGTCTCATTTTCCTGCTGTATTCCGCCTTGTGTTTTTCTGTGGCGGACATTTGTCCGCGAACTTGACTTATTTTATACCAGAACATCGGAAAATGCAAGCCCTAATTTCATCTTTTTTCAAAAACCGGTCACTCTGCCGCCTTCAGTTCGGGGTAATACAGGTAAAACGACTGCACCATAACTCCGAGTGCCTCCTGCCAGTTCGGGAACGAAACCGCCATCTGCCCGCTGAAACCATTCTCGTCCTTGAAGGAACGGTCGATCACGCGGTACATGACTTCCATTTCATGATAACGGTCATCCACAAGCACGAATCCGTCCATATGGGCAGGCATCACATAGATCATGGTGATGGACTGCCTGGATGAAGCAGCCTCCCGGTTATCCGGCCAGAAGATCAGTTCAATCTTGTCTCCGTTCATCGGATCGTAGAAGTAGATATGCGGCTGCATCTCGTAATATTCCGCTTCCTTTTCGTTCAGGCCGGAAAACTCAATGCCCTTTTCGGTAAGAAGCGCGGCGCACTCCGAATAGTCCAGCTTCCCGACTCCGTTGAACAGTCTCGGCATCAGATAATCATAAATCTCCGTAAATGCTTCCTGCGGGTCCTGCCTGTCCGTGCGGGCCTTCTTCATTCCGTCCTCATACGGTCCCGCATATTCTTCCGCGAACGCTCCGGGATGCTCTTCGATCAATACGGTTCCGTCGTGCTGGAGACTGGTATTGCGGAACAGCTGTCCGTCTTCAAACCAGTAAAAGATTCCGAGATCCGAGCATACGAACGGAAGCGTGTTTTTATCAACGGCTTCGCTTACAACCTGCTCCCAGTTGTCCACCAAAACGGCGGCCGCGGCGTATTTGGTGCTGATTTCCTCACAGATTGCTTTCTTCAGTTCTTCTTTATCCTTGATGACTTCGGAAAGCGTAAGCGCTTCGCCGGTAGCGGTTTTCAGAGAATAGCCCTTGCGGCTGGTCTGCGGCATTCCGTCCGAAACCGACTCAACCTTCTGGATGAAGGAAAATACGACCGAGTCATTCCGGAACGGCACGATCTGCGTGTTGTAATGCCGGCGTTCGGTAACGGTCTGTGTGATTCCCGTCTGCTCTTCCTGCCTGTCCGTTTCCTCCGACCATTCAAGGATCGCGGTCTGCGCCCTCCGGACGTTCACGTAATTCTCATTGCCGAGCTTTTTCACCGCCGCGGCAAGTGCGTCGTATCCGTCTTCCGTTATATATATGAAATCAAGCGATGTCGTGAAAATCTGTTCTTCATGATGATAAAATACGATGTCGTCCACGGCTCTTCCGACTGCAAACGAAGGTCCCTCTTCCACGCTTACAACCGGCTTGGGGGCCGGAGTGGGCTCAGCGGTCGGCTCTGCGGTCGGCGTTTCCGTAGGCGCCTCCGTTGCCTTCTTACGCTTGTCAGCTCCGTCATCGTTTCCTTTGCCGCAGCCTGCGACGCAAACGATCATGATTGCCGTTAACAGTAAAGCAATCAGCTTCTTCATACAAAATCCTCCGTATCATTACGTTTTATTCATCAAAAGTATGTCCGGCATACTCCGATAACAAATCCTGCAGATCGCGGTAACCCGTAATCTCGTTGGCGCGCCTTCTGAGCGCCGCGGAATCCGGATATCCCGCAAAATACCACGCGACATGGCTCCGCATCGCCGGCATCGCACGCCGTTCGCCGTATCGTTCAATCGCCATCCGCGCGTGTCTGAGCGCCGTCTTACAAACTTCCGGTACCGAAGGCTTTTCGGGAACCGGCCGTCCGTCCAGCGCGGCGGCACATTGCGCGAAGATCCACGGATTGCCTCTTGCAGCCCGCGCGATCATGATGCAGTCAACACCCGTTTCCGCCTTCATGCTAAGCGCTTTCTCGGGACAGTTTACGTCCCCGCTTCCGATCACTGGTATTGAAACCGCTTCCTTAACCCTTCGGATGCAGTCCCAGTCCGCGGTTCCGCCGTAGTATTCGCCGCGAAGCCTTCCGTGTACGGCGATCGCGGACGCACCGGCAGCTTCGCATATCTTTGCGACTTCCGCGGAGTTATCGCGGTCAAATCCTTTGCGGATCTTTACGAGAACCGGCTTTTTCTGCGCTTTGACCATGGCTTCGACGATCCTGCCGATCCGTTCCGGGTCCTTCATCAACGCGGAACCTTCCCCGTTGTTGACTACTTTCGGGACCGGACAGCCCATATTTATGTCAAAAAAATCAAACGACCTGTCTTCTAGACGGGCCGCCTGATCCGCCATGATTGCCGGATCGCTTCCGAACAGCTGGAGTGCGATCGGATGCTCCTCTTCCGACGTGCCGAGCAATTCCTCGGTGTTACGGTTATTGTACATGACGCCTTTCGCGCTGACCATTTCCGTATAGAGGAGCCCCGCTCCCTGTTCTTTGCATAACAATCGAAACGGTAAATCGGTCACTCCGGCCATCGGCCCGAGTGCCAGTTCGGTTTTTACGGTAATCTCTCCGATGCGAAAACTCATGCTTTTTCCTTTCGCTTCGGCTGTCTTTCATAGATAATCTGAAGACCCTTTAAAGTAAGGTCCGGATCATAAACATCGATCATGTCGGTTTCTTCGGAAATGATCCTTCCGAGTCCGCCGGTTGCTACAACCTTCATCTCGCTGAGGCCCGCTTCCTCTTTCACCTTTTTGATGATGTATTCCGTCTGTCCGATGCAGCCGTACACGAGACCGGCCTGCATACTCGAGGTCGTATCTCTCGCGAGAATGCTTTCAGGCTTCTCGATCGCGATCTCGGGAAGCTTGGCGGTCTCATTCCAGAGCGCGTTCGCGCAGATGCGGATGCCCGGGCTCGTGATACCAGTTTCGAAAATGCATCCCGGCAGTACGAGGTCGTATGTTGTCGCCGTTCCGAAATCGATTACCATAACCGGAGATCCGTACAGTTCATAACCTGCCACGCAGTCCACAACACGGTCCGCACCGAGTTCCTTCGGATTCGCCATATTGATTCTGAGTCCGGTCTTCATGCCCGCGCTCACCACGATCGGCGTGCGGTTCAGATACTTGATGATACCGGAATTCAGCGAATACATGATTCCGGGAACAACCGATGCAACGATAACGTCCTTCAGATCGTCAGGCGAGAACCCTTTGCCCTGTAAAAGCGACGTGATCCAGACGCCGAACTCGTCGCTCGTACGCTGCATCTTGGTCGTCATGCGGAACGTCCTAAGAAGCTCCTTTCCCCGAAATACGCCGAATGTGATATTGGTATTACCGACATCGATTCCGAGCAGTAATTTCTTGTCCATGTTTAATCCTCCCGTTCATCCTTCCGGCATGCGCCGTTACTCTCCGTCTTCCCCGAGGAAGAAAACCCGGAAATACATCTCCAAAGACTCCAAAAACTCCCTCTGTTCCGACTGAAGTTTCTTAATCTCAAGCGCGCTGCCGATCTCGTCAAACATCGCATCCGCCTCGTTCGCGGATACCGAGAATTCCAGATTCCCGTTCTCGTCGTATTCTAACATCAGCCGTCCGCCCACCTTTTCCGTAAAGAACACGCACATGATCTTCAGCTGATCCTTTACATCCTGCGGCAGATTGTCAAAATCCGGATTCAGATAAAACAGTTTTTCATATGAACTTGCTCCGCAGAGCACTACCTTGTCCTGATACATGGTCTGTCCTTTTCCTCTCTATTCCTCATAAACCGTCTGGCGGACATCGTCATAGTAGCACGGAATCGTGATGATCATAACATCGAGCGCGGCATCGGCGTCGTAGACGTATGCGGAATCACGGCTCCCGTCGAAGGAGCAGTCAATGATGTTGTAACGGATATATCCGTCATCATCGAGGTCGACAATCAGGAAGGATTCATAATCCTCGAAATATAAGCTTATATAATCCATTACCTGACGGTTGCCCGTAATATCGCCTTCCGGCCAGAAGAAGACGAAGTAACGGTCGTCGAATTCACGGTCATAGAAAATCGCGTAAGCATCCGACTCACGCTCCGCGGCTTCCTCATCGCCGAAACCTTCATAGGCAATACCTAAGTCATCGAGATATGCCGCAAGGTCTTCCCAGTGCATCTCGCCGAGACCGTCCACTACGCCGGAGAACAGTTCTCCGTACTGTTCCGAACGGAAATAACCCCAGGAATCAAGCGGTCCGATCAGCCCTTCCGGATACTTCGATTTCTGCTCATATTCACCGTAGGCACCGATGAGGTCCGGATTAAACCGCGTGTAGTACTTCTCCACCGGGTATTCAATGCTCACTTCGCCGACAACATAAGGCGCCAGAACGCCGTTGTTGCACCATACCACAAGACCGTCATCCACGGCAGCCCAGCCGATAGTTCCTTCCGAAACGTTCTCACGGACGCGGTCTTCCCAGTTATCCCAGTAGCCGTATTCATCCGCGCAGACGGCGAACAGTTCAAGAATATCCTCGGTAAAGCCGTTCATATCGGTAATCATCGTCGCAAGGTTAATCGCCTCACCGGTCTTTGTATCAAAAGCGTAACCCTTTCTGGACAGGTAATTCTGCGCTCCTCCTAGATAGGAATCCACCGAACGGGTATACGCGAATACCCTGGAGTCGTTTCGCGTTACATCGATATAGTCAGTCTCATACCATTTGTAACTGAATTCATACGTAACCTCGTCAAGCAGCTCACCCGCATTCTCACGAACCATGTCGAGTTTGTTGTATTCCTCAAGATTCTGCGCACGGATTGCTTTGCCGAGGGGTTCGAATTCCGGTTCGGTGATATACAGATAATCGATTTCGGAATCGAACGCAGGTCCTTCGCCGGTATAATAGTCGCAGTAGCGGTCACATCCGTCACCTCTTGCGACAACATAAGAAGGTCCCTCCGTCACGTCGGGAACCGGAAGTTTCGAAAGATCCGGCGTCGGTGTGACAACCGGTCCGTCCGTCGGTTCCGGACCGTCGGTCGGCGTAACCGGATTCGTCGGCTCAGCGGTCGGGGTACCCGTCGCATCGCCTCTGTCTCTGGATTTACCGCTCTTTGCGGAGTCGTCCTCACTGCCGCAAGCGGTGATACTCAATAACAGCACGATTATCAAAAAAATGCTTCCGATCCTCTTTAACATGTCAGTTCACCTCAAAACTTAAGGTCTTCCTCACTGAGCGTAGCAAACATAACCGCCTTGATGGTATGCATACGATTCTCGGCCTCGTCGAAAACCTTGCTGTATTTTGATTCGAATACTTCGTCGGTAACTTCCATTTCATTCAGTCCGAACTTTTCGCTGATCTTCTGACCGATGCCGGTATTAAGATCATGGAAGCTCGGCAGACAGTGTAAGAAGATCGCGTCGTCAGCGGCGTTCTCCATGCACTTCATGTTTACCTGGTAAGGAAGCAGGTCATGGATACGCTCGTTCCAAACCTCGTCGGGCTCGCCCATCGATACCCAAACGTCGGTGGAAATAACGTCGGCGTCCTTCGTTCCCTCGTTTACGTCCTCGGTAAACGTGAGGATTGCTCCGGACTCCTTCGCATAGCCTTCGCAAACCTTGCGGAGTTCTTCGTTCGGCCAGTACTTCTTCGGTGCGCAGCATACGAAATGAAGACCGAGCTTGCTGCATACGATCATCAGCGAATTGCCGGTATTGTAGCGGGCGTCTCCGAGATAAGCGAACTTGATGCCCTTGAGACGTCCGAAATGATCCCGTACGGTCAACATGTCGGCAAGCATCTGCGTCGGATGATACTCGTTCGTAAGGCCGTTCCAAACCGGAACGCCCGAATACTTCGCAAGCGTCTCAACGATTTCCTGACCGTAGCCGCGGTACTCGATGCCGTCGAACATTCTGCCGAGCACTCTCGCGGTATCGGCAATGCTTTCCTTCTTGCCGATCTGCGAAGCGGACGGATCCAGATACGTCGTTCCCATACCGAGATCGTGCGCGGCAACCTCAAAGGAACAGCGCGTTCTCGTACTCGTCTTCTCGAAAATAAGCGCAATATTCTTGCCTTCGCAACCGGTCACGCGGATCCGGTTCTTCTTTCTTCTGCGAAGTTCCTCGGCCAGATCGAGAAACTCGATAATCTCCTCCGGCGTGTAATCCTTCAATGTCAAAAACGATCTTCCTTTGATATTCATGTCCGTACCTCCCGTATGGTATCTGAGGGGATTCATCCCCGTATATTTCATTCTGTTTTAGTATTCCACTGACCTTAGCGTCAGCCCGTGTGCCGGAGCCGTCGGCCCCGCCAGCGTCCTGTCTCCGCCCGCAAGGATTTCCTTCATCTCTTCGGGCTTCCGTACGCCTTCTCCGATCTCGATCAGCGTTCCCGTCAGGATTCTTACCATGTTCGGCAGAAATCCGTTTCCGGAAAATGCGACCGTTACTTCCGGAAATACCGCTTCGCCTTCGGTCCTCTCCGATTCCGTTACGGTAATCCCGTAGATCGTTCGGACGGTTGACTTCTTGTAGTGGCGGTTTCCGAGAAAGCTCTTAAAATCATGCTCTCCGATCAGATATTCCGATGCCTTCCGCATCGCCTCAAGGTCTAACGGTTCCGGATGCCAAAGCACGTACTGCCTTCCGAACACCGGCCGGATTTCACCGGTCACGATCCGGTAGCAGTAGGTCTTTCGTTTCGCGTTCAGGCGCGCATGGAACCTAGCATCGGTCAGCCGGCAGTCGGTAACGACGATATCCTTCGGAAGGAAGGTATTCATCCTCTCCATCACCTTTGCCGGTCCGAGATCGGTCTGCACCGCAAAGCTCGCGACCTGTCCGACGGCGTGTACTCCCGCGTCGGTCCGCCCGGAGCCTTGGATCTCAACCTCCTGCTCAAACAGCTTCGAAAGCATCGCTTCGATCCGTCCCTGAATTGTATTGTCTGTGTTGCCCTGCTTCTGCCAGCCGTCATAGCGGCTCCCGTCATACTGCAGGGTCACGCGGAAATGCTTCATAACCCTTATCCGTGCAGGCTTTTTCTTAACCGGTAACGCGCCTGCGGCGCTGCCGGTCCGGTCCGATTATCCGTCGAACCGTTTCCTATGCAAATAAAAAGACATTTTACATCATATCACATTTTCCGAAACAAGACAAACGATTCTTTTGAAAATACGAAAACCGCCCCGAAGGGCGGTAAAACGTATGTTATTCTATTTTCAAATCCATCATTTCCAGTAAAAAATACCCGGCAGGTCTTCGGGAAAATACGCATAAAACTCGGCATTTTCCGCAGCCTGAGCCTTGGGAACATCTATTTTCACGTAAGTATAGGTATATTTCTCCCTGTCATTTTTCCTTTCCGTGAGATTCCCGTTATCATCATACAGGTATTCCGTTTCCACGGGGGTTATGCCGAGGTATATCTCCGACACTTTCACAACACGCCCGTTTTCGTCAAACTCCGGGGCGTAGGAGTATTCCAATACTCCGAACACAGTCTTCTTCTCGGAAATGATGCGTCCGTCCTTGTCATACTCACACTCCGAAATTGTTGTCTCTCCGTTCTTCGGATCATTTTCATATGCCTGATAGACACTCTTTGTTACCAGAATACCGCGTTCCGTTTCCTCATACTCATAAGAGATTCTCGATTTCACAAAGGAGCCCTGCGAATACTCTTCTTTGATGATCCTTCCGTCCTTATCATATTCCCTGACGCCGGTGTGGTCAGCGGAATACCCTCCTTTTGCGTAGATTTTCTCTTCCCGTCCTTCGTTAAAATACGTCACGTAAAGCGTCAGTTCTTTTTTCCCGCCGTCTTGCGGAGAGTCATAACTTCTTATGACACATCCTTCCGCATTGCACTCATTGTTTTTTACGATAACGCTTTCGCCGGCTGTCCCGCCGACGTTTTCCCTCTTTTCCTCCAGGACAACATGCCCATACGCATCATAGGAATACAGAGTGACCGTTTCCGTATAAGGCGTGGATGCGCTCTCGTGCTGAACCGTCAGACTCAGAGGTCTTTCCTGCTCATCATACTGCGTCGCTTCCACATGGAAGTAAGTGTCGCATGATTCGTTCTTCACCTGAAAACGGATTCTGCCGTCCGGCAGAAACTCTTTTGTTATGATTTCCTCATCCGCCGTTTGGGTAACTCTCGTAATCGGGATTCCTTCGTCGTAATAGTACGAATACTCATAGGTTCCTTTTTTCGCGTCACTGTATATCACATACAAAAGCCGCCCCTTTTCGTCATACTCGCACCGGAACACGAGCGACTCCCTTCCGGCGGAATCGGTACGGAATTCCTCCGTAAGAAACCACGGCCCCCTGTCCGTCTCAGCGGAAGCCTTCTTCCCCGCTTCGGGCTTCCCCTTCCCTGGCTTTTCCTCACGGAAAATGGAAACCATCAGCACAATCCATGCCGCGATTACCGCTACGCAGATTCCGGCAATCGCCGTTGCGATCTTCTGTTTCCTGCCGAACTTATTTTTTAAATTCTTCCCTGCTTTTCCTTTCATTTCCGTCCCCCTGCTTCGCTATCCCGTCCTCCTTGACGGTTGTCTGTCACACAGACATATTATTACTATATCACATTTTCCTTCTTTTCGTGATAAAATGTGAATCTTTTTTGCAAAAAGGGCAATCTGCCTTTACACTCTTTTGAAAAACCTTTATAATGCTATCGTAAACGGCAGTCCGTGCCTGTTGCAATTGTGTGCGGAGGCGGTGCGGCCGTCTTTCGAATTCGGTTTTCGGGGCGTAATTTATGAGGTTTTTACGGTATCAAAATCCATTTGCAAAGAAGAAGGGAAGGCATGAGATTAAAATTCTTCTGACCTATCCGCAATACATGGAGCTTCGCGCACGGGTTTCCGGCATCCTGACCCCTGATCCGAACATGCCGGGTCCCGAGGGCTATCTGATCCGGAGCGTTTACCTCGATACGATTCGAAACGACGCCTACTACGAAAAAGACAGCGGCGTGGAGCACCGGAACAAATACCGGATACGCGCCTACAACGGCAGCGATTCCTATATCATGCTCGAGAACAAAGAGAAGATTGACGACCGGATCATAAAAACCGGGGCGAGGATCACGCGGGCGGACTACGACGCGATCCTGAAGGGCGATTTCTCCGCACTCGGAGCATACGACGACCCGCTCTGTAAGGAAGTTCTTGCGAAGCATACTTCCGCCGGGCTTTCGCCGAAAGTGATCGTCGAGTACTACCGTGAAGCGTTCATCCATCCGCTTTCGAGGGTGCGCGTCACATTTGACCGCCTGATTGCGGCGGGTATGAACACGCTCGACATGTTCGACGAAAACCTGCACACCTCGCCGGTGTTCGAAAAACGCGAGGTCGTTCTCGAAGTCAAATACGACGACGCCTTTCCGATGTACTTAAAACAGCTTCTCACCAATAACGGGATCCGGCTTGCGGTTTCCAAGTTCGTCCTGTGCACCGAGAAACTGAAAAACAACTATACCGTATTACGATAAGGAGCATCCACATGTCAGAATATATTGACGAAATCAAAAGCCTGATGGGTCAGGCTGATTCCCTGAGCAGCACGACGCCCGCCCAGATCATTGCCTGCCTCACTTATACGATGCTTTGCGCCGCAATCATCTATTGCATCTACCGCTTCTTCTACCGCGGCGCCTGCTACAGTGAAAACTTTGCCGTGCTCCTTGTTCTTGTTACGCTTATCACGGCGATGATCATTCTGACCATCAGCTCAAGCGTCGGACTTGCGCTCGGCACGATCGGCGCGTTGAGCATTATCCGCTTCCGTTCCGCTATCAAGGATCCGCTTGACGTCGGATTCCTGTTCTGGGCGGTTGTTGCCGGACTGACTACCGGTGCGGGCATGGTTCCGTTCGCGGTAATCGGTTCCGTCTTCATTGCCGTCGTTTATATTCTGCTGACCTTCCTGCGCACCTCGCGGGGCACGTATCTGCTTGTGATCCGCTACACGGATGAAGCTTCCGACGAGGTAATGCGCATCGTTACTTCGCTGAAGGGACGTTTAAAGAACAAGTCCCTCTACAAGGAAGAGACCGAGCTTACCGTTCAGATCCGCTTCCGCGGTACGGATACGCCGTTCATGAAGGAACTGACGGACCTTTCGGGCGTGAACAGCGCGGTTTTAGTGGAATTTACCGGCGAATAAACCGTTCTTTTTCAAACATATCTTATATTGGGGGAGATACACATGGAAAAAGGAAAATCAAACAAAATACCTTTGTTTCTGGCCCTGGGGCTTTTCGCCCTGCTTGCCGTGATCATCGTTCTTGCGAAGAGAAGCGGAGAGGGTCCCGCGGCTCCGACCGTAGCGCCTCTTCCGGAGCCTACCGCCGCCGTTCCGCCGTCGCCGCATACGCAGACGCCTGACTACACGGGCGACAATTTCACTTTCACGGACGACATGGGCGATATCGTTCTTTCGCACAACAGCTACTTCTATTCGGAAAATATCACGTTAAAGATTTATTCCCGAAAAGCCGGAACAATCTGTTACACGACGGACGGCTCCTGTCCGACCGCCAAATCGACCGTCTATTCCGCCGAGTCGGGTATTTCCCTGATTGCATCACGCGGGGACGATCCGAAAGTATACTGCGTTCATGCCAAAATTTTTTATGAAGACGGTACGGAATCCGACGAGATCGTTCACACCTATCTTCTCGGTAAAAACGTAAACAAGCGGTATGATAATCTTCTGATCTTCTGTATCAGCGGCGAGCCGAAAGACCTGACGGCGTCTCCGGACGGAATCTTCTTCGGACTGAACTACGAGCAGCGCGGCAAGGCAAGCGAGCGTCCGGTTTATGTGGAAGTACTGAACCGCGCGGGATCATTGATCAACGCCCAGAAGCTCGGTGTCCGCATCAACGGCGGATACAACCGACAGAATTCCCAAAAATCCATGAAATTCTTTGCCCGGAAGAAGTATTCTCCCGATTCCGGCAACGCATACCTGAACTGCTTTGACCTTTTAAGCGAAGACGGTACACAGATCGTACGCTATGACAAATTCGTGCTCCGCGCGGGCGGCAACGACTTCCGCTTTGCGTTCTGCCGTGACGAGCTCAATATGATGCTCGCGAAGGATGCCGGATTTGACGATTATGAGCCGGTATTCCCGGCAATCGCTTACATGAACGGTTCCTATTTCGGCTTTTACTGGGTACACGGCTCCTACTGCGACGAGTTCTTCAAGCGCCGTTACGGTCCGTCTCCCGCAGAGCAGGCCGCAAAGGACGAAAACTTCAGCGAAGGTGAATTTGTCATCATCAAAGGCACCGACACGAAGAAGAAGCCGGACGACGATGCCGATCCGATCGAGGAACAGCTTGTTGAAGAGTTTAACGCCGCTTATGCGAAGTTTGCTTCGAAGGATCTGACCAAGAACTCCGAATACCAGGCACTTCAGAAGTTCATGGATGTCGAGAACTATCTCGACTATATGGCATATAACATCTATCTGTGCAACAAAGACTGGCCGCACAACAACGTCACGTGCTACCGCTACGTTCCCGCCGAAGGCGAGAGTTACGGCGAAGGCGTATACGACGGCCGCTGGCGCCACCTGCTGCACGACATCGACTATACGCTCGGCCTGTACGGTCAGGACGAGGTAATGAACTCCTACGATACGTTAAAGCACGTTATGACGATTGACGGAGACCGCCATTCCGACCTGTTTGAGGCCTTGATGGAGCGTGCCGACTGCCGTGAATACTTCATCAAAAAATCTTTGGATTACGGTGCCGGAGCACTTTCCTATTCGTCCGTCGTATCGAAGCTCAACATGATCACCAAGAACCGTTCGGGTGAGATGCCGTATTATTACGATTATCTCGTTTCCTTAAACGGACCGGACGTTTCGTGGGTAAATGTAAACCAGCTTGAGGGCAATCTCGAAACCATTCTCGATTTTGCCGAGCGGAGAGCGGACCGTTCCGCGACCTACCTGAAATACGGCTTCAACCTTTCCGGAAGCCGCTACAATCTTCTGATCAAGAACCCCGATGGCGCACGCATTCAGGTCAACAGCTATAAGACCAAGGACGGCGGTGATTTCGCCGGAATCTACTTTACCGATTATGCAACCGACGTTTCGGCGGAATTCGTAAGCGGCAAGGCATTTGACTACTGGGAGGTAAACGGAAAGCGCGTCGACAGTAAGACCCTTAAGATTACCTCAAAGGACGTTTCGGACGGCGCCGTCAATATCGTCCTTCACATCAAAGACGCTCCGCTTGATCACCTTACCATCGCTTCCTTCTGCGCGAAGGACGGGGATTACATTACGATTGAGAACCTTACGGGCGCCAAAGCGGACCTGACCGGCTATGTTCTTTCGGACGGCACTTATGAGTATCCGTTTGAATCCGGCGACAGTATCGGCGCAGGCGAAAGCATTACCGTATTCGGAGAGAACGCCGCCGCACCCGAAGGATCTCGGAAAGCAATCTTCAAGCTTTCCGAAGGCGACGTGATCACTTTAAAGAATGCTTCGGGCCAGACGGTTGATTCCGTCACGGTTCCGAATGCGCACTCCGGATTCATTTTCAAACGGAATCCTTTCACGGGACGGTTTGAAGAGGTTCAGCCCTAGAACAACAGAAGGGCTTTTTCCCGGAAATGAATAAGGGCAGCCATTTCGGCTGCCCTTTGTTATTACGTTATTAAGTTGAATCCGCCGGTTCCTACTGCGCTACGGCGTTATCGAAGATTACCTTCAATGCAAGATCATAAAGCATGCTCTTACGGATTCTTTCGGCGGTATAATCCTGCTCGAACTTAGCCTTATCCGTATATCCGTAACGGGACATGTAAACCTCGATCATCGAGTTGTAATTCTCTTCGGTAAGCGAAATCTTTTCCTTCGAAATGATTTCTTCAAGAACGATCTCCTGCTTAACGGTATCCTCCGCGGAAGCCTTCATCTCCGCGTAAAACTCCTGCAGGCTCTTGGTATATCCGCTTTCCTTTACGTAATCCTCAAGCGACATATTGTTCTGTGATGCAAGCGAGTTGTAGTACTTGAGAAGATCCTGATAGCATTCGTCAACCTTTTTCTCATCAAGCTTGTCAAACGTTGTGGATGCAACAATCTTATCAAGCAGTTCACCCTTCACTTCGGTTTTGAACGATGCTTCTCTCGATGCCAGAATGTATTCCTTCGCATAATCCTTATATGCCTGAATGGTCGTAATCTTTCCGTCGGTATAATCGCTGATCAGGCTGTCGGTCAGCTCGGGAAGGACTTTCTTCTCGATCGCATTGATCTTAACAGTAAATACGACTTTCTTGCCGGCATATTCCGGATAATACTGCTCGGGGAAAGTAAGATTCAGCGTAACCGTATCGCCGACTCTTGCTCCGATCAGACCGTCCTCGAATCCGGGAATAAACTGGTTCGCACCGATCTCAAGATGCGTTCCCTTTGCGGTTCCGCCGCTGAACGGCTCGGTCTGTCCGTCAAGGATGCCGGAATAATCGATGTTAACGACATCGCCCTTCTGTACGGGAGTTTCTTTACGCTCTTCTAACGTTTCGTACTTCAGGTAGCTGTTCTGAAGACTTGCAAGGAGCGATTCCATATCCTCTTCCGTTACTTCAATCGTCTTATTTGTGTACGTGAGCCCCTTGTACTCTCCGAGTTTGAACCTGCTCTTTTCTTTGCAGGCGGTAAGTCCGACGATCATAAGGCCGGCGATCAATAACATAAGTAATCTCTTCTTCATGGTTCCTCCGGGACGACTTATCATCCCTTTCCTTTCTCTTTCATCTTTTCTTTCAATCTATCGTGAATGCGATACATTTCGTTGGGAATACCGCTCCCGATGCTCTTCAGATAGAATATCGTTGCGCTGCAGACTGCTTCCGCTCCCGCTGTGCCGTCCTCAAGCGACATGTTCCGAATGACCGGCAGCGGCGGGGTCGGTATGTGGTCACGGAACGGTTCCGTGAAGTCGGCAATGAAAACCGCCGTCTCTATCGGGTGTTCCGCCATGTCAACCGATCCGTCACAATGGTTTCCGATGGCCCGAAGCATCTCCGCATCGCGGATTTTGTAACGCTCTCTCGCAAGAATGCGTCCTGCGGGTCCGTGATGGATGCCCTTGATCGGAAGCACCTCTTCACTGAGACGCACCCTGTGCTTCTTCAGATAAGCTTCCGTTTCCTGCTCGCCCATACTCTTCGCACAGTCGTGCAGAAGACCGGCAATCAAAGTCTTGCGGACAAGCTGCTTCTCCTGCGCAGTACCCTTCAGCCCTTCCTTTTCAAGCCACTCCGACATCAATTCCGCCGACCAGAACGCCACACCCTTTGAATGGTTTAGCCGGTGCGCGCTGATCGTTCCGGAAAGCTTCTCCGTGAGTTCCTCATAGCGTTTCCACGTGTCTCGGCGGATTGCATACGGTTTGCATCCGTACAGTCCGAAACGGCGGATGTACGTGTCGGTCCGCTCCGCCAACGCGGGATGCGGTCCCTGCGCCTTTGCGATCTCACTGCGGATATCCGTCGAGGAAACATCCCGAAACGGAATGGAAAGCGCCTTGAAAACGCCGCCGAACTCTTCGTTTCTTTTCGCAAGCAGCTCCTGAAAATGCGACTCGTCCGAGCTTCTTACCGCAACCAGTATGGTCGCAAGCGAAGCGATCGTCTTCGGCTCGTGCCAGGTAACGAAATCCTTCAGCGAGTCTTCCCCGATGATATAGTATAACGTATCGCCGGGATGTCTCTCATGAAGAAGCGTAAGCGTATCGGATGTATAGGAAACCCCTTCGCGTTCGAATTCCGTAAGGTCGAGCTCAATCCCTTCTCCTACGGGAAGCGCCAGAGTGATCATCATCAGGCGGTGGACGTCTTCCGTAACGGCTTTGGTCTGTTTGTGAGGAGGAATCCGTGCCGGCATGATCCGGACCATATCGAGTCCGAACTGTTCCTTTGCCGCCCGGGCGATTGCGATATGCCCGAGGTGGATCGGATCGAAGGTTCCTCCGAATATGCCTACTTTCATGTCTCCTCCCCGAAAAGTTCCAGTATACTGCACCATTATATCACTTGACAAAGGATTTTTCTACTATTATTATAAGTCCGTTTGATGAGCAAAGAAATAACGGAAACAAGGACTGTTCCGCTCTCCCGCGGAACGCTTCCCATGCGCACGGCGCATAAAAGGAATAAAACATGAGTGATACGTTAAAAGAAAACAAAATGGGCATCATGCCCGTCAACAGGCTGCTTGTCGGCATGGCGGTTCCGATGGTTCTCTCCATGCTGATGCAGGCACTTTACAACGTTGTCGACAGCATCTTCGTCGGCCGTTTCGACCAGAATGCCCTCTCGGCGGTAACGATGGCATTTCCCGCACAGACCTTGATGATTGCGCTTGCCGCAGGTACCGGCGTCGGCGTAAACGCGCTGCTTTCCTACAGTCTCGGCAAGAAGGATTACGCCTCCGCCAACAAAGCGGCCACGCACGGCATATTCCTCTCCCTCTGCTCCGCGTTACTTTTCTGCATTCTCGGTCTGACGCTTGCGGAATCGTTCTACCGCTGGCAGATTTCCGCAAAGGAATGGCGCGAGAACCCCGAAACATGCCGGCAGATCATCCGCTACGGTAAAGATTACTTATCAATAGTCACCGTATTCAGCCTCGGTATCTATCAGCAGGTAACGCTCGAACGTCTTCTGCAGTCTACCGGCAAGACGTTTTACGCGATGATCACGCAGACGACCGGCGCGGTCCTGAATATTTTCCTCGATTACATCCTCGTATTCGGTAAGCTCGGATTTGCACCGATGGGTGCAAAGGGTGCCGCAATCGCTACCGTAATCGGACAGTGGACCGCAATGATTTTCGCATTGATCTTAAATGTCTGCAAAAACAAGGAAATCAGCCTCTCCTTCCGCGGCTTCCGCATTGACTGGGCGGTTATCCGCACAATCTTCCGCGTCGGTCTGCCGAGCATTATCATGCAGGCGATCTCGTCGGTTGTCACATTTGTCCTCAACAAGCTGTTAAACGGCTTCTCACAGGTTGCGGTCAACGCGTTCGGAATCTATTTCAAGCTGCAGAGCTTCATCTTCATGCCTGTTTTCGGCGTGAACAACGGTATGGTTCCGATCATTGCCTACAACTACGGTGCGCGACACAAAAAGCGTATCCTTGATACGATGAAACTGAGTTATCTGATCGCGGGAAGCATTATGGCGGTCGGAACGATTGTCTTTCTCGCATTTCCGAAGCAGCTGCTGTCGCTGTTCTGTAAGCCCGAGTCGCTCGATGATCTTGCGCGCTACGGCGTACCGTGCCTGCGGATCATCTGCGTACACTTCGTGGTCGCCGCATTTTCCATCATTACGATTTCGGTGTTCCAGGCTCTCGGAAACGGTTTCTACAGCATGATCGTCTCGCTGTGCCGCCAGCTTGTCATCCTGCTTCCGGTTGCGCTCTTTATGGGTCTTGTGATGAAGAACGTGGATCTGGTATGGCTCAGCTATCCGATCGCGGAAATCGCATCCGCCTCAATGTGCGCATATTTCCTGGCAAGAATTTATAAGAAGAATCTGAAGGATCTGCCGGACTGATAAACAAAAAAAGAAACGCTCCCTCCGCCCGACGTACCCGGAAACCCGGGAAACATCGAAGCGGGGAGAGCGTTTTTTTGTTATAATTGTTTCTTTTGAATCAGGGCGATTCCGCCGGCCGTGCAGAGCGCAATGCTTACCATCACGATCACGAACGGAACCGTGAAGTCGGACGGAACCGCTCTTCCCTGCATCAATCCGAGGCCGCCCGTCAAAGCGGTCGGAAGCTTCGGGGCGAGCTTCGGTACGAACTCCGAGAACGAACATACGAAGAACACTCCGCCGACACCCAAAAGCACCTGCATGGCCGTATCGGCAAATGACGAGAACAGTCCGAGTATTCCGAGCAGCCAGAGGCCGTAAAGCCAGTACATTCCGACGCTTAGCGCGACATTCTTAAGTTCTCCGTTCCCCCAGTAAAAATCACTGTAAAAATAGAATACGCCGAAATACAGGGCATATCCGCCGGTCCATACGAGAGCCGCCGAAGCCATCTTCGATACGAAGATGCCCGTGCGGGACAGTCCCTTCGTTACAAGCGGGATCAGCGTATGCTTCTGATACTCGGTCGTAAAGGAGCCGGACCAGAGGATCAGGAACACGATCAGCGGGATGTCGATGTTCTTAAAGTACTGTCCCCATGCGTCCCAGATGTCGGATTCCGTCTTGTCCATCGTAAACCCGGGCATCTGGTCGGCAAACATCTCAAGGATCAGCGGGGTCAGCTTGGCCGTTACCACGCCGAGCACCGCGAAGAGAAGGAACAGAATTCCGATCACGAAAATCCTCTTGCGCCGCATATGCTCGGTCATTTCTTTTCGAAAGAATGCACTCATGCGTTGCTCACCTCCGTTTCCTTAACGGAAGCAGTTTCCTTCGTTACCGAGAGGAACAGGTCCTCAAGGGTGGCTTCCGCCCACTCCGCGCTGCGGATCGCAATATCCTTCTCCGCAACATACGCGAGCACTCTACGGAAGTCTTCACGGCTTCCCTTCCTCCACCGGAGCACGTTCTCCTGTCCGCTAATAACCTCCTCTTCGAACTTCGGAAAATGCGCCCGCAGCGCTTCCGTTTCCTCCCGTCCCGAAGCAGCTACCAGAAAATCGTTTCCGTTCTTACGCGCGTGGAGTTCCTCCATCGTTCCCGAAAGCACGATCTCTCCGTTATGAAGGATTGCCGCCCGGTCGCAGATGCGCTCCACATCCGACAGGATGTGTGTCGAGAACAATACGGTCGTCTGCACCTTTGCCGCCTGCAGGGCATCGAGGATTTCCTTCCGCCCGGTCGGATCCAGTGCCGAAGTCGGCTCGTCGCAGATTAACAGCTTCGGCTTATGGAGCAATGCCTGCGCGATTCCGAGACGCTGTTTCATTCCGCGGGAGAACCCCTTGATGCGGTGCTTCTCGTCGGCAAGCCCGACCATTTTAAGCATTTCTTCGATCCGCTGCTTACGCTCCCCTGCCGGAACTCCGGCAATCTCCGCGCAAAGCCGCAGATACTCTCTTGTCGTCATGTAATCATAAAACTCCGGCACGTCCGGAAGATACCCGACCATACGGTTCGTCTTTGTATTTCCGTAGGTCACCTTCTCGCCGAACACCGTGATCACGCCCTCATCCTGCTGAAGCAGTCCGAGGATCGTCTTCATCGTTGTCGTCTTGCCGGCACCGTTCTGTCCGATAAAGCCGAATACGCTGTTCTCGGGTACGGAAAAGGAGACTCCCTTAAGAACTTCCTTTGTCCCGAATCGCTTCTTCAAGCCTTCCACCTGCAATGCGTTATTCATATTGTTTTCCTTTGACTATCGTTATGATGATTAAGATCAGGTTTCCGACGAGAAGTCCCCCGACCGAACCGATCCAGAACCACATCGTAATCTTTACTTCATATGCCGTCATCAGGACAAATGCGCAGAACATCGCCGAGATCAGCAGCTGATCGAATTCCAGCATGTATTTCATAAGCCGGTATACGATAAAACTGTTGTTGTCGGTAATCTTGATCGGGATGTTCCACATTTTCGGATAATGTGAAATCACACACATCATGATCACCATCGCTGCGGCAAGTCCCAATATAACGAACAGCATCGTTTTGCTTCCGTTTCCGTCCGGTGTTCCGTCCGCGGCAAAATGAATTGCGATCTGATCCGGGATTTCACTCCAGCGGCTCAAAACAAGCACTGCGGAAACCACACACATAACGAAGGGGAGGATCAGCGCCGCCCAGTCGAAAGCATTGTTTTTGATTTTCATGTTACTCGTCCTCTTTTCCGATGATGAAATATAAGATCGGTCCGATAAACTGCATTCCTACAATCGCAACCACGTTCCAAAGTGCGCGGGTGCCGTGCTTGTAGTTCTCATGCGTATTAATGTGCCAAAGCGTATATGCCAGAAGTCCCAGCTCAATGATAACAAGCGGGATCAGAAGCGGCAGAAAATCTTTAATCTTCTCAAGATCAGCGGTTGACATATTCATGTCTCCTTTCATAAATCCATAGTTCGATGTGTCTCATAAGGTTAAACGTCAAGATCCGGCGGTACGTCGATCTCCGTCCCGACATAAGCCCCGTTCTTCTTTCTCTGTCTCACACATTCCGAAAGGAGATATTCTATCTGTCCGTTAACCGACCGGAAATCATCCTCCGCCCACGCCGCAATGGCATCGTACAATTTCTCAGACAGTCTGAGCGGAACCTGTTTCTTCTCTGCCATTGTCTTCTCCTTTCCGAAGGCTCTGAGCCTTCCATGGGTTCGGTATTATGCCGGGGACGTTTCCGCCCCCGGCCGTTTCATTCTGAAATCTTTAGTAGAGGCTGCCGGAATTCACTACCGGCTGTGCGTCATGGTTGCCGCAGAGTACTACAAGAAGGTTGGAAACCATAGCGGCCTTCCGCTCTTCATCAAGCTGAACCATATTGGTTTCATTCAGGCGCTCAAGAGCCATCTCAACCATGCCTACCGCACCGTCCACGATCATCTTTCTCGCATCGATGATTGCGGAAGCCTGCTGACGCTGAAGCATAGCGGCTGCAATCTCAGGTGCGTATGCAAGATACGTGATTCTTGCCTCAATGATCCGAAGACCCGCGATCTTAACGCGGTTCTGGATCTCCTGACGGATACGCTCCGCTACGACTTCGCTTGATCCGCGGAGGCTGCCTTCATCGGCTACGCCGTCACCGGTCGTATCAACGCCTTCCGCCACATCGTAAGGATAGATGCGGACGATGTTACGAAGTGCGGTATCGCACTGCAGAGACAGGTATTCTTTGTAGTTATGTACATTGAATACAGCCATTGCGGTATCTTCAATACACCAGGTAACAGCCATTCCGATCTCTACGGGAGTACCGAGACGATCGTTGATCTTCTGACGGTTGTTGTTGAGGGTGAGGAGCTTCAAAGAGAGCTTGTTGCTCGGCATCGAAGCATACGTTCCGGGCTGGCCGGTAAGAGGGCTTACCGTACTCTTTACGTCACCGCTCTGGTTCAGCTCGGTCTTGGCAGCCGGGTTTACCGAAGCACAGAACGGGTTAACCGCGTAGAAACCTTCACCCTTCAGGGTGCCGTAGTATTTACCGAAGAGGGTCAATACGAGGGCTTCCTGAGGTTTCAGGACCTTGAGACCGAGCAGGAACAGCCAGCCGAGCGACATCCATAAAACTCCGGGCACGATCGCTGCCGGTTCACCGGTCATGCAGCCGCAGATTGCCACGATATACAATGCAAGGACCCACAGCAGCCGAAGCATACCGTTCTTCTTGTTGGTTAACACTTTTTCTTTCATAACAATACCCCTTTCGTTGATTGTAAGAAACTGTGAAATGCTTACGCATGCATTTCTGTATGATATCAATTTGATATCGTTGAGATAGTATTATCATATTTCCCGGCAAATGTCAAGGGGTTTTGTAAATATTTTTTACCTTTTTCGTGAAGAATTGTCCTCCGACCGTAAGAAGCCCCGGGGATGAACCCCGAGGCTTCTTTCTATAGTAATATCATTTTTGCGAGGAAACATTTGCGCTGCCGGCCGGCAATCAGGTGTTTTGAAATCCTCAGCGAAGCGAAATCTCCGTTCCGTTTACGCTGATAGCAACAATCTTATCATATGGAACCACATTGTTGGCACCGGTTTCTTTCTCCGTAAACTCGCCGATCAATCCGAATATCCTACTATACTCTCCCGTTTCACCATCCCGGGTTCCCACGCCGGTATGCTTAACCATGGGGCCTCCTTCCTCGAAATACTCCCAAACGGTGCCGTCCTCCAGTTTAACGTAATCGAGAGTCAGTTTCGGAAAATCTTCATCCGCATTCAATTCCGAACGGATTATCAATCTGGTCACCGAAAGATCCACTGACGTTAATTTATACTTATCAAACTTCACATCGACGGGAATCGTCTTCTTCACGGCCGTATAGTTATTGGTCCATTCAAACTGATAAGTCTCTTTGCTTCCGTCGTTCTTATTATAAGCCGATACCTTCACCTGCATCGGCATGTGACTGATATCCACACCCCAACCCGTGTAACTAATGGAGAGCAGGTACCAGAGTCTGCCGTTTCTGCAGAACGGTGAAAGTCCGTTGGCCCCACCGACATTTTCTTCTTCCGGAAGAAGGGCTTTTCCGGACATCGTAACACGGACTCCGGTTTCCATATCCATAATCCATCCATCCGGGCAGTCGCCCAATAATACATCCGTACTGAATTCACAATAAACAGCATCCATATCACCGATAATATTCTCGAGGGTAACCTTTACGGGACCTTCCTTGGTGATATTCATCGGAATATAGGCGTCTCCCAATTCCTCCGGTCCGCTTTCCGAACCGATCGTATCCAAGAAACGGTTCTGCTTCAGCACTTTGTTGCCGGCCGCAACCGTTCCCGCAAGAAGCGCAGTCAGGCAGGCGGCGATCAATACGACACGGAACACCTTTCTTCCGCTCTTCTTTTCGGTTCCGGTTCCGCTCGTCACAAGCGTATCCCTGCCGCCGTATTCGGCTTCCTCGATGAAGCGTTCGTCAATATCCGTCATTGCTTTGTTCAAATCAAATCCTGTCATAGCCATCTTTCCTTTCTCTTAAGTTGTTTCTTCAGCTTTTTCTTCAAAATATACAGATGATTGCTGATGTACTTTTCATCTCTCCCCATCTGCTCCGCAATCTCCGCGACCGAATACGAATACCAGAACCGTCTCAGGAAAATCGTACGCTTTTCCGCGGACAGACCGTTCAGGAACGCATCCAGCTGCTCTTTCAGTCCTTCGCTGTCGGCCGTTTCAGAGGTGCGGTTATCCGGAATACATTCGGATAATTCCTCGTAGGATGTTATCGTAACATCTCCCCCTCGCTTCTTCGCCCGGTTGCTTCGCAGACGCTCAAAGGCTAGATTTCGGATGCTGCGCATCAGATATGCCTTGAGATTGTCAGGTTTTGCCAACGGGACGGATTTCCATGCGTTTAAGAGGGTATCGTTCAGACATTCCTCCGCATCTCTCTCGTCCGTAAGAATATTCCGTGCAAGACGAAGCATCTGCGTGCCGTATTTCTTCTGGACCGCTTCCACGGCCTCATCCGAACCGTTACAGAACAGTGCAACGATTTGGACGTCTTCTATCATTACTTCCAAAGACACGTCTTCCTCCTTCCCGGAACATCTCATTAGCCGGCTGATTTCCTTCTCACCTATATAGATGCATTTTTTGACAGGATATCTAAAAGTTTTTTGTTTGATGGCTCACATTTTTCAAAAAAATGTTTTATGAAGTTCTTTTCGAAACCGATTATTCCCGAAGAAGCCCCGAAGGAATCAATCCTTCGGGGCCGAAAAGCATATATGCCGGGATTTAAATCCCGCAGACTCAGCCGATGATGCTGCCCGACGCAAGCCGCACGCATTCATAGGCTCCGTTATAATCGCCGTTCTGCTTCATCTCATTGATCCGACGGCAAATGTGAATGAAAAGTTCCTTGTCGGAAAGGAACCGGTCGATCATGTCATTTGCCGCCGCGTCCGTATCACACTCAAAGGTGCCGTCGCCTGCCTCCTGTGAGCAGATTGCACCGTAAACCTCATGTCCGCCGATATGCTTCATGAACATCTTCGGGATCGGATAATACGCGAGTTCGCTCGGCTTGGTGATCAGAATGTCGGATTCGGGCATCAGCAGGTTGGTTGCGTAAACCGCCTTGAAAATGTCCTGATCGCAGATGATCGTTACACCTTCCGCCTCCCGGTTTCTCAGTTCCTTCACATATTTCGTAAGGCCTTCATAATCATCAAGGAATTCATGAACCGAGACATCCGAAAGGAGTGCCTCAATCTTTTCGTAAACATTCTTATGATCACCGAAATTCAGAAATACCGCCGCTTTTCCTTCTTTCACATATGGGATCAGATGCTTAAGCATTGCCTTGAACTGTGCAAATCCCGCGCCTGCACCGCCGACCGTCATTAAAAACCGCATCGGAGCACCCTGCCCGGCTCTTCGGATCCGCTGCTCGTTGTCCTCCTCGAGGTTTACCAGCAGCTCATGGTCGACATACCGTCCGACCATTCGAAGATCCTTCTCCGGAATACCCTTCAGGTTATCCTTTGAGAACCCGTGAAGCATCTTATATCCGAGATACGCGAACGGCGTCTGTACCGTATGAACGGCTCCCTCCGAAAGATGAAGCGCCATCGGCCAGTTGTCCGGGATCGCGTTCACAACATGCGTCATTCCTGCATGGACGGCAGCCTGGCTCGGCCACACGTGCGTCGCGATATACGGAACATCCTTCGGAAGCGCCTTAAGAAGAGGCGTCAGCAGTTCCGCGTTCTTCTGGTCCGCGGCATTATATGTAATCTTCCGGAATCCTTCTTTGTTTAAAGGCTCCCAGACAAAGCGGTTGAAGAGCCTCGATTTCTGTGAAATTCTCGAAGCCAAGGAATACATGTCATTCTGTTCGCGGATCATCTTGCTTCCGGTCGCCTCAAGTCCTGCAAGATCAAGCCAGTACGGCGTATATCCGAGCGCCTTCGCGCAGGATGCCATCGCGATACTGATCCGGTAATGTCCGAAGCCCATCCGGATGTTTCCGACAACAAGAGGGTTGCCGCCGAGTTCCGTCGGTTTGTCCGACAGAACCAGTTTCTTAATCCCGATATTCGAAAGCGCCGGAACGTCTTCCGCAGCGAAAAAATACTCCTTTTCGGAATCATCTCCGTACTTGTCGATGTACTTCTGTTTCTTACGCTCCGCTTTTCTTAAAGTGTCGGCATCGATCCGGTTCCCGAATATCGTGCCGGATTTGTCGGCTTCGATTTCCTCCTCGGTCGGTTTCACCTTTTCCGCGAGAATGCCGCGTCGGTAATCATAGGCGAAGAACCGCTTCCTTCCGTCCAGTTCAAACTCCGCAACGGCGTACCGCCCCTTGTTCCGAAAGCCGATCCTTCTTGCCCTGCGGAATATCGACAGCGCGTCCTCAAGAACTTCCTTCTTTGCGTCGTCATACTCACTGACCCGGTCGGATGTCATCAGCAGCGAGCCGAACAGCGCGTTCATTTTGGTAAGTGCCGTTCTTCGCTCAAAGGACATATGCATATTGTCATCCCGAAGCAGGAACACGTCCGGATCGTTTAAAAACGCATATCCGTCAAGTCCGCTCCGGAAAATGGTATTCTGAATCGTAACTTTCGTGGAAATCCGTTCCGGATGGAACGCCCTCATGTAAGCGGTATCGTCGAACCGAAGCGAAACATCCGGCCCGATGCGGCAATAATCGAACCGCTCGAATCCGTTTGAAAGGGTTGCTCCGCAGCCGAGGATCAATCGGTCCGAAAGTTCTTCGCGCAACAGTCCGTAGGCATACTCCGCTGTCTCGCTTCTCGTTTTCCCGGCAAGCGGACAGAGGTTCACCGCATATAAGAAGTCCAGTTTAAAGAAATCAAACCCGATTTCCTTATAGAACCGAAGCACCTCACGGATATAATTGACGGCTTCTTCCCTGTTCAGATCAAGCGGATAGAACCCGCTCCAGTTTCCGCCCGCAAATACGGGATTCCCGTCCGCGTCTTTCGCGATCCAGTCCGGATGCTCGCGGAACAGTTTCGATTTCGTTTCCGCAACAAAAGGTGCCAGCCAGATTCCGGCTTTCATTCCCCTTCCGTGGATCTGTTCCGCTATTTCCTTAAGACCGCTCGGGAACTTTACGGGATCAATGTCCATCCAGTCGCCGACATATGTTTCAAATCCGTCGTCAATCTGAAACAGTTCAAACCGGTCGTCGGCTCCCGAAAGCTCATTCAGGATAAGCCCTTCGCATATATTCTGATAATGATTGTACCACGACGTGTATCCGAACATTTTCCGGCTGGTTCGGGGAGTGAAACGTCGGAAATAATCCTTTCCGGTACGGGATACCGTATAATCGAAAACGGTAAAGCTCTCCCCTGCCTTAAGCTCCCTGCCGTCCACATCACTCTCTAAAAGAATCCGGTTCTCATTCGTATCGAACCAGATCAGAAGATAGGCATTCCGGTAATTGAGGTTCCCGAAGAACAGCGGATCCTTTCCGGTCACGTATCCGAAGTCCAATCCGACCGGCGTATGCCTGCGGTTCTTAAAAAACGCCTGGGACCCGTATGCCTTAAAATGGAATTTATCCTCGAGCGCCTTCGGAACCTTGGAAAGGTCGTTATGCGTTTCCGTCGGTCCGCATTCTCTCGTCTCGGTCCACGACTGGTATCCGTTTGCAAGGATCCTGTCGTCGGCGTCATACTCGTACAGTAACGGAAATTCCGCCTTCTTAAGGACCACATCGGAAAGGGCAGTAACAGTGATCGTGCGATGCCCCGCGGTCTTCACATTTTCCACTTTGATATGTTCATCGTCTACGGAGGTGCTGAACACCTGTCCGTCCGCGAAATAACTAAGCTTCAGCATGTTCCGCCTCCTCTTCATGGGATTTTTCGATAACATCCATTACTCGCTTCTCATCATAGAACAGAATAATGATCATCGCAATGATACAAAGAACCATGGCAATGATAAGGCTGATGCGGTAGCCAGTTCCGTTATTCTTAAGTACTTCCGCGCCGTCAACCGTTTCTTTGTACTGACCGACTACCGCGAGCGAAGTGAAGATGATCATCGCGATAGATTGTCCGAGTTTAAAGGCAAACGTTCTTGCCGCATAAAACATCGCGTCACGGTTCTCTCCGGTCAGAACGCAGTCGCTCTCCGCGATGTCGGCGACAATCGCCTGCGGGATCACGCCGAGGATGGAAAGCGGCACGCCGACAAGGACGCAGATGATGAACCCGTAAGCAAGATTCGGGATGAAAGAAACCTTGCCCGCAAACGACGAAACAAGGAACGCAAACCCGAACAGCGCAAATCCGACGGTCAGGAGTTTCTTCTTTCCGAACCGGCGGGACAGAACGTTGACAATCGGATAGCAGACAAATGTCACGAACGTCATGAAGATGAACAGTACCATATAGTTGTTCAGTTCCAGAAGGTTCTCGACATAGAATATGAAGCCCGTGTTGAATATCGTGATACCGATCCAGTAGATGATGTCCGAAAACACGAACACCTGAAAATGCTTATTCTTAAAAGTCTTCGCGAGGGACCGGAACGCATTCTCCTTAACCGGAGGCGTGTTGTCATATTCCTTTTCCTTAATCAGAAATGCCGGAAGCAGCATGCACACCAGGGCAATCAGCGAAAGCGCTGCGAGCACGAGCCTCGCGCAGAAATAATAGTCCCAACCCATCGCGTTCTTCAGCGCTTCCCATATCATTTTCCCGGAAAATGCGATACCCGTGCCGACAATATAGGTAAGCGAAATGTATGTCGAGATGTCCATGCGGTCCTTCTGGCTGCGGCCGAGCACCGGGATCAGCGCGTTATACGGCGTGCAGTAGGCCGTCATAAAAATATAGAAAAGGATCATCGTCACGGCGAGCCACACGATATTGACCGCCGACTCCCCGCGTACGGGACAGCAGAAGATCAAAACCGTGAGGAGCGCGAACGGAACTGCCGAATAACGCATGAACGGTATTCTCTTGCCGAGTCTGCTGCCGCATTTGTCCGACATTCCCGCAATCCACGGATCGGTTACCGCATCCACGATTCTGCCGAACGCGGTAATAAGCCCGATTACCGTAAGCCCGATGAACGTCGCGCTTGTGACAAATGTGATAACCCCGTTCTCTGTCGAGTCCGGCAGGTAGAAATTCACCAGAAGATTGGCGATAATGCCGGCGAGGATCGACCACCCCATCTGGCCGATTGCGAAAATCCATTTAATCTTCCCCGATACGTTTTTCATAAATACCTCCTTACTGACGCAGGCTGCCTCAGGGACCCGGGGCAGCTCTGTATACCACAACTCAGGCGGGCTGCCTCGGAAGGAGGATTTCTCCGAAGCTGAATTCTGCGAAATCCTCCTTCCGGTCGCGCCTGCTGTAAGTTATGTGTTCAGTTTCCGAATGCCTGCTGTATGATCGAAAACTACGATCAGACAGAACTGTCCCTGCCCGAGTTCTTCTGCGGTTATGTCCTATATATTCAGTTTACGATATTCGCGGCGGTGTTTTCAATGATGGTTGCTTCTACTTTTCATGAAAAAAGCGGTATTGAGGGCTTCGCGCCTCAATACCGCAATATTTTCTGTCATTTTGTACGTTTTAGTTTTCTCTGTGGTCGAAGACTCTCTTCGCCTTCTTCTCGGTTCTGGGAAGCGTGCCAATCGGAACGACGGTGATCTTCGGCGTTACGCTCATGCGGGACTTGAAGAGGTCGCGGATGGTTGCGGCGGTACGCTCAAAGTTAACACGTCCTTCCGCCTCTACCGTTACAAGGATAACGTCCTTGTTGATCTCTTCGTCATGCGCGATATCAATCTTGTATTCGCTTGAAACACCGTCTACCGTGCCGAGGATTTCCTCAACCTGGCTAGGGAACATGTTTACGCCGTGAACCTTGAACATATCGTCGCTGCGGCCCTTGATGATGTCAAGACGCGGGAATTTGCTGCCGCAGGGGCACTCGCCGGGGATAATGCGGGAGATGTCATGCGTACGGAAGCGGACAAGCGGAGCGCCTTCCTTCACAAGCGTCGTGATAACAATCTCGCCTTCCTCACCATCCGGAACGGTCTTGCCGGTCTTCGGGTCGATGATCTCGATATATACATAGTCGTCCCAGTAGTGCATGCCGGTGTCATGCGGACAGTTGATGCCGATACCGGGTCCGTAAATCTCGGTCAGGCCGTAAATGTCATAAAGCTCTACGCCGAGTTCTTCATGGATGTACTTGCGCATCTTGTCGCTCCAGCGCTCGGAACCGAATACGCCCTTCTTCAGATGGATCTGATCCTTGATGCCGCGGCGGTTGATCTCCTCAGCAAGAAGGAGCGCATAAGAAGACGTTGCGGTGATGACCGTCGACTTTAAGTCGATCATCATCTGCAGCTGCTTCTCGGTGTTGCCGGGGCCGGTCGGGATTGCCATGGCGCCGAGCTTCTCGCAGCCTGCCTGGAAGCCAATGCCTGCGGTCCAGAGTCCGTAACCGGGGGTAATCTGGATACGGTCCTTGTTCGTAATGCCTGCCATCTCATAGCAGCGTGCGAACATGATTGCCCAATCGTCCACATCCTTGGCGGTGTAAGGGATGATAACCGGCTTTCCGGTCGTACCCGAAGACGAGTGGATACGTACGACTTCCTCATCCGGAACGGCCTGAATGCCGAGCGGATAAGCGTTTCGAAGGTCTGCCTTGCTCGAGAACGGGAGCTTCTCATACTCTTCCTGGCTTTCACAGCCGGTAATTCCGGCCTCTTCGTAGACTTTGCCGTAGTAGCTGCCGGACTTGATGAGTCGCTTGATCTGCGCATCGACCTGGGCGAGCTGTTTCTCAGTTAACTGCATATTGTGCTCCTATCTCCGCGCCTGCCTGGAACGCGGCTTTATTTGCTTCGATGTATTTTTCCGGAACTCTCCGTTCAATCTCTTTAAGAACAATCTCCTTCGCAATGCCGAGCCTGCCTGACGCTGCCGCCACACCGAGGATTGCGATATTGAAATACCGGCTCGAACCGAACGGGCGGCAGAGCTCTTCGCCGTCGATCACGATGCAGGTACATTTCTTCTTCAGGTATTCCGTCATTTCCGTTCCGTCATATCCCGTCGGGAGCAAAGACTCCGTGACCGGCTTCACCGGAACGCTGTTTACGATGACGATTCCGTCCTTTTTCAGGTAGCGGAGATTTCGAACCGCTTCCGCGGGCTCAAATGCAAGGATCATGTCGGCACTTCCGAACGGAATGAGCGGCGAATAAGCTCCTTCGCCGATCCGCACATGGCTCGTTACGGGGCCCCCGCGCTGCGCCATGCCGATGGTTTCGGCGGAATGTACCGGATCACCGGCTTCCGATGCCGAAGCGGCAATGATCTTCGAGGCAAGAACGGTTCCCTGACCGCCGACGCCGCAGATTAAGATATCCTTTTTCATCGCGCCACCTCCTCAATCGCATTGACCGGGCAGATCTGCGTGCAGAGTCCGCATCCCGTGCACAGATTCGGATCGATCGTCGTCTGTCCGTCCACACGGATCAAGGCGGGGCAGCCGATTTCTTTAATGCATTTGCCGCAGTTTATGCAGCTCTCGTTCACACGGCATTTGCCGGAAGGCTTTGTGATGGCCACGCACGGAGACTTGAAGATGATTGCCTTCACGCCCGGAAGGTCCGCGCACTGCCGAACGGCTCCCATCGCCTCGTTCAGGTTAAGCGGGTTCACGGTGATGACCTTTGTAAGGCCGATTCCCGTAAGAACCGAAGCGATATCCACCTTCTCCACGATGTCGCCCATCATGTTGCGCCCCGTTCCCGGATGCGGCTGGTGGCCGGTCATCGCCGTCGTGGAATTGTCAAGGACGCACAGGATCATATTCGCATTGTTGTAAACCGCATTCACGACGCCGGTCATGCCGGACGCGAAGAAGGTCGAATCGCCGACAAATGCGAACGCGATCCCTTCTTTGTCCACCCACGAAAAGCCCTGCGCCATCGTGATACCGGCGCCCATGCAGAGGCACGTGTCAGCCATATCAAGCGGCTGCGCGTTGCCGAGGGTGTAGCAGCCGATGTCGCCGCAGAAGTAGCATTTTCGGCCCTTCATAGCTTTCTTCACCGCATAGAAGGACGCGCGGTGGGGACAGCCTGCGCATAAAACCGGAGGACGCACGGGAAGCTTCGGCGCGTCGCTCACGTCGATTTCCACGGAATCCTTCGGAAGTCCGAGATATTCCTGCAGAATGCCCGCGATCATATTCGTACTCAGCTCGCCGCTTGCCGGAACGTTTCCGGTCAGCTTTCCGCGGATCGTAAGAAGAATTCCGTTCCGTCCGCACAGCTTCGCAATCTGTTCTTCGTTATAAGGGCTCAGTTCCTCGAGGCAGAGCACCTCGCTGACTCCCTCAAGCGCTTTCTTCATAAAGCTTTCCGGGAAAGGATACGGCGTTGCCACGCGGATCAGCTTTACCTCGGGATAATCCTTCAGAAACTCCTTCGCATAAGAGTAACTGATGCCGGACGCGACTACCGCCTTTTCGGAATTGCCGCCTTCCACGGTGTTGAAGCGGTACGAGGAGAACTCCTCGCCGATTTCAACGTTTCTCTTTTCGATCATCGCGTGATTGGCAAAGGAAAGGCGCGGAAAGATTACCCATTTCGAAGAATCCTTAATGAATCCCGGGTATTTCTTCGGCACCGTATGCTCGGGATGCTCAATCGCCGCATACGCATGGTCCACACGCGTTGTGGGACGGAACAACACCGGCGTTTTATATCTTTCGGAACACTCGTAAGCGTCCTTTATCATCTCATAGGCTTCCTCGGGGGATGCCGGATCGAAGACCGGAATGCGGGCAAATTCGGCGAACCGCCTCGTATCCTGCTCGGTCTGCGACGAAATCGGACCCGGATCGTCTGCGGAAACCACGACCATACCGCCCTTTACGCCGACATAGGCCAGCGACATCAAAGGATCGGACGCAACATTCAGTCCGACCTGCTTCATCGTCACAAGCGTTCTCGCGCCGCTGTAGGATGCGGCAGCCGCAACCTCCATCGCTGCCTTCTCATTGACGGACCACTCCACATGAACGTCGTTGTGCGGATACTTCGCGATTGTTTCGACGATTTCCGAAGAAGGCGTTCCGGGATAACCGGAGACAAGATTCACTCCTGCTGCCAGCGCGGCAAGCCCGATGGCCCCGTTCCCCATTACATATTCTTTCACCTGGCTGCTCCATTCTGCGGGTATGCCCCGCCTTTTATTGTCCGCTCGAAAGCCGGATCACCGGTGCGAAACCGGTCGTCTTTCCGAACTTCATGCGGCATTCAAACAAGGACATGAACTGCGACGGATCGATCCGTTCAAAATCGACCTTCTCAAACCATTCCCTTGTGAATCGTACCGAAATCAGTGTTTCTTCTTCATCGAGACCCGTTGCCGGATTGACCATCGTCTTCACGGCATGCACATATACCGTATTTACGGGAAGCAGGGCAAATGTGTCTCTTGCCGTCCGGATGCACGTACTGCACACATAATCCTGCAAAAGATCGTAGTATTTGGACTTCGTAAGGTCCTTCTGCGAAAGCTTTCCGCTCTGCGTCACGCTCACTTCGATAACCGGCATCACTTCCTCTTCCATGATTCCGAACTGTACTTCCGCAAAATCCGACGCGTCCGTTCCGAACTCAAACGTGCTTCCGAAATCTCTGAGGTCCTCATACGGCTGAATCCGTTCAACCGCCGCATAATATGCCTCCACGTCTCCTCCGAGCACGTGAATGGCGATATCCTTCAGTTTCTCATAACCGTAAGCCGTCGTATTGCCGTCGCATATCGCACGCCAGTCAACCTCAGGGTCGCACGCCTTATGAAGGCTCTTCAGTTCGTCCACATAAGCCGTATAATTTGCCGCCTCCTGCTGCGCTGCCGCAAGTTCCTGCGCCGCGGCCTGATTCAAAGAGGCATTGCTCTTGCCGTCGCGGTAGCCCGTAAGCGGCTTCGCCGTCTTCTTTGTGCTGCTCTTGGCTCCGGAACTGACCGTCTTCACATACGAAAGCCCCGTTCCCGGAAGTCCGACGGAAACCGTCTGCCGTCCGCTCGTATGCATCGTATAATGCATGCCGCGCTTTCCGACGGAAACGCTTGCTCCCTTCGTGCCGAGATTGAGCTTCACACCCGGCAGTATCGATATGCTTTTCCGAAATCTGAGTCCCATAACGTCCTCCTGATCCGATCTTTACGATTTAGATCTGCGCCTCGCGAAGATATCTCGCTACGGCATCCTGCCATGTCGGGAGCGGGACAAATCCCATCTCCGTAAGTTTTGATTTATCGAGTCTTGAATTGAACGGGCGGGCTGCCTTGGAAAGACCGTACTCGGCGGTTGTCACCGGAATCACGTTGGTGCTTAAGCCGTACTGGCGATAGAACTCCTTACAGAATTCATACCAGCTGATGTAGCCGCCCTCGTTGGTTGCGTGATAATAGCCGTATTTGTCCGTCTCGATCATATCAACAAGAAGACGGGCAAGATCAATCGTGTAGGTCGGCGTGCCGATCTGGTCGTTTACAACCCGTACCGTGTCATGCGTCTTTCCGACATTGATCATCGTTTTGATGAAGTTCTTTCCGTTCAGACCGAATACCCATGCGATCCGGACGATGAAATACTTCTCAAGCGTTGAGGAAACCGCAAGCTCGCCCTCAAGCTTTGACTTTCCGTATACGTTTAAAGGCGCGTAGCATTTGTCATCGGGCTCCCACGGGCGGTCTCCCTGTCCGTCAAATACGTAGTCCGTCGAGATGTAAACCATCTTCGCGTCGATTTCCTTAGCCGCCTTCGCGATATACTCCGTTCCCTTCGCATTGATGCGGAATACCTTGTCACGGTTCTCCTCGTCCTCGGCGGCATCCACTGCCGTCCATGCCGCGCAGTGTACGATCACGTCGGGACGGATTTCCTTAATCGTTGCAAGGACCGCCTCCTCATCCGTAATATCCATCCGGATATACGGAGCCTTCGTTACGGCCGAACCGTCTGCAACACCCGCATATTCGGGCTGGATGTCCGAGCCGATTCCTTCCTGTCCTCTTTTTGCGAGTTCATTGATGACGTCATGTCCGAGCTGTCCGCAGACGCCGGTTACCAATACTTTCACGATAATACCTCCGATTTGTCTTCCTGCTTAGGGATTACTGTTCCCCGAGCAGAAGCTCTGCTGCATATTTTATGATCCGAACGGAAAGTTCTCTGCTTTCCGCGTCGTTGGCGTACTTATAAATAAGCTGCGGCTGGAAGCAAAGGCATACTGCTTTGTCCTTCCGAATGCCGTATTTGCTGCCGTTTCCGTCTTCAAACAGATAAACTGCTCCGTCCGTTCCGGCAATGCCGAACAGGTTCGGAACACCGTTATAAACGGGCTTAACGGTTAAGCTGATTCCGGCGAACGCAGCCGCGGTTCCGCTTATCTTAACTTCCGAAAGCGTTGCGCTTCTCGCTGCGATTCCGAATGTCTCATCGCTCCATGCTCCGCGGTTCGCGCCGTATGCGTCCCATTCGCCGAAACGGTAGTCCTGAAGCACCGCTCCGCCCTGCTTTGCGTATGCTTCAACCGCTTTCACGGCTTCGTCCGATACGTAAAACTGCCCCGGAAGGATAACCAGCTTATACTTGTTAAGATCTCCCGAAAGGATCTGCGCGTCCGTGATCAGATCCGCGTTTCTGTTAAGCTCAAACCGGATGATCTTATACATCTGCGAAACACTGTCCGTAAAATACTCCTCGTACGCCTCCGTCTCACCCTGGCTCCGGTAGAAGTTCCATTCGCCGGCGTAGATAGCGATGTCTGCTTTTCCGCGCGTCTTTACGCCGCACGTAAGCGCGGGTACGCTTCCTTTGAACAGGGCACCGTCAAGGCTTCCTTCCTCGGCTGCATAGTCAAATGCCTGCTGCAGGTCCGCCTCAGAGCCGTCCGGCTCAAGATAAACTTCGCGGTAGCCCGCGGTTTTCATATAGTTCGAGATCATTGCGGGAACGACCGTCTCCTTCGCGGAAACCGCAATCACGGCGCGGTCCGCAAAGTCCGCCAGTTTTGCGGCGATCCCGTTCGCTCCTGCGCCGTCCGTTACCGAAAGAACGGTACCGAATCTTGCAGCGCTTACATAGCCTTCTTTTCGGATTATTTCAAACACCGGCTTCACGAACTCCGCAAGTTCGTTCTCGCGGAACAGCTGGTAGTCCGGATAAACCGCCGCTTCATTTAACGCACCGTTTGCGATGCTGTTCGGCGCAAGCATTCCGGTCGGAAGCGTGATCTGCGAAAAGCTCACATAGCTGCATCCGCACGTTTGGTTCAGCTGTTCAATCGTACCGTACCGGCTCCGCAGATAAGCCCGGAAGCTTTCCTCCGCTGCTTCCGAGAAATCAAACCAAGCTTCCGCGGATTTCGGATAAGCGACGGTAAGCTCGGGCGTAACGGCAGGGGCAAATCCTACGACCTTATCCCCATAGCGCTCCCCGGCCAGTTTTATGATTGCTTCCGCATATGCGGTATAAAGTTCACGGGCCTTCGGATCCGAATAGCAAAGCGTTCCTTCCTCACCGGCATACTTTCCGTAGCAGTCAAGCGCGACAGACGCCTGCCGGAACACCCACGCGGGAATCGAGCTCTTCGGTGCCGTTCCGTCAAGGTTTAACGGCCGGCCGCCCGCATCTAAAAGGAATACAAAACGGAATCCTTCGGCCGCAAGCCTGTCAAGAACCGCCTCATAACGGGAAAGCGTCGCCATCCCCTGTGCGGGTTCCGTTAACGACCAGGCAAGCGGAATCATCAATTCCGCAGCGCCGGCCTTTTTCAGCGAATCAATCAAAGCTCCCGGATCGGAAACTCCCTCAAGCTCCGCGTAAACGCTTACAGGAACCGGCTTTCCGTTCTTTGCCGCACCTCCTGCAAGTACCGCAGCGGGAAGGACCGTTCCGTCCTTCAGGGCGGTCACCGGCTTAGCCTCTCCGGTCGGTTCGGGCGATGCGTTTCTTCTCGGTGCAACGACATGTTTGCCGAAAAAGTACGCAAAGATATAGAGTGATAATACGATTATCACCCCAATCCACAACTTTTTATGTGATCGAAATACGTTCAAAGGTTCCAAACCCCCGTCAAATCATATTCAGGTAGCGCAGATATGCCTTTATGCCCTCTTCCAGGGACCGGCACTGCACACCGGTCACGCCGACGATCTTTTCGTTGCTGACGATGTTGCATTTGGCGTCAACCGTTCTCGCATCCAGATATTTCACCTTTACGTTGAAGCCGAGGCGCCGGAACAGTTCGATGATCTCATTCTGGGACGTGCCGACTCCGGTTGAGATGTTGAATGTCTGCAGGTCTCCGTCATAGTGCACCAAGCCCTCAAGCATGCGGCAGAGGTCTTCGATGTATATGTAATCGCGGATAATGCTTCCGTCTCCCCAGATTTCCACGGTCGTATCGTTCATAACCGCCTTCACGACGGCATCGATAAATCCGACTCCCTTCCGGTAATCCTGTCCGGGACCGTAAGGATTGGCGATTCGGCATGCCATCAGATGCGTATGCTGCTGCACGTTAAATGCGCGCATGGCGGTCTCGATGCAGAGCTTGATGCTTCCGTAGTGATTGATCGGACGAAGCCGATCGTTCTCCACAAACGGGCGGCCTTCTTCGTATCGGCCGTAAATCGTTCCCGCCGAGGAGAAGAACAGCAGCTTTCCCTTTGTCTCCGTCAGCCTGTCAAACAGTTTCATCGTCTGTACGAAATCCTTCGAGTACCCGCGCATATAGCTTGCGTTCGAATTGCTCGGATTGATCGTGGTCAGCGCATGGATGATCGTATCCTGTCCTTCCGTAATCCGGTCAAGATTGGCATCTTCGAAGAAATCGCCTTCGAGATAATTAACGCCTTCGACCGGATTGTCCGGGGCTTTCAGGTCAAATACCGAAACCGTGTAGCCGTTTGCATGGAAATACTGCGTCAGGTTCTGTCCGATGAACCCGTTTCCGCCGAGTATCATGATGTTACCGCTTTTGTTCATCCTCTTTAATTCCTTCTGTAATACTCTTATATACCTTGTCGATCTCCTTGCTCCAGTCGGTTGCGGCCGCGCACTCAAGGCCCTTCTTTCGGAGATCCGCCAGTTCCTCTTTATGGTTCAGATAGTATTCGAGCTTGTCTGCGATATGAATCGGATCCGAATCGATGACGATCGAATTGGATTCGTCGATCAGCCAGGAGTTGTTCTCGGTTCCCTGCGTTGCCACAACGGAATTCGAAGCCATTACCTCAAGCGGAAGAAGCGAGAGGTTGGTTAACGACATAATCAGACAGATATCGCACTGCGCGTACAGGTCTGCCAGCTGATCGAGCGGAACGCTTCCCGCATTCAGATGTACGAACGGGATATAATAGTTCCCGACATCCCATCCGGCAAATATGACTTCGATCTCGGGAATCCTGCGGTACAATTCCATCAATGCAAGCATTCCGAGCTCGAATCCGCGTCTCGGGGTTACCGGGCGTGCGTAGAAGAACAGACGCTTCTTATCATCGCGCTTTTCGATCGGATGATAGAGATCCCGGTCATACGAGAACCGGAAGCTGTCGCACTTCATGCCGAACTCTTTCTCAAGCTTGTTCTTAAGCCAGTCTCCTGCGGTCAGACCGCGGAATCCGAAGCGGTACGTATTTTCCGAAAGCATTGCTTCGGAACCGACCGCGAAGAAATACGACTCGTAGTCCTGAACGAAATAGAATTTGGAGATCGTATTGTCAAACCGTCTCACATAGTATGCGGTCGACCACGAGGTTGCCACGATTCCGTGACAGAAATCCATGCCGTCCGTCGTAAAATACACCTCGATCTCCGGGTCCAGGATCGGATAATTCTCCTGCAGGAAATTCCGAAGTTCCTTATCCGAATTGAAATTCACCGGTGTTTCCACGTAAATCCGGTTTCGGATGCCCTTCTTCTGAAGGCCGGAAACAAAGCGGAATATGTTGATGTGTCCGCCGGAACCCTTTCCCATCTCCGGGATCACCCAGTTCAGGATGATCGGACCGTTCTTGGCGGCATTGTACTCCTTTTCCCTGAACGGAAATGTCTCGCTGTTGATGGTAAATCCGAACACCTTCTCCACATGTACCTGAGACGGCGCGTTCATCTCCTGAACGATCGAATCCGGAACGCCGTGATTCTGCTTCAGATAACGGATTCCTTTCTTGAAAAAGGCCCAGTACTTTTTCAGCATATGCTTCTTCTCCTTATTTTTCTTTCGGTTTCTCTGCTGGAATTGCTGGGAGAACAGTTCATCCATCAATTCCTGCATATCCGGAGGGCAGTCTGCGTATTTGCCTCCGAGATACCCGAAAACGTGTCTCTTTGTATCGCGGCGGATCGCGTAATTGGCCCAGTAAATCTTTTTGAAAAACGAGAGCTTCGTGCTCTTGATATACTTAAGGTCGCTTTTTATGAGTGCGAACGTTGCCCGCGGAATCTTCCTCGCGGCCGGAACAATCCGGTACCCGTGCAGCTCCCGAAGTCCCTTGTACTCGTCGAAATACCGCTTGGAATACTGCTTGAGCGGATAGTTGTGCGAGTGGTACACCGGCGCGTAAGGACAAAATACCTTGTGGTAGCCGAGCTCCATCATCTGCTTTGTCCATACCTGATCCTCGGCAAACTCGACGGCCGGATACGGATACTTCTCAAAGACGTCCCGTCTCACGCATGCATTGTTATCCGAGGAAAATGCGAGCAGATGACGATACCCTTCGTCCCCCGCATACCGCTCGGGATCCTTGATCCAGTAATACGTGTTGTCGATTCCGAACCCTTTGAAATGATTCGTCAGATCCCGCTCATCCAAAAGATTGCAGTCCGGATACGGATAATGGATTCCGAATCCGAGCACGCATTTCGGATCGCGCCGTATCGCTTTGATCATCTGATCGAGCATTTCGTCCGATGCCGGAAGCGCGTCCTGTGTCAGAAAATAAATGAATTCTCCCGTACCGAGCGAGGCGCCGAGGTTTCTCGTGATCCCGTGCCCGAACCATTCTGCGGGTATCTGGTGCAGCTTCACCTTGGGATACTTGCGTATAATGTCGAGCGTACCGTCCACGGACCCCGAATCCACGCAGATTACTTCGTATTCGAGATCGGTCTTCTGCCGGAATATCGCATTAAGCACCTGATCCAGCTGGTCCCCGCCGTTTTTTGTGGGAATACAAATTGTTACATCCACTTTAATCGTTCTTCTTTCGTTTCTTATTCCTCCAATGCGTATGCGCTTCCACATAGGCATCAAATTCCGCACTCTTCGCTGCGAGCGCCTCTTCTGCCTGAAGCGCGCGCTTCATAGCTTCATCATACCCCGTGCGATACTCGTCGCGCTGTCTTGTGAGTTCGCCCGATGCCGTTACCTGCTCATCATAAGCCCGGTGATACTCGTCCCTCTGCCTTGTGAGTTCGTTCGACGCCGCTACCTGCTCATCGTAAGCCCGGCGATATTCGTCCTTCTGGCGTTCAATCTCGTTGGCTGCCTGCGTCTGATCGTCGTAAGCCTTGTGATACTCGTCTCTCTGCCGTTCGATCTCCTTATATGCCGCAGACTGCTCATCATAGGCATTCCGGTACTCGTCACGCTGCCGGTTGAGCTCCCGCACCGCTTCCGCCTGCCGGTCGTATGCCGCATGGTATTCGTCACGCTGTCTTGTGAGTTCGTTCGATGCCTTCACCTGCCGGTCATAAGCATCGCGGTACTCGTTCCGCTCAAGCTCGATCTTCCGGTAAGCGGCGGACTGGGTGTCGTACGCTCCGCGGTATTCTTCAAGGTCTCCGGAAAGTCTCCGAATCTCCTTCCCCGCCGCGATCATTTCGTCAAGACGGAGCGGCTGCTCCGTAATCTCGCGGTTTCGGAACTCCTCGAGCTTGTTATTCTTGCCGGATACATACTCCTGGAACCGTAATTCCATCGCGAAGAACAGGTCCCGAAGCTCCGCACCGATCCCGAATTCATTAAAGATCCGGTTGCGGTCTTCTTCCCCGAAAGCAGCCATGCGCGGATTCACGAGCAGTGCCCGGTAGATTAAAAACGGAAGCGGTACGGCAAATGGGAATACCCATTCGTAATCCGTGATCCGGTAGGTTCCGTCTTCTCCGATAAACACGTTATCATAATTCAGGTCGAGATCCGTTACACAGAGAGCCCGGAAGCCTTCCGGCAGTTCCTGTTCCCCGAACAGTTCCGTAAAGCCTTCGCTTTTTTCAAACGGCATCGTTCCGTACGCTTTTTTAAGTGCTTCGTAAAACTGTTTCAAAAGCGTAAGGAAACTCTCCGCACTGTCCGCCTTTGAAAGGCGGTCATTTAACGTACCGCTTTTCAGGTATTCGAATTCAACCGATCCGTCTTCCGAAAGCTTACAAGGCGCAAGACTCACGGCGCATCCTTCGGGAATACGTGCCGAAATGTCCCGGTAGGATTCCGTCATTTTAAACAGATGTCCGCACGCCTCTTTCGAAGCGGGAACTTTTCTTACCGAATAAGCACCGGCGTTCTTACAGATGATCGTGGACTGACGGTATTCAGGCTTCCGTTCGGTCGACATTTTCGCATAGATCACGGATTCATCCCGCGTGCTTCCTTTTTCGAAAAGCCTCAAAAGAAACGAATTGGCGAATTCCGTGATCAGCCCCGCCGAAATCAGCGTGTCCGCTGCCCGCTGCTCATTAAAAAGAGCCACGCGGTCGGCATCGAAATTCTGCCAGTTCCGGTTCCATTCCCCCTGCCCCGGGAGAAACGCGTCGGAATAGATCCGAAGCGGGAATTTGTAATCCGGATACGGATAATAAAACTCGCTCTCATAGCCGCACGCATCCGCAAGGTCGCGAAGTTCCGAGCGGCTGAAGGTCTTCGGTCCGTCCGCATGGGGATAGCCCTCAATGCTTTCAAAGAAGCGGCCCGTATGGTCTTCCCTGCAGCCCGCGAGATATTTCAGTCCGAGCTTATTTTCAATCGCGACAAGTACTTCGCCGCCGCTCTTTAATACCTTTTTGATTGCCGTAAGCACCGCCGCATACGGATTGTCGCGGTCGGAGAAAACCGACGCGTATTCGAGTACGCCGATCAGAAGGACGTAGTCAAACTGCTCCGTAAGGTTCGAAAGGACCTCTTCCATCGCTCCGACGATAATCTCAAGCCGGTCGCTGTCTTGATGCCTCGTTGCGTTGATGCGGCTCCGTCTTAACGACAGATCCACCGCACATACGTCCAGTCCGGCCGAAAGAAGCGCTCCGGTCACCGCGCCGCAGCCCGAACCGAGTTCCAGCACTCTGGCGCCTTTTCGGAACGGATACCAGTTGACGATATTCTCCCGCACCGGCGAAAGATGGTAAAGGACCGGCCAGCTGCCCCGCTCCGCAATGATATCGTTGTAATCCTTCTGCGGGTTTCCGACAATCGAAAGCAGCTCATTTTCCGTGGAATCGCCGTCCGAATAGCGGTCCTCACCGTTATACCAATTCAGGTTCAAGCGAACCTTTCCTATCATTTCCTGCATGAAAATTCCCCTTATTTCACACCTTCGTATTGAATCGCGGATTCCACGTCATATACCCCAATCGTGTTATAATCCGAAAGCACCTGAATATGACAGATATCGTAAAGCCGGTGGTGCACAGCCAGCTCCTCTCCCGCGTAACTCGTAACCCCAAGCGAGAGAAAATACTGTCCGCCCTGAAGCAGCATGCGCTGTTTGAACTTCACAACGCCGGTCATGCCGTCATGCGTCTTTGTTAACGTCTTGCCCTCTAACATCGTATTGGTTCCGCAAAGCTCCGTTCCCTTAGGGTCCTTGATGGTAAAGGCGAAGATCGGGTCCGAAACGGCCTTGTTCATACGGAACCGCACGGCGATCGTATAGTCGTCGCCCTTCATCAGCATACTGGAGATCTCTCCGTCCTTGTTGATGATGCCGAAATCTTCGATGACGATGCTCTGGTCGCCGTATTCCACATAATTCGGATTCTGAAGAACCGACTCCTTCCAGAACGCTCCGGTATGCACGGGCTCGTCAATCTTCGTCTCTTCCTCTTTCGCCTGTTTCAAGCCGTTGTCCTCGTCGTACTGGTTCACGAGGATCTTGCGGTAAATGTCAACCGTTTCCTTGCAGTCGCCGACCGCGATCTGCTTTCCGTGATGCAAAAGCATACAGCGGTTGCAGTACTTGATCACGCTGCCGAGATCGTGTGAAACGAACAGGATCGTCTTCCCCTGCTCGCGGAATTCGTCGAATTTGCGGTAGCATTTCGTCTGAAAGAAGATGTCTCCGACGCTCAGTGCCTCGTCGATGATCAGGATGTCCGGAGACACGTTGATCGCTACGGCAAATGCGAGACGCGCGAACATACCGCTTGAATAAATCTTAACGGGCATGTTGATGAAGTCTCCGATTTCCGCAAATTCCGCGATCATCGGGATGCGGGATTTCATCTCCTCTTCGGAGAAGCCCATGATCTTACCGTTTAAGATGATGTTCTCGATTCCGGTATAGTCTCCGTTAAACCCGGCACCGAGTTCCAAAAGAGCGCTGATCTTGCCGTCCGTGGCAACCGTTCCGCCCGAAGGCTGAAGCACGCCGGTGATGATCTTTAAAAGCGTCGATTTGCCCGAGCCGTTCGTTCCGATGATTCCGAAGCATTCTCCTTTGCGGACCTGAAAGCAAACGTCTTCGAGCGCCGTAAACCGGCCGTGGAGGTTCTTCTGGCGGAAGGAGACCGCTTCGCGGAAACGATCTATCTCCCGTTCATATGTGTTGTAAACTTTATTGATATGTTGTACATCGACAACTACGTTATCCATTCCGTCCCGTATGATCCGCCGCCAAGGCGCGGGGGATCTTCCTTTCCCGATAAACGCTTTCCGTTAAAGAATATCCGCAAAATGTACCCGAAGCCTTGCAAAAAGCTTCTTCGATAAGAATGCGGCAAGGAGGGCAAATGCCCAGAAATACAATGTCATGAGCGGATTTTCGAAGAACCACTGACCGTTCATGAACGACTGCCGGTATCCGTCAATCAGATAATAAAGCGGATTCAGTTTGAAAATCCATGCGATCCCTTCCGGCATCATGGAAATGTCCCACATGACCGGACATGCCCACATCAGAACCATGAGAAGGATTTCGAGGATCTGTGAGAAATCCCGGAAGAACGGAACCAGTGCGCAGTTCAGTCTCGCAAACGCATGCGCAACGAAGAACGTGCACAGCATGTAGTAGGGAATCTGCAGCATGGTAAAACAAAGGGGAAGTCCCCACAGCAGATACAAAAACAGTACGAACATAACAAAGAACACGTGAACGATTCCGGACGAAATGACTTTGATTGTCGGGAGAATGTCGATCTCGAACTTGACTTTTTTGACAAGATACGAATATTCGAGCAAAGCGTTTCCTCCCGACATTACCGCATCGGAGAAGAAAAACCAGCAGATCATTCCCGGCAGAAGCCAAAACGCGTACGGATAGATATTATCCACCGGAGCCGCACGTGCGATGATCGTAAATACGAAAATATATACGACTGCCTGAACGACCGGCTTGGCAAATGCCCACAGGATTCCAAGCTGGGAACTTGCGTATTTGCTCTTAAAATCGTTCTGCGACAGCGAAATCATTAAAGGAATACGACTTAAAAAAGCCTTCATCCGACAAAACACCTCAAACTCATTATTCCTTTTCTGCGCACAAAGCCCGAAAAATAAGACCGCGGGACGGTTCGTGCGCATACTCATACATAGTAAATATTATCACATCCGCTTATGATTGTCTACTATAGAAAAAAAGAGGGCCCTTCCGGCCCAATGTCATTAAGATAACGACATTGAAATAGCAAGAGTTTATGAACACGGGACGAAAGAGGTCATTTTCTTTCGTCCCGTTGCTTTTTTATGCACCATTAATAAGCAGAGACAGTTCCTCTGCTCAAAATTCTTTCCC
>JAFZUW010000014.1 GCA_017618195.1 Lachnospiraceae bacterium
ACCGGCTGGCGGCGGAGTTTTACCCCGCGTATAAAGACCAAAGCGCGGATTTCTTCGCGATTTGGGAGTGCTATGACAAGAATAGGTGACAGCAGGCGTAAGCCTCATGGTCACGGGAGTGAATATGGATGATGTGATAAATAATCTTCCGGAATCCATCCGGAGTTTAACAGAGGGCAAGCCCTACGAAACCAATGATTTCGGCAAATCGGGCTCGCTTGTGCGAATCTACGACGACTTTGTTTTGAAGGTTGAGAAGGAACGCCCGCACATAGCGCAGATGGTCGAAGTCATGAAATGGCTTGACGGGAAGCTGCCGGCACCGAAGGTTCTTGCGACCGAGGTGAAGGACGGCTACCGGTACCTTGTGATGAGCAAGGCGCGCGGTAGAATGGCTTGCGACGAGTATTATATGACGCGTCCGGAGGAGCTGGTAACGCTTCTTGCGGAAGCATTGAAGATGCTTTGGAGTGTGGACATTACGGACTGTCCGAAGACCTTTGATCTTAAGGCGGAACTCGAGGAGGCAAAGTACCGTATCGAGCATAACCTGGTGGACCTTGAGGACGCGGAGCCGGAAACCTTCGGCGAAGGCGGATTCAAGAATCCGGAGGAACTGCTGCAGTGGCTGTATGACCACAAGCCGGTGTCGGATCCGGTATTCGCGCACGGCGATTTCTGCCTGCCGAACGTCCTTTTCGAGGACGGCAAAGTGAGCGGCTTCATCGATCTCGGTGACGCCGGAATCGCAGACCGCTGGTACGACATCGCACTCGGTTACCGGAGCCTGAAGCACAACGCCGACGGCACGTACGGCCATTATTACGCGGACGTTCACCCGGAAGACCTCTTCAAAAAGCTCGGGATTGAACCGGATTGGGAGAAGATTAAGTATTACATCCTTCTGGATGAGCTGTTCTAAGGATGAACCGGCAGAACTCACTTCGGCCGGATAAAGGATTGACATAGGGACGGAAAATGTTATGGCTATCACGTTTAAAAAGATGACCGAAGCGGAGCTCGGCACGTTTATCCAAATGCGGATCACGCAGCTTACGGAGGAATACACCTCGGAAGGCAATGTTCCGCCGGAGGTTGACCTTGAGGCGGCGCTTTGGGACTTCTATCACCGCCATATGGCCGACGGCACATTTGTCTCGTGGCTTGCGATGGACGGGGATAAGATTGTCGGAACGAGCGGCATGTCATTTGTCGAAAAGCCGCCGTATTTCAGCTGCCCGACGGGACGGTTAGGGCTGCTTTCGAGCATGTATACCGACCCGGCGTACCGCCGCATGGGCATCGCGAAGGAGCTTCTGCACCGCGTGGAGGAGGAGGCGAGAGCGTACGGCTGCGGAGCGGTGCAGATTACGGCGTCCGACATGGGTGTGAAGCTGTACACCGCGTACGGTTTTACGCACAACGGCAATTTCATGCAGTACAAGTTATAGAAAAGGCCCGCGGACACATCAGCGGGGAAGAATGAATAGGAAAGGACCCCCGTGCCATTCCGGCGGGGGGAAAGAATCATGAAAGTTAAGAAGTTAGAGGGTGAGGAGCGGTTCGCCGCGTACCTGACCGCAGTATATTGCTTCCACATGCGTGTAGACGACGTGGAAGAAAAGCGCGAGCGTCAGCTGAACGCCAAGGTTGAGGACTGGGGCGCATTTGACGACAACGATACGCTGATGGCGCGGATCATCAACAACAAGTTCGAATTTTACGTGGACGGAACGGCGGTGAAGGCCGGCGGTATCGGCGCCGTGGCGACGCTTCCGGAGTACCGCAATTCGGGTGCAATTCGCGAGATCTTTAAGGAATTGCTGCCCGAAGCGTACAGAAACGGCGAAGTGATTTCGGCGCTTTATCCGTTCAAGCATGAGTTCTACCGGAAGTTCGGTTACGAGACCGTAATCGGCTGGAGCCAGTACAGTCTCACGCCGGGGCTTCTGTGCCGCTACCGCTTTGACGGTGAAGTCGTAAAATGGAACCCGGGCGAGCCGGTCACCGATTTTATGACTGTCTACAACAGGTTTGCGCCGCAGTTGAACCTGGCGTACGCGCGCACGGAAGAGAAGATGGAGGAGCATCTGCACGTCGATAAGCCGTATATCGACCGGAAGTTTTCGTATGTTTTGAAGCAGAACGGTGAGCCGATTGCGTATATTATCTTCACGGACGTTAAGAACAATCCGGCAGCCATCCTGAAGGTGGAGGAGTGCGCCTGGACGTGCCGCGACGGCTTCCGCGCACTGCTCGGTTTCTTGGCAAGATTCGAAGCGGATTACGGCACGATTGAGATGCAGCTTCCTGCGGGAATTGACCTTCTTAGGATTATTGTTACGCCGGATGCGTACGCAATCAAAGAGACGGTGTTCCCGAACTTCATGCTTCGCGTCATCAATGCAAAGAAGCTTCTTGAGACAATCAAAAAGCCTGTGGATTGCGACTTTACGATTAAAATATCTGACGAAATGATAGAGGAGAATAATCGTACCTATCGTGTATTATCCGACCGCGTCGAGCTGGTCGGCGAACGGTTCACAGCGGACGGCGAAAATGCCGCGGACATTGCGTCGAAAGCAAACCTCGAGGTTAACGTACGTGCCCTCGGGCAGCTCGCAATCGGAGCGCTTAACATGGACGAGGCAATGCTTCGCACGGATGTGACCGTGAACGCGAAGGAAGAGATGCTTCGGCGCGTTTTCATTCCGAAGAACATTTTCGTCGGAGAGCATTTTTAGAGACTGTATTTAAGAGGCAATACCATGTTCAATCATCACGACATCCAAAGAAATGCGTTTATGCTTCACGGACCGCTTGCACACCTCGGGTATGACTGGTGGTGGCATTCCTTTACGGCGCAGGACACGGAGACCGGTGAGGACAAACCGTTCTTCATCGAGTATTTCATCTGCAATCCGGCGCTTGCTGAGGACGAGCCGGTATTCGGTCAGCTTCCGGCCAATCGGGAAGCAAAGAAGAAGCCGTCCTATCTGATGGTCAAAGCCGGCTGCTGGGGCGAGGATCATTGCCAGCTGCATCGGTTCTTTCCCCTTGGGCAGGTACGGATTCACGGAGATGCTCCGTACGAGGTCGAGGCGGACGATTGTTATGCGTCCGAGACGCTGCTTCGCGGAAGCGTCACCGTTAGCCGTGAAGAGGCAGATGCGCATCCCGAGTGGATGTGTGATTCGGGCAGCATGTCGTGGGATTTGAAGCTGGATAAGCAGATTGCATTTAATGTCGGCTACGGCGCGAGCAAGCCGCTGCGGGTCGCGGAGGCATTTGCCATGTATTGGCACGCCGAAGGCATGAAGACCCTGTACGAGGGCACGATTACCTGTAACGGAAGGAAATTTATCGTGACGCCCGAGCGCAGCTACGGTTATGCGGACAAGAACTGGGGACGCGATTTCACGAGCCCGTGGGTCTGGCTCTCCTCAAACTGTCTTGTCAGTAAAAAGACAGGGAAGCAGCTCATGAACAGCGTGTTCGACATCGGCGGCGGACGCCCGAAGATTTACTTTGTCCCGCTCGACCGGAGACTGCTCGGCGTATGTTATTACGAGGGGAAAGAATACGATTTCAACTTCTCGAAACTGCATCTTCGCGTAAAGACACAATTCTCTTTCGAGGAGCAGGACGAACTCGTAATCTGGCATGTCCGGCAGGAAAATGTGCACGCGGTCATGGAAACCGAGGTGAAATGCCGAAAGAAGGACATGCTTCTCGTGCAATACGAGGCGCCGGACGGACAGAAGCGCCACAACCGCCTTTTTAACGGCGGCAATGGTTGGGGAACGGTTAAACTATACGATAAAGACGGTGAGAAGCTGATATTGGTCGATGAGATTGAGGCAACGCACATCGGGTGTGAGTACGGGGAGTATTGCGAATCGGCCGATTGAAGAAAGCATAAGGTGTTTCGAATGGAAACAGCGAGTTGGGATGGACAGTGCAGGAACCTGACAGACGAATTCGTCCGGGAATCGAAACAGATTCTCGGCGATAACCTCGTCGGCATCTACCTGCACGGCTCGGCGGTCATGGGGTGCTTCAACCCTTTGAAAAGCGACATTGACCTGCTGGTCGTAACGGCAAATGACATGCCTGACGAGACAAAGCGAGCGTTCATGGATATGATTGTATCCCTGAACGCGCAGGCTCCCGCAAAAGGCATTGAGATGAGCGTCGTGAAGCGCGAGGTTTGTAAGCCTTTCGTGTATCCGACGCCGTTTGTGCTGCATTTTTCGGCGATGCATCTCGGGTGGTACCGGGACAATCCGGACGATTATGTAAAGAAGATGAACGGTACCGACAAGGACCTCGCGGCGCATTTTTCCGTGATCCGCGCAAGAGGCGTGTGCCTGTACGGCGCGCCGGTTTCGGATGTATTCGGAGAGGTGCCGGCCGAAAACTATATGGATTCGCTTTGGTACGATATCGCCGATGCTGAGGACGATATCGCCGAAGATACGATGTACCTTACCTTGAACCTTGCGCGCGTGCTTGCCTGGCAGCAGGAAGGAAAAGTCCTTTCGAAGCAGGAAGGCGGCGAGTGGGGGCTTATGAACCTTCCGGAGAAGTATCACGAGCTTCTTCGGAAAGCACTTTCGGAATATCGCGGCGAAACGCCGGGGTATGATATAGGCGCTGCGAAAGAATACGCAGGCGCTATGTTACGTCTGATCGGAAATAATATGCAGCCGCAGAACGAGTAGGAGAGCATGACTCCCGCGTGTAAAGAGCACGCGATGCGGATTTCGGACGACGAAAGACCTATCAAGGAGAAGAAAAATGAATACGAATATGAACGCAGCCCTTCTCGGGCTTTTCAGCGGCTTCCCCGACCGTCGTTTTAACGACGCGCTCGCGGAGGTCTTAAAAGAGAACCTTCCGAAACGGGACCTGATTGTATTTATCAGCGCCGATCCGGAGAATTTTGAGCAGAATGATGACGACCGGGACGGCATGCACCGGATGCTTGCGGAATTCGGCATGGCATTTGCCGTAAAGCACGTGATTGACCGCCGTACCACATCGGAGGAGGCTGTAAGGCTTATCCGTGAAGCGGACTGCATCTGGCTCATGGGCGGCGAATCGACGTTGCAGATCGAGTTGATCCGCGACCTCGGGATTGATACGGAACTTCATAAGAGCAAGGCCGTAATCCTCGGCGTGAGCGCGGGCTCGATGAACCTCGGCCGCAACGTCGCTTATATCTGGGACAATCCGCACTGGTATGAGGCGCTCGGCCTTACGAACATTACGATTAAGTCGCACTATGAAGAAGGCGAATGGTTCGTTCCGAGACTGAAGGAAATGTCCATGACGCATCCGATTGTTGCGATGGAGGACATGAGCGCAATCTATGTGAAAGGCGACAGGATCTTTAAAGTCGGAAATATGCATCTGATCGATCATGGTGAGATCGGTCCCCTTACCGACAAGGATCTGGAGGCGATTAGATAGCGGATGGTATTCTATCAACTATCCGCAAAGAAAAATGAAAAGGAGACCCGAAATGGAAAAGGGAAAGATTATATTTCTAAACGGAGTCACAAGCTCCGGCAAGACATCGATCGTCGAAGCGCTTCAGGAGCGCAGAGACCAATTCTTTTATGTTGTTGCGAACGATCTGTTCCAGGAGATGGTCGGCGAGCAGTATCTCGAGGAGAACTACTGGAAGTACCTTTCGGAAGTGATCATCCTGATGTATCACACCGCGAAACTGTATTCCGACCTTGGGAAAAATGTGCTGATCGACGGCATCCTTGTCGAGCGCGACGAGATCAAGCCGCACTATGAGCAGCTTATGGAAATCATGAAGGACAGCCCGTTAAGTATCGTCGAGGTATATTGCCCGCTTGACATCTGCAGGCAGCGAAACATCGAGCGCGGCGACCGTTATGAGAGCCAGTCGGACGAGCAGGCGGAGCTGATGAGCAAGGATATCAAATACGCGATGCGTGTGGACACGAGCGTGAGCTCTCCCGCGGAGTGCGCGGAGCAGATCGTGAAGAAAATATTTGCATGATTGAAAATGAAGCGGGACGCCCGACGGCGTTCCGTAATAAGGGAGGAAACCATTATGGTATTATTGGCAATCGATCTTCAAAAGGCTTTGGTAGTGGAAGATCTTTATAACTTTGAAGGTTTTGTGGAGAATATGAAGAAGCTTCTTTCGGAAGCGAGAAAGCGCGGCGTGGAGGTCATCTACGTGCGTCACGACGCGGGCGAAGGAAGCGGCATGACTTACGGCGACGAGGACTTTGAAATCTACGACGAGCTTGCCCCGAAGGCAGGCGAGAAGGTTTTCGTAAAGACCGTCAACAGCAGCTTCAGCAACAAGGAACTTTGTAAGTATCTGGAGGAAAAGGGCGAGGATACCGTTATCATCGCGGGACTTCAGACCAATTACTGCATTGACGCGACGATCAAGTCCGCATTTGACCGCGGCTATAACGTGATCGTTCCGGAAGGCTGCAACTCCACATTTGACAATGACTACATGACCGGCGAGACAACGTACCGCTATTACAACGAGGACGTGTGGGATTCGGTCGCGGATGTGGTCGCAATGGACGAGGTGTTTGAGACAGCATGATTACAACAAAACAATTTCAGATATTGACGGACATCGATCTCGTGTGGAAACTGATGACGGACGTCTATAACCACGAAGAGACCAACGGCCCCGCGGCTCCGTTCTTCGAGTACGCGATTACGTCGCCGTGGCATGACCGCAGTTATGACCGTCTGGACCGGTTCTGGATGGACGGGGATGTGCCGGTTGCATTTGTCTTCTATGAGACATCGGCGGACGAGCTCTATTTCGTGCTGCGGCCCGGCTATGAGGCGCTTGCGGACGAGATGATCGAATATGCGGACACGGCGTTTCCGAAGTTTGAAGAACCGACGGAGTTCGTGCTCGGAAGCCGCCAGACGGCGCTGATTGAAGCAGCGAAAAGGCGCGGATATCAGCTTATCTATGAGGATTCGGACCTGTATTTCGATTTCCGGACCGGGACGCTCGATTACCCGCTCCCAGAGGGGTATCATTTTACGAACCCGAAGGACAACGACCCGCTGAAGGTCGCAAAATGCCTGTGGGACGGCTTTAACAAGGCGGAACACGGCGAATTCAGGGACTGGGAGACGCCGGTGAAGAACGGCGGAATCAGCCCGCACGAGCTTTATCAGAATGTGCTCGGCGCAACGATCGCGCCCGCACCGCATGCAACTTATGACTATACCACCGTCATTGCGGATGAGAACGACAACTACGTCTGCTTCTCCGGAATGTGGTGGGTACCCGAGAATAAGCTCGCTTACATGGAACCGCTGTGTACGGTGCCGGAGCATCAGCACAAAGGACTCGCGGCGGCAGCGCTTGCGCACCATGAGAAGATCCTTCGCCCGCTCGGTGCCGAAGTCATCACCGGAGGCGGCAACGATTTCTATCGGAAGATCGGATACAAGGGCGTCCATGTAACCGGGCACTATCAGAAGCAATGAGCCCGTGGGACGGGGTTAGTGGTCCATTACCGGGCACTATCAGAAAAAGTGAGGAAAATGATATGGATTTTTTGAAAGAAAACAGTAAAATCTGGGATGACCGGTCTGCCAACGCAGACCGGTGGTCCGTTCCTGTTTCGAGCGAGGAAGTGGCGCTTGCGAGACAGGGGAAATGGAGCATTCTGCTGACACCGACGAAGCCGGTCCCGCGTGATTGGTTTCCTGAGGAGCTGGCAGGAAAGAATGTGCTTTGCCTTGCGAGCGGAGGCGGCCAGCAGGGACCGATTCTTGCGGCTGCGGGAGCCGAAGTGACCGTTCTCGATTACAGCAAAACACAGCTCAGTAAGGATATCATGGTCGCGGAAAGAGACGGGCTTACAATCCGGACCGTGCAGGGCAATATGAAGGAACTGCCCATGTTCGCTGACGAAAGCTTTGACCTTATCGTTCATCCGTGGTCGAACAGCTATGTCGACGACGTGCTGCCGGTCTGGAAAGAGTGTGCACGCGTGCTGAAGAAGGGCGGCATTCTGATTTCCGGATTCAGCAACGGAGTCGAGTTTATCTTCGACCCGGTGAAAGTGGAGCAGGGCTTGCTCAGCGTGGAGTACAAACTGCCTTACGCGGATGTTGACCATCTGGACAATCCGGACATAAAGCGGATTGCGGAGGCCGAGGGATACATCTGGGGGCACACGCTTACGGACCAGATCGGCGGCCAGATTGACGCCGGATTTGCAATCGTCGGTTTCTACGAGGACCGTGGCGGTACCCCGCTTGACGGTTACATGAGCGGCTCCATCGCGACAAAGGCATTGAAAATATAACGGGAGAGGTTTATCATGGACAGAACGGAACGTGTGGAACTTGCGGTGCTTTGCCTGATTAAGGACGGCAGCCGCGTGCTTTTACAGAACCGCGTAAAGAAGGACTGGCAGGGCTATACGCTGCCGGGCGGACACGTGGAGAAGAACGAGTCATTCATCGACGCAGTTATAAGGGAAATGCAGGAGGAGACGGGTCTTACGATTGAAAATCCGAAGCTCATCGGGATCAAACAGTTTCCGATTGACGGCGGACGGTATATTGTGCTTCTGTTTGAGGCTACGGAGTTCACGGGAGAGGTTGTTTCCTCGGAAGAGGGCGAGATGGAATGGATTGAGCGGGAGGAACTCGCGAAAATCCCCGCAGTCGACGATCTGCCGGAGCTTTTGAAGGTGTTCGATGATCCGGACCTTACGGAGTTTCAGTATATCGTGGACGACGGGAATTGGACTATATCAATCAAGTGATCGGTTGACACATTTGCCGAACAAACTGTTACGTACAGCAGGTGACCTTGGGTTTTTGTCTTCAATAACGGAGGGGTGAAATGATGAAAAACAGGACAGATGGGAAGGTTTCGGGAAAGAGAAGACTGTTTCTGAAAGCAGTAACCGTAATGATTCTTCTGATATTGTCATGCAGTCTTACAGGCTGCTCATCCAGAGAAAAGAAAAAAGCAGAGAAAACAGCAAAAGGATATGCAAAACAGTACAAAGGCGATTTTGAGAAGGCGGTTTCGCAGACTTTCGGGTCCGATGCCGAGCTGACGAATGTGGAAGGGAAAGTTAAAAGATGGATCGGAGAACTTTCGTTTACTCCCACATATGAAGCGTTAACGGAATTAAGCGGAATCATGAAAAAAGACGGCGGCATATACCATGTCACATACAATTTCAAGAGCAAGGTTCTGTTATCGGATTACTATAACGCGGCGATTATGGACAGCCTGATAGATACCCTCGGACTTGACCGGTCCAAGATTATTTACACAAAGTGCTACGACAGTTTTAATAAGACGAATTGGATTGAGTATCCCGCCGAGGTCGTGTCAATCAGAGAAGCATTGGATGACCGCTATTATGTGGAATTCTATATAGCCACATCGGAGCCTCTGGCGGATAAGACCTTTGATGTGTATTTTATGCAGTGCGACGCGCATAACAGATTACTCGAAGTAAATATATTCAGTTCCGAGGAGTTCAGCAATCTGGATCATTTTAAGTCAAATTGTCAGACACTCGAAATATCGAATACGGGAGGCAACTCCACAGTCAGATTTGAGAAAGAGACCAAAGACATCTTTTCGCTATATAATCTCAAAGACTTTGCCGCGCTCCGCGGGCACTTCGAGAACGACAGCGGTGACGGCGGTACAGTGATAAGAAGATAAGACTTGCATGCGGAAATACAAGGAAAATGGGGAGGTAACCGGATGGAACTCTGGGATTTGTATGACAGTGAAAGAAAGCCCCTCGGGCGTACGCATGTGCGCGGCGAGGCATTTGGCGAAGGCGAATACTATGTATGCGTCGAGGTGTGGGTTCGGAACTCGAAGGGCGAGTTTCTGATTCAGAAGCGTCACCCGAACAAGAAGGCGGGCAACCAGTGGGAGTTCGCGGGCGGCGGAACGCTTGCGGGCGAGACCACGCTTCAGTCGGCTGTCCGGGAGATCGGGGCGGAGACCGGCATCGTCTGCAAAGGGCATGAACTCACATATTTCGCAACTTATCAGCATAAGAACTATTTCCTCGACCTGTATCTGCTTCGAAGGGATATGGATTGTAAGGATTATGTGCCTCAGCCCGGGGAGACTACCGAGGCGCGCTGGGCAACGGAAGAGGACATTCTGAAGCTGATGGAAAGCGGAGAGTTCGTATACTCGGTCGGCGCCCGGTTCGGAATGTACCGGGATATTGTCCGGGAGCTTCCGGCGGAGCCCACGTTTCTGGATGTAAGCGACCTTAAGTCGGATGAGATATTCCTGAAGCTTACCCGTCTCGGCGAAGCAAAGCCTGAGAAGCAGTGGGTACCGGCGTACTATTTTGAAATCTGTCTTTTAGACGGAACGAAGATCGGAATCTGTGACCTTCGGATCGGTCATAACGATAAGCTTTATGTCGGCGGAAACATCGGCTATGAAATCGACGGGCCGTACCGCGGGCATCACTATGCGGCAAAGGCGTGCGAACTGCTCTTTAAACAGGCGCGGAAGCACAATCTTAGTTATGTGATCATAACCTGCGTTCCGACCAACGACGCGTCTGCGCGCACCTGTGAGCTGGCCGGCGGAACGTATCTTGAGACCGTTAGTATCCCGGAGGATAACGAGATGTACGCGGAAGGCAAGCGTCAGGTGAAGGTGTACCGGTTTGAACTGTAAAGGCGTCTGCCGTGAAAGCTTTCCGATAACATGACGGGGTGATGTCATGTTCGTTATGGTAAGCTTAACGGAAATATCAGGAGGTTATGACGATGAACTGCGACTGGGTTGATGAGTATCTTTTAAAAAAGCGCGGAGTGACAAAGGATCTTCAGGCGGAATGGAACTGGGAACGTTACTATGTCGGAGGGAAAATGTTCGCTGCAGTCTGCAGCGACAATGACAACAAGCCCTATTACATCACGCTCAAACTGGATCCGCTCGAAGGGGAAATCCTACGGAAGCAGTACGAGGACGTTATCCCGGGTTACTACATGAATAAGACGCACTGGAACTCGATCAAGGTGAACGGAAACCTGGCGGACGACACGGTTCGGGACATTCTGGATCACTCCTATGACGTAGCGTTCGGAAGTCTCACCAAGAAGAAGCAGAAAGAGATCCTGGAAGGGTAGAAATTGAAAATATTGGGATGGAGGAAGAACAATGGAATACCGTAAGATTTTTGACACGATACCGGAGCAGTTTGACAGGTTTCGTCCGCGCTACAGCCCGGAGCTGTTTGCGGACCTGATCGCGTATGCGGGGATCGGTCCCGATAAGACGGTTCTTGAGCTCGGACCGGGAACGGGACAGGCGACGGAGCCGATTTTGAAGACCGGCTGCGATTACCACGCGATCGAACTCGGAGAGAACTTCTATGCGAAGATGAAGGAGCATTTTGACTCCTACCCGAATTTCCATATCGTGAACGATGACTTCATCACGCACGATTTCGGAGAGCAGAAGTTCGACATGATCTATTCCGCGGCAACGATCCAGTGGATTCCGGAGCGGATTGCTTTTCCGAAGACGCTTTCCCTGTTAAAGCCCGGCGGAACGCTTGCGATGATGCTCACGAACGGAGATTACAAGTCTCCGAATGAGAACCTGTATAACAAGATTCAGAAGGTTTACGACGAGTACTATAAGCCCGTGACGAGTTACAAGGACATGAAGGAGCCGTTTGATTACAGGCATGCGACGGACTACGGTTATGTGGATTTCGAGCGGCGCGATTTCTACGGAAAGCGTGTCTTCAACGCGGACGATTATGTATCATACTGCGGCACCCACAGCGACCATATTGCAATCCCGGAGCCTACCAGGACGAAGTTCTTCGAGATGTTACGAAAGACGGTTAAGGACAACGGAAACAAGGTCGAGTTTTGGGATACCTATATCCTTTTTCTCACAAAGAAACCGCTGTAAGCGGGGATGGAAAATGACAGAAAACCGCGGTAAGCGGAAAGGATAACTGACACGGAAACCGCGGTAAGCGGAAATGATATTCGTTCGCAGCTGCGGCTGTGGACGGAAAGCGGGAACTATGATCATCAAAGAAGAAATCAACGGAACCGAAGTCGAATGCGAAACCGGGGAGTACTATTTTTCGCCGAAGGGCGTCGACAGGGGTACCCGGCTCATGCTCGAAACCGTGCCGGCAGCGGACGGTGACAAGGTGCTCGATCTCGGATGCGGCTACGGCGTTGTCGGAATCTACGCGGCGAAGAAGCTCGGCGGAGAGCATGTCGTTATGTGTGACGTCCTCGAAGAAGCCGTGACGTTATCGAAAGCCAATCTTACGCGAAACGGAATCGAAGGCGTACGCGTGCTGCAGAGCGACGGTCTCAGAAGCATCGAAGACCGTGATTTCACATTGATTCTGTCAAACCCGCCTTACCACACCGACTTCTCGGTCGCCAGGGAATTCATCGAGGACGGTTTTAAGAAGCTTAAGATCGGCGGACGCATGGCGCTTGTCACGAAGCGGCTCGACTGGTACCGAAACAAGCTGAAGACCGTGTTCGGCGGCGTGAAGGTATTCGAGAAAGAGGACTATTATATCTTCTTAAGCGAGAAGCGGACGCCGCGTGTTGAAAAAGAGAAGAAAACGAAGACGTTGTCGAAGAAACTGCAGCGCAAATACGGAAACAAAGGAAAGAATGGAAAATGACGACATATTATGAAGACGAGAGCATCCGGATCCGAAGTATGATCCCCGAGGACGCAAAGATAATCTTTGATACCTACCAATCCTACGGCTGGCATCCGGATATGGCCAATTACGAAAACTATTATAAAGAGCAGGAATCGGGAGACCGCATCGTATTTGTCCCCGAGTATAAGGGAGAGGTTGCAGGCATCTGCACGCTCGTACTGTGCCCGACCGAGGGACCGCTTGCCGACAAAGGCTGGCCGGAGATTGTGGACCTGTGCGTGTTCTTCCACCTGCACAACAAAGGAATCGCGAACAGGCTTTTAGACGCAGCGGAGAGGGAAGCGTCAAAGCTTACGGACCACGTGTACCTTGCCGTCGGCGTGCATTCCGGATACGGTCCGGCGCAGCGCATCTACGTGAAGCGCGGCTATATGCCCGACGGAAGCGGCGTATGGTATCAGGGAAAGCAGCTTGACCAGTACGCGCCGTGCGTCAACGATGACGACCTGCTTCTGTTCTTCTACAAGAAAGTGAGATAAGGAGAATTACCCCAAAGAATGATACTGATATTCGACTATTTCGAAACAATCGTCATCAGCAAAACGCATGATTTCAACCGTGCGCTCCGCGTGTTCTGGGAGAAATACTATCAGGACCGGTGCACCTTTGAGGAAATGAAGGAACTCGGCGAGGAACTCTTCGTTGAACTGATGGATCTTCATCATCAGGGCATTGAGTTCCCGTTCGTAAAGGAGGAACTTCCGCGTTATGCGGAGCGTTTCGGCGGCGAAACCGTTCCGATGAGCATAGACGAGGAAGCCGATTTGCTTATGACGGCAAATGCCATGGAACCCGCCCCGGGTGTTGCGGAGATGCTTTCAAAGCTTCAGGCAAAGGGAATCCCGATGTACGTTCTTTCGAACAGCAGCTTCAGTTCAGATGCGCTTTCGTGCATTTTAAACAGGCTCGGAATCGGACAGTACTTTACGAAAGTATGGTCAAGCGCCGAATACGGCCGCACCAAGCCGGACCGGGGTTTCTTTGAGCAGGCGATTGCGACGGCGCTTTTGGAGCATCCGGAAGAGAAACGGGAAGATATTACATTTGTCGGAGATATTTATGAAACCGACGTGACCGGCGCATTCAACGCGGGAATCAGGGCCGCGTGGATTGACCGCGATGGCGCGCGCGACGAGGCGCACCCGGCGACGTACGTGATCTCCGAAACAAGCGAATTAACCGACATATTAGGAGTATAGAGATGAATTATGAAATTGTGCCGCTCCCGAAGGAGGAGTGGAAAGGAGTACCCGTTCCGCTTGATTACACGACGGAATACTATTATGACATGGAGCTTACGACCGATGAAACCGGTTTCCATGCCGAGATGAAATTAAAGAAGTTTGACGAGCCCGTGACGCACCTTTCGACGGATTATGATTTTCCGGATACGCTGTACGCGGACCATTGGGAAGGTGCCGAGGCGTTCGGCGTTGTAGCTGAGGAAGACGGTAAGAAGGTCCTCAAGGCATGCATCGAGTGCTGGAGCGAGGAATGGAGCAACCGTCTTATCGTAACGGAGCTCTGGGTTGCGGACGAGCTGCACCGTCAGGGCATCGGAACAAGACTTATGAACCGCGTCAAGGAGCGGGCAAGGGAGCTGGGACGCCGCGCAATCATACTCGAGACGCAGTCCTGCAACGTGCGTGCAATTGCGTTCTATAAGGCAATGGGCTTTGAGATGATCGGATTTGACACCTGCTGCTACACGAACTGCGACATCGAACGTAAGGAGGTCCGCTTCAATCTCGGATTCTTCCTTGATAAGAGAAACGCCAGATGGTAGATATTTCGAACGGAGAGAATATGCATGCGTTATGAAATAACGGAAACACACAGAAATATGTCCAAAGCGAAGCGGAAGGCGCTCGAACAGTTCTTCCGGGAAGTAAAGGGTATCCCTGCGGATATCGACTGCTCCTGTCAGATTGATTTCTGCACGGATTACGAGCGTCAGTTCGCCGTCAAATGGTTCGAAGTCCTTTCGTGGGACGAGGGTAAGATTGTCGGCTACCTAAGATGCATGCGAGACCCGGAATCGGTCACCCGCTGGTATGTAGGCGACGTTCACGTCCGTAAGGCATATTGGCAGCAGGGCATTGCGACGCAGATGTATGCGGAACTTTTTGCCGTTCTGCAGGATTACGATTCGACGGAAAAGGTGGTCGTTGCCATTCATAAGGACAACGTGAAATCCATCGGTCTTCATACGAAGCTCGGTTTCCGCGATACGAAGGAGCCTTGCGTATTTGCGGACTTCTACGCGGCTCCGGACGAGACCTGCTACGAAAAGCTTCTGTTTTCGGTAATGGCTCCGCCGCGGGATGTTGAGGTCGGGGTGAAGTATATCCTGCCGGTGTGGACCGAATGGAAGAAGGAGTGCGGCGCATGGTCCTGCGAGGAAGAGGCGAAGAGCAGCCTTATCGAAGTTCTGAAAAAAGCGCAGGACGGAGCCGTCCGGTTTGAGGTAATCTGGAACGGAATGAATCTGTGCGGCTTCCGCTTTAACGACGGAACGGAGCACGTTTATAACCGGCTCAAGGCATAAGGCACCGGAAGGGAATAAAACCGGATCCGTAAGACTCCGGAAACGGATATTTAAAGGAATTCAGCCGGAAAATGGTACAAAACGGCCCATTTTCCGCGGAAAAACGTCCAATGTAAACTGCCATGTTACATTTTGCACGAGCTGTTTTCTTGATAAAGCAGAAGCACAGGGGATAGAATTCAGGTATCAAATGAAAGGAGTTCGCGAAGATGAACGAATTGGGTAACAAGATAGCTAAGAAGAGAAAAGACCTTGGACTGACGCAGGCGGAATTTGCCGAGGAGATGTCCGTAACGAGACAGACCGTAAGCCGCTGGGAGGCGGGGACGGTAATGCCCGATATCGACAAAATCGGAGATATCGCGTCTTATCTGGGAGTATCCTGTGATTATCTGCTGAAAGACGGCGTGACCGATGAAACCGGTACGGTCGTAAAGAATGTAGGAAAGATGCTTTCCATGATGAAAGGAAAGACGGTCAAGTTCCGTTTCTTCGACGGCGAGGCGGATATCGATCTGTATGACGCGCGCTGCAAAGTACTGGATTTCGAAGGAAACTGGGTAAAGGTTTCCGGAACAACGAAGAAGGGAATCATCGAGAAACTGATTCCTCTGTCCTCGGTGTTGGCGATCGAGATATGTGAGGAGGAAGCATAATGGAATACGTTGCATGGATTTTCGGTTTTCTGGGATTTATAGGTTTTATCGAAGCTATGGAACTTAAGAAAAAGGTTAACTCGCTTGAGGCCGCGCTTGCGAAGATGGAGGGAAGCCCGCTTTACGAAGAACGAAGAGACCTGATCCGGGCAGCCGGTTCCTATATCGGCAGGCAGGTTAAACTGGAGTTGAAGGAAGACTATATGGATGCGGACGTGGTTACGTACGGGAATACGAAATACGGCTCCAATATGATTCTTGACATGGATGACGACTGGATGCTTGTGCGGATCACCGGTCCGAAGGGAAGCAAAGATAAGCTGATCCGGTTAGAGGCAATCGAACGGATCAGTGAGGTTCAATGACTTTAAAGGAGGAATAGGAAGATGGGAACGGTCAGGATTGCATTTTTCGACGCAAAGGATTATGACAGAAACTCGTTCGTGCGTGCGAGCGAGAACCTGAATTATGAGATTTCGTATTTCGAAACGCGTCTGACGGAACGTACGGTAAGGCTTGCGGAAGGATACGACGTCGTATGCGTATTTGTCAACGATGACATCAACCGCGCCGTGATCGATGCTCTTGTAAGCATGAATGTAAAGCTGATCGCGCTCCGCTGCGCCGGCTACAATAACGTTGACGTGGAGTATGCTTATCAGAAAATACATATCGTGCGCGTTCCCGCTTATTCTCCTTATGCGGTTGCGGAGCATGCAATGGCTCTGCTGCTGACGTCGATACGCCGGATCCACAAGGCGTATATCCGTACAAAGGATTTCAACTTCAGTCTGAACGGGCTGACCGGATTTGATCTGCACGGGAAGACCGTCGGCGTAGTCGGAACCGGTAAGATCGGACGGATCTTTATCGATATATGCCGCGGCTTCGGAATGAATATCATTGCTTATGACAAATTCCCCGCGGAAGGCTCGGGAATCGAATACGTTACGCTCGATGAACTGTGGAAGAGAAGCGATATCATTTCCTTCCATTGCCCGCTGACCGACGAGAACTACCATATGGTCGATACGGAAAGCATCGCGAAGATGAAGAAGGGCGTTGTGCTGATCAATACGTCCCGCGGAGCGCTGATCGATGCGGAGGCTTTGGTTGAAGGAATTAAGCAGCGGAAGGTCGGAGCAGCTTGCCTCGATGTATACGAGGAGGAATCCAACGTATTCTTCCATGATTATTCGAACCATATCGTAGATGACGATACGCTTGCCAGACTGATTTCGATGCCCAATGTTATCGTAACCTCGCACCAGGCATTCCTCACGGAAGAGGCGCTTACGAATATTGCGGATACGACGCTTCGGAACGTGGAGGATTTCTTCCGGGACGAGTACTGCCAAAATGAAGTCTGCTACAAATGCCCTCAGGTTGACACATGCCGTCAGAAACACGACCGCAAATGCTTCTGACCGGCGGTTATGATCCGAACCATCGAAAGAAAGCGCAGGGAAGCGTAGAACCTGCGGATTGGCAAAACGGAATACACGGATAATCAAAAAGGCAAAGTGAGCGGATCACTTTGCCTTTTATAATGCGGATAACAGGACTTGAACCTGCACGCTTGCGCACCAGAACCTAAATCTGGCGTGTCTGCCAATTCCACCATATCCGCCTGCGACGATTTATTCTAACATTGCTGGGGAAGATTGTCAATTAAGAAGGGGGATTGCCGGTTGACAATCCCCCTTCCTTACAGCAGATAAGATATACGGATCAAGCTTCTCTTTGGAGAATCTTGTTGAAAGCTTTGTGAATTCCGAAATGCCAGCAGAGGGCAAATCCTACGATGACACCGAGGAGACCTTGAAGAATTTCGTACGGAAGCTTCATCATCGCGTACTCAAAGGTGCTGTAAACGTAGATTTTGCCGAGCGTGTAGCCGGTAACCATGATGGCTGCACCGATTACCGCACCGATTCCGGAAGCGATTCTCGGATGCTTCTTCAAAGTGTAATGTGAGATTACCGAAATTGCGACAGCCTGCAAACCGTGTGCGACGAGCGATACGTACATCGCAACCGGATAGAACATCAGGTCGCCGAGGAAGGATCCGACGCCGCCGACGATAAATGCTTCCCACGGATTCAGCAGGATGGAAGCAAGGACGATTACCGCATCGCACAGATACAGGTGACCTCCGGGAACCGGAATACTGAACAGAGATAAGGACATTACTATATTCATCGCCATAAAGAGGGCGGTAAGGGTAAGCCGGATTGTTAAATTATGATTATTGCGTGCCATTTTCGTGAGCTCCTTTACAAATCGTTGTGCGTAGTTTAATATAATACTGGGCATATAAAAATAACCAGAAAGGGATTGTTTGATATAACCAGATGAATTACCGGATTGAACGGTCGGCGGAGGAGCCGGCATATATTCAACTGTACAGACTGCTTGTCCGCGATATCGTTTCGGGCGTATACGGGTACGGTACCAAGATGCCTTCGAAGCGGATCATCGCGGCGGAAACAGGGCTCAGCGTCATTACGGTGGAGCATGCGCTCACGATCCTTACGGAAGAGGGATACATCGACAGCCGCCAAAGGAGCGGGTTCTTCGTTACGTACCGGGATGAGGACTTTGTGACAAAGGGCAAGACTGCCGCAAAGGTTACCGCATCGAAGGCGCCTTCCGGATCGGATGACGCGGATGATGAGGACGCACAGGAACCGGCCGAAGAAGAGTCACCGGATTCCGGAGGGAGTGCGGAAGGAGGGCGGTCGGATTTTCCGTTCTCGGTAATGACGAAGACGATGCGGCGCGTGATCCTGGATTACGGAGAGAAGATTCTTGTTAAATCCCCGAACCACGGCTGCCAGGAGCTTCGGGAAGAGGTGTGCCGGTATCTTGCCAGAAGCCGCGGCATTAACGTGAGGCCGGTTCAGGTTGTCATCGGGTCCGGTGCGGAATATCTGTACGGAATGATCGTGCAGCTGCTTGGAACCGGACGGACATATGCAATTGAAAAGCCTTCTTATCAGAAAATCCGTGAAGTTTACGAGGCGATGGGCGTGACGGTCGAGCAGCTTCCGATGGGATCGGACGGAATCGCTTCGGACGCATTGCGGCGGACGGGAGCGCAGATTCTGCATGTTACGCCGTTCAACAGTTATCCGAGCGGAGTTACGGCAGATATATCTAAGAAGAAAGAATATCTGCGCTGGGCGAAGATGCGCGGCGGCGTTTTGATCGAGGATAATTACGATTCCGAACTGACCGTATCCAGAAAGCCGGAGGAACCGCTTTTCAGCATGGCGGACGGTGTGGACGTGATCTATCTGAACACATTTTCCGGAACGGTTGCGCCGTCCATGCGTATCGGATACATGATCCTGCCGGAGAGCATGGTGCAGACGTTTAACCGGAAGCTCGGGTTCTATTCGTGCACCGTGCCGATTTTTGAGCAGTACGTCCTTGCGGAACTGATCCGGAGCGGAGACTTTGAGAGACATATTAACCGCGTAAGGCGGGAGAAGAGGATGCGTTTATGAAGATTCGCGAAGTAAAATATTCGACGACCAACACTTATCTGATCGAGGGTTCCGCGGGAATGGTTCTGTTCGATACCGGGTGGGCCGGAACAACAGGCGCCTTCCGAAAGGCAATGGGAGAATTCGGGATTCCCGTGCAGAAGATCGATGCGGTGATGGTGTCGCATTTTCATCCGGACCACATGGGAATCGCGCAGGAAATCGCGGATTACGGCGCGGAAATATGGGTTGCGGACGTGCAGAAGGACTATGTGCACGCAGCCGATGCGGTATTCGCGAAAGGCGATGTACCGTTTTCCCCGATCAATGAGGAAAATGTGAAGTACTACACCGTCAGCGAAAGCCGTGCGATGCTTAAGAAACTCGGAATAGACGGGGAAGTGCTGCATACGCCCGGGCACAGCGAGGACAGCATTTCGCTTGTACTGGACAGCGGCGACATTCTGGTCGGAGATCTGAATCCGTTATATGAACTCGAGCTGCACGCGGGTACGCAGATCGGAAAGAGCTGGGAGATGCTTTTAGCGGGGAAGCCGAAGCACGTTTATTACGGGCATGCGAAGTCGGCGGTGCTTGGAGAGGGGCAGGAGCGCTCCGCGCAGCAGACGGTGAGCGGAGAGGGAAAGGAGCGCTCCGCACAGGCTGCAGTACCGGAGGAAGAGCAGGCAGCGCAGAAGGATCTGTACGCGCTTGTGAAACGGATTCTGAAGTATATCGATAAAAGGATGCCGTTAGACGCGATTGCGCGGAAGACGGGCGCCGGGCGCGGTTTCGTCGAGGATGTTGCCAGAATGTATCTGACGCACCAAAACGTCGGCGTGCAGGGAATCCTCGACAGGATAGAGATTAAGAACCGGTAGGGTTTGCGCGAAGGTCCGAACGAACCGCAAAAGATTCCTTGATTCTCTCTTGACAAATCCTTCGAATCATGTATAATACAATTAAACATATGAACAATCATTCATATGTTAATGCAAAAAGCACATTCGGATTTGCAAAACAGGGCAGAATGTAATGCAGACAAGAATGTGCGGAAAAGGAAAGAATATGAAGAAGAGTTACAAGATCGAAGTTGACTGCGCAAACTGCGCGAATAAGATGGAAGCGGCTGCTAAGAAGACCGAGGGCGTAAAGGATGCGGTTGTTAATTTCATGGCGCTTAAGATGAATGTGGAATTTGAAGAGGGCGCGGACGTGAAGGCGGTTATGCAGAACGTTCTTAAGAACTGCAAGAAGGTCGAAGACGACTGCGAGATTTACCTGTAGGAGCCTTTTATGAATAAAAAGCAAAAGAAGTTGCTGTTTCGGATCGTCCTCGCGTCGGTCCTTTTGATCGGGATCAGAGTCATGCAGGAGTTCCTTTCGGACAGCGGCATAAAAGAACCCGTATGGTTTCTTCTCTATCTGATTCCTTATCTGGTGACCGGATACGATATTTTGAAGAAGGCGGGCAAAGGAATCGTGAACCGTCAGGTTTTCGACGAGAATTTTCTGATGGCGATCGCCACGGTCGGTGCCATCGCGATTGCGCTTGTCGGAAAGACCGGAGACTATGTCGATGCGGTTGCCGTAATGCTTTTTTATCAGATCGGCGAACTGTTCCAGAGCTACGCGGTCGGCAAGAGCCGCCGCAACATCAGCGCTCTGATGGACATCCGTCCGGATTATGCGAACCTCGAAGAGGACGGCGAAGTGCGTAAAGTCGATCCCGACGAGGTCGCACCGGGAAGCATTATCCTTGTGAAGCCCGGCGAGAAGATACCGCTTGACGGAACGATCGTTGAAGGCAGGACGACGTTAAATACGAGCGCCCTTACCGGAGAGAGCATCCCGCGTGAAGTAAACGCGGGCGACGAAGTCATCAGCGGCTGCATCAATATGACCGGCGTGATCCGCGTGAAGACGAGCCGTGAGTTCGGCGAATCAACGGTTTCGAAAATTCTCGAACTGGTGGAGAATTCGTCCTCGCGGAAATCCCGTTCCGAAAACTTCATCTCCAAATTTGCAAGATATTATACGCCTGCGGTATGTATCGGCGCTTTGGCGCTTGCGGTACTCCCGCCGGTTGTTTCCCTGATCATGGGAAATCCCGCCGCATGGGGACGCTGGATCTACCGTGCGCTTACATTCCTTGTTATCAGCTGTCCGTGCGCGCTTGTGATCAGTATACCGCTCACATTTTTCGCAGGAATCGGCGGCGCGAGCCGTGCCGGCATTCTGGTAAAAGGTTCGAACTATCTTGAGCAGCTTTCGAAGACCGGCATCGTTGCGATGGATAAGACCGGAACGATGACCAAAGGCGTATTCGAAGTAAGCGGAATCCACCACAGTTCTATGGAAGACGAGCGGCTGCTTGAAATCGCTGCGCACGCCGAATGCTTCTCGACGCATCCGATTGCGAAGAGCATCCGTGACGCTTACCTGAGCGGGCGGTTCCGCAAGGAAGAGAGTGCAGCGAAGCCGGTAATCGCGGCGGAACGCGTAACGAGCGTCGAAGAGATCGGCGGAAACGGCATTTCGGCAATCGTGGACGGAAAGCAGGTTCTTGCCGGTAACGGGAAACTGATGGAGCGCTTCGGCATTGAACCGATCGCCTGTCATCACGTCGGAACGATCGTGCATGTGGCGGTGGACGGCTCTTATGCGGGACATATTCTGATTTCCGATATGGTAAAGCCGACTTCCAAGGAGGCAATCCGTAAGATCCGCGCGGCAGGCGTCAGCCGTACGGTCGTACTGACCGGCGACGCGGCCAATGTGGCGCAGAAGGTTGCCGCGGAACTCGGAATCGATGAGATCCGTGCGGAACTCCTTCCGGCGGATAAGGTAACCGAGGTAGAGCGGCTTTTACAGCAGAAGAAGGACGGGGAGACGCTCGTATTTGTCGGCGACGGAATCAATGACGCGCCGGTACTTTCGCGGGCGGACATCGGTATCGCGATGGGCGCGCTCGGTTCGGACGCTGCAATCGAAGCGGCCGATGTCGTTCTGATGGACGACGATCCGGTGAAGATTGCGAAGGCAATCGGTATCGCGCGCAAATGCATGCGCATCGTATATGAGAACATCGTCTTCGCCATCGGCGTCAAGCTGCTGTGCCTGGTTCTCGGCGCACTCGGCATGGCCAACATGTGGATGGCAATCTTCGCGGACGTCGGAGTCATGGTGCTTGCGGTGCTGAACGCAATCAGGGCGCTGTTTGTGAAAAGGGTGTAAACCCAAACGGACAGGAATCAGAACCGTTTAACGAATACAAAAGGGGGCGGAAACGCCTCCTTTATTGCACTTTCCTGACGGAACCCGGCTCCGTAATTCATGGATAATTGAACTGTATTTCTTTGACTTTCACCATATAAAACGATATAATGGGGAAAATGCCTGCAGGCGGGGGCCGGCGGATCAAGCCGCGGCGTCCTGACTGCGGAAGTGTGGAGGATAGTATGAAGACAGGTTTGGTATTAGAGGGCGGCGGAATGCGCGGCCTTTTCACGGCAGGAATTCTGGATGTATGGATGGAGCGCGGGCTCACATTTGCCGGCGCGGTCGGCGTTTCGGCGGGAGCATGCTTCGGCTGCAACTATAAGTCCGGACAGATCGGCAGAGGAATCCGCTACAACGTAAAGTACGCGGGAGACTGGCACTATAAGAGCTACCGTTCGCTCTTTGTGACCGGAGACATCTTCGGCGCGGATTTCTGCTACCGCAAGCTGCCGAAGGAACTGGACATTTTCGACGAGGAGGCATTTGCCTCCAACCCGATGGAATTCTATGCGGTTGCAACCGATGCGGCAAAGGGCATACCGGTTTACAAACTGCTGAAGGACGGCGGGGAAGCGGACATGCAGTTTGTACGCGCTTCCGCATCGCTGCCGATCGTTTCGCGCGTCGTGCCTTACGGCAGGAGAGGACTTCTGGACGGCGGAATCACCGATTCCATCCCGCTTAAGTTTATGGAGGGACGCGGATATGAGAGAAACGTCGTGATCCTGACGCAGCCGGAAGGCTATGTGAAGGAGAAGACCGGCCTTGTTCCGCTGGCGAAGGTTGTGCTTCGGAAGTATCCGAAGATGATCGAGTGCCTGGCAAACCGGCACGTGATGTACAATAATCAGACCGCTTATGTAAAGAAGCGGAAAGAGGAAGGTGCGGTTTTCGTGATCGCTCCCGAAGAGGCGCTTAACATCAACAACATGGAGAAAAACGGCGATGAACTGACGCGCGTATATCAGGCAGGCCGCGATGCGGCGGAGAAGACTTGGGACGCACTGCAGGAGTTTCTTGCGGGATAGTTTTGATCAGAGGCACGGAGGATGACTCCGTGCTTTTTGTATTTTCCCGTAATCTTTTTGATAATTCATGAATAAAGTGAAAAACAGTCGATTTTTCATTCAGTTTATGATATAATATTCTATATTCTTTTCTGAGGAGGATAACTATGGGAATTATGGAGAGACCTGCCGTTTCGATACTGAGTAACGGCGGAAAGTATTGGGAGCATAAGTACGATCAGTTCTTTTTGAAGGCTTATGTACCGAAATCGGATATCGACGGTGAGGCACTGAACTACACGTTTCGCGCGCCGCTGCTGCTCGTGTTTGAGGAGAAGCCGAAGACGGCCGAGGAAGCGGTCGCATTTGCCGAGGAAAGCGGCCTTGCGGGAATCGCTTCGGCAGTGGATTCGAGCGTTCTGTTCGTTTACCCGACCTGCGGGAATGGCTGGGCGGGCGCAGACGAGAGCCTGTACGCTTCTCTGATCGCCGAGATCAAAATGAATCCGTTCTATAAGGACGGCATCGTTGAGATTCAGAATTTCTTCACCCGTGAATTCCAGGGTTATTATGTTCGCGGCGCGATATTCCGTGCGGATATCTACAGCTACGGCGCATCGGCCGACTATGTCGCCAAGTACCTTTTGAAGACCCTTCAGGGCGAGTACCTGTGGGGACCGGGCGAGATTACGCCCGCCATGTGCTCGATGGAGCGGCTGAGCATCGTTCCGAAGCCGGAGCGCAAGGACATCGGTATCCTTTCCGTCGCGAACAGCGACGAGGTGAACGCCGCATTTGACGGCTGCGAGAACCTGCTTGTGAAGGACCGCGCGGATTACCCGGCGGATTTCAAGGCATTTGTCCGCAAGTTTAAGATGTGGTGCGGCAAGATGGAATACGAACCGGATTTCGACGCGCTCGGCATGAACGAGGATCCCGGCATCGTAACCGTTAAGACGAGCCCCGATAACCGCGGCATGTACAAGGACACCGAGACGCATAAGGTCGGCTACTTCGCGTACTACAATAAGGACGCGTTCGACAAGGGACCGGCGCCTTTGATGATCGGTTTCCACGGCGGCGGAGATTCCTCGATGTATCTGACGTTCGTTGCGGGATGGTGGGAAGTATGTCACAAGTACGGCTTCCTGTTCGTTTCGATCGAGAACCATCAGAACGTTACCGCGACCGAGGTCGTTCAGGTTTATGAGGAACTGAAGAAGCGCTATAAGATTGACGAGAGCCGCGTATACGCGAGCGGTTTCTCAATGGGTAGCGGCAAGACCTGGGATATGTTCCAGGAGTACCCGCAGCTGTTCGCAGGGCTTGCTCCGCACAGCGCGCTGTTCCCGGTTCGGAACAATCCGTTCGGCATGTCCATTGACGATCCGCGCATGAACAAGGACGTTGCGGTTCCGGTATTCTATTCGGGCGGAGAGAAGTCTCACCTTCCGGAGCTTCCGTTCCAGGCAGAGACCGGTCTTGACCGGATTCAGTATCTGGCTTCCGTTAACAAGCTTGTGAAGAAATTCGATGTTTCCTTCGCGGATAAGGATCGGTGGGCCGATCCCGTTTACGGTGAGGCAGCGGACCGCGTTGAGAAGGTTCCGGATGAGTCCCGCGGAAGCATCCTGACGATCCGTTACTACAACAGCGAAGACGGCGTATGCCGCACGGCGCTTTCGAGTATCGACAACCAGATCCACGAGTGCCGTCAGCACACCTGCGAGAACGCATGGAAGTTCCTGTCGCAGTTTACGAGATAAGAAGCAGAAGCCTATAAATGACAGATGACTTAACCGAAGGGCCCCGGAAACGGGGCCCTTTTAGGTGCGGTAAAGCAGGAAGGACGTGCCTGCAGCCGCGATACAAGAAAGCATGATCCGCAGTATTCCCGTCGTAAATCTCAATAGCAAAAATCATTTCAGAGAAGATTTTTGTAAAATATACTTGACAAAAAGAATTAAAAGGTATACAATCCGTTTCAGAAGGACGGCAGTGAAGCCGCTCGGGAAAGGATGAAAGAATATGGATATCATGATGTATGTTGTAATTGCGGCTGCCCTGGCTCTGGTCGTGCTGATCATTTTGGCAACGAAATACACGAGTAAAGGAAAGGGCTTCGACGAAATGCAGCTTGTAAAGCGTGCGGATGCATTCCGTGCCGGGTTCTTCACAATGCTCGGATGCGTAGTAATGCTGCTGATCTTAGAAAACTGGAGACCGTGGACCGAGAGGGTGACGAGTTCATTTTCCCTCGTAGCGATCATTATGATTACGATGGCGGTATTCGGAATTCACTGTGTTATTCATGATGCATTCTTCCGGATGCAGGAGAGCAGGAAACTCTACCTCGGCCTCTGCGCTGCCGTGATATTCGGAAATGCCATGCAGGTCTTCAGTTATTACAGGGACAACGGAACGCTCCTGCAGAACGGAAAGGTTACGCTTGACCCCTGCGGCAATCTTGTGACCGGATCCGTGTTCCTGATCCTGGCCGCTGTCATCATTATTAAGATGATCGCCGACAGGAAGGAGGAGAAGGAATGAAGAACCTGAAGTTAAAGGCCGCGCGTGCGGCAAAGGATATGTCTCAGGAGCAGCTGGCCGATGCCTGCGGCGTATCGAGGCAGACGATCAGCGCCATTGAAAAGGGTGATTACAATCCGACGATCAATCTGTGCATCGCAATCTGCAAAGTGCTCGGAAAAACACTTGATGATCTGTTCTGGGGAGATTAGAATAGAAAGTGCGTAATGACCCGCCGGGAACCTGAGGAACGGATGCCGATGCAACATGGCAGACGGCTCCGAAGGAATTCAAAAAAGGCGGGCGGAATGGAGAGGATCGGATGGAGTTTTATGCGGAATGGCGCCTTAGGGGCGACCGGTATGACAACGGGTACGGAAACGGCATGACGCTCTCGAACGGAGAGTCCGTGCAGGAGATGACCAAGGTCAGTGAGAATGAGAAGGAAACGGTGTTCCGGGGAAAGAACGGACATGTGCTCACCTGCCTCCGTAAGAAGCAGGGAGATGTGACGGTGTGCAGAACGGTCTTCAGGAATGAGACGGATCGGCCGGCGGTGCTTGAAATGCTCGCGAGCTTTGCGCTGAAGGGCATCAAGGCGGACCGGATGCACCGCGCGACATCGTTCTGGAGCGCGGAAGGAAAGCTGCTTTCCCAGTCGTTTACGGAACTCAACATGGAGGAGTCCTGGGCGGGACACGGCTACCGCGTTGAGCATTTCGGTCAGACGGGTTCGCTGCCTGTTCGAAAATGGTTCCCGTTCCTCGTTTTAGAGGACAGTGAGGCGGGGCATTTTCTGGGAATACAGTTATATTGCGCCGGCTCCTGGCAGATGGAGGTTCTTCACGGCTACGGCGATATTCGCGTGCTCGGCGGTCTTGCGGATCGTGATTTCGGTGCATGGACCAAGACGATCGCGCCCGGCGAAAGCTTTGAAACGCCCCGTGCATTGATCGCCGAAGGAAGTTCTTTAGAGGAAGTCTGCGACCGGCTGGTGAAGGCGCAGAAGCCGCGCATCGCGGAAGCGGACAGGGATATGCCGGTAATCTTCAACGAGTATTGTTCCACGTGGGGCAATCCGTCCGAGGATCTGATCGAGAAGATGGCGGCGCGTCTTAAGGGAAGCGGCGTAAAGTATTTCGTGATCGACTGCGGCTGGTACCGCCAGCGCGACGGCGAGAACTGGTTTAACTCCGCGGGAGACTGGAAGGTAAGTCCGATCCTTTTCCCGAGCGGACTTAAGAAGACATGTGATACGATCCGGGCAAACGGGCTGATCCCCGGCATCTGGTTCGAGATGGAAGACTGCGGTGTGGATTCAGAGACTTACTCGGAGACGGACCTGCTTGTAAAGCGGGACGGCATCCCGGTTACGGTCGGAACGAGGCGGTTTCTTGACATGCGTAAGAAAGAAGTGTGGGAGCGGCTTGACCGGCGCGTGCTCGGACTTCATAAAGACAACGGGTTCGGCTATCTGAAGGTCGATTACAATGAGACGATCGGTGTCGGAGTCGACGCGTTAAGCGGTGCGGCTTATGACGGAGCGGATATTACGATCTGCCCGGAGGACGGCCCCGGCGAAGGGCTCAGACAGTGTATTGAAGGGACGCAGGCGTATTTTCGGCACCTCGCTGCGGAAATGCCCGAGCTGGTCATTGAAAACTGCGCGAGCGGCGGGCACCGGCTTGAGCCTTCCATGATGGAACTCGTTTCGCAGGCAAGCTTTTCGGATGCGCATGAGTGTACGATCATTCCGCTTGTCGCAGCCAACCTGCACCGGCTGATCCGCCCCGAACAGAGCCAGATCTGGGCGGTAATCCGCGAAGATTCGGATATCGACCGGATTTATTACCTTATCACGTCGGCGCTTCTCGGAAGGCTGTGCCTCTCCGGAGAAATATTCGCTCTGCCGGAGGAACGGTGGAATGCGGTAACGGAGGGCGTCGCATTTTACGGCGAGGTGAAGGAGATCATCCGGAGCGGATTCACGAAACTGATCCGCACGACGGTAGAGGATTACAAGAATCCGGCAGGCTATCAGGCAGTGCTCAGAACGTACGGCGATGAGGCGCTTCTGATCGTTCATACGCTCGAAAAAGGAGCCAATCCGCCGATCGGTGATATCCTTAACGGATATGACGTGATCAAAGCGTACGGCTCCGAATTGGACGCGGATTTCCGCGGCAAAGCGTTTCTGCTTCGTAAGAAATAAGTTGTATGTTATCGGGTCCCTTGCTTTTCGGGCAGCTTCTGGTCGATCAGCATGCGGACCCGATTGTAGTAATTGAGTTTGGAACCGCTCGAGTCGGTCTCGGTGACGATGATCGCGGAGTTCGGATACTCCCGACGGATCCGCGGGTAAACGCCGCGGCCCGCGCACACATTTGCCATACAGCCGAACGGCGCGATGCAGAGTACCTTGCGGATGCCTCCGCGGATAAATCCGATCGTTTCCGTCCCTAAAAGCCAGCCGTCGCCGATGGTCAGATTGCGGGAGATGAGCGGGCGCGAATAACGGTCGATCGTGTCATAGCGGTTCATACAGTGGAAGCCGTTTTTACGGATCGTGCGGATCATGGCGTCCTGTACGTGCTCCATGAGCTTCTTCGCGGCCTCAAACGCAAGCCGCTCCGGATTGTGCTTCTGCGGTTTGTGGGAATCGATGTAATAAAGGCCGTACCACGACGCGCCGTTGACAACCGCTTCGCAGTTGTTCTCCTCAAGGAAGGGGATAATATTCCAGTTCCCGAGCGCGCAGTATTTGACATAGAACTCCGCAACGACGGCAATCTTCTGGCGCTTTTCTTTCTTACGCGGGATTTCGCGGAACGACTGCGCGATCAGCTCGAAATTCCGCTTCATCTTCCGAAGCGTTAGGTTGCGGCCGAGCCGGATATCTTTCGAAAGGCGTTTCATCCAGAGTCGGTACAGAGCATCGGTATCGCCTTTGTTGACTTCATACGGACGCGTCTGGTTTGCGAGAATCATCAGAATGTCCCCGTAGAACAGACCGAACAGCCCGCGGATCGCCATCGAAGGGCCGATCTTCAGGTTGACTTCACCGTCGACGTGCCGCACGTTGATGGTCATGATCCTTACGTCCGGAAAATGCGACCGCATAAGCGAGTACCGCATCAGCCCGAGATAGCACGCGCCGCGGCACGCATCACCCGCGGTCGGCATCAGTATGAACGTCTTCTTCGGATCGTAGCGGCCGGATTTCAGCGCCCGCACGACCTGACCGGTCATCAGTACGAACGGGTAGCAGATATCGTGATTGACGTATTTGAGTCCTTCCTCGCGCACGGCAAATTCATCGCTGTCCGTAAGCGGAACCACGCGGTAGCCCTTCGACCAGAACATGAACCTTATCAGCGGAAAATGGTCATCTAACGTGGCGGGAAGAAGGATGGTATGTTCTTCTTTATTGGTCCTTATCTTGTACATGCGTCGCACCCCCATAATGCAGAACTGACATCTTAAAGAAGCCCGTAAGGGCCTTCGGATCATACCTGTAAAGTACCATAATCGGGAAAATGTGTCAACCGAGCAGGGGCTGCTGACCGGCCCCGGTACGTTACAGCCGCGGGACTCGGATTGCAAATCATGCCGTGCCCGATTGCCGTTTCGCTTGTGCACATTTGCCCTCATATGGTATAATCTTAAAAACTTTTCAGTGCGTAAACGAACCGCCCCGGCGCCCGGGCGCCCGCGGAAGGAAGAGGGTTTCGGAAAGGAGACACAATGGGGTACATTTCAACGGAGGACGGATTAAAACTATATTATGAGGAGTACGGCTCGGGAGACGAAGTGATCCTCTCGGCTCAGGTCGGGTTCTACCCGAAGGGGATGCAGCAGGAACTCGCAAGGCGCGGCTATCACGTATACTGCCTGACGCTCCGCGGATTTGCCCCTTCGTCGTTTGTGAGTGAAGACTACGGCGATGCCTGGTACGATAAGTTCGCGGACGACGTCGTATGCCTCGCGGACGCGATCGGAGCGGGCCGGTTCAGCTACATGGGAGCCTCGCACGGCGCAGGAGTCGGCTGGCACCTGATGCTTAGGCATCCCGAACGGGTGAAGGCATTCATCGCGGTCGTACCCGGACCGCACAGTCTTGCGGCGGGCGTCATGTCCTACCGGCAAATGCTCCTGCAGGGCATCATTTCCTCCCCGCCGCCGTTCGATCCGCCGATCGATTCGGACGAAGCGCGAAAGAAGCGCCGTAAGGAACGGGAGGAATGGCTGTCAAAGCTTCCCGAAGCGGATCCGAGAGAGAAGAAGGTCGACTACGGACGTCCTTTGATGCGGCTTGGGTCCGAGGAGAATCTCTGCGAGGCGCTCAGATCCGTAAAAACGCCGACATTGATCCTCGGCGGAGCGGAAGATCCGATCAGCACGCCCGAACTTATGATGCGCACCGCGAAGTGCCTGCCGCACTGCAAGCTTGTCATGTACTCAAACTGCGGCCACAATATCGATACGGACTTAACCGAAGAACTCTCGGACGAAGCTGAGAGTTTCCTGAAAAAAGCCGCACAAGACGGCCGCTGGTACGCTCCGGTGGAAGATTGATCATCCGGGCGCTTGGGAGAAAACGGCATATGTCCGCCTGAAAGAATACGAAAATGCCCGGTTCGGAGCCGTCCGATTCGGGCATTTTCCCATATAAAGCGTAAGATTTTAACCGAATTTCGTGCGGACTGTGAAAATCGGAAAAGGTTATTTACAAATCACGGCAAATCTTATATAATTCTAATGTTAATGACCGAACTTTCCGAAAGTGGGAGAGCTTGGCTTATATAAATTAAGGAGGACGCTTCACATGGCTAGAGAAAAACAGTCAATGGATGGTAATACCGCTGCGGCTCACGTTGCGTATGCATTTACCGAAGTAGCAGGTATCTATCCGATTACCCCTTCCAGCCCGATGGCCGACTATGTTGACCAGTGGTCCGCGGAAGGCCGTAAGAACATCTTCGGCAACACCGTTAAAGTTGTCGAGATGCAGTCTGAAGCAGGTGCAGCAGGTACCGTTCACGGTTCCCTTGCAGCAGGTGCTATCACAACCACATTTACCGCATCCCAGGGTCTTCTTCTGATGATCCCCAATATGTACAAGATCGCAGCAGAGCAGCTGCCCTGCGTATTCGATGTATCCGCTCGTTGCGTAGCAACGCAGTCCCTGAACATTTTCGGTGACCACAGCGACGTTTATGCATGCCGTCAGACCGGTTTTGCAATGCTTGCTGAGTCCAACCCTCAGGAAGTTATGGATCTGTCTCCGGTTGCTCACCTTGCAGCAATCGAGGGTAAGGTTCCTTTCCTGAACTTCTTCGACGGTTTCCGTACTTCTCACGAGATCCAGAAGATCGAGAAGTGGGATTACGAAGATCTCAAGGAAATGACCAACATGGATGCCGTTAAGTACTTCCGTGAGCACGCTCTGAATCCTGAGCATCCCGCAATGCGTGGTTCTCACGAGAACGACGACGTATTCTTCCAGCATCGTGAAGCATGTAACTCCGTATACGACGCCCTTCCGGCAGTTGTTGAGAAGTACATGAAGAAGGTTAACGACAAGCTCGGAACCGACTATGATCTGTTCAACTACTACGGCGCAAAGGATGCCGATCGCGTAATCATCGCCATGGGTTCCGTTTGTGACGTTGCAGAAGAAGTTATCGATTACCTTACCGCAGCAGGAGAGAAGGTCGGCCTTATCAAGGTTCGCCTGTATCGTCCTTGGGTTTCCTCCGCACTGCTTAAGGTTCTCCCGAAGACCGCTAAGAAGGTTGCCGTTCTTGACAGAACGAAGGAGCCCGGTTCTCTCGGTGAGCCTCTCTACCTCGACGTAGCTACCACGCTTCGTGAGGCGGGACTTGACAGCATTATCCTTTCCGGCGGCCGTTACGGTCTCGGTTCCAAGGATACCGCTCCGTCCTCCATCTTCGCTATCTACACCGAGCTCGCTAAGGACGCTCCGAAGAGCCGTTTCACGATCGGTATCGTAGATGACGTTACCAACCTTTCCCTTCCGGAAGTTAAGCCCGCTCCGATTACCTCTGCAAAGGGTACCGTAGAGTGCAAGTTCTGGGGTCTCGGCGGTGACGGTACCGTTGGTGCGAACAAGAACTCCACCAAGATCATCGGTGACCATACCGACAAGTACATCCAGGCATATTTCCA
>JAFZUW010000015.1 GCA_017618195.1 Lachnospiraceae bacterium
CCGCATTATATATCTCGGAAGCCAGGTCGGATCCGTTATATGTTTTCTTTCCGCCGGAATATTCCGCATATACCGTATCTGCACTTAAAGGAAGCGCAAGAACCTTAAAATTGAGATTCGCCGACAGCCCATCATATTGATTGGACAGTTTCACGGAAACCGTATAAGTGCCTTCATTCACAATGTTCCCGACGGATTGGCTCTTTTTCTTATAAGTTACCTGATAATCCTCGCCCGGTACTAACGTCGTTCCGTTTAAAGTAACCTTGACCACCGGAGTAACGCCGGTCACGCAATAATACGAGGAAGATTCCTGAAGCTCATAATAAACAACATTGGTATTTGCCGGAAAAGCATCCGATGCAACCGCAGCGATTTTCGGAATGAATACCGTTTTAAGCAAAGTAGAGTTTACAAAAGCTTTGCTGCCGATTGTTTTTACATCGCCGGAAAATACCACGCTTTTAAGACCGGAACATCCGGCGAATGCATTTTCTTCAATTTTATCCACGTCTCCTTTAAAGATGATACTCTCAATAGCAATGCATCCGGAGAATGCTTCTTTTCCAATGAAACCAAAATCACCACTTATTGAAATATCTTTAAGTTTACTGCACCCGGAAAATGCCGAATTACCGATAAATTCTACATCCCCCGTAATATTCAATACCTCAATCGTACTCCTGGCAAAAGCTTCTTCACCAATACTTATATGTTTCCCGGAAAAGAACGCGCAAGTTAAAGGGGCATTTTCAAATGTATGGTTTTCAATAGCTAAATAATCGAAATCACTAATATATACTTCCGTTATCCCGCTGTCCTTAAACACATCTTTGGCAAAATCAAAGCCGCTTCCGAATAACTCCAATACAGTGAGCTTTGTACAACCGGAGAACACTTCACTCCCAAAAAATATACTACCGCCTCCGACGAACTGAAACTCAGACAGACTGGTGCAGCCAATAAACACTCCGACCCCAAATGTAACTAAACCGTTTCCGCCTATGATAACATTTTCCAAATTGGGGCAATTTAGGAAACACATATCATCGATTGTCAAAAGATCTTCATACGAAGAATACAACTCGACGCTTCTAATGTCAGGACATTGTGCAAAAGCACCTGCACCTACGAGTTTAACACCGGAAAAATGAATATCACGCAAGCCTTTACACTCGGCAAAGGCATTGTTCCCGATTGTTTGAACGGATTTCTCAGGGCCTAATGTAATTTCGAACTGATCAGATCCGCTTTTGTTGAACGCCTTGTCGCCAATCGTTCCGACATTTCCTTCAAAACTAACTATATCAAGGGATTCGCATTCTGAAAATGCACCCTCTCCAATTGTTGTGACATCGTCTTTAAAATCTACTTCAAAAAGATTCTTACATCCGTGGAAAGCATTTTCTCCTATTTCTTCGACTTTTCCTTCAAATGTTATCGTCTTCAGACTTTCACACTCGTAGAAAGCATTTTCTCCTATTTCTTCGACTTTTCCTTCAAAAGTTATCGTCTTCAGACTTTCGCACTCGTAGAACGCATTCTTTTCAATAGATTTTACATTTCCTTTAAATACTACTTCAAAATCTCCATCTCCGGTATTTTCGGAAAATGCCAATTCAGGAATCGTCTTTACATCTTTTTCAAACACTATAGTAATTCTTTCTAACTGAGAAAACGCCATGGCTTCCATTTTCTCGACATTACCTTTAAAAGTTAAGGTTAAGTTATTATTCCCACCGCACCCGGAAAAAGCTGCACCTTCAATGTGACCGACATCACCTTCGAAAGTAATTTCTTTTATCTGATCGTTACAAAGAATAGCTCCTCTTTTAATTGTACCCACCTTTTTCTTGAATGTAACAGTATTCACCCCAACGGTACAAAGTGCACCGGAAGCGATTTCACCGACCTCTCCCCCAAATACAATACTGGCGGCTTTCATATTAGAATCAAAGACTTGTTCATCAAGAACCCCAATATTACCGGAGAAAACGATATTCTCCAAATCGATACAATCAAAAAAAGCATACGAACCTATGACTTCAACATCTTTATGAAAAGTAACCTGTTTTAATGATGTACAAGGTCTGAACGCTTCTCTTTCGATAATCCCGACATTTTCTTTAAAAGTCACACTTTTAAGACCACTGCAATCTGAAAAGGCATTTTCTCCGATTTTTTCTATATTTCCTTCCAAACATACACTTTCAAGACAAAGGCAGCTTTCAAATGCACTCTTTCCAATGCCTGTTACCGGTTTACCTGAAATTTTCTCGGGTATTACTATGTCTCCGCCTGCTCCATTATAGGATAAGATAATGATATACTCTTCATGCTCTTCACACACAAATCCATCTTCGTTCTCATACGTTTCTGTATCTTCCGCATTTGCCGTTCCCATCATCACAAGCAGCATCCCCACTGCCGTCATCAGACAAAGTGCTAAGCCAAGAACTCTTTTCCCAAGGTGTAACATAATTATTTCCTCCGCATAGTGTTTGCTTTGCCGTAAACAAAAAAGCCTTCAATTCATCATAACATATCAATTTGAACCGAACAAGCGGAAAATCGCATAAACGAAAGAATCTGCACCGTCTGTGATTGGCACAGATTCTTACATGGATTAATTTAGTTTTCTTGTTTGATTTTAATCACTTCGCGTTCATCAATCGCCTTCGTTACCATCTCATCGATCTTATCCTCAAGAAGCTTCTCGCTACGCTCGATGACCTTCAGAATCGGCTTCGTAACCGGATGTTTCGCCACATAGATCGTGCAGCAGTCCTCATACGGCAGAATGCTTGTCTCAAATGTGCCGATCCGCTGCGAGATTTCAACAATCTCGGACTTATCAAAACCGATCAGCGGCCGGTAAACGGGCATTGTACAGACGGCGTTCGTGCAGTTCAGACTCTGCATTGTCTGGCTCGCTACCTGACCGAGGCTCTCGCCGGTGATCAAAGCAAGGCAGTTGCTGCGGTTCGCGATTTCCTCAGCAATCCGCATCATATAACGGCGCATCAGAATGGTCAGTTCCTCATGCGGACAAGTCTCATAAATATACATCTGAATATCGGTAAAGTTCACGATGTTCAGTTTGATCGGTCCGACATACTTCGATATCTGCTGCGCAAGGTCGATAACCTTCTGCTTTGCCCGCTCGCTCGTATACGGCGGCGCGTGGAAATATGTCGCGTCGATGCTTACGCCGCGCTTCGCGATCATATAACCGGCAACAGGGCTGTCGATTCCGCCTGAAAGAAGAAGCATCGCCTTACCGTTGCAGCCGACCGGCATACCGCCGACGCCCTTGTAGCCGTCCGAATAAATGTAGGCATGGCTTCTCACTTCGACCGTAATGCTCTTTTCGGGATGAAGCACGTCTACCGACAATCCCGGAAAATGATCCAGAATCACGCCGCCGAGATCGGCTGCAATCTCCGGCGAAGTCTTCGGATACGTCTTATCTCCGCGTTTACAGAACATCTTAAACGTGAAATCCTTCTTCTCAAAGGACTCTTCGACAAATTCGACCGTCATCTTACAGATATCGTCCCAATCCGTGGATGCGATCTCCATGACCGGCATGAATCCGACAATACCGAAGATTTTCGATAGGCAGTCGACCGTATCGTCATAGTCGTATCCGTCCGGACAGTCGACATAGATGCGTCCCTGCTCCTTTCTTACGTGGTATTCGCCGAGTGCGGAAAGATTCTGACGGACCTGATTTACAAGACAGTCCTCGAAATAGGAACGGTTCCTGCCCTTCAATCCGATTTCCGCGTATTTGATCAAAAATGACTTATATTCCATGGCATGTGCGCGTATGCGCTCCTCTCTGTAATCTGATGTACCGGAGCCCGCGATCCTTTCTGTAATCTGATATGCCGAAGCCCAGCGATCCTTTCTGTAATCTGATATGCCGAAGCCCCGCAATCCTCTCTGTGATCTGATGTGCCGGAGCCCGCGCTCCTTACTCTTCTATAATATCAGTGCCCGACGCGTTCCTTTATAACTACTTCACCGTAAACCTGCTCAGCTTCGGAACAAGCTCCCGCAGCGCATTGCAGGCTTCTTTGATATCTTCCGGAGCCGTTTCTTTGCAGAAGCTGAACCGTAGCGTGCTGTCGAGATACTTGTCTGCAACACCGATTGCCTTTAACGTTCCGCTGATCGCGGGATGATTCGAAGAACATGCCGAACCCGATGAAACATAGATTCCGTAATCTTCAAGCGCATGCAGAAGCACTTCGCTCCGCACCGAATCAAAGCTTATGCTCAAAATGTGCGGCGCCGTCTTCCGAACGCGTTCGTCAAGACTAAGTTCCCCGGAAAGTTCCGCAAAAACGGCATTCGGATGGGCGTATTCCATCATTTCAACTTCCGTAAGGAACGTCTTCTTGCATTCATACATCCGCTCGATATATTCCTTCTGATTCGCGAAATAATCGCTGACGGCCGCTCCTAAGCCGGCAATGGCGGGCACATTTTCCGTACCCGAACGCATATTGTTCTGCTGGCCGCCGCCGAGTATCTCCGGAAGGATCCGGACCTTGTCCCGTTTATACAGAAATCCGCTTCCCTTCGGGCCGTGCAGCTTGTGGCCGCTCACGGAAAGCAGGTCGATTCCGAGCTTAGAAGGAACAAACGGAATCTTGCCATACGCCTGGATTGCGTCAACATGGAAAAGGATGTCCGGCCGGAAGCCGTGAACGATCCCGGCGATCTCGCGGATCGGTTCCACGGCGCCGATCTCGTTATTGACCATCATACAGCTGACCAGTATCGTATCTTTCCGAAGCGCATCCTTTAAGGCGTCAAGCTTCAATAAGCCGTTTCCGTCAACCGGAAGGTATGTTACCTCGTAACCGAGCTCTTCAAGACGGATCAGCGGGTTATATACCGAAGCATGCTCAATCGGCGAAGCGATTATGTGCTTACCCTGCCGCTTCTTCGCTTCCGCGGCGCCGAAAAGCGCGAGGTTATTCGATTCGGTTCCGCCCGAAGTAAAGATGATCTCCTTCGGGTCGCATTTTAACGATTTTGCGATAACCGCCTTGGCTTCTTTAATGTATTGCTCGGCGCGGATGCCTTTGCCGTGCAGCGAGGAAGGGTTTCCGTAGTCGTCGCGCATCACCTTTGCCATCGCTTCAATCGCAGGCTCGCAGACGCGCGTCGTGGCGGCATTGTCTAAGTAAATCTCTCTCATGACCGCACCTCCGCCGTTTCCGCTTCGATCATCAGATACGAAAGCATTGTAAGTCCTGCCGTTTCGGTCCGAAGGATGCGTCTTCCGAGGCTTACGATCTCGGCTCCGGCGCTCTTCGCGAGTTCGACCTCATCCGGATCGAATCCGCCTTCGGGGCCGATAAATACGCCGATCCGCATGCCGGGCTTCAGCTGCGAAACGCACTTTTTAAGAGCGATCATGCCTTCCGCGTTCTCGTACGGGAACAGTATCATATCGCAGTGTTCCTTCGCGAAGCGGATTGCTTCGGGGAACTTCATTAAATCTTTAACAGCAGGGATCACGCCGCGTCCGCTCTGCTTGGCGGCAGCCTCCGCAATTGCGTTCCAGCGTGCGATCTTCTTATCCTCGCGCTTTTCATCGCCCATCTTCGCAACGGAACGGATACAGGCAACCGGAACGACCTCGCAGGCGCCGAGCTCGACTGCCTTTTCGATGATCAGTTCCATCTTGTCCTTCTTCGGAAGGCCCTGGAAAAGTGTCATATGAATGGAAAGCTCGGTCTTTCCTTCCTTTGCCGCATCAATACGGAGAATCACCTCTCCGTCCGCAAAGGAATCCACGGTGCATTCGTACTCGCGGCCTTCTCCATCACAAATAAGCAGGGTGTCTCCAACCTGCTTACGCAAAACATTCTTAATGTGGTTGTATTCTCCGCCGCCCAGAACAATGCGGTCCGGACCGATCTGCGAAGGATCAACATAAAAACGCGTCACGAAAGCCTCCTTCTAACCGGGCATCTTCACAACGAAGCTGTACCAGTCTTTCATTCGCGTCTCCGCGAGAATCTCATATCCGCACCGAAGAAGCGCTTCCTTCACTTCCTCTTTCTTCATCTCGATGATTCCCGAGCTGATGAATATGCCTCCGGGAAGCAGAAGCCGTTTTACAACCGGTGCTAATGGTATAATAACATCCGCGAGAATATTTGCAACAACAATCGGGAATTTTCTTTCTTCTAAAGTATGAAGAAGCTCGCATTCTTCTAAAAGATTTCCGTAAACCATCGAAACTTTTCCGGGGCACTCCTTTGAAAGACTGCCCTCATATAGTTCAATGCCGTTCAGGACGGAGTTCTCTTTTGCCACATCAACAGCAATCGGATCGATATCCGTACCGATGCAGGACGATGCGCCGAGCTTATAGCCGATAATTGAAAGAATACCGCTTCCGGTACCGATGTCAAGCATGCAGTCGCCCTTTTTCAAGTACTTCTTGATGTTGAGGATCACCAGTTTGGTTGTCTCATGCGATCCCGTACCGAACGCGGTACCAGGATCGATCTCGACAATGCGACGGTCCTTATACTCGTCCGGCTGCGGCTCCCAGGTCGGCTTGATAATGATATCTTCATCTACGGCAAATGCCTTGAAATACTTCTTCCAATTGTTGATCCAGTCCTTGTCCTCGGTCACGCCGGTCTCAAAGTTCAATGCGCCGAAATCGACGAAATCCTTATAATCCTCACATGCTTCCTTAATCGCCTCGATCTTCTCATACGGCTCGCAGTCTCCGTCCGTATAGCAGGTGATCACGGCCGTTTTATCATTTTCATCCACCTCGGGAAGAAAATCGATGAACATCTTCTTACGGTCTTCTTCACTGAGCTGCACGTTATCCTGCACCTCGATGCCGTCAAATCCGAGGTCGAAAAGGATGCTTCCGAGGATGTCCGTTGCTTCATTGGTCGTATGGATACGAATCACATTCCAAATCATAATAGCCTTTCAGCGATCCTGTCGCTTATCATTGTGAAAGCCTTCTTTAGAACATCTAACGAAGGCTTTCCTGTTCGTTTCTTATATTATTTCCCGAAGAACTTTTTCTTCTTCGTATCATCTGGATTCTTTCCGCCCATGCTTTCGTTGAATTCCTTCAGCTTCTCGCGCTGCTCCGCGGTCAGCTTGGTCGGAACCTGAACGACAAGCGTTACGTACTGGTCGCCGCGCTCGGTCTCCCTGTGAATATGCGGAACTCCCTTGCCGCGAAGACGTACCTTCGTGTCGGTCTGCGTGCCGGCTTTCAACTCGTAGATCACGTCGCCGTCGATCGTCGGAATGATGATATCTCCGCCGAGCGCCGCCTGGGCAAATGAGATCGGCATTGTCGAAAACAGGTCATAGCCGTCTCTTTGTAAGAACGGATGACGCGATACGATAACGTCAACAAGCAGGCTGCCGCGCTCACCGCCGTTAATACCGGGCTCGCCCATGTTCGGGATGCGTACGCTCTGGCCTTCATCGATACCAGCGGGAACCGAAACGCGGATCGTCTTACGCGTCGTTACATAGCCGGTACCGTAGCAGTCCTTACATTTGTCGCGGATGATCTTACCGGTACCGCGGCAGTCCGGACATGTCTTCTGGTTCTGGATAACGCCGAGGATCGACTGCTGCGTATATACGATCACGCCCTGGCCCTTACAGCGGGGACAGGTTTCGGGACTCGTTCCGGGCTTCGCGCCGTTGCCGCCGCACGTCTTACAGATGTCCTTCAGATTAAGTTCCAGATCCTTCTCGCAGCCGAAAACGGCTTCTTCGAACGTGATCCGGATGCTCGTACGGACACTTGCGCCGCTTCTCGGCGCATTGCTTCTCTGCGCGCCGCGTCTTGCTCCGCCGCCGAACATGTCGCCGAATCCGAACATGTCGAATATATCGGAAAAGCTTCCCGAAAAATCATACGCTCCGCCGCCGGGACCGCCGCCCGCCTCAAATGCGGCATGGCCGTACTGGTCATACATCTGCCGCTTCTCCGGATCGCTCAGAACCTGGTATGCCTCACTCGCTTCTTTGAATTTGGCTTCGGCTTCCTTGTCGCCGGGATTCGCGTCGGGATGATACTTCTTGGCAAGCTGACGGTATGCTTTCTTCAGTTCGTCTTCCGAAGCGGATTTCGATACTCCGAGAACTTCGTAATAATCTCTCTTCTGATCCATAAAAGTTCACTGCTCCTAAACTGAATTGAGGGGCTGACGGTCTGCCAGCCCCGATTCATTCTGACTCATAGATTAAATCTCGCGATAGTCTCCGTCTACGACATTGTCGTCATTGCCGGTGCTGCCGCCGTTTCCGCCCTGGAAACCGCCCATGTCGGGACCTGCCCCGCCGTTAGCGGCCTGAGACTGCTCATACATCTTGCTGAACAGCTGCTGTGCGGAATTCATCAGTTTCTCCTTGGCTGCCTTGATGTCTTCGATCTCGCCGTCGCTCATTACTTCCGGATTGGTCTTCGCGATGAGATCCTTCAGGTGAGCAAGGTCTGCATCAACATTGGCCTTTAGGCCTGCGTCAAGCTTGTCGCCGACTTCCTCCATGGCCTTCTCGGTCTGGAATACAAGGGAATCGGCTTCGTTACGAGCTTCAACGCCTTCCTTACGCTTCTTATCCTGAGCTTCATACTCTGCAGCTTCCTTAACGGCGCGTTCGATCTCATCATCGGACATATTGGAACCTGCGGTAATGGTGATATGCTGCTCGCGTCCGGTTCCGAGATCCTTGGCGGATACGTTTACGATACCGTTCGCATCGATATCGAAAGTAACCTCGATCTGCGGAACGCCTCTTCTTGCCGGCGGGATTCCGTCAAGACGGAACTGGCCGAGACTCTTGTTGTCCTTGGCAAACTGACGCTCACCCTGTACAACGTTGATGTCAACTGCAGTCTGGTTATCGGCTGCGGTGGAGAATACCTGGCTCTTCTTGGTCGGGATCGTCGTATTTCTTTCGATCAGTCTGGTAGCAACACCGCCCATGGTCTCAATGGACAGGGACAGAGGCGTTACATCGAGAAGGAGGATGTCGCGCGCATCGCTATCGCCTGCAAGCTTGCCGCCCTGGATGGAAGCACCGAGTGCTACGCATTCATCGGGGTTCAGGGACTTGTTGGGCTCATGTCCGGTCAGCATACGTACCTTCTCCTGAACGGCGGGGATACGTGTGGAACCGCCGACAAGCAGAACCTTCGAAAGATCGGAAGGAGTAAGGCCGGCATCACGAAGTGCGTTCTGCACCGGAGTAGCCGTACGCTCGATCAGATCGTGTGTAAGCTCTTCAAACTTAGCTCTGGTAAGGTTGATGTCAAGGTGCTTAGGGCCGTCTGCATTGGCCGTAATGAACGGCAGGTTAATGTTGGTCGTTGTGGATGCGGAAAGCTCCTTCTTGGCCTTCTCAGCAGCTTCCTTAAGTCTCTGGAGAGCCATCTTGTCAGCGCCGAGGTCGATGCCTTCCTGCTTCTTGAACTCATCAATCAGGTAACGGGTGATTCTCTCATCGAAATCATCACCGCCGAGTCTGGTATCGCCGTTCGTGGCAAGAACTTCGATAACGCCGTCACCGATATCGATGATGGATACATCG
>JAFZUW010000016.1 GCA_017618195.1 Lachnospiraceae bacterium
CCTTATCAATATCTCCAGCAATGCCGGCTGAGCCTGTCGATCCGTCTGCTGCGGAATGAAAAACAGCTTCAGATCCAGCAGATCGCCGCCGAATGCGGGTTCGGCAACGCCACCGAATTTTCCCGTTTTTTCAAAAAACAGACCGGAGTTTCCCCGCTGAATTACAGCAAAAATTTCTTCGAATGACGCGCCGTTTTTTCTTTTGCTCTGTTCCCGATATCGGTTGATCGGTCTCCAGGGGTTCCGGATCCGGATGAATTCGGATAAATTTCAAATTTACGGTCCGATATGACTTGACAACCACCGGATTGACCTGGGACCTTAGATAAATTAGATAAATTAGATAAATTTCAAATTTATGGTCCGATATGACTTGACTTTTATATTGTTTGAGATTATAATCGAGTAGGAGGCTGCGCCTTATTGGGGCGGCCGTCCTCTCACACCACCGTACGTGCCGTTCGGCATACGGCGGTTCAACACTTTGAGTGGAGAGCATTGTAACGCATCAGGATATCGTCGTATCCCATTGCTTTCAGCTGTTCATTCGTAATGGAGCGTGTCATTACCCATGAACCGGCAATCCTCCAGATTCCCAGTCGGGTGTTTGCCCACTCCCATGCGTTTGATTGGGGAATTCCGTATCGCTGCAGATTCTCGAAACGGCAGCTGACGCATTTCCACTGCTTCCAGTTATACGCACGGATTTTTCGACCTATATGTTCGTTCATTTCCTGAATAAACATTTTCGCGTCGGCAATGGAGTAATAATTCAGCCATCCTCGAGTATAGCGATTCAGTCTTCCAAGGACATCCTTTATGGAACGTCCCTGATTCCGTCTCAGCAATTCGCGAATTTTCATCTTGAAGCGGTCCATGGACTTCTCATGGATCCGGATAGAGGCTTTCTTCGTCTTCTTGACATACAACGAGAAGCCCAGAAATTTCAGCCGCAGCGGACTGCCGGCTTCACTTTTCTTTTCGTTCACCTTGAGCTTCAGTTTCGCTTCAAGATATTGTTTACAGCTGTTCAATACACGTTGGGCGGAGCGCCGACTTCTTACATATACGTTCACGTCATCCGCGTATCTCACGAACCTATGTCCTCGTTTCTCCATTTCCTTATCGAACTTGGTCAGGTAGATGTTGCTTAACAGCGGGGAGAGTGGTCCTCCCTGCGGACTGCCTGATTCCGTTCGCATCAGAACTCCCTCCGCCATGACTCCACTTTTGAGGAATTGCTTGATAAGCCGGATTACGGCTTTATCATCCACCTCTTCGCGGATCATGTTCAACAGCAGTTCGTGGTTGATCGTGTCAAAGTATTTGGACAGGTCCAAATCCACTACATAACGATAACCTTCGTCATACAGATCGCGTGCCTTCCGGATTGCCTGTCCGGCGTTCCGGTATGGTCGGAATCCATAACTGCTGTCGGAGAAAATTGGTTCGAATCTTGGCATCAGAACTTGATAAACCGCTTGCTGTACCATTCGGTCTATGACCGTCGGCACCCCTAGCAGTCGTTCGCCTCCGTCCGGTTTGGGTATCTTCACCCGCCTTACCGGCTGGGGACGATATGTTCCATCCAGTATCGAACTGATCAACGATTCATAGTGTTCGCTCAGATACGTTTTCAGGCCGTCGACCGTCATGCCGTCTATTCCGGGCGCTCCACTGTTCTTCCGGACCTGTCTGTAGGCTTGCACCATATTTTCATATGATACTACCCGCTTGAGCAGGTCCCCACCATTCTTTCCCTTCACGTCCCGAGACGGCATGCTCCGCGCTCCCGAATCCCCTTCGGCTTCCAGCCTATACTGATTCGGACAGCTCCCTTTCGGGATTTTCTGCTCTCTACACATGCCATTTCCTTTCGCAAGTTTAAGAATTTTGTTGTTCGGTCCTTCGCCTCTCGGCTACTATGACCTCTGCTGACTTCTCAACGTTCAGTCATGCATCACTGCATGGGTTGGGCGGTGCTCTCACTGCCCGTTCCGTTGAGACCTCCGCGGATAAGCTCATTGGCTTTCATCCCATATATCTGCCGCATTTACACCTCAGGACTCGGTCAGTATCGGACTTCGTTTTGGTAAGCAAACTCGTCCATCCTGAGATCGCCTTATATGCGGTTTCTGTTCGTCAGACCGGGATTTCGCTACGGACTTCTTTCAGATTCCACCTCGCGATGGACACCCTTGTCTTTCGCTCACAGTTCCTACTGACAAGCCTGTATCGAATTTTCATCGACTAGTCAATGAGCATGCCGCGCATACTTGCCATGGTGTCGGCAATTGAGCACGAATTGCCGACACCATGAACAAGCTGCAATCGAACTTGATTTGCTGCACAAAACCGTTTTGATCTGCACATTGATGAACAGAAAGCCAAGGGGTCGAATCGAATTTTCAACCCTTATTGGGAACATTATTCGGAACAGGGCATTTTAAAAACGAAAAACGGCCCGGCAAGTCATACCGGACCGTTTTTTCTGAATGAAGCTGCCTGAGCTTATCCCTGCGTGATGGCTTCGGCCGGGCATCCGGCCACGCAGGCTCCGCAATCGATGCAGGTGCCTTCATCCACTGCCGCAGTTCCGTCCTTCATGGCAATCGCGCCAACCGGACAGGTTCCCACACAAGCTTCACATCCGACGCATTTCGATGCATCAACTTTTGCCGCCATAATAGATTCCTCCTTTTTTTCATATTGCGGAATGACCCGCAATGAAGTTAA
>JAFZUW010000017.1 GCA_017618195.1 Lachnospiraceae bacterium
CTCATCATCAGCATGAACGAGACACTCTATCCGACGGAATTCAAGAAGTCGGCGGTGCTGGACCGGAAAGATGCCCGCCATTTTGATGAACTGGCGATCTTCAAGCAACGCATCGCAACCGGAGCGGTAGTGAGCCTCTATCCCCGAAAAGTTCATCTGCGTGAGGATGTCCTGAATTTGCCGGCAACCTCGCTTTGAGCTGACATCAGTCGGGTATTCGGCACGACATCAATGGACCGGCAGCAGGGCGCAACAGCTTTCTTGTCTGAGAAAATATGCGGAATTTCAAAATCCGGCTTTGAATTTCAGCACATTGCTGACGTCAAGCAAAAGGTACAGTTTTGAACAACGCGATCAAGGTCCCTTCCGGTCCCCGCTTTTCAAAACAGTTACTTTTTTGCAAAAACGCTTATTTTTTGCGCTTTTCCGCAAAAAACACTTACTTTTGCTCAACCACCGGCACGATCACGTCCTTTACAATCTTCGCCACCCTGTTTTACGAAACGGTCCGGCGTTCTGAATAAGCAAAAGGATTACCGCGAGGTGAGCACGTAGTGCGAATCAAGTAAAAAACAAGATATTTTGCACGTTTTAGCAACGACTTTTCTCCGAAACAATCACGTTTTAGCAACGACTTTATGCATATGGGCGCACGTTTTATCTTGCTTGAACCGAGTCAGCGATTCACGGCGAAAGCTTGGGGTGTTTGGACCGTAGCTTGGGGTGTTTCGTGGTTTCCATGATACCTTTGCTTGCCACCATGATACCTTTGCTGCATTGCGACCGGCAGCCGACCTCCGGGTCGCAGGCGGTGGCCGGAATCCGGTCGCGGTTTGCGTTTTAAATGGGCTGCCCGATCTTCCCCGTGTTCACGGTTCCTGCAGAGTAAGTTTCTCCCGCAGGCGGTCCAGGAATTTCTCCGCCGCTTCGGAAAAGATGCGGCTCTTCTTCCAGACGATGTCCAGTCCGACTTCCAGTTTCGGATTCAGCGGACGGAAACACAAGTCGCTTTGACTGGTCCGGTTGATGAGTTTGTCCAGACCGAGCGCACAGCCGACTCCCTCGCGGACCAGCAGCGCCGCGTTGAAAATCAAGTTGTAAGTCCCTGCGACCTTGACGGAATCGCACCATTCGCCGAACCATTCGCCGATGGGACCGGTCAGTTTCTCATTGCGGAGGATCTGCTTCGACAGCAAAAGCGGAAGATCGGCGAGGTCTGCCGGGCGGATCGATTTTTTCTTCGCCAGCGGATGGTCTTTCCGCAGGATCAGTCCCCAGGTATCCTTGACCGGCAGCGGGAGGCTGTCGTAGCGGGAAATATCCACCGGCTGGATCAGGATGCCGAAATCCAGAGTTCCCCGGTCGAGACGCTCCATGACATCCTCGGCGTTGCCGCTGTGCAGGTGAAACCGGACCTGCGGATGGTCGGAACGGAACGTGCTGATGATTTCCGCCAGCAGCGACACCGCCTCGCTTTCCCCGCACCCGATGTAGATGTCTCCGGAAACGGAGCGGGAGTTGGCATAAAATTCGGATTCCGTCTGGTCGACGATCTCCATGATCTCTTCCGCCCGCTGACGGAGCAGCATCCCGTCCCGCGTGAGCGTGACATGGTGACTTCCGCGCACAAAGAGTTTCCGTCCGAGCTCGTATTCCAGGTCCTGAAGCTGCCGGGACAAGGTCGGCTGCGTGACATGCATGCTGTGCGCCGCCGCCGTGATGCTGCCGGTTCGCGCCACGCCCAAAAAGTATTTCAACACCCTGAGTTCCATCCTGTCTCCTTTCCTGCACAATGGAATAATATACTGCTTCCGGTAATGCTTTTCAAGCATATCATCATATAAAAACAAAGTATTTGCTATTTCACGAGCCTGCACTTATATTATGACCCAGACGCAAACAACCCCTCAAAGAAAGGACAACGTGAAATGAAAAAGATCGGAAGGATCATCAGCCTGGCCCTGCTGTCAGGAATCGCGATCACAACCTATGGAAAGGAGACCGGCAAAATGACCGACATGAAGAATCCCGGAGTGCGGGATGAAAAATTGCAGCTGACCGAAGCGTGGGACAAGATTTTCCCGAAGAGCGAAAAGGTGGACCATTGCAAGGTAACATTCCATAACCGGTTCGGCATCACGCTGGCCGCCGACCTCTACAAGCCGAAGAATGCTTCCGGCAAACTCCCCGCCATCGCGGTGAGCGGTCCGTTCGGCGCGGTCAAGGAACAGTCCAGCGGGATCTACGCCCAGACCTTGGCGGAGCGCGGCTTCCTCACCATCGCCTTCGATCCCTCCTTCACGGGAGAATCGGGCGGCACGCCCCGCTATGTGGCGTCACCGGACATCAACACCGAGGATTTCCAGGCGGCGGTGGACTATCTGAGCAACCGGCCGGACGTCGATCCGGAACGCATCGGCATTCTCGGCATCTGCGGCTGGGGCGGCATGGCGATCAACGCCGCCGCCATCGACACCCGGATCAAGGCGACCGTTGCCGTCACGATGTATGACATGACAAGAGTTACCGCCAACGGCTACAACGATGCGGACGACAATCCGCAGGCCCGGCAAAAGCTCCGCAGGGCGCTGAACGAACAGCGCACGAAAGATTATGCCACAGGATATTACGAACTTGCGGGCGGCGTGGTCGATCCGCTTCCCGCCGAAGCCCCGCAGTTCGTCAAGGAGTATTACGATCACTACAAGACGAAACGCGGCTATTATCCCCGCTCGCTCAACTCCAACCGGGGCTGGAACAAGACTTCCGCACTCTCGTTCCTGAATGCGAAACTGCTGGCCTATGCCGGTGAGATCGAAAGCGCGGTCATGGTCGTCCACGGCGAAAAGGCGCACAGCCGCTACTTCGGGGAAACGGCGTTCAAGATGCTGAAAGGCGACAACAAGGAACTCGTAATCGTTCCCGGCGCGGTCCACTGCGACCTTTACGACAACATGAAGGTCATCCCCTTCGACCGGATCGACGGGTTCTTCCGGAAATATCTCGGAGTGAAATAACATCCCATGAAGTGGAGTTTTCGCAAAATGAACAGAGCTCTTTGCCTCATCCTCGCCGGAATCGCGGCATTCCTGCTGGCCTCCGGTGCGAAATGCGAGAACTCCACGTCTTCGGAGAAAACCATGCCTGAAATCAGAATCACCATCGGGGACAAAACGTTCTCTGCAGCATTGGAGAATACTCCTGCGGCAGCCGAGTTCGTGAAAAGACTGCCGCTCTCGTTGCGGATGAATGAACTGAACGGAAACGAGAAGTATATCGGCCTGTCCGAAAAACTCCCCGCCGAGTCCTCGTGTCCCGGAAAAATCCGGAGCGGAGAGCTGATGCTTTACGGCAAATCCACGCTGGTGCTGTTTTACGAATCGTTCCCGACCTCATACAGCTACACCCGGATCGGAAAGATCACGGATGTGAAGGACCTGAAAGAAGCGGTGGGGGATCGGGAAGTCACGGTGAAATTTGAAGCCGTAAAAGCTGAAAACAATAAATGACAGAGGAAGTCTTCACTGATTTTGTCAGATAATCGAAGAAAGGATTTAAACCATGAACATGAAAAAAGGAATCGTCACCATGCTTGCAGCAGCCGCACTGACCGGAGTTTCCGCCGCAGAAAAATCCATCGTCGTGTATTTCTCCCACACCGGGGAAAACTATGCGGTGGGCAACATCACCGAGGGCAACACCGCAAAGGTCGCCAAGGTGATCGCCGCAAAGACCGGATCGGCACTTTATGAGATCAAGGAGGCAAAACCGTATCCCGCCAATTATCGCGCCTGTGTGGATGTGGCGAAAAAGGAACAGCGGGATCGCGCCCGCCCGGACATCGCCGGGCAACTGCCCGACCTCTCTCAATATCAGGTGATTTACCTCGGTTATCCGAACTGGTGGGGTGAAGCGCCGATGGTGGTCTATTCCTTCCTGGAAAAAGTGAAGATCGACGGCAAGACGATCATTCCCTTCTGCACCCATGAGGGGTCCGGTCTCGGCTCGACCGCCCGCAAACTCGCGGAGGCGTTTCCGAAAGCGAAAGTCGAACAGAACGGTCTGGGTCTGCGCGGCGCGACCGCCCAACGCGATGCCGCCGCCACGGAAAAAGCTGTTGCGGAATGGTTGAAAACTCTCGGCAAAGTCAAATAAAGTGAGTATATGACGAGGCACTGACATGAAAAAAGTTCTCATTATTTCCGCATCTCCCCGCAAGGGAGGCAATTCCGATCTGCTCTGCGACGAGTTCGCACGGGGCGCGGCCGAAGCCGGACACGAGGTGGAGAAGATCCGTCTTGCCGAAAAGAAGATCGGTTACTGCACCGGCTGTTACGCCTGTCAGAAACTGAACCGCTGCGTCCAGAACGATGATGCCAACGAACTGGTGGAGAAGATGCTCTCCGCCGATGTGATCGTGCTGGCGACGCCGGTCTATTTCTATTCGATGGACGCCCAGCTCAAGACGCTGATCGACCGGACTGTTTCCCGCTGGGCGGACTTCGGCCGCTTCAAGGGCACGGAGTTCTGGCACATCATCACCGCCGCTGATACGAACAAGGATATGATGTCGGCCACGCTGGAAGGCTTGCGCGGCTTCATGCGCGACTGCATGGAAGGTTCCGTCGAGCGCGGCGTCCTCTACGGCACGGGCGCGTATGAAAAGGGCGAAGTCCGCAATCTTCCGGTCTTTCGCGAAGCATATGAAGCTGGCAAATCCTGCTGAAAAGAAACCGGGAGACTATGATGGATCGACGTGAATTCATCCGCAGTATGGCGGTGATGACTGCCGGGGCTGCGGTCATCGGAGCGACGGGAGTTTCAGCACTTGCCGCATCGGATACAGGAGAGAAGAGGAAGAAGATGAAAATACTGGTGCTTACCGGCAGTCCGCGCAAGAACGGAAATTCCGCAACCCTGGCGGATTCTTTCATCAAGGGAGCGAAAGAAGCCGGTCATACGGTGGAGCGTTTCGATGCCGCGTTCAAAAAGGTGCATCCGTGCATCGCCTGCAATTCCTGCGGGATGGATGGACCGTGTGTGTTCAAGGACGATTTCGAGTTTGTCCGCAAGCACATCGTCGAGGCGGACTGCGTGGCCTTCGCCACGCCGATGTATTATTTCGGGATCTCCGCCCAGCTCAAGGCGGTCATC
>JAFZUW010000018.1 GCA_017618195.1 Lachnospiraceae bacterium
GACGCTTCTGAACGCGATTATGGGTTCCATCCCGGACGGGAAACGGGTTTTTACCATAGAATCCGGCTCGCGGGAGTTATCTCTTGTCAGAAGGGATAAGGACGGGAACGTCACGAACAACGTGGTACATACCCTTTCAAGACCGTCCGATAACCCGGCGTATGACATTACGCAGGAAGACCTTGTGGTCGCTTCCTTACGTTTCAACCCGGACATTGTGTGCGTCGGAGAGATGCGGGACACCGAGTGCTACTCTGCGGTGGAAGCAAGTCTTACCGGGCATACCGTCGTATCTACGGTTCATGCAGGGCCGGGAGCGGCGGCGCACATGCGAATCGCCTTACTCTGCCAGAAACGGTTCCCGATAGATTTCAACACCTCTCTGACCCAAGCCGGACAAGCCTTCCCGCTGGTTGTCTATACGCACAAGCTCGAAAACAACGCGCGGAAAATCATGGATATCAGCGAGTGCGTCATCACACCGGGCGGAGAGCGGGAATACCGGAGTCTGTACGCTTACCACATCACGAAAAATGACGTGGTAGACGGGGAATATCAGATCGACGGCGTGTTCGGCAAGCCGAGCATCATGTCGGACAGCCTGCGCCGTCGCCTGATCCAGTATGGCGTTCCCCAGGGAGAGCTAAACCGGTATATGAAGGAGGGGAGCATATGATCTAGATTTCTCTGGTGGTTTTCCTCCTTCTGGCAGCAGGAATCATTCTGGTTTTCGGACTGACGCCGGATGACGTTACGAACGACGTGATGCGGATGCTTTCCCCCAAGAAGACACTCCGCGAAAAGGTCCTTCTGGCACAGGGAAGGAAGAAAAGCCGCAAGCTCACGCAGGAGATTCTGCACATCCGGGATGCGCTGAACGCGACGGGGAAAGCAAAATCGTTCTCGCTGGTCTGCGCGGCCTCCGTCCTGATGCTGGTGGCAGGCTGTATCGTTTGTGTCATGCTCGGGAACTACTTCCTGATCCCGGTTGCGGCGGTGGTATTCGCGGCGGTTCCTTTCCTTGCCGCAAGGAAGTCCATCGGGGATTACGACAAGCAGGTGCGGGAAGAGCTGGAAACGGCGCTTTCCATCATTACTACCTCGTACATCCGCACGGACGATATTGTGAACGCCGTCCAGGAGAATCTGACTTACCTGAAACCGCCGATTACCGACGTTTTTACGGCTTTTGTGTCCGATGCCCTGTATGTTTCCTCTGACACAAAACGCGCTCTCAGGAATATGCGGGAAAAGGTCGACAACGAGATTTTCCGGGAATGGTGCGAAGCCCTGATCGGCTGTCAGGACGACAGAGTGCTGAAAGACACGCTGTTGCCCATCGTAGGGAAGCTGACGGACGTCCGGATTGTCAACAACGAGCTGACAACCATGCTGGGAGCGGTGAGGAACGAATACTGGACAATGGTGCTGATGGTGATCGGGAACATCCCGCTTATGTATATGCTGAACCGGGACTGGTTCCGTTCCCTCATCTATACCATTCCCGGTAAGGTTACGCTCGCTCTGGTCAGCGCAGTCATCGTCGTGACCTCCGTCCTGATGATGAAGTACACGAAACCCGTGGAATACAAGCGGTAAGGGGGGGATTCCGATGCAGTATGTCATTGCTTTCATTATTGCCCTCGGCGTGTTCTTCATAGCAGCCGATACCTTCCGGATTCCCTATCTCCGTACATCCATTGCGATGGACCGTCTGGCGCGGAGGCAGAAGGAAAAGACTTCGCGGGTGGACATCTGGCTGAAAGGGCTGGCAGTCTGGATCGCCGGAAAGCTCCGCATGAACGAATACCGGAAAGCGCAGCTTGTCTCCGATCTCCGCTCTGCCGGGATTCCCCTGACGCCGGAGATGCACATCGCAAACGCGCTTGTCCAGTCTCTTCTGGTGGGAGTGTTGGCGATACCGGTATTCTTCCTTATGCCGGTTATGTCTGCTGTTCTTGTCGGCGCGGCGGTGTACCTGTACTTCTATAACGCCCGCGGCGTGGCTGAAAAGATCCGGGAGAAAAGAAGGGCAATCGAATTCGAGCTGCCCCGCTTTGTCGCTCATATCGACAAGACTTTGAAGCATAACAGGGATGTTCTGGCGATCATTGACTCCTACAAGGAGAATGCAGGGGACGCGATGGCGTCTGAGCTGGAGATTACGGCGGCGGATATGCGCTCGGGCAACTATGAAGCTGCGCTTACCCGTCTGGAATCCCGCGTCGGTTCCTCCATGCTGTCCGATGTGACACGCGGGCTGATCGGCGTTTTGCGCGGAGACGATACAGATGCCTATTGGAGCAACCTTACCCTGAAATTCTCGGATTATCAGCGTCAGCTTCTGAAAGCAGAGGCGTTGAAGGTGCCGGGGAAGGTGCGGCGGCTCTCGATGGTTCTGCTGTACTGTTTCCTTGCCATGTACATGGTCGTCATCATCCTTCAGATCGTGGAATCCATGCAGGGGATATTAAGCCTATGATGAAAATACTGAAATCCAAGAAAGGCGAAGGGTCTTACGTCAGCACGGCGGTGTTCATCTTGATCGCCGTGGTTTTCATCAGCTTTACGATTAACCTTTTCGCCGTTATCCACGCGAAGCAGCAGCTTGACACCTGCGCGGATCAGCTGACACGGCAGATTCAGCTTGCCGGGGAGGTCAACGGGGACACGGACGCCCTGTTCAACGCAATATGCGGGAATATCGGCTCTGTATCAAGCCCGGAATACACTGTCTCGACAACCTATCTGACCGGCAGGAAGATACAATACGGGACGGTCTTTACCGTAACTGTAACGGCGGATTCCTCTCTCGGCGGCTTCGGGGACATGCCCCTGTTCCCGGTTCATCTTGTCTCTTCGGGAAGCGGGGTATCGGAGGAGTTCTGGAAATGAGACTGGAATTCAGAAAAGTGCTGGAAGATCAGAACGGAAGCGTTCCGATCCCCGCGGCGTTGCTGATCGTCGTATTTTCCCTGATTCTCTCGTTCGCCATCTATATCGGGTATGTCCAGCTTCGGACCTCCGTGGTGAGAAACGCCATGAACAAGGGATTGAGCAATCTGGCGATCACGATTTCGGAGGACACCTATACCGCGCTCCGTGAAAGCAACTTCGACGAATATGTCGCCCGACTGACCGGATCGACGGAGTACCGGCATGAACTCGAAGAGAAATACCGGAACGATGTGAAGAGCGCGGTGGAGATCGACAACGATCACTACAAGATCGAAAACATCACGCTGGACTTTTCCGTAGACGGGAAGAAGTTATCGTATGTGTGTACGTGCGATGTGACCTTCTACGTCCGGCTTTTCGGGAACAATGTCCCGGCTGCAATCAATTCGGTGCAGGTTTCGGGCAGCCATAACGCAAAATACGGACGGTGAGAAATATCAGGAAGGAGGATATCGTTGATGGATCATGAGGAGCTCATGAATAAGCTCGGCGAGAGGATCAAAGAGAACTATGCGGCGCTTGAACAGCGTTGGCTGCGTGAAAGCTCTGTTCCTGACATTCTGGCGGACGCAGAATGGGTTGCGGCTGTAAAAATCATAGCCGAGAATTACAAATACTGTGTCAGTTATGACGCGGCAACGGAGTTGCTGAAGATTCAGAATCCGCTGGAAGCTCTTGCTGATATTTGGGTGTCACAAACCGATAACAACGTCCTTGAGATGCCGGAACTGGTTGACCACGAGATAGATCATGACTGGCTGATGGACTATGAGGATTACGAGCAGGAGGGTATGTCTGAACAGGATGCCATAAACCGAGGCAATATAAAGGAAACGATGGAAAAGTCTGATGTTCAGATTGAGAATACCCCGATGTATCGGCACTCAGCGGAGTATGCGGTTCAGCATGGAGAGGCGTTTTCCTATTACGAATCTTTCAATGCTAATCTGGCGTGTGCGGAGGCCATCGAAAAAGCCGTCGGAGATAACTACCATGACTACTGTCTCGATTCCAAGGCAACCATTGCCCAAGTTGGACAAAAGTTCGGGATGGAGCGGTTCACCTATGTTCTGGCCAACACAGTTCAGTGTAAAGCATATGATGGAAGAATTACAGAAACCAGTAAGAGGTGGGCCGCGACGATACCAGTTGCGGAAGATACATCTGTAAAGGGAGAAAACAGAAACCTCTATTTTGTTGTTGATCGGGTTAATCCGGGACTGATCGATCTTCTTGTCAATCAGGTGAGGAAAACTATAGACCGAGAAAGAATCGCAGGGGAGAAAAAGCCTTCGATACTTGAAAAGATCAAACAACACGATGTGTTAGCGCCATATGCTAAAAAACAGAAGCGACAGAAGGAGACAGTCCTGTGAGCGGTCGTTATCCCCAAAGAAAACTGTAAGTCATATGGGAGGAAAAATATGAAGAGACTGAAAAAGGCGGCGGGGCTGATCCTCGCCGCAGTGATGCTTGCCTCTGCTGCTGCGGTTTTTTGCGCGGCAGTTGCGGCAGACGCGGAGAACGCTGGTATCACCGTAAAGGTAGAGGGGAAAGAAGTCGTTTTTCCTGATCAGGCCCCCGTGATACAGGATGACAGGACGCTTGTCCCGGTACGGTTCGTGGCGGAAAACCTCGGATATACCGTGGATTATGACGCAGAGGAACACAGCGCGGTCATCGACGGCGGACGGATCGTCATGTATATCGGCACCGATCAGGCGGACATCGACGGGAGGCGGGTACAGCTCGATACTTCCACCATCCTGATGAATGACCGGACGATGGTTCCCCTGCGGGTGATCGCCGAGACTCTCGGCTGTACGGTGGATTGGGTTCCGGAAAACCGGACGGTGCTTGTGAATCGCCGGAACTATGACGGCACGGAAAAGAGCGTCTTTGACCGTATGGCGCAGTCCGGGCTGTATTTGCAGTACAGTACCTCGGAAAACGACTACCTCGTACCGCGAGACCGGTATGAATCCCTCGAAGCTGCCTCCGACCCGGAGAATTACGACGCATGGTGGGTGGAACGTCCGCGGGATAAGTCCAACCTTGAGAATCAGGCTTTTGACTGCTCCATCGTCGCCCGGACGTTTGAGCCGGAAACCCTTGCGCAGATTCGGGATCTTCTGTACATCCCCTATCCCACGGCAAGCGGTGAGGTGTATGATCTGCTTCTGAAATCCGTGAAGGGGGAACTGTGGCAGACCTTTTACGAGGAAGACTCAGACCACTATTTCCTGTACTCTATGCTTCCGCCCCGCTCCGGGACTTTCGGCAGCTACTACCAGGACAACCGGGAGGTGGAGATCTACGTCATGAACAACTGCACCCGCATGGTGATGAACATCAGCGCGGAGGGCTACGAAAACCCGGAGATTCCCCGGACACTGACGCCCGAAGAAAAGGAGTTCTATACCGAACAGGCAAAGGATTTATATATGCTCGGCCTGTGGGGGCTTGACTGAAAGGAGGCCCAATGAGAAGACTTTCAAGACTGCTGTCTCTTTTCCTTGTTATCGTGATGGTGACAACCCTTCTGCCGATACCTGCCCACGCTGCCTGCTCGCATAACTGGGGAAAAACCTATGTGGTTGAGAACGAGAACATGCACAGTTATAAAAGCAAGTGTACCAAATGCGGCGAAGTGAAAGAAGGCTGGGGGTACAGCGGATGGGAAAACCATTCCTACTCGAACGGCGTTTGCGTCTGCGGTCATAAAGAGAAGAAAGCGTGTACCCACAGCTCAACAACCAAAGTCTGCAAGTACGAGAACAGCAACCAGCACAGCTATGACAGCCGGTGTAATTCATGCGGGGAGCTTTTGTCCGGCTGGGGTTACAGCGGGTGGGAAAATCACACGTTTTCGGGCAATACCTGTACGCTGTGCGGATATACCAAATCCTGCTCTCACAGCAATAATACCCGCCGATACGAAAACACGTCTTCCACCCAGCATAAAACCTTCCAACATTGTAACGACTGTGGGATCGACTATAACACGAAAACGGAGTCACATTCTTGGAGCTACGGTTCTTGGTACTCGGTGTCCGACAGCCAGCATAAGCGGTCGGTTTCCTGTTCCTGCGGCGCGGAGAAAACGGAAACCGGATCGCACAGCTTCAGCGGCAATTCCTGTTCCGACTGCGGGTATAAGAAAAGTGGCTCCTCCGGTGGCGGAGGTGGTTCAGGCGGCGGATCAGGCTCCGGGGGAGGAAGCGGTTCTGGCGGCGGATCGGGCGGAGGCGGATCCACAACGCCCACGACCGCGACGGTAAGCCTTTCCGCAACCGGTCCGAGCGGCACTCTCGGTTCCGCGGGCGGCGAGATCACGTCGGAAAACGTACCGGCAAGCTATACGGTGACTGCAAAAGCGACCGGGACGAAGGTCACGAAGATCGAATACACCATGAACGGGAAAACGTATTCGACGACCAGTTCCAGCGTCACCATAACGGCGAGCAAAGAAGCGGACTTTACGAGTACCGCTTTCGTGGCATATACGGCTGCGGGGGTGAAAGCCGCCTTTACCGTAAACTTCAAGTATGTTCGGCACGCTACGAGCTACTATATGTGGAACACATATCAGAGCGCTACGATCCGCTCCATCACCGGCCCGGGCGTGAACAAAACGCTTTCCTACGAGATGGATTTGCCGAACTCCTATGACGGGCAGACGAATCTGTCCGATTCACAGGTGGCGACGCTTCTCAGCCTGATCGGGAAATCCGATGGGAACATCTATACGATCAACTATACGCGCGTCATTTGCGTGTACTCCCCGGCAGAACTGACATGGAACCATCAGATCATCGTCCACGGCTATTTCGACGGCAATTCCGATTCCGAAATCAATACCTGTTTATCCTCATGGGATTGGCATCCGAGTACCAAAGAGGCGATCCGGCAGGCAGCAAAGTCCAGCCTGACCTTTACCGCGAATCCCATCGGAGGCGGCGGAGATACGCCGGTCAATCCTGACTGCACGGCAATCTGGATCAATACGACCAACGGACAGGAATTGTACCGGACAACCAACTTCCATGTAACCGGACAGGTTACGACTTCTTCCTCCGCGGTGGTGTCGATTTCCTATACCGACTACTCCGGGAGCGGATCGTATGTGTATGACTACCTGACCTATTCCGGTGACCGGAACGGTTCCAGCACGTCCCAGACGTATTCCCAGAGCTATACGAAGAGCTCGAAGCCGTTGACGGTGACATTCTACTGTCACGAAAAGGTCACTACGCCGACTTCCGGCAGCATTACGGTTCGGGCGATTGACGGGGACACGGAAGAACTGATCTCCTATGCCACGGTGAAGCTCGACGGCACGACCGGTTCCGGGAACCCCGCGTCCTTTACGGGCGTTTCCTTCGGTACGCATACGGCTTCCGCGTCGGCAAGCGGATATTCCTCTGCAAGCGAGAGCGTGACGATCTCGTCTTCGTCCCCGAATAAGACGGTGACACTCCGGCTGTATAAGTCTTCCGGTTCCGTGACGGTCATCGTCCGCGATTCCTCGAACCGGGAAACGATTTCCGGCGCTTCTGTCAGTGGCGCAGGGCATTCCGGGACTACGGATTTCTCGGGACGGGTATCCTTCAGCGGATTATCCTTCGGAACCTATTCCTTCTCGGCTTCCAAGACGGGATACAGTTCAGGCTCGGCATCCGCGACGATCAGCGCGTCTTCCACTTCCGCTACGATCACGATTTACCTCGATCCGCTTCCTTCAACCGGGGACATTACGGTGATTGTCCGTGACCGGAATACCGGCAACCCCATCCGGTCAGCATCCGTTTCTGGCTCGGGAAGGACAAGGACAACGGGGACGGACGGCAGAACGACCTTTACCGATCTGCCCTTCGGTTCGTATGTCTTCACCGCTTCCAAAGCGGGGTATTACGACAACTCCGGCTCCGGGGGGATTTCTTCCGGTTCCACAACGGACACCGTGACAATCTACTTGACGCCTCTTCCGACTTCCGGCGACATTACCGTCCGGGTGCTTGACCGGGATACCGGCAGTCCCATCGGTTCCGCGTCTGTGGCGGGCAGCGGCTACAGCAGAACAACGGGTTCGGACGGAAAAACCACCTTCTCCGATCTGTCCTTCGGTTCGTATTCCTTCACGGCGTCCAAATCCGGCTACTACAGCAATACCGGGTCCGGGACGATCTCCCAGACTTCTACCACGGCGACGGTGACGATTTACCTGACGCCCGTTCCGACTTCCGGCGACATTACCGTTTATGTGCGGGACGCGGACGATAACACGTTGCTTTCCGGCGTGTCCGTGTCCGGAGGAACGGTGAGCGGCACGACCGACGCAGGGGGGAAGACAGTATTCACGGGACTCCCGTTCCGTACCTACACCTTCACCGCAGTGCTGGAAGGGTATGGTTCCGGTTCCGCTTCCACTGCGATCAGCGAAACGTCCGTCAGCGCGACGGTGACGATCTATCTGCATAAGCAGAGAACCGATCTGACGGTGGACGGTATCCTGAACGGGACGCTGTATAAGGGATCGGAGATCATGATCTCGGCAAAGGTTCATAACGATGGCGACATAGACCTGACGCCTGACAAGCCGGCTGCCGTCACCATGACGGCGAAGAAAGCGGACGGTTCCGTCTTCGATACGCAGACGAACGATGTGATTATCCCGGCGAACGGGAATAATCTGACGTGGTTTGATGTCACGATCCCGGAAACCTCCTCCGTGACTTTCGATTTCCATGTGACCGCTCCTGCAGGCGTGGAGGAAACCGATCTCACGAACAACGACGATTCCGTGACCGCTCCTGTGTCCGCGCTCCCCGACCGGGAATGCGAGGACGCTGATGCAACGCTCGATCCTCCGGCTGACTATACATATGAGGAAAGCACGGACGACGAAGAACCTGAACTGATGTGGGAAGTCTGGGAATGGGACGAGGGCTTTGTCCATAAGACCTATCATGCGAAGCTCGTTATGACTCCCGTCCTGATCCCCGATGAAACGGCAGGATA
>JAFZUW010000019.1 GCA_017618195.1 Lachnospiraceae bacterium
AAGACCGGTGCTCAAAGGTTCGGCTCAGAACCCCGACATCTTCTTCCAGGCAAGAGAAGCAAGCAACAGCTACTACGACAACGCTCCGATGATCGTTCAGGAAGCTTTTGACGCTGTTTCCAAACTCACCGGCAGAAGCTACCACCTTTTCGACTACTACGGCGATCCGGAAGCTGAAAGAGTCATCATCGCTATGGGCAGCGCATGCGACACGATCGAAGAGACGATCGACTTCCTGCTCAAACAGGGCGAAAAAGTCGGTCTCGTAAAAGTACGCCTTTTCAGACCGTTCAGCGCAGAACATTTGATGAGAGCTATCCCGGCATCTGTTAAAGCAATAGCAGTTCTTGACAGAACGAAAGAGCCCGGCAGCGAAGGCGAACCGCTTTACAAAGACGTTTCCACCGTTCTCTACAACAAGAGAGAAACGATCAAAGTCGTCGGCGGCATCTACGGCCTTTCCTCGAAAGAATTCACGCCCGGCATGGTCAAGGCTGTTTTCGACAACCTCAAATCGAGAGAGCCGAAGAACCACTTCACAGTCGGTATCGAAGACGATGTAACCTACAGATCGCTCAAATACGGAATCCTCGACACAGTTCCGAAGGGAACCGTTCAGTGCATGCTTTACGGCCTCGGTTCTGACGGTACGGTCGGCGCTTCCAAGAACGCAATCAAAATCATCGGCGACGAAACAAAACAGTACGCACAGGGCTACTTCTCTTATGACTCGAAGAAATCGGGCGGTCTCACAGTCAGCCACCTGAGATTCGGCCACGAGAAGATCAAATCTCCGTACCTCATCACGACTGCTGACTACATCGCATGCCACAATCAGGCTTACGTAAACATGTACGACCTCAGCAAGAACCTGAAAGACGGCGGTATCTTCGTTCTCAACACCAACTGGAACGAAAAAGAGACCGAAGAAAACCTTCCTGCCGCACTCAAGAAAGACATTGCAAAGAAGAACGGCAGAGTTTTCATAATCGACGCAGTCAAGATCGCCGAAGGTCTCGGACTCGGCAAGAGGATCAACATGATCATGCTCACCGCATTCTTCAAACTTTCCGAAGTTATTCCTTTCGAGCAGGCAGTTGCAAGTCTCAAGAACGCAAACCAGAAGTCATACGGCAAGAAAGGTCAGAACATCGTTGACATGAACAACGCTGCTGTTGACGCTGCCGGCACGGAAATCAAGGAACTCAAATACAAAAAAGAAGATTGGCTCAACTCCAAAGAAGTCGCTATCGACATCCACAAAGTTCACGAAGCATACAGCAGCGACCTTGAGCAGTATATGGTCGAAGAAATCATCAACCCGATCGCACGTCAGAACGGCGACGACCTTCCTGTCAGCAGATTCGCTAACGACGTTCACGGCGAACTTCCCGGCCCCGACGGATCGTTCCCGACCGGCACGACGAAATTCGAAAAACGCGGCGTAGCTATAAAACTTCCGAAATGGATCCCGGAAAACTGCATCCAGTGCAACAAATGCTCGTTCGTCTGCCCGCACGCTGCGATCAGACCTGTCCTTCTTACCGAAGAAGAAATGGCTGACGCTCCTGAAACTTTCAAGACCGTAAAAGCTATCGGCAAAGGTCTCGAAGGTCTCAAATTCAGAATGCAGGTTTACCCGATGGACTGCCTCGGCTGCGGAAACTGCGCAGACATCTGCATCGCGAAGAACAAAGCTCTCGAGATGGTTCACTTCGGCGAGATCGTTGACGAAGAAGCTGCAAACAACGACTTCTCGATCACGGTTCCGGTAAAAGACGACCTTCTTCCGAAGAACACCGTAAAAGGCAGCCAGCTCCAGCAGCCTCTCTTCGAGTTCAGCGGCGCATGCGAAGGCTGCGGCGAAACTCCGTACGTCAAACTCATCACTCAGCTTTTCGGCGACAGAATGATAGTTTCCAACGCAACGGGCTGCTCCTCGATCTACGGCGGAACCGCTCCGAC
>JAFZUW010000002.1 GCA_017618195.1 Lachnospiraceae bacterium
GACGATGATGATGATGATGACGACGATGACATCTTCGGTAAGAAGAATACGCCGACTGCATCCGGAAAGCAGTATACGATCCGGCAGTCAGCCGCCGCGAAAGTCACCTACATCCAATACGACAACGGCCTGTTCACCGCGGAAATCCCGGAGGGATGGGTGGTAAACATACTTGAAACATCCGATTACATCCATTATACCTTCCAGATATACAATCCCGACGATCCTTCCGTACGGCTCTTCTTCAACATGAAAACCGAAGGATATTTCGCGAGCGTAAAGGACCGGAATTACTATAATTCCATCTATCCGAACTCGTACTTCTCCGACATGCCGGCGGTAGAGCCCAACACGACCGAGGCGTTTTACAAAGTGTTCAGCCAGACGATGCAGGCCAATAACACGTACAACTTTAAGTTCATGCTCATCAACAACCTGAACAAGATCGAATCGCTCGGTACCGACGCGCTCGGCGCGGAAACGATCCGTGCCACGTTTACCGACGGAAACGGCAAGAAGATGGAAGGAGTCTTCTACTGCGCGATCATGCCGGTATGGCTTTACTACATCACGCTGCTGAACGTATACCAGTCCGTTTACCTAACGGCTCCCGAGGGCGAGCTGACGAACTGGATCGGCGTGCTTGACCACATCCTCGGAAGCATACGTTTCACACAGACCTTCGTCCGGAATTACAATGACGAAGAGGCATTTCAGGGACGCGCGAGCGCCCAGATCGCGGCGATCTGCTCGCAGATGAGCGACATCGTAGTTTCCGGATGGAACAGCCGGCAGTCGACCTACGACCGCATCTCCCAGAAACAGAGCGACGCGACGCTCGGCTACGAACGGATCTACGATACCGAGACCAACGAAATCTACGAAGCTCCGCTCGACTTTTTCGACTACTATAACGGAAGCCGCTATAAGAGCGTAACCGATGACATGTACCTGCTTCCGATCGACGGATATATCGACTGGAAGTAACATCCGTGAAGCAGTTCCCGATCGGCTGCATTGACAGCTTTCGCCCGGCTGCATTAACCATTGACACCCTCCTATCGGCTGCTGCATTGACCGGAATCCGTTCCGGGCAGATGCAGCACCGGTCGAACCCCTAATTCAGTTGACAACGTTTCGTGCCGCAAGGTGCGGAATCTCCTCATATCCCCTTTCCCCCCAAATGAAGAAGCGGGGCTGCAATCGGCAGCCCCGCTTCTGTTCTGTGTGTCGGTTTTATTTTCTTACTTTGCAGAGATCGTTCAGAAAGCATTCTTCACAATGCGGCTTTCTCGCAGGGCATATGCTCCGCCCGTGCGCGATGATCTGGATGTTCCAAAGGATCCACTGTTCTTTCGGGAGGCATTTCATGAGGTCCTTTTCTATCTGAACCGGATCCTCCGATTTCGTCAACCCGAGTTTTTTGGAGATTCTCTTCACATGCGTGTCCACGACGATGCTCGGCTCAAGAAAGATGTTCCCGCGAATCACATTTGCCGTCTTACGGCCTACACCGGGAAGCGTCGTCAGCGTCTCGACATCCGACGGAACGACTCCGTGATACCGCTCCGCGATCTCCTTTGAGCAGGCGATGATATTCTTCGCCTTGTTGTGATAGAAACCGGTTGAGCGGATGCACTCCTCCACGTCGCTAAGCCTTGCGTTTCCGAGCGCTTCGGGCGTCGGATAAAGCTTAAAGAGATCCTTCGTCACGATGTTCACGCGGGCGTCGGTACACTGCGCGCTCAAAATCGTCGCAATCAGCAGCTGCCACGCATCCTCATGGTGCAGGTAGCAGGTCAGATCGGTCGTGTAGTGCTCGTTCAGACGCTCGCATAAAAGCCTTACGCGTTCTTTAGTTGTTAAGCCTTTGGTGTGCTCCATAACTCGTTTCGTCAAGCGGCAGGAACGTGTATCCGTTCGCCAGTCCCCACTTGATGATATCCTCCACTGCGTTTACGCTGAATCCTTTGATGTCGTGCTGCAGAACGACGGCGGGCTTGCCCTTCAGATACAAGACTCCGTTGACCACGTTCCGGTACACCTGCTCGGTCGAGATCGGCTGTGCTTCCGAATCGCCGGCGAGCACGTTCCAGTCAAAGAAATACAGTCCTTTTTCGGTTACGTCCTTGGTTAAGAATGTCATGATTCCCTTGCAGTACTGACGGCTTACGGCGTTCGAGCTTCCGCCCGGGAACCGGAGCAGATTCGTGCGGACGCCGGTCAATTCGTATATCTTGTCCTGCATCTTATAGAAATTCTCGTAGAATCCTTCCGCGCTCGTGTAAAGCTTCTTATAGTCGTGCGTCCATCCGTGCACCGCGACGGTATGGCCGCGCTTCGCCTCTTCCGCGATCAGGTAATCAAGACCGTTATTGCAGACGAAAAATGTGGCTTTGACGTTGTATTTGTCCAAGACGTCGAGCAGCTTCTGGGTGTACGCGCCGGGGCCGTCGTCAAATGTCAGATAGATGACCTTGCCCTTTGCTTCCTCTTCCTCGCCGATCGGCTTGCTCCGCTCGATAATGTGGATCACGCGGTTCGCGATCCCGATGTTTCCGAACGAATCGGTTACCGAATAATGCAGCTGGTAATCGCCGATTGTCGTCGTGTCGACTTCGCCTTCCACAACGATGCGGTCCGTGATGTCTCCGTCGTAATTGTCGCTTGCCGTGGCGCCCGGATCTTCATACGGATACCGGCGCTCCTGCGTGATCTCCTCGTCTCCGAGCAGCGTAATCTGCGGCGGAACGGGATCGGAATATACGATGTTTCTTATTACTTCGGTGCGGTTTCCGGACGAATCCGAAACCGAGTAGATCACCTTCTCTTCGGTTGCCGTACGCTCCACGCGGTCCGTGATGTCTCCGTCGTAATCATCAATTGCGCGGAAGCCTTCCTCCTGATAGGTCGAACCGGGAAGCGTAAAATACTCCGGATCGGTCTGCAGTTCGATCTTAGGCGCGTCGGGGTCGACTATCGTCACAATAAACTTTTCGGTCTTTTCGGCGCCGAACTGTTTCGCGCTGACGCTTAATTCATACTCTCCGACGGAATCGCGGCGCACTTCTCCGGTGATCTGCGGCGTAAGATTATAAACCTTGCCGCTGAAACGTCCTTTCGCAACCGCACGGATTCCGAGATCCTCCTCCGAGCCGTAATGCAGCTGCTCCCGCTCGATCGTGATCTCAATGTCCACGTCACGGTACAGGAAGAAGCACGTGATGCCCGCCGCGATTAAAACGGCGGCAATCGACGAAATCAGTATGATCCATTTGGTCTTCATATTTCACATCTCCTCTTAGAGCCCAAGCGCACGGGCCTCTTTCAACGGGTCTGCGGGAACCGCCTTCCGGGGGCTGTCCCGTGACCGGAAATCAAAAGACCGCAGACTGCCGTAAAGGTCGCCTGCGGTCTTGTTTTTGAATTATAAAGCGGTATAGCCTCCGTCAACCGGAAGGATCACGCCGTTTACGTAAGTGCTGAGCGGTGACGCAAGGAACAGCGTTGCGGTGTCGAGCTCTCCTGCCTTTCCGTAGCGGGCCATAGGGATCATGGTCTTCGCATAGTTCTGGAAGAACTCGGAATCAAGCGTTTCCTTGGTCAAAGGCGTCTCGAAATAACCGGGGCAGATCGAGTTTACGGTGATGCCCTTCTCACCCCATTCGCAGGCAAGCGCTCTGGTGAGATTTACGAGACCTCCCTTCGCCGCGTGGTACGGGGAAGCCGGAGCGATCTTGTTGCCGACCATACCGTACATCGAAGCGATGTTTATGATTCTGCCGTAGCCTGCGGGAAGCATGGCCTTGTTTACTACCGCTCTCGTCATCTTGAAAGAGCCGAACAGGTCAATGTCCATCTCGTTCTGGAACTGCTCGTCGGTAATCGCTTCCGCGGGTGCAACCGCACCGGTTCCGGCATTGTTAACTAAGATATCAATGCGGCCGAATTTCTCCATAACTTCCGCAACCGATTCCTCAACGCGCTTCGTATCGGTAATGTCGCAGGAAATTCCGATGGCCTTTACGCCATACTTTGCGGAGATCTCCGCTGCCACTTCGTCCACCAGATTCTTACGTCTGGCAAGACATACAATGTTTGCGCCCTGGTTGGCCAGCGCATGAGCCATCTGCACTCCGAGACCGGTCGAACATCCGGTAACTATCGCGACCTGTCCGGTGAGATCAAAATAATTCATAACAGTACCTCCTTAGTACTACAGGAAAATGTATCTCGCGCCGCAGAAACTATCGGCGGCACAGGAAACGGGCCCGCGCGTATGAACCCGCGCGGGATGCCCCCTACATTTTAGAGTTCGTAAGAAGTTCTGTCAATCGCATAACTTACTGAAAATGCGAACTATTTTACGCAAAATTCGGTCTTTCTGCCGAACAATCTGCAAGATGTGGTATCCCGCAGCCGATTACGGCACAACTCCGCCGCGCTTGGCAAACTACTCGACCGTCACGCTCTTTGCGAGATTTCTCGGCTTATCCACGTCAAGACCCTTCGAAACGCTCAGGTAATAACCGAGCAGCTGGAGCGGAACGATCGCGAGTACGCCGATGAAATGCTCATCGGTGCGGGGCACGTAAACGGCGAAGTTGACGTTGTCCTCGACGTCGTATTTGCCGTAAGCCGTAAGACCCATCAAATAGGCGCCGCGGCTCTTGCACTCCATCATGTTGCTTAACGTCTTCTCGTAGAGATCCTGCTGTGTCAGAACGCCGATTACGAGCGTTCCGTCTTCGATCAGGGAAATGGTGCCGTGCTTCAGCTCACCAGCCGCATACGCTTCGGAATGGATGTAACTGATCTCCTTCATCTTGAGGGAGCCCTCGAGACAGATCGCGTAGTCGATGCCTCGGCCGATGAAGAAGATGTCATGCGCGTTCGCGTACTTCGACGCGAACCACTGGATACGCTCCTTATCCGAAAGCGTCGCTTCCATCTTCGCGGGGATCGAAAGCAGCTCGGTAAGATATTTCTTATAATCTTCGTCCGAAACCGTGCCGCGGATGTGGCCGAACTGTACGGCGAGCAGGTACGAACAGATCAGCTGGCAGCTGTATGCCTTGGTTGTCGCAACCGAAATCTCGGGACCCGCAAGCGTGTACATGCAGTAATCCGCTTCTCTTGCGATCGAGCTGCCGACCACGTTGACGATTGCCATCGTCTTAAGCCCCTTGTCCTTTGCCATACGAAGCGCCGCTAACGAATCGGCCGTCTCGCCGGACTGGGAAACGATGATGACAAGCGAGCCGGGCGTCAGCTTTGCCTTGCGGTAACGGAATTCCGACGCAAGTTCCACGCGCACCGGAAGGTCCGTCAGCTCCTCCATCACATACTGCGCCTGCATGCCGACATGCCAAGCCGAACCGCATGCCGCAATATAAATCTGGGAAAATGCCCGGATGTCGTCGTCCGTGATGCCGACCTCGGAAAGGTCCACACGACGGGCATTTCCTTCTTCGCGGATATACTTATGCAGCGTGTCGAGCGTAACCTTCGGCTGCTCGTAGATTTCCTTCATCATGAAATGCTCAAAGCCGCCCTTTTCGGCTGCCTCGGCATCCCACTCGATCGTGGTTGCTTCCTTCTCAACGGTATCGCCGTCGAGGTTATAAAACGTCACCTGACCTGCGGAAAGCTCCGCCATCTCCAGGTTGCCGATATAGTAAACCTGACGCGTATGGTTCAGGATCGCCGGAACGTCGGATGCGAGGAACGTCTCCTTCTCGTTCTTTCCGATGATCATCGGGGAGTCTTTTCTCGCAACGAAGATCTTGCCCGGGATGTCCTTGAACATTACCGCAAGCGCATAGGATCCGCGCACACGCACGATCGTCTTCGCGAGTGCGTCGATCGGACCTACCTTGTATTTCTTGTAATAGTAATCAACCAGTTTGATCAATACCTCGGTGTCGGTCTGCGAGTAAAACACGTACCCGTGACGCTCCATCTTGGCTTTGAGTTCCTGGTAGTTTTCGATGATTCCGTTATGAACGCCGACAACGAGCGATTCGACTTTGCCGGAGCCCGAACCGGTGCAGTTGCCCGATACATGCGGATGAGCGTTCTGTCTGCTCGGTGCGCCGTGTGTCGCCCAGCGCGTGTGACCGATTCCGCACGTTCCGGCAAGCGCGTTGCCGCCGTCGGTCTTCTCGATCAGGTTCTGCAGACGTCCGAGCGTCTTGACAACCTCCGCCTCTTTCTCGCCGTCGCGTACCGCGACGCCGGCCGAATCATACCCGCGGTATTCCAGTTTTGCAAGGCCTTCCATCAGGATGGGACCGGCCTGTTTATCTCCTACATATCCTACGATTCCGCACATAAAATGATGTCTCCGATCGTGTAGATTTCCAGCGAAAAGTATACTGCTTTTCGGGGGATTTGTAAAGGGAAAGCACGAATGCGTCACCCTTTGTTCACACATAAAAAAGGGCAAAGGAGTCTTTTTATGAGACCCCTTTGCCTCGCATGAAACTATATCACATTTTCCGCTTCCTGTATAGAGAAATTTTACAATACAAGACCTTTTGCTTCATCGGCGCCGATGATCAGGTTCATGCACTGGATGGCCGCACCCGAAGCGCCTTTTCCGAGATTGTCGAATCTCGTGGCAACAACGATACGGTCCTGATTGCCGGTTACGATAATTTCCATTCCGTCCCAGCCTGCGCAGGCATCGGAGAACAGCGCTCCGCCCGCCTCGACATCGGCTCCGAACGGCAACACTTTAATGAACTTCTCGTCCTTATAGTATTCCGCGAAGAAATCGCGAAGTTCCTCGGGCGTAACCTTCTTCAGAAGACGGTTTGTAAAAAGCGGCACCTGTACGATCATTCCGCTCGCGTAGTTGGTCGTCATCGGGCAGAACAAAGGCTCCGCGGTAAGACCGGTGATGATCTTCATCTCCGGAAGATGCTTGTGCGACTGGCCCCACGCATACATTCTTGCCGAATCGAATTTCTTATCGCGCCCCTCTTCCTCATATGCCGCGATCAGCTTCTTTCCGCCGCCGCTGTAGCCGGAAACCGCGAATACGGAAACCGGATAATCGGCAGGCAGAATGCCTTCCTTTACAAGCGGGTAACCGATTCCGATGAAGCCGGACGCATAGCAGCCCGGAACCGCGATACGCTTTCCGGTGCGGATTGCCTCACGATGCTTCTTCGAAAGCTCCGGGAAGCCGTAAGCCCAGTCGGGGTTGGTCCGGTGTGCCGTCGACGCGTCGATGATCGTCACGTCGGGATTCGTGCAGAGCCCCACCGCCTCGATCGAAGCCGCATCCGGCAGACACAGGAACGTAATGTCCGAACTGTTGATCATCTTGGCACGCTCGGCAGGATCTTTCCGGAGTTCGGGATTGATCTTTATGATCTCGATGTCGTCACGGTTCTCGAATCTCTCAAAGATCCGAAGTCCCGTCGTTCCTTCGCTTCCGTCAATGTATACTTTAATCTTCTTATCCATGTCAGTACCTTCTTTCCTGCCGAAAAATAATCTACGGTGGAAAGTATACCGCTTTCCACCGTATTTGTAAAGTCAGACGCGCCGTGAGGCTCGTCACCCTATTTCCGTAAAGGTCTTACCGTATCAAAGAAATCCGCGCACTCCTTCGCCTTGGTCTCCGAAGCAACCGAAGCACGGTAATTCTGTTTGAGCACGTCCCGGATCATCGGGCCAAATGCCCGCAGCTGTTCGTTCGTCACGGAAAGCACTTCCGTACGCTCGCGCTGCACGTCATCAAGCGTTGTACCCGTATAGAACCGGTTCAGCGCCGTGTACATCCTCTTCGGAGGCGTATAAGGCATATCCATGTCGGCAACCGTTCCGATAATGAATCTCGTGAGATCATGCTCGCTCAAATTAATCTGCTCCGCGAATTCCGCCGCTCCCTCGAAAGTCTTATAGGATTCTTTCAGATTCGGATCACGGTACGTCGAAAACGCAATATCTCCGGCTCTCTCGTCAAACCATAAATCCGTGCCGTAAGCTCCTCCCTGAATACGGATCTTCGCCCACAGATAATCCCAGTTAAGAATTGTCTGGAATACTCTGAATGCACCGCTGTAAGCATATCCCGCCCTTCGGAAACTTCCGGCTGCCGCGTTATACTGCACCGCTCCGGGATGCGTGAGCATCTCGTTGTTCTTCGGGAGATGATATCCGCCGAGACGCGGAAGCCGCGCCGTCTCATTTATCGGATCATCCTGAGGAATTTCCGAAAGCGCTTCGGCAAATGCCTCGAACGCCGGCAGAGCCTGCTTGTAACCGTTACTGTCTGCGGAAATACCGTAGGAAAGACGGTTCTTACGAAGAATGTGTCTGCGGATATTCTCCAGATGACGGATGATTTCATCCTTTTGCTCCTCGAAGTTGTCAATCCATTGACGCAGGCATGCGTAGTACCCTTCGCCGTCCGTATAATAAACGAACCTGCTGCGGGGACTGAATTGCATCAGTGCCATGGTTGAGGCCGTATTCGATCCGTTTGAAATGAGATTATCCGGCAGATATACGGCGTTCTCCGACATCAGCTGGAGAAGACGTTTGGTATCCGTAAACTTCGTGCGCCACAGTGCTTCGAAAAGGAGTTCAAGGGCTTTCTTCGCGTTGCCGTCCGGAAAGTTGAGGCCCGATGTCAGGAAGCCTTTAATCTCTCCCTCTTCTCCTTTGACGGAAGTCGCTTCGGGAAACTCATACATGCTTCCCATGTTACTGTTAATCTCATTTTGGAATTCCGGATACGTATAGTTCTCGGTATCCATCTCGTTAAGCACATTCGCATACAGCTTAAGGTACGGAAGCTCCTCCTCCGGCAGGTCGGTCACGTCAAATCTTACCTGAATATAGGTTATTCCGCCGGTAGCATTGTCGACATGGATCAGCGGTACGTCGCCGGCAACCTTTTCCACCGTATAATCTAACGCAAGCGGTTCCTTGCCGATATCCTCTCTTGAAAGGACCGGAATGCATGCGAGTTCCTCCGGTGTCTCCGTCCGGCTCTGGTATGCTTTCAGTGCTGCGGTTTCCTCCACCAGTGCGGCAATCTCCTGCTCACTCATCGCCGCCTTTTTCGCGGCCAGTTTCTCACGAAGCTCCTGCTCCTTCTTCGCTCCGAGTCCTTTTTCGGGTTTCACCGTAACAAGTACCGTATGATCCGAATCGAGGAACTCCTGCAGCAGCTGCTCAAAATATCCGTTATCCAATTCCTTACGAAGCTCTGCGTAAACCGCACCGAGATTCAGCTGGTCAAATGACCTGTTCTCATCGTAAAGCATTACGGAAAGCGCGCTCATCAGATAATCCAGTCCGCGCAGTTCTCCGCCGAAATTGTTCACACGGTAATTGATTTCATTGCGGTTAAGAAGCGCCGCAACCGTCTTCTTATCGATACCGTTACGGATTGTTTCGGCAACTTTATCACGGATAATTGCGAGGAACTGCTCTGCCTGTTCCGGTTCCGCCTCGTTCGCCATGATCATAAATGACGGCTGACGCAGACTGCGGTTCATAAAGGCGGAAGCATCGCTTCCGATTCCCGCATCCATGATAGCCTTCTTAATCGGAGCCCCGGGCATGTTGAAAAGCAGCGCGGAAAGGATATTCCATGCTGTGCTTTTCTTCACATCAACCCCGTCATACAATCTGGCGGCGTATTCGAGATAGGTTCTGCCCTTTTCATCCTCCTCCGCGCCGATCGGATACGTTTTCCCGATCCGGCGGAACCCGAGAGGTTTCTGAAGTTTCACTTCGGAATCCACCGGGATGATGTCGTATGCAGCCAGATACTCGCAGTCAAGATAGGAAAGCATCTCTCCCATATTGACGTTTCCGTAAAGGAAGATGTAACTGTTGGCCGGCGAATAGTATGTCCGGTGGAACTCTAAGAACTCCTCATAACTGAGCTCCGGGATCACATCCGGATTACCGCCTGAATCCGAGCCGTACGTGGTATCCGGGAACATAGCCTGAAGCAATGCCCTGTATGCGAAATTGTCCGGAGACGAATAGGCTCCCTTCATTTCACTGTAAACGACACCGTTAATACCGAGCTCTGCTTCCGGGCTCTCCAGTTCATAGCGCCAGCCTTCCTGCAGGAAGATTTCCTTCCTTTCCGCAATCAGCGGGTGCAGGACGACATCCATGTACACGTCAACAAGGTTTTTAAAGTCCTTGTCGTTGCAGCTTCCGACCGGATAGCATGTCCAGTCGGAGCCGGTAAATGCATTGAGAAACGTACGTAACGATCCCTTGCCCAGTTCGGAGAACACTTCCTTCACGGGATACTTTACCGATCCGCACAGTACCGAGTGCTCCATAATATGCGGCACACCCGTACTGTTCGTCGGTGTTGTGCGAAACCCGATTCCGAAGATCTTGTTCGGATCATCATTCGAAAGAAGCACGATTCTCGCACCGCTCTTCGTGTGGCGCATAATAAGGCCTTCTGCGTCAATGTCTTTCAGGTAACGGTAATCCTTCCGCTCATACCCCGCACACGTAAAATTCTTTAATTCCGTCATTCAATTTCCTCCATATACATTTGTTACCTTCTATGCAATCGCGCCTTCAGTCATAATCCCTGCGGCTCATCTTCTCCATCTGTTTATGCCACTTGGATATCTGCTTTTTGAGCGCGTAATTGCTTTGATTCTCGCGGCTTAAATTCTTATAAAGCGTATACCGCTGTTCGGAAAGCGTCCCGTCCGCGAGTGCCGCTTTGATTGCGCAGCCGGGCTCCGTCATATGCCTGCAGTTGCCGAACCTGCACCTGCTTTCCAGTTCCAGAATATCGGAAAATGTGTCGTCCAGCCCTTCCTGTACCGACGCCATTCCGATCTCGCGCATACCGGGCGTATCGATGATCGAAACGCCGTTTTTCAGGGTGATCAGCTGCCTTCTCGTCGTCGTGTGGCGTCCCTCTCCGTCCGACTCGCGGATGGCGGAAGTCTTCATCACTTCCTCTCCTGCGATCGAGTTTAAAAGGGTTGACTTGCCGGCACCGGACGACCCTAAAAAGCAGACCGTGGTACCCGGCTGAAAGTACTCCTCGAGTTCGTCAAGACCGATCCCGTAAAGCGCCGAGATCGCATGGACGCGGATCTTCTCGGAAATGGTCTCCACCTCGGTTACGTACCGCCCGACGTTCGGGCAGAGGTCGCATTTGGTCAGAACGGCAACCGGTGTCGCACCGCCCGCAAGAACAACGCTTGCGTACCGCGCAATACGGTTGTAGCTGTAATCTTCATTCAGCGATGTCACGATGAAGACATAATCCGTATTGGCCGCCATGTACTGCATCACGCCCGTCTTCGCCTGGTCCATACGCTTCAGAAAACTCGTCCGCTCACATACCGTATGGATCAGAGATTCGCCGATAGGGTTATAGATAAATATAACATAATCTCCTACCACAGGCAACTCTTCCGGGTCTGCATTGTAAAAGTTTCCTTTGAGTTTCGCCTGCAGTTCCTCGCCCCAGTACTGAATCTTGTAGCTGCTCCTGCCGGCCTCCGAAATCCGTCCGAGGCGCAGCTTGTGAAGCGGCTGCTGCGGAAGTTTCATCGGCTTGCAGTACGGGAAGTTACGGTTGAATTCCGCGATCTCCGCCTCATCCTCACAGGTCTCGAAAACCGGACCTTCCGCATAGGTTCCGTGAATCTCTTCAAAGCCTTCGTTTAACGGTAGCGCCATGAAAGCATCCGAGTTTCCGAACGCGTTGTGGTGAATGTCAAACTTATCGCATGTGACAAATCCGAAGCGCGGGTAGTATTCCGGCTCTCCGCACATGACAATGCCCTTGAATCCGGCATCCTTGATGAGCGGGATCACCGCTTCCATCAGTTTGGTGCCGATGCCGCGGTAACAGAGCGTCGGCTCGACCGCCACCGGTCCGATGGTGGCGACTTCGCGGCATGTGCCGTTGGAGGCGGTCACATTTGCCTTCGAGGTAAATACGCAGCCGGCGATGCGTCCGTCAAGCTCCGCAATGAGACTGCAGTCCGGAACGTACTCCGGTGCTTCCCTTAACTTATGCACGAGCAGATGCTCATTGCATCCGGGCCCGTACATGTTGAAGAAGGACCGCATGACCATAAGTTCCGTGTTGTAATAATCTTCTTTGGTTTCTTTTCTGATAATGATGTTCAATGTTATTTCTCCGTTTCGTAATGATTTTCAGGTTCTTTGAACCCGGTTCCGGCTTTTTTAAAAGCCCTTGTTTCAGCTCTGTTGAGCTTGAATCGGTTACGATACGGACGGAGACCTGAGAGTATAGATTCCGGCGTGCAGAGGTGGGATAAACGCCGTCTGAAAGGGATGAAATGCCGAAGCCGGGCGATTGCCGAAGCCGGGCGATTGCCGAAGCAGGCCGAATGGCATTTCGGGGCGATCGCTGCCGCTTTTGGGCATAAAAAGGCCGTGACAATATGCCACGGCCGCTGCATTCTGATTCAATTCATTCCATCAAAAGAAGCATACCGAGGTCAACCTTCCGTATCTGTTTACAAGCTCAATTGTTGCGAACATATAAAAGTACCTCGCTTTCTTCCGTAATTGATGCCTTAATTCTATCAGAACCGGGATCAAAAGTCAACACGTAGAAATCACTGTCCGTTTTGTCCGTCCGGTTCCTTACAATTCATCAGGCCTTCTTTCGAAGATATACCGTCACTGCGCCGCCGAGCAGGAAAGCCCCAAGTGCAGCAAGGCTGACTACTATTATTTTGGCCGCACTGCTGCCCGAAGAAGGCTCAACCGCCGTCTGTGATACGGGTTCCGTCTTTGTTTCCGGTGCAGGCGCAGCCTTTCCCTCCGGTGCGGTGTCATTCTTTCCTTCCGGTACGGGATCCGTCTTTATCCCCGATGCGGGTGCGGCCTGCGGATCGTCCGAAACATCTGTCGTATCCGGGATATCCGTGCTTGTTTTCGCATCCTCTTCCCACTTTGCATAAACCGTTATGTTTGCCGTAACCGGATCATAGAAATTGAACTCCCGGCTCAAAGCCTCATCCATGTACCAGCCTTTAAACGTAAATCCTTCTTTCACGGGATCTTCGGGTTTCTTTACAAAGTCCCCGTATTCTGCCGTCAGCACGGCAACGGAAGTACCGTTGTTCGGGTCAAAACTAACGGAATATATATTCTTTATACGCCGGAACATCGCGGTATATGTTGCCGGACCGGTAACCGCTGCCGGGGTTCTGTCCCAGCCGATGAACTCATATGTGTACTCCGCTGTCGGTTCCATAAACGGAGCGGCATGCTTCGGAACGGCACCCTCTTCCACAGTCGTAACGTCAATCTTTTTACCGTCCTCATATTTCCAGGTGATCTTGTAGGTTCTTTTGACCTTCGACTGAGTCGGTTTAACTTCCGCCTCACCCGTATTTCCGTTGACTGCCTGGTGCTCGGTGGGCTTGTCTTCTTCGGTTGTCTGGCTGCTGCTTTCGATCTTCTTCGCCGTAAACCTTGCCGTATACTCAGCCGGACCGGTGACCGCCGTAATCTCTCTGTCCCAGCCGGCGAACTCATAGGTGTAATCACCCGTCGGTTTCTTTTCGGCTCTCGCGTGTTCCGGTACGGTACCGTACTCTTCCTTTGTCACATCGATCACACTTCCGTCATCATTCTTCCACGTGATCTCATAGCTTCTTTTCACCGGCCTGAACTGTGCACGGTATTCCGCCGGTCCGGCAACCTCCCGAAGCTGCGGTTCCCAGACGGTGAACTCAAAAAAGTACTCGTCCGTAGGCGTCTTCTCCGGGTTCGCGTGCGAGGGCACTTTGCCGTATTCCGCTTTCGTTACGTCGATCACGGTTCCGTCCTCATACATCCATGTGATCTCACAATATTCCGGTTCTTCCGTAACCTCGATTTCTTCTTCCTGAATAACCTCGTTTTCTTCTTCCGACGGTTCCGAAACGTCAGGAGCCGCCTTTGCCGTTCCCGTCAGCACCGCTGCTGCCAGAAGACACAGCATCCATCCCATTGTTCTCACGGTTTTTCTCATATCATTGTCCTCCGAGAAAGGTTGCCACACGGAAAAATATTTCCGAACTGTTTGCGCTTACCTGATTATAGCATACTTCGAACGGAAAATGGAACCCGCAAAGTGTACGTTCCTTCCGTTACAGCGTTTTACGATCATGTCCGGTGCGATTTCGCTGCCGCTTAAGCTTCCGCCTGCGGTATATTTTTCTCCATCTTTACATGAGGAATTCCGTCCTCCAAAAACTCCCCGGAGACAACCTTGAATCCCTCTTTTTCATAATATCCGATAGCGTAAACCTGCGCCTCAAGGTAAATCTTCTTCGCTCCGAAATATTCCTTTGCAACCTCAACACCCTTGTGAAGCAGCTGCCCGCCGAGCCCCGTTCCGTGCACGAGCGTCACAACGCGGCCGATCTGAACCACACCCTCGTCCGCGTCTCTAACAAACACCCTCAGGCAGGCGGCGACTCTTCCGCTTTCGTTCATACAGAACACATGGACCGCGTTCTGATCCCTGTCATCGAGATCCTGGCAGATGCATTCCTGTTCCGTAACGAAAATCTCAAACCTCGTCTTCAGAATCTCATACAATTCTCTCGTACTTAACTCATCAAAATGTTTTACGGCAAATTCCACAGTTTCCTCCCGTGATGCCCTCAAATAACGCCGGCATTACATACCATTTCCATAACCAAGCGGCGCATTCTCCGTCAGCCGCATGACCTTAACCGGCTTATAAAACAAGCCGCCGTCCTTACAATCCGCGAGGACCGGTCTCCGTACTCACGCACTTCCATACCATGCTCCTCATTATTCCGAAAGCAGCCGCTTCAATATCTGCTTCCGGTTATTGATAAACATTTCCGTAATCTGATAACTGCCGGTCTCTTCGTAGCTGCACGGATGAATCGCACCGTCATCGAAGCTTAAGATCTCCGCGCCGGGCAATCCGAGAAGGATCGGCGAATGCGTTACGATCAGAAACTGCGCGCCGTTCGCGGTGCATTCCGCAATCTGCAGAAGGAGTGTCATTTGCCGCTGCGGGGAAAGCGCGGCCTCCGGCTCGTCCAAAAGATAAAGTCCCTTACCGCTGAAGTTCTTCTGCGCCATCGCAAGGAAGCTCTCGCCGTGCGATTTCCGGTGGTAATATTCCGGCATGACGCCGCCTTCCCTGCTGTATCGTTCCTCGGCGCTCGCGACGTTGTAAAAGCTTTCCGCCCTGAGAAAATACCCCCAGGCCGGCTTTTGGGCTCCTCTTCGAAGGCGCATGGCATCGCACAGTTCCGAATGCGAATCATAGGTCGAGAACCGGTAATTCTTCGTTCCGCCTTCGGGATTAAACCCGGACGCGACCGCGATTGCCTCAAGAAGCGTGGATTTGCCGCTTCCGTTCTCTCCGACGAAAAATGTGACCGCCTCATGAAACGCCAGCTCGCCGACTCCCGAAATGGCCGGAATCTCCCTCAGGTAGCTGTTTTCATCAATCCTGTCCCAGTCTATTGTCAATCCTTTTATGAATAATTCCATACTGATTCCTGTCCGTTCTTTTCAAGGTTCTCCCCTGTAAACCAAATTCGGGCAGCCCGACACACGAACTACCCGATAACAATTGAAACCATCCGGTCAAAAAACTCAGCCTTTTTTCCCCTGTTTCCCTTTTCGTTTACTGAGCCGGATCCCCTTCAGGTCCTGCTTATAGTTAAAGATATAACGGATTATGAGCAGCCCCTGCGCCGGCAGTCCGATGAAGAACATGTACCACGGATTGGATTCAACCAGCTGCAGATAAATGCACGTAATAAAGGTCCACACAAAAACCGACGAATAGATAAAAAGCAGGATGTTCAAGGGTTCTTTGCGGTTAAAGAACCAAAGCACAAGCATGCACGCAGGCACAGACCACACAAACAGCTGCCAGATATTGGCCTGATGGGAAAGCTTCATGTAAACATACAGGGCGGTGAAGATAAACCAGATTTCACAGCACAGAAAAACCTGTGACAGGACCTTCTGACCGATTCGGCTGTTCCCTTTCCCATCCGCGCTTTCCTCCTCATGCGCTTCCGTAATCTGAGAAACCGGTACGTCGAAAACCTCGCTGAGCGCGTAGATCGTTTCGAGGTCCGGAACAACCTCTCCCGCCTCCCATCGCGAGATTGCCTTGTCGGAATAATTGATCCTTCTGGCCAGTTCCGCCTGTGTCAGATTGTTTTCTTTCCGAAGTTTTAATATATTTTGTGAAACAATCGCTTTAACATTTTCCATACCGTTATCATATCAGTCTTACCATCGGAAATCAAGTATTTATCGCACATTCCCGCTGTGGTGGAGTCTTCTCCCGCTGTGGTTCGGAGCCTTTTTCCATCCCGAGAGTCCTATAAGCATCATTATCTTTACATAATGATGCTTATAGGGGACAATTTACCTGACAAATTTTAAAGGGGGCAAGGATATGAAGAAACCCATCCCGATTTTTTTCGCCTGTAACGACAAGTACGTTCCGTATCTGGACGTTGCAATCATCTCACTGATCAAACATGCTTCACCGGACCGTGACTACCGGATTACCGTTTTGAAGACCGACATCACCGAGCAGAACCGGGAAATCATCCGAAAGCACGCAACCGATAACGTAACCATCGAATTTTACGATGTGCGGGAAATGCTCGAGCCGGTAAAGCACAAGCTTCCCGAGATGTTTTATTTCAGCCTTGCGGCATACTACCGCTTCTTCATCGAAACCGCATTTCCGCAGTATGACAAGGCAATCTATCTCGACTGCGACGTCATCTTGCTGAACGACATCGCAAAGCTGTACGATACGGATGTATCCGGCTGTCTTGTCGGTGCGGTATATGAGCAGAATACGGACCGCAGTCCCGCGTTCACCAAATATGTGGAGGAGATCATCGGCATTCCTCATAACACCTATTTCAACTCCGGCGTTATGGTCATGAACCTCGCGGAATTCCGTAAGCACAAGGTTCAGGAACAGTTCCTGTGGATGCTCAGCGAGTACCATTTCGACTCTCTGGCGCCCGATCAGGAGTACCTCAATGTCATCTGCCACGGAAAGGTAAAGTATCTTCCGACCGGCTGGAACAAGCACAGCTTCCCCGAGCCTCCGGAAGGCGAGCTCAATCTGTGTCACTACGCTCTTTCCAACAAGCCGTGGCACTATGCGGAAACAATCAACGGCGAGTACTTCTGGGAAAATGCAAAGAGCAGCGAGTTCTACCCTTCCCTCGTTGAATCACTCAACAACTACACGGAAGCCGACCGTCAGAGGGATTGGGCTTCCTTTATGGAACTGATGAAAAACATTGAAGACATAAAAAGAAGCGACCGGACGTTCCGGAAACTTTGGTTCAAACGAGAGGTTTGTCATGGCTAGAGAAGACCGTTTGAGAGTGTTGGCGCGTATCAAGGAATATGAGGAGCAGGGACGTTTTAACGATGATGTCGAGGAAGATGCTCCCTGCGCCCCGATACAGCCGAACGAAGTAGATTATGTAAACAAAAAGCTTTCCAACAAGTTCATGACCGGTGTCGCGAACTTTCTCGGCAAATCCTTTTTCGAGAATATGATTCGTCATAAAAAGCTGATCATAAAAGAAGTCTGCGGCATAGAAAACGCAACGGACGTTAAGGGCGGCGCAATTGTTACAAGCAACCATTTTCACCTGAGTGACAACTATGCCGTCTACCGGACGATCAAGCCCGCGCTCAGGAGACGCCATTACCTTTACAAGGTGATCAAAGAAAGCAATTATACGAACTTCAAAGGTCCCGTGCGGATTATGATGCGTCACGCCAATACGCTGCCGCTCAGCTCCAGCTACGCGACCATGCGCGAATTCTTCAAGGGCATGAAAACCCTTCTGGACCGCGGAGAGAAAATACTGATTTATCCAGAGCAGGCAATGTGGTTTAACTACAGAAAGCCCCGGCCGCTTAAGCCCGGAGCTTTCAAATTTGCCGCTAAGTTTAATGTTCCGGTCATTCCCGTGTTCATCTGCATGAAGGATTCCGACGTGCTCGACGATGACGGATTCCCCGTACAGGAACTGTACGTTCATTACCTTCACGCAATCTATCCGGACAGCAATCTCACGGTTAACGAGAATGCCAAGCGGATGATGGAACGCAACTATGAACAATGGGTCAACACCTATGAACTGTTCTATGGTGAGAAGCTTTCGTTATAGGTTCCGTTTTCCCTGTATCCGGTTCCACAGAACCTCTTTCTGTTCGATACCGTAATTGAGGATCTTCCAAAGCGAATCCACCGCGTACGGGCCGTAGGACTGCATATACGAAATGTGCATCTGCTCCGCGCCGCGGAATATAAGATCGAACTCCTCTCTTGTAATACCCGCCTCGCCGTAGTATCCTTTCAGGAAGCTCTCGGCGAGGTCGAAGCGGTAATCCATCTCTTCGGTATCGTCGTTGAAATTCACGAACTGCATGATAAACGGCCAGCCGAGGTCCAGATATCTGCTGCCGATCCCGGAATCATCCAGATCGACAAATACGACTTCCCCGTTCTTTCTGAGCATCGTGTTATGCGGTCCCATATCCGTATGAACAAAGCACTGGTCGAGCTTTTCAAAGTCGGGGAGCGCGTCCAGAATAGCATCAAACTCCTTCACAAAGCTGCGGTCCCGGAACCACTCGTAATAGCCTGCTTTACTCTGCTTAAAAGGAGACTTCCGACGGTAGCCCTGCAGCCGATGCAGTTTTGCTGCCGCCTGTCCGATCCGGAATTCATCGTCCGGAGTCTCTTCCATCTGCCTTCCTTCCACAAACTCCATCAGATAAAACCAATATCCGTTATCCTTGAGATAGTATGCTCCCGTCTTCGTCGGGAATATACACGGTGCAAGGCCCTTTTCGTTACCCAGAAAGCGGTGCGCCTCCACATTGCTCTCTATCGTGGGCTCCGGCATTTCGCACGAAAAGCCCTTCAGAATATACTTTCCGGAATCCGCTTTGATCACAAACACCGGTCTTTCCGGTCCTTCCTTGATCTGCTCTTCTATTTGCGGATTTTTTAAATCCCAATTGGTTAAAACATTACCGAATGTATCCCGCATTGATCTTTCCTTTTCCATATTCTACAATTGTAGAGCGTACATATATCGGCATTTTCGCCTGTTTTATATCCTTCTCCGGCAGGCAAATACGATTTATTGCCCGAATACCTTCCGGCGGAAGCATCAAGACGGCGTTGAAACATCTACACCCGCAGTTCGGCCGTCTCGTCCAAAACCTCCCGGATCCGGGTTCTCTACTTCTCAAACTTCCCGATAAACTCCGCTACGTCCTCTTTCGAAAGCGGCTGCACCTTGATCCGTTCCGCATCAAACTTCACCGCACCCTTTTCCTTTATGAATTCGATGAATTCCGAATAAGGGAAGAATGAGTCGACAGCCCGTTTCTCCTCGAAGATGAAGAAGCGGATAAATGCAGCGTCGATTTTAAGCCCGCTTAAATTGATAAAGCTTTCCGGGCGTACCGGGAAACAGCTTTCGCAGCCGGTCGTCAGCGTGTATACCGCGGCGATCTGCCCGTCTTCGTTCCGCCTTAAAAGCGTCGGCTTAGCGTAATAAATGTCCTGCACCTGCAACTCGTGAACGGTCTTTTCAAAGTCGATCAGCGTGCTGCATTCTTTATACTGCTCCCGCTTTTCTTCATCCATATACCACGGAAACATCGCAAGCGTTAAGATACACTGCATCAGTTCCCGGTTCTGACAATACTCGTTCAGCTTGATTCGCGAAACTCCGCCATCCGGCCGATATGATTTTCAAGCGCCCAGGTGGTGTATTCCCGTTCCTCTTCCTCGCAGTAAAGAACTGCCTTCCCGAACTGTCTCTCAATCTCTTTCACAACGTTTACGAAATCATGGATTTCCGTCGGTGTCGTAGGGATATTGTAGCTTACGGTTATTTCGCCCTGCCCCACTTTCGAAGCATCGAAATATATGCCGCGCCCGATGCGTTTCGGATTGTAAAGAATCGCGGTTTCCCCGTCCTTCTCCCCTTCCTTCATGATGTAGAACTCGTTGGCGCTTCCGTATTTGAGCGCACAGTTCTTTAAAAGCGCATCAAAGTCAATGCTTTTCGCCTTTCCGAACAACCCTTTGCTGTTGATTCTCAATGTGAAAGCCATATTTTCCTTCCTCCGCATTTCCCGATTTCCTTATGCAGATCCCTTTACATGCAGCGTTACGGATTTCCTTTGTCGTTTAACTTACATATACCGCTTCCGGATTTCCTCAATCACGTGCGCCGTACTCTTCTCAACCGTACCGTCAAGGAACGGATTCAGCAGGTTTCCGGTTTTAAGAAGTTCAAAATATCCCTTCGTTCCGCCGGCGCGGCACAGCTTAAGATAATCCTCCCAGGCTGCCTTCCGGTCTTCCTTCATGCGGCCGTAATACTGGAACGCGCAGATCTGCGCAAGCGCGTACTCGATGTAATAGAAGGGATAGAGGAAAATGTGCAGCTTCTGCATCCAGAATCCGCCGCCCTCCAGGAATTCGTTGCCGTCATAATCTCTCCACGGCATGTATTTCCGTTCAATCGCCTTCCATACCTTCCGCCACTCCGCGGGCATCATGTCGGGCTTCGCGAACACTTCGTGCTGGAACTCATCGACGCTTACCAGGTAAGGAATGACACAGAACGCGTCGAGAAGGTGCGTCGTGATGTATTTGTCCGATTTCTCTCCGAAGAACGAATCCATCCACGGATACGCAAAATGCTCCATCGACATCGAATGCACCTCGTTGATCTCCGAGGTTGATCCGCTCAAAGCGCTCACCGGGATCGAACGCATGGCAAGGTATCCCTGGAACGCGTGTCCCGCCTCGTGTGTCAGCACGTCTACGTCGGCTTCCGTACCGTTAAAGTTGCTGAAGATAAACGGCGCCTTGAAAAGCGGCATGCGCGTCATGTATCCGCCCATATGCTTGCCGGGCTTCGTCTCGAGGTCATACAGCTCGTATTCCTTCATGAAATCGAAGAATTCGCCGGTTTCCGGGCTCATAGCACGGTACATTTGCCGTGCCTTCTCGACGAGTTCCTCAACGGTACCGATCGGATGCGCGTTGCCGTCCGGAAATTTCAGCCCCTCATCGTAATAACGCAGCTTGTCAATGCCGAGCCGTTTTCTCTGTGCTTCGCGGATTTCGGCAACGGCCGGCGTGATGATCGTGCGGACCTGCTCACGGAACCGTGCGGCGTCCTCCTTTGTGTAATCAAAGCGATGGCGTGCGATATACGCCATGTCGGTGTAGGAGGCAAATCCCATCTTCTTCGCCTTCGCAGCCCGCACCTTCACTGCCTCGGCGTACTGTGCCTCCAGCTCGCCGCTGATCTGCTCATAAAGCTTCGCCCACGCTTCGAACGCTTCTTTCCGCTCAGCGCGGTCGGTGCTCTGCATATGCTTTAAAAGGCCGTAGAAATTGCACTGCTCGCCGCGGAACTGCGTCGCTGCGGCTGCAGTCGTCTTCTGGTAAGCTTGGCGGAGTTCGCCCTCGCGGATGGTTTCCGGAACGATTCTCTCGTCGCTGGTCATCAGTTCCGCATCAATCATCCGGAACAGCTGCGCGCCGAACTCTTCCTCGAGTTCTTTTCGAAACGGCGATTCCGCCAAAGCCTTATGCCAGGCGTTGTACTGCGGAATGGTCTTCGCGTTTTCTTCGCGAAGCCATTTCATCTCCGCGTCATAGAACGGATCGGCCGTATTGATGGTGTTGCGGATGTGGGCAACCGTGTACATGGAATCGGTTGCGTCTTCCGTCTTCTGGAGTTCAAAATAAGCTTCCCGGATTTCCGCCGCGCTCTTCGCTTCGCGCACCTTCCGTGTTGCTTCTTCGATCAGATTCTTAAGCGCCTCGATATCCGGACGCTGATACTCTATTTCACTGAAACGATTCATACTGTTCTATCCTCCTGCTGTAATTCGCGGGCGTAACGAACCCGCCGTAAGTGTTGTTCCGCGGGGCGGAATACAATCCTTCGTGAACCCTTAACGCATCTGTTCCGACCGTGCCCCCGCAGATTGCAGATTACCCCTCAAACGTAATTCTGTGACGGCACACGCTGCTTCCGCCGAGAATCGTCGACAGCTGCTCAATTTGGAACGGTCTGTGCGGCACGAGTTCCTTAAAGACGTGACTTAAACTTTCCTTTGAGCATGCGCAAAGGTGGTTCGACGTGATTCCCGCATCCGTATGGATCGGGCATTCGCATTTGCCGAGGATCAGTTCATAAGCTTTCCCGGGTTTGATGATCTTTCCTTCCACATTATCGATCTCATTCAGCTTCGTAAAGAACTTGTCCAGATTACCTTCACACGCATCGAAAATATCCCTGTAAAAATACTGCACGACATTGGAAGCGCACATTTTAGCGCATTCCGAGAAAAGGCACGCGCAATGCTCCGTTTCGAGGTTCTCAAGCCCCTTGTCCAAAGCCTTAAACCATTCCGGGAAAAATCCTCCCGCATTTGTCTCTTCACTCATTATTCCGTACTTCCTTTCTTAACAGATTTATGTGCCGCAAACCTTTCCGGCTAATACCGGACGGCAGGATTGCGGCTCTTTGAAATCATTTCTTCTTGATAATCTTGCCCCGCATTCCGTCGATAAAGCTCACTTCGGGATTGGCCGGATTATACTGCACTTCCACCTCGAGCGGGAACACGTTGTACGACTGCTTCATTCCTTCGATGATGATCAGATAAGGCTTATCGTCAACTGTATACTCATAGACGGGCACCATATAAGTTACCCCGGAGCCGAAGTCCTGAGCTTCGTAATATCCCTCGGAATACACATAGTGTCCGGCCGCGGTTGCCGTACACTTCTTTCGGACAATCCCGAGTCCCGAAAACGGTCTGAAATAGATGAGCGCTGCAGCCACCAGAACTGCTGCGAGGATCAGAATTCTAGTATCCATGTTTCTCCCTCCTTTTCCGAAACCCTTTCTGTTCATTTTACCATATTCGAGGAGTATAGTCCATACAAAAAGGGGGCCTAAAGCCCCCTTCAAACACATCACTGCCCTCTGTACCGGCTGTTCATAAGCCGCATCTGTTCGGCAAGGCGTTCGTTCTTTCTTGCGTGAAGGATTGCAATCAAAGGGATCCACGCTGTTAACACGAGCAGCCCGAAGACGCCCAGGCAGAGCCATTTCCAAACAGGATTGGCCGGAAAATACACCTCACCCGGCTTATCGGCAAGCACGTATGCCTGAACCGTTTCGCCCGCGGACACCTTTTTATTCAGGATTCCTCTGGCGCGAACGGATGCGCCGGCTGCGTTTTTGTAAACGACCGTCACCTGCTGTTTGCGGTTGACCGTAATAACCTTTTCCACATAACAATCCGTCAACACGCCCTTCTCCACATATTCCTTTTCGCTGGCACTGCCGTGAGTAAAAGCAAAATAAGCCACAATCGGGAATATGATCCCGACTCCGATTACAAGTAAAATCGCATACAAAAGGCTTCTGTCATCCGTTGCCATAACGTCCCCTCCTCCACTCGGTCATTTAGCATATTATAACCGACAAATGCGCCGCCTGCAATAAAAAGACCGTACACCGGGTTTTCTCCGATGTACGGTCCGTTTGGTTTCAGCTCATGTAAAGATTCGGTCGATATTCGGAAACTCAATTCAGTCCGGAGTGCCGCCGCTTTGCAGGGCGTTCTTCAAACCGATCAAAGCATCCCTCAGGTCATCAATCTCGGCTCTGAAATCATCAATCTCCGCCCGGAAATCCTCGATGGCGGATTCGATCATTTCTTCGGATGAATCATATGCCTCATTGCCTCCGCCGTTACGGCCGGAACCAAAGCCAAGCATCTGATTTCTCTTGATCCTTTGGGCTTCCAATGTTTCGGTTCTCTGTTCGCGCCACTGAGCATAGCTTAAATCTTCCATGTCCGCATACGCCTCGTTGTTCTGCGCTTTGAAAAACCTTGACACTGCATGCTGCGAAACGATTATGATCCGGAAATCCGTATGCCCTCCCGTATGAAACGGAAGTTCAAACACCCGAAGCATCGTATCTTCTTCTAAAGCCTTTTTACTGATGACCGGCTTAAAGCGGCTCATCCCGATGCAGTAAGTATACCGGTCATTCCATGCCTGCTGTTCGTCTTCCCCGCAGTAATGGATGTGTACCATGGATACTTCGCGGTTGTCGTCATTGTGTCCGAGGGTCATCGCAAAACGGAACACGTAATCCGTGTCCGGCTCGAGTCCGGTAACCGTTGTGCAAAGCTGCGTCCAGTTCCAGCCCCAGTCTCCGATCTCCCACATTTCTTCATTGCCGTGAGACGATGTGATAAACCCGCGGTATCCGATGTTTGTTTGGGATGAATGAACATCCAGATCAAATTTCCTGATATCAAAATTAATAACCTTACTCATTTCTGTTGCCTCCGTATCATTTATTGATGCGGCCGGAAACTGAGTAATCAACAGACGTATCTCGTGGTCGCTGATAAGCTCAGCCCGACCATTCTTTACGAGTCCCTTTGCCCTTTTCGGATATGTGACTCCTATGCGTCTACCGTCTCGGTCCGATACAATAATGTTTTTTTCTATGGGTTTCATCCCCCTTGCATCCGGATTATCCTTCATGACATTTCCGTTTTTTTCTATGGGTGCCGTCCCCGGACCTCGCGGCCCGTCATGAGTATAAGAGAAGCCTCACGCCTCTCCTTTTCCATCTTATCTTAAATTCTGAACACTGTCAAGGAACACCTGCACAAAAAATCCCTGCCAAGCCGCAACGGACTTGACAGGGATAATTTGACCATGAAGCTCTATTTTCTTACGACGTCGAGCGACCGTAATACGTTGAATCTCCGTAATACCGGTCTTTCAAGGTACATCCGGACCAATACCTGCGGAAATAAAAATAGTCATCCGCATACCGGTTGTAGTGATAATCGTAAACTGTTCTCTTCTCGAAGAGCCGAAAACCGCTCTTCTCCGCCGTCCTGCGGGATGCCGGATTGTCCACGTCCATGACTGCCGTCAGATAATCGACTCCGTGTTTGCGGCAGAAATACTCCGCAAATGCCTCAGCAGCCTCGGACGCATAACCTTTCCCGGTATACTCA
>JAFZUW010000003.1 GCA_017618195.1 Lachnospiraceae bacterium
CAAAGTCACGTTTGAAGTAACGGACGGTTATCAGACGATTGATCCGATCGATGTTACGGTTAAAATCACCGGTCACAACAATACGACGGATTATGACGGATCGGAACACTCCGTCAGCGGTTATGATGTAGAAATCGAGAACGAGCTTTACAAAGAAACCGATTTCACTTTCAACGGATCTGCGGAAGCGGCAAGGACCGATGCCGGAACTACGTATATGGGACTGGCGGCAGAACAGTTCACCAATACAAACAATAACTTTGCCAAAGTCACGTTTGAAGTAACGGACGGTTATCAGACGATTGATCCGATCGATGTTACGGTTAAAATCACCGGTCACAACAATACGACGGATTATGACGGTACAGAGCACAGTGTCGCCGGTTATGATGTAGAAATCAACAGCTTGCTTTATACGACGGACGATTTTATGTTCAACGGAACTGCCGAAGCAAAGCGCACCGAGGCCGGTACTTCGAGAATGTGGCTTGATGCCGATCAGTTTATCAATATAAACGAGAACTTTGCCAATGTAACATTTGATGTTACCGACGGTTATCAGACAATCAATAAGATTGATGTAACCGTATTGATCAAGGGTCATACCGATTCTGTTGTTTATGACGGCGCCGAGCATACGATTTCCGGTTACGATGTGGAATTCACCAATCCTCTTTATACGGAGAACGACTTCACATTTTCCGGTTCCGCATCCGCGAAGCAGCAGAATGTCGGTAAGAAAGAAATGGGACTTAATGCGGACCAGTTCCATAATACAAATGATAACTTTAATGCAGTTACGTTTGATATTACCGACGGCTATCAGCAGATTACACAGCTTGCGGTTACCGTTACAATCATAGGTAATTCCCTGGAATGTGATTATGACGGAAACGAACATTTTATTAAGGACTATACTTTTGAGGCTACTTCCGAATTGATTTCGTCAACGGATATTTCCGTAAATATGGATCCGATTGAAGTCAGAGAGACCGATGCGGGAACATATTATCTCGGTTTATCCGATGATATGGTTCGTTCGGAAAACCCGAACTTCGATGTAACCTTTGAAGTAACGGACGGATGCCTGAAGATTAATCCGATTGATGTTACGGTGACGATTGAGGGTGCCGTTATCACCGTTGATTATGACGGCGCGGAACATATGGTAAGCGGTTATTCCGCGGAAGCAACCAATGAGCTTTATGATCCCGATGAGGATCTTACGTATTCCGGTACCGCAGCGGTTTCCCGTACCAATGCAGGCAAAACCGATTTGATTCTTAATGAGGATTGGTTTGAAAATTCCAATCCGAACTTTAAGACGGTTACACTCGACATTACGGACGGTTATATCGAAATTAAACCGATTGATGTTACGGTACAGATTGTCGGCAAAAACCTTACGACCGATTATGACGGCAGCAATCACAGCGTTGAAGGTTTCGAAGCAACTTGTGAGAATAATCTGTATAATCCGGACAGAGATCTTACGTTTAACGGAGACGCGCGAGCTGATCTGACGGATGCCGGCACTTCGTATATGGGGCTGGATAATTCTCAGTTCACGAATACCAATGAGAACTTCAAAACGGTGACGCTTGAGATTACGGACGGTTATGTTACCGTCAATCCGATTGAGGTTACCGTAACGATTACGGGTCACAAGGATGATGATGCTGTTTATAACGGCGGCGAGTATTCCGTATCCGGCTATGATGCGGAATTCAGTAATCCTCTTTATACGATAGATGACTTCTCATTTAACGGTGCTGCGGAAGCTTCCCGCACGGATGCAGGCACCTCTTACATGGGGCTTACTGTTGAAAAGTTCGAAAATATCAGCGGGAACTTTACCAACGTTCAATTCATTGTTATCGACGGATATCAGACCGTTAATCCGGCTGAGATTACCGTTATTATCACCGGAAATAATGATGAAGTGAATTATAACGGTAATTCCCGGTCTGTGAGCGGATATGAATTCAATCTCAGTGAGGATGACATAGAATTATACGGAGATCTGTATACGGAAGATGATTTCACCGGTCCGGAAACATGTAGCGCTGCACGGACCGATGCCGGAACCGAGTACATGGGTCTTAAGAATTCGGATTTCGCAAATGCCAATAATAATTTCGCTGTTACATTTGACGTTACGGACGGATATATTACGGTTAATCCTGCAGTTATCAGGATTTCGCCCGATAATATCACGAAAACGTATGATAATAATCCGGATACCGATCCCGAACTAAACGCGAATGTATCGGATAAACCGGAGAACGGTGTTGAACCTGTTTATACGTTAACCCGTGAATCGGGGCAGGATTGCAGCGAATATCTCATTACGGTAAATGTAAATCAGGATGCCAATCCGAACTATTCTATTGTAACAGTTCCCGGTACTTTTACCATTCAGCCGGCAGATATCACGATCACTGCCGATAATTTGGAGAAAGAATACGATAACAATCCTGAGAACGATCCCCTTCTTACTGCGACTGTAACGTATAAGCCGGAAAACGGTATCGAGCCCGTCTATTCCTTAGTACGTGAAGAAGGCCAGGACGCTGATACCTATGAGGTAACGGTTCAGTTCGAAGAAGGGACCAATCCGAACTATAACATTACCGTTGTTCCCGGATCCTTTACGATAAAGAAAAAGCTTATTACGATCAAGCCGGTTAACAAGTCTAAGACTTATGATAATGATGCATCGACTGACCCCGTTTTGCAGGCGGAGGTTATCGGTCTTGTTGAAGGTGATGTGGTCGAATATGAACTGGTTCGTGAAGAAGGTCAGTTTGCGGGAATATATGAGATTTCCGTAAATGTTTCCGAAGAGGATTTCCCGAACTATTCGATTACCGCGGAAACCGGAACATTTGAGATTTCAAAAAGGATTATTTCAATTATTGCGGATTCCAAGACGAAGAAGTATGACAATGATGCTTCCACCGATCCGCTGCTTACGGCAACCGTAACAGACGTTCCGGATAACGGCGACAAGCCGGTTTATTCCTTAAGCCGCGTGGACGGTCAGGATGTAGGAGAGTATAATATTACCGTTACGGCCGATCCTGAAAAGAATCCGAACTATGAGATAGAGACTTCCGGAAATATCTTTAAGATTACGTTAAGTGAGACGGTTACGGTAACCATTACCGGTAATTCGGAAACGGCAACCTATGACGGACAGGAACATACCGCAAGCGGTTATACTGTAACATCCATCAGTAATGAGTTGTATTCTGCGGATTATATTACCTGTCCTGCCGGTGCACATACGGATCCCCGGATTAATGTCGGAACCACGCAAATGGGTCTTAGCGCGCAGGATTTCCAAAACACGAATACAAACTTTGATGTCAGATTTGTCGTAAATGACGGAAGCATTACGATTGAGCCGAGAAGTATTACGATCAAGGCCGATAATAAGGCCAAAACATATGACAAGAAGGAATCCACGGATCCTTTGCTTACCGCAACGGTAACGAATGCGGTTCAAGGTGATGAGATTAAGTATTCGCTCAGCCGTGCGGAAGGTCAGAATGTTAATGAATATCTCATTTCCGTTTCCGTTGAAGAGGCGGATAATCCGAACTACACGATTACTACGGAACCGGGTACATTTATCATTTATCCGGCAACCTTAACATTTTCCATTGATGATAAGGAAAAGGTATATGATAACAATCCCGAGACTGATCCGGTACTTACCGGAACCGTGATCGGACTGGCGGACGGCGATGAATACGAACCCGTGTTTGTTCGTGAAGAAGGCCAGACTGTCGGACAATACAAAATACAGGTTGCATATGTTGAGTTTGAAAACTATTTAATGGATACCGATGCGTTCGGCATATTCGAGATTAAACCCGCTTCTGTGAAGATTATCGCGGAAGATCAGACAAAGGATTATGACAATAATGAAGCGACCGATCCGGAGCTTACCGTTAAGTATGAAGGTCTGATTGATGAAGAGGCAATCCCTTACGGCAGTATATACCGTGAGGTGGGTCAGAATGCCGGAGAATATGTGATTACCGTTGAGCCGCTTGCAGCGGAAGAGTATCCTAACTACAGTGTTACGGCTGTTAACGGAACCTTTATGATCAAGCCTGCGGATATTACAATTGCCGCGATTAACCGAACAAAGGAGTACGATAACGATGCTTCTTCGGATCCTGAACTTACGGTTGATATCAACGGTGTTCCGAACGGCGGTGCAGATCCGGTTTATTCCATAAGCCGTGCTGCCGGACAGGATGTCGGAGAGTATAAGATTACCGTTACTGCGCAGGAAAATGCAAACCCGAACTATAATGTTACATTTGAGGACGGGACCTTCATCATTACTCCGAAGGCTGTTAAGGTAAAGATCAATAATGTTTCAAAGGATTATGACAATAATCCGGATAATGATCCCGAACTTACCGCCGAGGTTACCGGTGTGATAGAAGGCGATCGGATTTCTTATGAACTGAGCCGTGAGCCCGGTCAGAATGCCGGCACTTACATAATAACCGGTTCTGCGGATAGTGATGCCAAAAAGAACTACAGTGTGACGTTTGAGAACGGAACCTTTACGATTAATAAGATTGATGCAACGGTTATTATAAAGGGACATTTCAGCACCAATTCTTATGACAATACCGAACATACGGTTACCGGTTACGATGTTGAAATCGGCAATACGCTCTATAAGGAGACGGATATCAAGTTTACCGGAACCGCGGAAGCGAAGCAGAAGGATGTCGGAACCGCATTCATGGGACTGGAGCCCGAAATGTTCGAGAACACAAACCAGAACTTCGGTACGGTAACGTTTGTAATCAGTCAGGACGGTTACCAGGAGATCACACCGATCGATGTAACGGTTACGATTAAAGGACATACCGGCACGGATTCTTACGACAATACCGAGCATACGGTTACCGGTTACGATGTTGAAATCAGCAATACGCTTTATAAGGAGACGGATATCAAGTTTACCGGAACCGCGGAAGCGAAGCAGAAGGATGTCGGAACCGCATACATGGGACTGGAGCCCGAAATGTTCGAGAACACAAACCCGAACTTCGGTACGGTAACGTTTGTAATCGGAATAGACGGTTACCAGACGATTACCCCGATCGATGTTATGGTTACGATTATCGGAAATAACAGCACGGATCCTTACGACAATACCGAGCATATGGTAAGCGGATACGAAGTTCAATTCGGTAATGACCTTTATACCGAAGATGACTTCAAGTTTACCGGAACCGCGGAAGCGAAGCAGAAGGATGTTGGAACCGCATACATGGGACTGGAGCCCGAAATGTTCGAGAACACGAGTGCCAACTTCGGTACGGTCACGTTTGTGATCGAAGAAGACGGTTATCAGACGATTACGAAAGCTGTGATTACGGTTTCGATTATCGGTAATGATGATGTTAAGACCTTTGACAATAACGAATACACGGTATCCGGATATAGAGCGCAAACGGAATGCAGCTTCTATGATACGGAAAATGATATTGCATTTGACGGAACTGCGGAAGCAAAGCGTAAGGATGCCGGTATCACATTTATGGGGCTTAAGCCCGAGATGTTTACGAATACCAATGAAAACTTTGATGTCACATTTGACGTAACGGACGGACAGATGTGGATCACGGAAGTTGACGAAGTAGTCGTAAAGATTACCGGTCACAAGTACGAAGGTTCTTACGATGCAACCGAGAAGATTGTTTCCGGTTTTGATATTGAGGCATCGAATGATTTGTTCACCATGGACGATATTAAGTTTACCGGCAATGCGGAAGTTTCCGGAAAGAATGCCGGCAGAACATCCATGGGTCTTGATGCGGATCAGTTCGAAAATACGAATACGAACTTCAAGAAGGTTACCTTCATCATTGAGGAAGACGGTTTTGTAGACATCCGACCTGTTGAAATTACCTTGAAGGCTAATGATATTACCATTACGGAAGGCGAGGCTGAGCCCGAGTTGACCGTTTCGGCTGAACTGTTCGGAGATGATACGATCAGTTACGATATCACGCGTGAAGAAGGCACCGAGCCCGGAGAGTATAAGATTACGGTTTCCGCTGAAGAGAATCAGGGCAATTACCGAATTACTTCGATTGTAAACGGTACGTTTACGATCAAGTTGAAGGTTTATTACTATCTGAAGGCTCCGTCGGATCTGACCTGGGTACATGATACGCTGAGCATTAAGGAGTTCGAGTTCGCAAGAAACGTTGACGATCATACGACAATCGAGCATTCGAGCGGATTTAAGGTAGACGGAAATGACATTCCTGCAGATGCTTATACGATCCGTTCCGGAAGCGTTATCATTTCGCTGAAGCCCGAATACCTGCAGACGCTTGCACTCGGTAAGCATACGATTGAAGCGTTCTTTGATGACGGTGAGAGTGTTACGGCTGAGTTTACGATTGTTCCTCAGAAGGATGTAAATCCTTCCACGGGTGATGATTTCGAAGCTTATAAGATGATGCTGTTGATGATCGGTTCTGCTGCATGCTTTATCGTACTTCTTCTTAAGAGACGTAAGGAAGATCAGGCAGAGGCTTAAGAAACTCTGAAGTTTAACAACGAAAGGACTGTCCTTCTGGGCAGCCCTTTTCCTATTCGTACGAATGTTGTGATACGCAGTAACGTAATATCATATTACGGAGCACCAGAAACCGGATTACAGACATAAAAAAAGGATGCCGGAATACTCCGACATCCTATATAAGTTACATTGAAGTCAGTTCTTAGAACTTGCCTGCGGTAGCAGCTTCCTCGATGGAAACGGCAACAGCAACGGTTGCACCAACCATCGGGTTGTTACCCATACCAATCAGACCCATCATCTCAACGTGAGCCGGAACGGAAGAGGAGCCTGCGAACTGAGCGTCGCTGTGCATACGGCCGAGCGTATCGGTGAAACCGTAAGAAGCGGGACCTGCTGCCATGTTATCCGGATGAAGGGTACGGCCGGTACCGCCGCCGGATGCTACGGAGAAGTACTTCTTACCGGCCTCGGTGCGCTCCTTTTTGTAGGTACCTGCAACAGGATGCTGGAAACGGGTCGGGTTCGTGGAGTTACCGGTGATGGAAACGTCTACATTTTCCTTCCACATGATTGCTACGCCTTCCGGAACGGAATCAGCGCCGTAGCAGTTAACCTTCGCACGAAGACCTTCGGAGTAAGAATGACGCTCGATTTCCTTAACGGTGTTGGTGTAAGGATCGTACTCGGTAACAACATGTGTGAAACCGTTGATACGGCTGATGATCTTGGCAGCGTCCTTGCCGAGACCGTTCAGGATAACACGAAGGGGTTTCTTACGAACCTTGTTAGCCTTCTCGGCGATACCGATAGCGCCTTCAGCAGCAGCGAAAGACTCGTGACCTGCAAGGAAAGCGAAACAGTCGGTGTCCTCTTCGAGGAGCATCTTGCCGAGGTTACCATGTCCGAGACCAACCTTACGGGTATCTGCAACGGAACCGGGAATACAGAAAGCCTGAAGGCCTTCGCCGATTGCAGCAGCAGCCTCGGAAGCCTTGCGGCAGCCCTTCTTGATTGCGATAGCAGCGCCTACGGTGTAAGCCCAGCAAGCGTTCTCAAAGCAGATCGGCTGAATCTTCTTAACCTGATCATAAACATTGAGGCCGGCGTCTTTGGTGATTTTCTCTGCCTCTTCGATGGAGGAGATGCCATAGCTGTTCAATACGGAATTGATCTTGTCAATTCTTCTCTCATAAGATTCAAATAATGCCATTGTCGTTTCCTCCTACTGTATCTCTTTATCGGTTCTGGGATCGATGATCTTAACCGCATCGGCAACACGGCCGTACTGACCGCAAGCCTTCTCGTAAGCGGTATTCGGATCGTCACCCTTCTTGATGAAGTCGGTCATCTTTCCAAGAGAAACAAACTTGTAACCGATGATTTCATTGTTAGCGTCAAGAGCAAGACCGGTAACATAACCTTCGGCCATCTCAAGGTAACGAGGGCCCTTCTTGAGGGTACCGTACATCGTACCAACCTGGGAGCGGAGACCCTTACCGAGATCCTCAAGACCTGCGCCTACCGGCAAACCATCCTCGGAGAAAGCACTCTGGGAACGTCCGTAAACGATCTGAAGGAACAATTCTCTCATAGCGGTGTTGATAGCATCGCATACAAGGTCGGTGTTGAGAGCTTCCAAAACGGTAAGACCGGGCAGAATTTCGGATGCCATAGCAGCGGAATGGGTCATACCGGAGCAGCCGATCGTCTCAACCAATGCTTCCTGGATGATACCTTCCTTAATGTTCAAAGACAGCTTGCAAGCGCCCTGCTGAGGAGCACACCAGCCTACACCGTGAGTGAAACCGGAGATGTCCTTTACTTCCTTCGCCTGAATCCATTTAGCTTCTTCAGGGATAGGAGCACAGCCGTGATGAACACCCTGCGCTACCGTGCACATCTTTTCAACTTCCTGAGTATAAATCATACGAATAGAACTCCTTTCGTTGCATAAAAATTTCGTCTCATATTTTAGCATATAACTACGGAAAATACCATATGAATATTACCGTTTTTTTGACCTTTTCGGAAAGATTATAAGTGGAATTTCACATGAATCTGTGGTAATATGGGTTTATGCTGTCGGAGAATGCGCAAATCACGCCGGCAGCGGGGGAGCGGAATGAAAGACGGAAAGCGGAAGAATCTGATTTACACCATACTTCTCGTCGTATTTGCCGGTATTTTTTTGTACAGCGCCTATCAGCTCGGAAGCTATTATCTGCAGGGCCGGCGCTACCGCAAAAACATGAAGCAGCTCAGCGAGGAGATCGGCGGAGGCATCGCGGAAAGCACGAAAGAGCTTGAAGAGTCTCTGCGCGTAAACCGCGACCGGCTTGTCTTTCCCGATGAGAAGGAACACGAACTGGTCGCATACGTGTCGAATTTTACGGAAGAGGTTCCGGACCAGTGGCGCGAGCAGTATTCCGTGCTTGTTTCGAAGAACCGCGATTGTATCGGGTATATTGAGATTCCGGATACGATCCTTTCTTACCCGGTTATGTTTACGCCGTCCCGGTATGATTATTATCTGGACCGCGGCTTTGAGAAAAAATACGACGCCCGCGGAGTTCCGTTTATGGATGCCGCAACCAAGATCGGCTTGAGCCGGAATTACATCATCTACGGGCATGATATGCGCGACGGCACGTCGTTCGGGCTGCTTCGTGATTTCAAGAAGAAGGAATTTGCGGAAGCACACCCGTATGTTTACTTTAATACGTCGGTCAGTGCGGGCGTTTACCAGCTGATGTACGTGTGCCGTTCCAAGATTTACGCGAAAGACGCTGATGTATTTAAATACTACAAATACGGCGGCGTTCTTTCGGAAGAACAGTTCAATACGTATGTCAAAGAGATGCGCGCCAGGGCTCTTTTCGTAAGCGGTGTTGAGGCACAGTGGGGCGATGAGCTCTTATCCCTTTCCACCTGCGACCATTATGTGGAAGACGGGCGTTTGATATTGGTTTACAAGAGGATTCGTTAGCGGAGGTTTTATTATGGCAGTAACGGTTCTTCGGCCGGTGATTCCGGATACGGTCGAAAGAATTATCGTGATCGGCGATCTGAACGGGAATGATGAGGCATTTACCCGGCTGCTCGCCAAGATCGGGTATACGAAGAAGGACGCCCTTTTTATTCTCGGCAATCTTGTCGAAGAGGGACCGGACAGTCTTCGTACGCTTCGCCATGTCATGGAACTGGCCTCTAAGAACCCCGTATATACCGTGCTCGGAGACCGGGACATTATCTGTAAGGAACTTCTCCGAAACGACCGGAATGATGAGCTTTTAAAGTATGTTCTGTCACGGAAAAGCGGACTCATATACGATATGTGCCTAAACAGCGACATTACGCTGAAACCCGATACGAACATGTTTTTCGTAAAGCAGTCGCTTCGTGTTTTATATGAAAGAGAGATCGCATTTGTCTGCGCCATGCCGCATATCATCGAAACGGAGCATTTTCTGTTTGCGCATGCGCAGGTTTATCCCGGAAAGCTTGAGGATATGAATCCGAACGAAGTGATCCGCGCCGACGCGTTTCTCGATAAGGGCTTTTCGTTTGATAAGCATGTTTTCGTCGGTTATTGGCCGGTTATGCTTTATAACCGTTACCGCCGCGACGCCAACCCGTATATCGTGCATAAGAGAAGGATTGTCTGCATGAACGGCGGAATTTCGCAGAAGCGGGACGGGCAGCTGAATGCCGTAATTCTTCACCGGAACGATCCGGATATCCGAAAAGCGCAGTTCGTTTATGAGGATGCTTTGCCGAAGGGCAAGGTTCTGAACAGCCAGCCGGCGGGAGAGTCCGCGCACTCGGTTGACGCGCCTGACAATGTCGTGATCCCGCTCCGCGTTGTGGATGATTTTACGTACTGCAAGCAGGACAAGACCGACCGGAACTTCTGGATTCCGACTTCGTTTCTGACGGAGAAAGACGGCGTTGTATATTCGGATTCGATTACCGATTACCAGATTCCCGTAACCTTCGGGGATGTGGTCTCGGTCATTGCGGCCACAAGCCGAGGATATTTGATAAAAAAAGACGGTATAACCGGCTGGTATTACGGAATGATGGATTTGTCCGGTACCTATTCCGGCTGAGAGGAGATTATCCGATATGGATGTAGCGCTTACACTGGCGAATCAAGTGTTTATCATGTTCCTGATCATGCTGATCGGTTTCTGCCTGTACCATTTCCGCTTTGTCGGAGAGAAGACGGCCGATGACATGACGACGGTGCTTCTGTACATCGTAACGCCCGCATTAATCTTAAAAACGTATCAGGAAGAGTATTCTGCGGAAAAGGCGAAGAATCTTCTTGTTGCACTCGGCGTCGCGGCTTTGGCGATGCTTCTCGGAATTATCGTTTCATTCCTGGCAAGGATTAAAAGCGATAAGAAGCGGGCTGATATCGAACAGTTTGCCGCATGCTTTCCGAATAACGGTTTTATGGGCATCCCGCTTGTTGTTTCGGTAGCCGGAACGACCGGCGTGTTCTTCAGCAATACGTATCTGATGATGTTCCAGCTTGCGGTCTGGACTTTCGGCGTAGCGATTCTTCAGAAGGCAAACGGGATAAAGTTCACTCCGAAGACGGTGCTGAAGCTGTTTGCAAATCCGACCGTTATCAGCGTATTTGTCGGACTGATCTGTTATTTTGCGCGGATCCGGTTCCCGAAGCCGGTGACCGAGACCTGCAATTATCTTTCGAACATGAATACGCCTCTTGCGATGCTTGTTGCGGGTATGCTGATCGCGAGAGTGGACATTCTGAAAAGTTTCCGGAGACTTCGGAATTACTATATCGTATTTCTCCGTTTAATCGTATTTCCGTGCATTTTGATCGCGGTATTCCGGTTCCTGCCCGCATCGTATGAGATCAAGCAGTATATCATGATCGTTACGGCCTGTCCGACGGCGACCAATACGATATTGTTTGCAAAGAAATTCAACCGCGATGTCGAAACGGCGTCGCATATTTTCGGGCTTTCGACGCTTCTCAGTATCGTAACGATTCCGCTGATTCTCTATCTGTACAGCGTGGTTGTTTCATAGAACATTCTTTTACGGAAACAGTTGAAAGGCAATACTGCAGTGTATTTATGAGGTTATCGAAGGATACCCGTCAGGGTGTTTGATAAAAGCGTATTATGAGGAGGAAAAACTATGGCTATGAGCAAAATGCCCGAAGTGATCCGTAAGGGAAACGGACGCTTCTGGAGCGCGGCATACGATACTTTCCGTGTGAAAGTGTATGTGCCGGACAATAATCTGTGCGGAGACGTGATCAATTACGGCTTCGGCGCTCCTTATCTGATTGTATTGGAGGAAAAGGAGCAGTCTGCCGATCAGGCAATCGCATGGGCGGAAGAGTGCGGTCTTGCGAAGATTGCAGCTTCGTATGACTCGAGCGTCGTATTTGTCTACCCGACCGCTAAGGACGGATGGAAGGGCGCAGATGTATCTCTGTATCAGGAATTGATTGCGAACTCAAAGATTCACCAGTACTTTAAGGACGGATGCGTAACGATGCGCAACCGATTTACCGGCGAATGGGCGGGGTTCTTTATCCGAGGAGCGATATTCCGTACTTATGTTTACGGCTTCGGCGCTTCGGCTGATTATATCGGAAAGTATCTGCTGCAGACCGTGAACGGTGAGTTTCTGTGGGGACCCGGCGAGATTACGCCTGCGTGCTGCATCTTAAACGGCGCAACGGCTGTTCCGGACGTGATGAGGGATGATATTCCCGTTATTTCGGTCGGAAACGGCGCCGATGTGAATATGGTACTCACCAGAGCCTGCAGAAACGTCCTTGTAAAGGCTCAGGCGGACTATACGGACGATTTTAAGAGCTTTTTGATCAAATACCGGAGATGGTGCGGTAATACCGAATTTGAGCCGAATTTGGACGCTCTCGGCATGGTACGCGAGGACTGCGTTGAGGTGCTTCCGACATCAAAGGATAATATGGGCGACGATAAGGGTACCGCTGAGCATAAGGTCGGTTATCTCGCTTATTACAACAAGGACCTTTTTGACAACGGTCCGGTTCCGATGCTTCTTGCATTTCACGGCGGCGGAGATTCCGCAATGTATATTACGAACGTTTCGGGCTGGTATGATGTTGCGCATAAACACAATTTTCTGCTGATCGCGATTGAGAATCATCTGAACAGTACGGCTACCGAGATGGTTGAACTGATCAACCGTCTTAAGAAGAAATATCCGGTTGATCCGGACCGCATCTACGCGAGCGGATTTTCGATGGGCGGATGCAAATCCTGGGACCTCTATCAGGAATATCCGGAAATTTTTGCCGGCCTTGCTCCGATGGATGCGACGTTTGAGGTGGGAGACAACTCATACGGACAGAAGGCTCCTTGCGAGATCAACAAGAACGTTTCGGTTCCCGTTTTCTATGCGGGCGGCGAGATTACACCTCTTCCGGAACTTCCGTTCCAGGCGCATAAATGCTGGGACCGTATCCGGTATCTGTTTGAAGTGAACCGTGTGAAGAAACCATATGATGTAACATTTGAGAATCAGGATGCATGGGAGAATAAGATATGGGGCATTAACGGAGACAGGACCGACCGTTTCGACGATCCGTCCCGCGGAAGCGTGCTGACGGTTGAATACTTTGACAGCACCGACGGCGTATGCCGCACGGCCCTCGGAAGCATCAGCGGCCAGGGGCATGAGTGCAGAGTTCATACATGCGAGCATGCCTGGCTGTTTTTAAGCAAGTTTATAAGATAACGGAGATAAGAAAAGCCGCTGAGAGATCAGCGGCTTTTTAAACGTCTATTCCGAATAAGTTGTCCATATTCCGACTATCTGCATTGCATCTTTGCTTTTCGCCGGAAGTTTAACGGAAATGATATATTCCCTGTTTTTATATTTTTTCGATTTAAAACAATTACCTTTTGATAATGTGTCTCCATAATTATTATTAAGTCGTTTTTTTATTTCGGGCAAATTGCTCAGATATCTCAAACCATCACTTGTTAATACAAACATTTCTCTATAACCTAATGCATCTCCGAGAGCTGCCTCCATCTCATCATAGGTATCAATGTCTGCCAATTCGATTTCAATAAAATGTCTTAGTTCTTCGGCTGTCTCTTCATCAAGGGATTCAAGAAACGCTTCTTCGGAGGATTCCGCTTTCCAATGTCCTTCTATTTGAAGTGCATAAGCTTTGCCTTCCGCCGTTGTAAGGTTTTTTACGGAAATTATATATTGATTATTTTTATATTTTTCCGATTGAAAAATATTCCCGTTTTTTAACCTGTCACCGAAATTATCATCAATGAATGACTGCATGGAAGGACAGATACATAATGCCTCCAGTCCGTTGTTGCTTAAATTGAATATGTTGACGGCATCCGTTGTTCCGGAAAGCGCCTCGCTTAATTCAAGAAACGGATCAACATCCGAAGCACCGGCTTCGATGACAATACGAACCTGTTCGGCAAGTTCCTCATCCGCCTTTTCCAATTCGGTCTGATCTTCATTGTTTACAGGCTCCTCATTAGGAGAAGGGACGTCAGTCGGAGTTGTTTCGGCGGTAGGATTTTCCGTTATCGTGTTCTTGTCTTTGTCATTGTTTTGGCTTTTCTTCTCGCTGTCGTTTCCGCATGCTGCAAGAAGAACAGAAGCAAGAATGAATACAAGTACGAGTGCTTTCTTCATGGAAATCCTCCTTTTACCTTGTCCCGATACCTTCCTGGGCCCGCTTATTGGCTACGGAAAGCATCAACTTGATACGGTTCAGCTGGTTAACTTCGCTGGCACCGGGATCGTAGTCGACGGCCACGATGTTGGCATTCGGGAAATGCGTCCTTAGTGTCTTGATTACGCCCTTACCGACGATATGGTTCGGAAGACATGCGAACGGCTGCGCACATACGATGTTAGGCGTACCGGTTTCAATCAGTTCAACCATTTCGGAGGTTAAGAACCAGCCTTCACCGGTCATATTACCGGGTGAAACATAAGGCTCGGAGAGCTTCTGCATATATTGGATCGGATTGGCGTGCTCAAAGTGTTTGCTTGCTTTAAGCTCTTCCTGACCGGCCTTGCGGACGTATTCGATAATGCTGATCGCCCAGTTATTGTAGCGGGCAACCTTCTTGCTCTTGCCGAGAAGACGGTATTTGATGTCATTGTCGTAGCACGTGTAAAGGAAGAAGTCGATCAAATCCGGACATACGGCTTCGGCACCTTCCTGCTCGAGAAGATCAACAAGATGGTTGTTCGCGGTAGGAAGGAACTTAACGAGGATCTCGCCGACAATTCCGACACGAGGCTTCTTGATGGTTTCATCAATCGGCAGATTGTCGAACTCGCGTACAAGCGTTCGGCAGTTCTTCTTAAACGTGTGAAGAGAAGGATTCTTTAATGCTTCGCTTAACTTCGAGTTCCATTTTTCGTACAGTTCGTTCGCGCTTCCCGGAACGACCTCGTAAGGACGCATGCGGTACAGAACGCGCATCAGAAGATCGCCGTAAACAAGCGCTTCCAGACAGCGGAGCAGGATCTTCGGACGGTATTTGAGTCCGGGGTTCTTCTCAAGACCGTTTGCGCTTAAGGAGATAACCGGAATGTAATCCATGCCGGCATTCTTCAAAGCTCTTCGGATAAATCCGATGTAGTTGGTTGCACGGCATCCGCCGCCGGTCTGCGTGATCAGGATTGCAACCTTATGCGGATCATAACGGCCGGAAAGCAGCGCGCTCATAAACTGACCGACAACGATCAGAGAAGGATAGCAAGCATCATTGTTTACGTATTTGAGTCCGACATCGATCGCGTCACGGTTATCGTTTCCGAGTACCTCCACCTTATAGCCCGAATAGCGGAATGCCTTTTCAAGCAGGCGGAAATGGATCGGAGACATCTGAGGAGCAAGGATTGTGTAATCCTTTTTCATCTCCTGCGTGAATACCGTGCGGTCATATTTGGCGGAAAATGTGTCACAGCAATAGTTCTTGCGCTTACGGTCTTTAATCGCGGACAGAAGCGAACGCACTCGGATACGCGCCGCACCGAGGTTGTTTACTTCGTCAATCTTCAATACGGTATAAATCTTGCCTGCGGCGGAAAGAATGTCGTTTACACCGTCGGTCGTAACCGCGTCGAGACCGCAGCCGAACGAGTTCAGCTGGATCAGTTCGAGATCCTTGCGGGTCGTTACGAACTGTGCCGCGTTGTAAAGACGGGTATGGTACATCCACTGGTCGACAACGATCATCGGACGTTCCGCTTTGCCGAGATGGCTGACGCTGTCCTCGGTCAGAACCGCAACGCCGTAAGAGCAGATCATATCCGGGATACCGTGATGAATCTCGGGATCGATATGGTAAGGACGGCCGGCAAGAACGATACCGTTGCGTCCGGTTTCTTCAAGATATTTGAGCGTTTCTTCGCCTTTTCTGCGGATATCCTCACGGATATTGTGCAGTTCGAGATAAGCTGCGTGAGCCGCGTCACGGATTTCCTGTTCGGAGATTCCCTTCGGCGTAAAATGCCTGATCAATCCGTCGGTAATGATCTGTTCGCTTTCCAAAGAGAAGAACGGATTCTCGTAAACGATATCCGGATTGTTATACAGCTCGTCAACGTTATTCTTGATATTTTCCCCGTATGAGGTAACAATCGGGCAGTTATAATGGTTGCCGGCGCCTTTATCTTCGATACGCTCGTAAGGAATGCACGGATAGAAGATATACGGAACATTCTGCTTGATGAGCCAGCTGATGTGGCCGTGCGCAAGCTTAGCAGGATAGCATTCCGATTCGCTCGGAATCGATTCGATGCCGAGTTCGTAAATCTTACGGTTGGAAGCGGGCGAGAGAATAACACGGTATCCGAGTTTCGTAAAGAACGTGAACCAGAACGGATAGTTCTCGTACATATTGAGGACGCGCGGAATACCGACTTTGCCGCGCTTCGCCTCAACTTCCGTAAGAGGAGTATAGTCAAAGGTACGTTTCAGTTTGTAATCAAACAGATTCGGAATGCCGGCAGCGTTCTTCTCCTTGCCGATACCGCGTTCGCAGCGGTTTCCGGATACGAACTGGCGTCCGCCCGAGAAACGGTTAACCGTAAGAAGACAGGCATTCGTACAGCCTTTGCAGCGTGCCATGGTCGTTTCGAATTTGAGTTCGCCGACCTGCTCTTCGTCAAGCATCGTCGACATCGTGCCGTCATAGTGCTCACGTGCGATCAGAGCGGCGCCGAAAGCACCCATGATACCGGCGATATCAGGACGTATAACCTCTACGCCTGCGATGCGCTCAAGGCTTCGAAGAACGGCATCATTATAGAAGGTACCGCCCTGTACGACAATGTTTCGTCCGAGATCGGAGGGATCGGTAACCTTGATAACCTTATATAGGGCGTTTTTGATAACGGAATAAGCAAGACCCGCGGAAATATCGGCAACCGTTGCGCCTTCTTTCTGCGCCTGCTTAACCTTTGAGTTCATGAAAACGGTACAGCGGGAGCCTAGATCGATCGGATTGGCAGCGAAAAGGGCAATCTTTGCGAAGTCCGCCACATCGTAATCCAGGCTTCGGGCAAATGTTTCGATGAACGAGCCGCAACCGGAAGAACAGGCCTCATTCAGCTGAACCTTGTCAACCGTATGATTCTTGATCTTAATGCACTTCATATCCTGTCCGCCGATATCAAGGATACAGTCAACGGAAGGATTGAAGAACGAAGCCGCATAATAGTGTGCAACGGTTTCCACTTCGCCCTCGTCAAGCATGAGAGCGGACTTTACGAGCGCCTCGCCGTAACCGGTCGAGCAAGCGCGTACGATCTTAACCGATTCGGGCATCATCGCATAAACTTCCTTGATGGCTCGGATCGTTGTCTTTAAAAGGGAACCGTTGTTGTTGCTGTAAAATGAGTATAAAAGCTTGCCGTCTTCACCGACCAATGCAAGTTTGGTTGTCGTAGAACCGGCATCGATTCCGAGATAACAGTTGCCTTCGTAATCGGCAAGCGGGAATTTCTCAACGGTATGCTCGGAATGGCGTACCTTGAACGCTTCGTATTCTTCTTTGGAAGCGAACAGGGGTTCCATACGGTCAACCTCAAATGCCATATGAATGCCTTTATCAAGCAGCTCGAACATCGAAGAAAGCGTCGTTTCCGCTTTGCCTTCCGAAGCCATTGCGGATCCGATCGCAGCGAAAAGATGCGAATGATCGGGCGCGTAAACCTGCTCGGGAGTCAGTTTGAGCGTACGGATAAAAGCCTGACGGAGTTCGGTCAGGAAATGAAGCGGACCGCCCAAAAACGCAACATTGCCGCGGATCGGCTTGCCGCATGCGAGACCGCTGATGGTCTGATTGACAACTGCCTGGAATATCGAAGCGGAGAGATCCGGCTTCGTAGCACCTTCATTGATCAAAGGCTGGATGTCCGATTTGGCAAATACGCCGCATCGTGCAGCAATCGGGTAGATTTCACGATAGGATTTGGCGTATTCGTTAAGACCGGAGGCGTCCGTCTTCAAAAGGCTGGCCATCTGGTCGATAAAGGAACCGGTGCCGCCCGCGCATATACCGTTCATACGCTGCTCAATGCCGCCGGTGAAATAGATGATTTTAGCATCCTCGCCGCCGAGCTCGATGGCTACGTCGGTTTTAGGAGAATAGTAAGAAAGCGCGGACGAAACCGCAACTACTTCCTGTACGAACGGGATGTTCATCTGGCCTGCGATCGCAAGACCGCCCGAACCGGTCATAACGGGGCATACGTTCTTGTCGCCGAGCTGTTCAAACGCTTTCTTTACGAGCTTTGCAAGGGTAGACTGAATGTTCGCGAAATGACGTTCGTAATCCGCGAACAGAATCTCCTGATTTTCATTAATGATGGCAATCTTGACGGTTGTTGAACCGATATCAATGCCGAGACGGTATTGTTCCATTCCTTTCCTCCGTAACGAAAATACAGTCCCCAAACTGCATTCGACGATTATTCTACCATTTTTAACGGAAATAAGCAACTCAAAAAAAGGTGATTTGCAATTGCATCTTTTGTGGTTTTCATATATACTGTTACAAGATATCGCCTGTTATTCGGAGGTCCAAATGGAATACACGAAAGGAACGGTCGTATCCGTTCAGACAATCGCTCCGGGAATCATTGACATGCTTGTAAAAGCTCCCGGAATCGCAAAAGAAGCAAAGCCCGGGCAGTTTGTATGCCTGTACTGCGACGATAACGCACATCTGCTGCCGAGACCGATCAGCATCTGCGAATCGATGAACGGCCACCTGCGGCTTGTATTTCGAATTGTCGGGTTCGGCACCGCGGAATTTGCCGAGAAGAAGAGCGGAGACCCGATTACAATCCTCGGACCGGTCGGAAACGGCTATCCGGAGATCGAGACGGACGATGTGACCGTTGTCGGAGGCGGAATCGGAATTCCTCCGATGCTTTATCTTTCGAGAAAACTCAAGGAACAGGGCAAGAATGTAACGATCGTGCTCGGTTTCCGCGACAAAGGAACATTTCTCGTTGACGCTTTCGAGAACTACGGCAAGGTTGTGATCGCAACCGATGACGGAAGCCTCGGTGTACACGGAACCGTAGTAGACGCGATCCGTGAGCTGGGTATATCCGTTGAGACGGTTTGCGCCTGTGGACCGATGCCGATGCTTAAAGGTCTTGCTTCGTATACCGAGCAAAACGGCGGAACCGCTCTGATTTCCTTAGAGGAGCGTATGGCTTGCGGAATCGGCGCCTGCCTCGGCTGCATTACGAAGACCAAAGATATCGACGGACACAGCCATGTAAAGAATGCGAGAATCTGCACCGAAGGACCGGTTTTCGATTCAAAAGTGCTGGATTTTTCGAGAAGTTAGGAGGTACGGGGATGAATACCGAAGTAAAACTTGCCGGTGTGACATTGAAGAATCCCGTCCTGTCGGCTTCCGGAACGTTCGGTTCGGGCATGGAATTTGCCCGCTTTACGGACCTTAATAAGCTCGGCGGTGTTGTAACAAAGGGCGTTTCGGTTGTTCCGTGGGAAGGCAATCCGACCCCTAGAGTTATGGAAACGACCGGCGGCATGCTTAACGCGATCGGATTACAGAATCCGGGACTTGACGTCTTTTTGGAGCGCGACCTGCCGTTTCTTTCGCAGTACAATACGCGTAAGATTGTAAACGTATGCGGTCATACGACCGAAGAGTATGCGGAAGCGGTTAAGAGACTTTCAGCGAGCAACGCGGATATCCTTGAAATCAATATTTCCTGCCCGAACGTTAAGGCAGGCGGCATTACCTTCGGAACCGATCCGAAGATGGCCGAGGAGATTACGAAGGCAGTCAAGAGTGTTGCCGGAACAAAGCCCGTATTTATGAAGCTCAGTCCGAACGTGACCGACATTACCGAGATTGCGAAGGCAGTTGAGGCAGGCGGTGCGGACGGGATTTCCCTCATCAATACGCTGATGGGCATGAAAATTGACATCAGAAGGCGCACATTTGCCCTCGCAAACCGTACCGGAGGCCTTTCGGGCCCCGCAATTAAGCCGGTTGCCGTACGGATGGTATATCAGGTTGCTAAGAGTGTAAAGCTTCCGTTGATCGGGATGGGCGGTATTGCCTGTGCGGACGACGCCATTGAATTCCTGATGGCAGGTGCGACCGCGGTAAGTGTAGGAACGGCTAACTTCCGAAATCCGGCGGTTACTTCGGAGATTGTTGACGGGATTGAAGAGTTTCTTCGCGACAATCATATCGAGGATATCAACGAGATCATCGGCTGCGTAGGGTGATCTGTTTTCGGATAGCGGGACAATGCAAAGGAACGGCGATGAATCAGCCCGATGAACCTGTAATTGCAAAGAAACGGCGTATTTCGCCGTTTGAATAGATAAGTCTGAAAGGATAACGGCTTCGGCCGGGGTGAGATTATGGAACAGTATAAGAAGGAATTTATCCGCTTTATGGTGGAGAGCAATGTATTGAAATTCGGGGATTTTACGCTGAAGAGCGGCCGTAAGTCGCCTTTCTTTATGAATGCAGGCAGTTATGTAACCGGTTATCAGCTTAAGAAACTCGGCGAGTACTACGCAAAGGCAATCCATGATACATACGGAACGGACTTCGACATATTGTTCGGACCCGCGTACAAGGGTATTCCGTTAAGCGTGGCGACGGTAATCGCATTTTCCGAGCTGTACGGTAAGGAAATCCGCTACTGCAGCAACCGGAAAGAGGAGAAAGACCACGGCGACGCGGGTATCCTTCTCGGAAGCAAGCTGAAGGACGGAGATCGTGTTGTCATTATTGAAGACGTTACGACGTCCGGCAAGTCCATTGAAGAGACGTTCCCGATTCTGAAGGCGCAGGGCGACATCAAGGTGATCGGTTTGATGGTTTCTCTGAACCGCATGGAGCGCGGCAAAGGAACCAAATGCGCGCTTGACGAGATCAAGGACCTGTACGGAATCGATACTGCTGCCATTGTTACGATGAAGGACGTTATCGAAGAACTTTACAATCACGAAGTAAACGGCAACGTCGTAATCAATGACGAGATTTATGCCGCTATTAAAGCATACTTTGAGCAGTACGGAGCGGAAGGGGTCAGCTTCTAGGAATGAAGACAAGTGATTTTTATTTTGATCTGCCGAAGGAACTGATTGCGCAGGATCCGCTGACGGACCGTTCCTCGTCAAGGCTTCTCGTTGTACACCGGAAGACCGGCGAGCTCGAGCACAGGCATTTTACGGATATTATCGAGTATCTGAATCCGGGAGACTGCCTTGTGATCAATGATACGAAGGTGATTCCCGCGAGACTGATCGGCGAGCGTCTGCATAAGACCGACGGCCCGTACCGCGAGCCTGACGTACCCGGCGCCAGAATTGAAATTCTTCTTCTGAAGCGTATCTCGGATACGCAGTGGGAGAGTCTCGTAAAGCCCGGCAAACGCTGCCGCGTCGGCGACCGCGTAAGTTTCGGAAACGGCAAGCTGATCGCCGAGATTAAGGAAGTGCTTCCGGACGGGAACCGTATTGTGGAGTTTCTTTTCGACGGTATTTTCGAAGAAATCTTAGACGAACTCGGTCAGATGCCCTTACCTCCGTATATTACGCATGAATTGAAGGACCGCGACCGTTATCAGACCGTTTACGCGAAGTATTCCGGTTCGGCCGCAGCACCGACGGCGGGACTTCATTTTACGAAGGAACTGCTTAAAAAGATTGAGGAAAAGGGCATCGATATTGCCCATGTAACGCTTCATGTCGGTCTCGGAACGTTCCGTCCCGTCAAAGAGGATGATATTCTCGATCATGAGATGCATACCGAGTGGTATCAGGTGCGGGAAGAGGACGCGGACAAGATGAACCGAGCGAAGAAGAACGGGCACCGCGTGATCTGCGTCGGAACGACGAGCTGCCGAACGGTTGAGTCGGTGGCAAGCGCGGACGGCGTAATGAAAGCGCAGAGCGGAGAGACGAAGATCTTCATCTATCCGGGATATCAGTTTAAGGAGATGGACGCTCTGATCACGAATTTCCATCTGCCGGAGTCCACATTGATCATGCTTGTTTCGGCATATGCGGGAAGAGAACTTACCCTCAGCGCTTATGAGGAGGCGGTGCGCGATCGATATCGTTTCTTCAGTTTCGGTGACGCCTGCTTCTTTACGGAGTAAGGCATTAGCGTGTATATACATGCAGGCCTCGTCATTGCCGCTGAAAGCTTAAAATATTATATTTCAATCATTCAGCCGGGAGGTGTTTCCGCGAAACATCTTCCGGTATTTTGTCATCTTTTGAGAATAAGACCGGCTGATCGGAATGACGCATCCGTTTTCAGTTACAAATGCGCCCGGCGCCAGTCCTGTCACATGATTGATATTGACCGCAAAGCTTTCATGGCATCGGACAATTCCGTGCCTTTCCATGCGTTCAAACGGCAGAATTCCGATCGGATGATTGACAGTCCGGTGATAATCCGGAAAATGAAACAGCAATTTCCTTTTCCGGCACTCGACATAATGCAGGTTTTTCATGTTGACGGAGAAATCTTTATTGAGAGACAGTACGTCTTTTCGGAGATTCCGCAGCTGTTCGTCGGCATCGTCACAGGAGATCAGTACGAGTTCCGGAAAGCAGATGTTTAACGCTCGGATAACGTCTTCCGGAAGCGGATTCTTAAAGATAAGCGCACAGGGATTGGATCCGTTGTACGCCCGCAGATGTTCGATCAGGTCTGCTATTAAGGACAGCATGACCAGCTCGTCGGACGAATCGGCAACGAATTGTGAAACTTGATTGAAGATTCCGAGAAGATAAATATACACGGGAACATCTCCTTTGCCGTGAACACTCAAACAGGAGCACTGTAACCGATTAAAAACGCAGGGGCGTAACAACCCCTGCGTATCATTTTATTCACATTCCGAAAGGAATTTCTGATTTTCCGCAATCTCACGTGCGATGGCTTCGGGACCGGGAGCACCGACCGTATTCCGGCGGCTTACACAAGTCTTAAGCGAGATCGCATCGTAAATGTCTTCTTCAAATACCGGACAGATTTCTTTCCACTCTTCAAGCTTAAGGTCATCCAAAGCACAATCCTTTTCAATGCAGAGCAGTACGAGCCGGCCGATGATTCCGTGCGCATCACGGAACGGAACGCCGTGTTTTACGAGGTAGTCGGCCGCATCGGTCGCATTCGTGAATCCGCCGACCGCGCTTTGTTCCATAACGTCTTTGCGGAACGTTGTCGTGGCAATCATGCCGTCGAACAGGGAGATGCATCCTTTGACCGTATCGATTGCGTCAAATGTGAGTTCCTTGTCTTCCTGCATGTCTTTATTATATGCAAGCGGAATGCCTTTCATCGTCGTAAGGAGGCTTGTCAAAGCTCCGTAAACGCGTCCGGTCTTACCGCGGATCAGCTCGGCAATGTCCGGATTCTTCTTCTGCGGCATGATGCTCGAACCGGTTGAATAAGCATCATCCAGTTCAATGAATCGGTATTCGTTTGAATTCCAGAGAATCATCTCTTCACTGAAGCGGCTCAGATGCATCATGATCATTGCGCCCGCACTCAGATAATCGATCAGATAGTCACGGTCGGAAACTGAATCCATGCTGTTCCTGGTCGGGCCGTAGAAGTCGAGAAGAGAAGCGGTATAGTCACGGTCAAGCGGATAAGTCGTTCCCGCAAGCGCTCCGGCTCCGAGAGGACAGTAATTCATGCGGTCATAAAGATCCTTCAGACGGCTGAAATCTCTCCGGAACATTTCCATATAAGCACCGATATGATGCGCAAGCGTTACGGGTTGAGCCTTCTGTAGATGCGTAAAGCCGGGCATGTAGGTTTCGGTATTGGCTTCCATGATTGTTTCGAGAGTCTGCATCAGATGAAGCAGCAGCTTCTGGGTTTCAATCACTTCGTCTCTTGTATAAAGACGCATGTCAAGAGCAACCTGGTCGTTACGGCTGCGTCCGGTATGCAGTTTCTTTCCCGTGTCGCCGATCCGTTCAATCAGATTAGCCTCAACGAAGCTGTGAATGTCTTCCTGGGAATTGTCGATCGGAAGATTGCCGCTTTCGATATCTGCTTCGATACTTTTCAAGCCGGAAATGATGGTGTCGCGCTCGGAATCGGTAAGAATTCCCTGCTTTGCGAGCATGGTAACATGTGCAATACTGCCGCGGATATCCTGATGATAAAAACGGGAATCAAATGAAATAGATGCATTGAATTGATTCACCAGTTCGTTGGTTTCTTTCGTAAAACGACCGCCCCAAAGTTTCATAAAACGGTACTTCCTTTCAGACTTATATTATTTCGTCGAATATCATATCACATTTTCCCGTTTTAGCAAAGGACTTTTACAAATGATATAGATTATTTAACACGGAAAATGAAACCCATCTCAGCCGAAATATAAGAAATTTCCACAGCAATTTTTCAAATTTCAAGAAAAGTTTACGAAAATGAAATTGAAATATATTAATCATACCATTACCTTATTATATTTTGGAAAGCATGCGTAAAACCATTGAAAACACTGACTTTTTAGCAGTTTTTGATGTCTTCGGATTACACGAAAATGAAGTTGAAATATTTGAAATTCATATATATAAAAGTGTTGCATTCAATAATTTAAAATGATAGAATATTAACATCTTTACAGGCAAGGAGGTGCATTAATCGGATTATGAATGTGGAACTGACGAAAATCGCCGGTATGAGTTCCGATCTTGCAAAAAGGATGCAAAAAGCCGGTATCAATGACGCGGTTTCGCTGGCTGAGGCAACCTGTACCGTTGCAGGAAGGGATTCTCTTTCCAAAGCGCTCGGAGAATCTAAATTGCAGATATACAATTTGGCAAAACAAGCTGATTTGTTACGCTGCGAATCGATTAGTCCTGCGGAAGCGGAAACATTGGTACGTTCCGGCGTTCGTTGTATTGAAGATATTCATTCGGCTGATTCGGGTAAGCTGGCAAGATATATCTTCGAAAACGGCATCAGTACCGAAGTGGATGAAGATGTCACGCTCGGATGGGTAGAGGGTGCGTACGACATGAAAAGTCCATTTGAACCCGATCCGGGTGACTATTTCAATGAAAGCGTCGCATTGGCACAGCAGAACACTTTCGGATTAGGTCACAGCAATATGTTCGGAACGGATCTTTCGGATATCATTACCGATCTGGGTACCGGCATAGCACAGGCTCAGATGAATATGGATCTGGCTTCCGTCAATATGCAAAAGAAAATTCTGGAAGACCCTGAGATGGCAGCGTTAGGTTTTAACGCCACCTGGTACACGATTCCCGAGGTGTCATTTTCCCTCAAAATGGAATACAGCTATTCGGAGAACGGTGAAAGAAAAATTTCGGTCGTACCAATGAATGCGACGTATAACAATGCATTCAGCGCAGAACGTTCCGAACTCAGCACGCTTTCACTTCGTTTTGTTCCGATTCCGGCGCCGCAAGGATTAACCGATCGAATAGCTGTTCCGGATTTTGTCGGCATGACAAAAGATGAGGCTGCCGAGGCTGCTTCGACACTCGGTCTGCGAGTGGAATTTGTATTATCATCAGAGCCTTGCAAAGTTGACCAGTCGACTATGGTTACATTGCAGAATCTAAGTCCCGGGACAATCGTTATGGGTAACCAGATGATCCGCATGGTTTATGTGGAAGGCAAATCAAGAGAACTATTGAAGCGTCTTGTCGGATCCATTAACAATCGTCTGACTTATGTAAGAAATCGAATTGCTGAATTGGAAGTAAAGTTTCCGAATGACGAGAACCCGACCGGCGAATCCGATCCGGAATATGAGGAGCTTATCCGCTTGAAGTACGGCAAATACGGCAAAGAATCTTCACTAGACGGAGAAACAGGTACATCGGACGGGGAACAGACAGGCGGAAAAATGTCGGAAACAATACCTGCGGATGTTATTGACGACATCAAGACAGATTTGGAGCCGATTGATATTGATAAAGCAATCGGGAAAAAGACAAAAACTCTTAAGTCTAAAGTTACAGAAACTGCTGAAGCAGCCGTTTCATCGGCCTCTAAAACAAAAGCGGTAAAAACTACGGCGAAAAAGACTTCAACCGCTGTCAAAAAAGCAGATACAAAATCGGAAACCGCATCAGGGAAGACAAGTACAAAATCGAAAACCGCTACGAAGAAAGTAAGTACCAAGGACGAACCCGCTACCCGTAAAAAGAGTGCCGAAAACCAATCAGACGCAAAGAAAAGAAAAGGCACTAAGACAAGCAGTAAGAAAGAAAGCAACACAAAATCAGTAAATTCCAAGAACAAAAAGAAGTGAAAGGGGTGATTAGCTATCGCAGACAAGAAGAAAACAAACCGGAGCGATGGTTTAAATAACTCCGTAAAAGATGCAACAATCAAAGATATAACGAGTATTAAAGATCCCGGCATCCCGGTGGAATTCGAACCAATCGGTCAGTTCGAGCCTATTGTAGCTTCTACAAAAGAAAAAGATATTGCCGAACTGAAGCGTATAATTGCGGAACGGGATAAGGCGCTTGAGAATGCAGTAAAAGAGAATATAACGCTTCAAGCTGAAGGACGTGCGTTTATAAACAAACAGACCCAATTGGAAGCGGAACTGCAAACCACGAAGACAGAGCTTCAGCGTTATATGGACGCATATCAGATTAACAGCCGTCAGGTCGGCGAATTACAGGATCAGCTCTATGCCGAGAAAGCGAAACTTGCCCATGAGAGAAAAGACAGTGAGTCCCGAATTAAAGATTTAATTGCTCAGCTCGGTGAATCCAGACAATTTGAAACATCCGCGGAACAGTTGAAGCAGATTATTGCAAGCCGTGACGCAGAGATAAAAGAATTGAAAAACCAGATTTCGATTTTAGAAGAACAATACGAAAAGAGTAAGGAACTTCAAAAAGCAGATGCAGATGCATTAAAGATTAAATGCATGGATTTGCAGGATGAAAACGGCGTTCTCAAAGGCAAATTGAATACGTTGAACTGTAAGTATTCCACATCCTATACGGCTGAAGAATTGGCAGAATCCTTTAACAATACGATTAACAGCTTTAATTCGCAGATGAATTCCGCCGACAAGAGCGTAAATTACGTTATTAACAGTATGGATGTTGATCTGAAGGCACAGCTCGTCAGGGATGACAATCAAAGAGTAAGTTTTGTATCGGATGTCAACGGTAACGGAGACAGCGCCATGAGCACCGTTAAGATCACGATCCGCGCGATCCCAAAATAAAACTTTTCTGAAAGGAGAAACAAAATGAGTATTGGACAAGAACTACTGAACGTTCCGTTTCCCGAAATGGTCGTTCAACTCGCCGGTGCCATCGCCGAAGGTCAGTATAAGATGGACATGGTGAGCTGTAAAATTGCTAAGATGATGGGTGATGCCAAAAAATCGCCGGTTTATTTGCCCGATGTGACAAATGATAACAAGACGATTACGACATCCCTGATCGGCGCAGGTTTCCAGCCGACATTTTATCAGTTTACAGACACAATCATCGAAGTAAAGATCGATATTTCCATCTCTCATGAAACGGAATATGAGGTGGACGGAGGATGGAGCTGCGGCCTCTTCGGAGCGCATGTAAACGCAAAGTACAGCAATAAATACTCTTATACGGCCAACGGCTCAAGCCTGTTAAGAACGAAGATCACTCCGGTTCCGCCGAGCACGTTCATGCAGAAACTTCTCGATATTAAGGCACAGATGCTTCAGCAGGAATTCCAGCTCAAGATCAAGAAAATCGAGCTTGAGATCGCTAAGGAACAGAAGAAGATCGATGAAGAAATAGCTAAGGAAGAGGATAAGGCGAAAGAAAGCTGATAACTCGACCGTAGTGAATTGATTTTATAAGACTGAATGAAACATAAAAAAGAAAGGTGGATTATGAAATGGATTCGTCAATTATTCCGAATGTAGGCCATAAACTTGCAGATGTCCCTTTTGATTTAATGCTGATGAATGTCGGCACGGCAATCGCAAAAGCTCAATTTGAAATGGATCAGGAAAGTATCAGTATTTTGCAGGCGATGTGTACACAGACAGTAAGCCTTCCTGCTTTAAAAATCGAAAAAGGAAAGCTCAGCGATCATCCGATTGAAACATCCATGATCGGTGCCGGCTTCCAGCCGACTTTTTATCAGTTTGCAGAAACCATTATCGAAATTAAGATGACGATCAATGTTGCCATGGAGCAGACTGAAGAAAAGGAAGTGGAAGGCACCGAAACGACAACTACAACCGATTCGACACAAATATCCGCAAGAGGACGTGTATTGGGATTCCTGCGCGGAAGCAGGCTGCGCACCTTAAAAAAGAAGACCGTAGTAACTACAACTCCTATTGATGCAACATATACCAACAAATACAACTACAATCAGGAAGGTTCCAGCCTGCTTAGAACCCGTATTGTTCCGGTTCCCCCGAACACGATTGTTCAGAAGCAGCTTGAGATGCGTGCTCAGGCTATGCAGCTCGATTATGAACTTCAGTTGAAGGAATATGAGCTGTATATAGAGATGCAGAGAGAAAAGTTCCAGAACTCCTTAGAGAATAAACTGGAACAGACCGCTGAAGAGATTAACACCGAAATTCAGAACGAAACAACGAGTACCACCACTTAAGCTTCCTCGTGTGCAGAATGCCCCTATTTTCGCCCCATTACGGAAATAGGGGCTACTGCATCAGATATATTCTAATATCGAATATCCTTACATATTTCCGCATCGGCAAGCGGGAAGGAGCAGTCTATGATCCGTCATATGAAAAAAGCATGGAACAGATATCATGTTGTAAAAAATTCGCATAAGATACGGACTGCTTTAAGGACAAGAAAAATATCCGGTTCGGAGAAACTAAATGATTTGTTAACGCCTCATTTTGTTAAGAATGAACTGAACGATGCGTCGCAGGAACCATTAAAGGACAACGTATCCCTGCTTGCATGCATCGATATTTTCTCCGAAGAATATGATGACGAAACCGTAGTACCGGAGCAGACACAGAAAGATATACCGCCTTCCGAAGACGAGGCGGTTGATAACACACAATCCGAAGATGAAATTCAAACCATTCAGGGCCTCGTTACGCAAGGAACGGTACTGCGGACGTTGGAAGAGGGTCTTGCCGACCTGATGGATATGGATTATGTTCCGGAACCTGATGAATTTCTGGAACAAAGAAAAGAATTCGAAGAAACGCTGTATGATGAGCCTTCAAAAGATGACGACCGGATGTCCATTGAACAGGAGGAAGATGATCATACAACTGACAATAGAAAGAACGGCCTTTTCTTTCCCGAAAAAGACCGGCAAAGTTTTCGGGAGAGTCCCGCATCACAAACGAAGCAGACTGAAAAGAAGCCGAAAACGGATCGTTTGTTTGGAAATGATTTCCCGAGAACAGACAATAAGATCGAGTTTAAAAGAACGGTTTCCTCAATAAAAGCCGGTCCCAAGAATGTAAAACGGCATGATCGGGATTTTCAAGTAAGAGGAAGGGAGAAACAGCCGCTTCTTAAAGATGATCGGCTTTCTAAATTACGGGGTGAGTTCAAACGAAAAGAGTCCGATAACGAACGGCACAGGCTGAGTCTTTCGAAGGTTGATCCGAAAGATGACCGCATAATTGAAAAACTTCAGTTGGAAGAACAATCAGAAGATCTTTCCGTTAAACTTCCGAAGGAGTTATCGAATGAATCGTTATTATTGGCGGATAATCCTGAAAGAATAAGCAATGATAAAAAGATTCGATTTGACAACGATGTTCTGATCAAAAGAATCGCAGCGGGCAAAAAATGCTCAAGTCAAGAGGAACGAAGTCGGTTTTCGACGCCGTCCGGGATGAATGAATACGAAAGAAAGCCCAAAAAGGACAACCGTTTTTCCTTTGATTCGTTTCGTCTTCTGAACGCGGATTTCAATAAGATGCGAAACGAAACTTTCAAGACGACGGATTTCAAAAAAGAATTCGATGCCGAACTAACCTTTAACAGAATCGATATCAATTCGCCTTTGAAAGAACGGTATTTTTATGATGAACGGGACAAACAGAATCAACGCCCGGAAGACAGATACGATTACCGTTTCGACGACAGGGAGAACGACAATCGTTTCGAACCCGAGGGGCCGAAATTCAACCGGACTTATGATTTCGTAGAAAACAAGCATAATACTAAAACACGTTTTGAGGAGTCTGCTTCAAACCCGGATACGGAAAGCTATGAAACGAACCGCTTTTGTTTAAGCGAATCACGGAATAATTATTCGGAACCGTTTGAAGATCAAAGGAAAGAAGACACATTTTCCCGTATGATAAACAGTGATCAGAAGCCTTTTCAACGGACTGATACATTGAACGTGAATATAGCGGAAAGAATGTCCTGTGAGCCGGATTATGAAAGTCATAATACATTTGCCTTTTGGGAATCGGATCGATATGAAATAAAGAAAAACAATAACATGGTATTTCGAAAGGCCGGAAAAGATTTGGAAAGGGATTCCGGGACATTGAGTATGGATAACAGGGAGAGGAACAACCGATGGGAATTGTAAAAAAGAATTCGGACATTGAGAGTTTTGCCAACAGGATCATGGAAAACCTGAATATGGTATATGCTATGGCAGGAGACCAAAAGAAACCTTTTTCGGAAGCGGATGACCGTTTTGAGGAGATGTTTCAGCTTCTCAAATATTATCAATGCAATGATGCCGCTGCGGAACAGGCACATAATTTTGCAAGCCTAGCCTATGTCAGGGGCGAGTATATCCGCGCGATGGAATTGACAGCCGACGCAGTCGAAACCGTAACGGACGAGACAAAACGCGAAGAATATGAGCAAACGCTTCATGATATGGCTTACAGGCTTCTTGCGATCGGGTTGACCGGAACAAATGACAAGGCGCTTCTTGACCATATCGAATTAATTCTGGGGCCTGAAGATTATCAAAATGCATTGCATCAGGCTGCGGGAAATTTGCAAAAAGAAACAAAGAATCACGAGAACGCAACGGCGTTTATCAGGCGGCTTGCTTTGGAAGTTTTGCGGCAGGCTATCCGTATAGAACCGGTGCAGCCGCAGAAAGCACTGTCCCTTCTTCGGGAAGCATTACCCTGGCTGAATGAAAAACGGGCCGAACCGGTGCGTCTTGAAATACAAAGATTGGAGCGTATTACGACATGAATGAAACCGAATTGAAACAGATTGCCGACAACCTGAAACAGATGGATTATGCAGCTGCAGAAGCAATGAAAGAAGGAAACATACCGAAAGCAATCGCAGGCTATGAATTAATGTATGATGCCGAGCTAGCAGTGGGACTTGAGAGAAATGCCGGACGTACTTTGCTTAATCTTTCGAATCTGTATCTCGAAATGAACCGTAAGGAGAAGGCACTTGAACGAGCGGAAAAGGCCATTGAAAGCTTTAAACGATGCGGAGCCAAGGACGATGTTATATCCGGCCGTCTTATTGTCGCGAGATGTCTTGCCTTACTTGAGAAAAAGAACGAAAGCATCGCTGAAGTGGAAGAAGCGATCCGTTCCTGCAGAACCGACAATCAAAGAGGAGATGCGTATCTTATGCTTGCGGAATGCCAAAGAATCGCAGGAGACCGTTGGAAGGCAAGAGACGCCGTTGACCGCTCTGTTCGCTATTTCGAGTATCTTCATGACGATATTGGGCTTGTTCGTGCTCTAAACGAGCGTATCTTTTTGATGGAGCAATCCGGGCAGGCCGGTGCTGCTGCAATGGACCGTTCCAGATTGGCCGTTATAACATCCAGTCTTTAATTCCTTTTTGCGAAAGGAGGCCGTCGAACAATGTTGTCGAGATGTTATCCCCCGATTTCCCTGCTTCAGGCATTGGAAGATTATTTCGGATGTGAAGTAACGAAAGCATCTTTTTATGAGACGGATTGTGACGATACGGCGGCCCCGCTTTCGTATGCAAAAGGAGATTATATTGTTATTCGAAAAGGGTTATTGTCACCTCTTGGTAAAGAGGGAATTTATGTTATTGCGCATGAAGTATGCCATCTTCGCAGGCAGGCGGAGCATTCCTTTACGGATGTTCACGAGGCCGAAGTTGAGGCTGATTTTCATGCGCTTTTGTTTACGCTTAAATATCTTTCCGGTAAGCCGTTTCATTCGATGAGACAACCGTTGCCGCTTGCCGATCGTTCAAGCGTTAAGACCGCTGCATGGGGACTCGGAGGCTTATTTTCCTTAAAACAGCTGATCACGGATGGATATGCGAAGCAAAAAGGCTATGCTTATTTCTACAGAGGACCTCATGAGTGGCTGACGCAGGTTGCAGCTGCACTTGATAAAAAAGATATCCTGAACTATGTCACGAAAGCTTCTCCGAATGCAACGGAATATAATCTTATTCTGGGCTCGGAAATGAATGACATGTATTTTCTGCCTGAAATCATCAATGAGAAATGGGGTAAAAAACTCGAAGAGATTAATCTTCGCCTTATTGCGGAAGAATCCGACTATACCTATCTGGATGAATACGGGATTGATACGGGCAATCTGAGCACCACGGAAGCAAAAGATTTAATTGCCTTTTATGACAATAACGAAATTGCGGGAATGATAATGAAGGATGTCCGGATTCCAAATATAAACATCCTTTGGTTTTTACTGAAAAATACTTTCGATACGATCCGTATATTGGATTTGATAGCGGAAAAGCGTAAGAAACTGGATGAGGCTTTAGAGCCCATCCTGGCCCCGCTCGATGAAACAATTACGGAGTTTAAGCAGGACATGCTGTATACCTTCCTCAATGTATTGCCGAAATATTATCCGGGAGTGGAAGACGGATGCCTTTCCGCTATTCTCAGATTCAGTTTTACCAGCCTTTTGATAGACAAATTCGGTGATACTGCTTCAGAGAAGATTTACAATTTGGTAAACAGTATTTTATTTGAAGAAGCCCTATTTGATGAAAACAAAAAGGAGGAATTGCGTAAGGCAAATAATACAGAGGCATTAGAAAAAGTTGAAGAAGCGGAACGTCAGCTTGAAGAAAAAATGAAGACAATAAAACGAAGATCTGATTTAAACGATAATGAAACCACGTTTATTAAAGCATTCTTTCTGCTTCAGATCTGGTGGGAAGATGAAAGTATAGCTTTTCGAAATGGTGAGGCCGTTTTCGCACGTCTTTTGCGCGGAGATGATTTTACCCGTTATTTCGATGATCAGTTTTTAAATATCTCGGAATACATTAAAAACCTTGCATTTTCAAAGATAAAAGAAAAAGTACTGACATTTTCCTTTAAGTGGGTAACCTGTCAATTTAAAGATCACAAAATATCCTGCACGGAAACGTTAGTCGGGGAAAAGGAGATATACTCGGTTAATCTGGAAGAATACAAAGAGACGGAGGATTTCATAGATAATAAGGTTAAGGAATATGTATTTGACCCTGTATTTGATAAATTAAACGAATACGGAATCGATTTAATGCATGATTATGTCATGCCGATTATTGATAACATTTTTAACGGATTCAGACAGTTTGAACCGTATTACGATACGATTTTGTTCCTTTTACAATCACATACCGGTCAGATGCAGTTCTTACATTCCATGGATTGTTCAAACGGCTGTTCCGAATGGAACCGCAGGAAAATGATCCGCTGGTGCAGGTTCTGCTATGACTGCAATAAAGAATATAAGAGTTCTGATATTCTTGATAAAAACATACTGGAATACTTACTGCAGTTTGTTCCGTCCAAAGAAGAAGTCCTGAAATACGGAGATGCCGGGAGTGCTTCTTTTGAAAAGGATTTCAGTGAAAATAAAGAATATCAGATCGCTTTGGCTAAGACTTGCGTAAACTATTATGACTTATACGCAAAGCATTATGAAACGCATGAAGAGGAATTGCTGCTGGCGGCAATGCTTCTTCCTTTGTGTGTCATTTTTCTCCAGATGAATAACTGTAAATTGGCAGCCAAGCAGGCAGCCAAGTATCTTTTCGGATTTGATGAAGAAAAATCTGCCGACCTTAAACAGGCAAAATGCTTTGACATATGTCTGGTAATTGCGTTGCGGGAAAGTGTCATGGAAGATGACGGGATTACTTATAAAACGAAACCGGTAGGACTCTATCGTTCTCCGATATCAGACATGACCATGCGCGAATTCTTTAACGGCAAGCGGGATTATATTCAGGCGAAAGATACGATTCTCGGTATGACCATGCATATGATTGAAGACAGTTTTACGCCCTCCCATACGGTAAGGGCATGGAATTGTGAGCCAGGAGTAAATGCGGCGCCGATCATCACATTTGCCGACTATACGAAGCAGGAAGCTCCACGCCATGCATGCGCGGATTATTTTGTCGATTCCGTTTCCAGTATGGCTGTCATTTATTGTGATCCCGATATGTTTGATATCGAATACGAACCTTTTTCAAAAGAAAAGCCTGAAAAAACCGTTGAGGATTTGAAAAACGAGCTTCCTTTTCAGGCGGCACAGACAACGGTCGGTGCGGTATGCGCATTCCGTTATGCCAAGAAAGTATTTGATCATGTTACAAAAGGATCAAAAGATATCTTTCATCAATTTGATGAAAAACTGATCAAATCGATTTATCCTTTGATCGGAGAAAATTATCCTTATGTCGGTAACGCCAAGAACAGTTTAAGAGTCAAAGATACCGATGTAATTCTTTCGGAAATGAACACGCCTCTTTCCGGACGCTGTTACGAAAAAGGAAGCCTGAAAGAAGAGAAAATGTTTGAGAAATACGCCGAGTCGATTATTAACAGCACGATCGGCGACAGCCTGATCGCAGGCTACGATAAGCGCTTGGACGAATTAAATGAAGCGGTTGAAGAGTATCGGAAGTATCTGTTTAAACATTTTGCCCCGAACCGGTATCCGTCGTTAGAAGATCTGAAGTACTATGAAAAAGAAGAATCCAAGAAAGCCAAGAAAGACAAGGCATTTTCCGATCGTGTAGATACGGCTGTTGCCGATGTAAAAAAACAAAGGCTTTTGGAAATGTCGGTTGATAAAAACGGCGAGTGCTCCGAAGACCATGTATTCCGGGTTCTTGACATGTATCTCAATAATGACCTGAAGTTTTTGGAAAAAGTATTAAAAGCTCCGTTTCTCTGCAAGAGCATCATGGAATTCTATAAGGATCAGGCTGATAAGAGGATATCTAATGTCGCCGAAGAAATTGCGGAAACGGTTGAAAAGACGCACGAACGATATATTGCGCATCTTCATGAAATCATACTGAATGCGGTCGGTATCTGCGAGCAGAAACAGGATCTTCCGATTCTGGAAAAAGCCGAGAAAGTTATTTTGGAAGCTTATCGTTTAAAAGAAGAGGCCGAGAAGCATTGGGAAGATGCCGAAGATATCCTTGAGAATAAGTTTCTTGAGTTCATTAATGCCGTCAAAACAAAGGCGGAAAAGATGCGGAATTTTATCCGTGTATTGATTGAAGGTTTTGACCGTGAAACAATCAAAGAACTGATAATTCAGATCATTAAGTCGGATAACCCGGAGGAATTCCAGGATAACTGCGTTAAGCTTCTGGAAGAACTTCGCAAGATGCTTGAGAATAATGAAAGCGGAAAGGTTATCCTTCAACAGATCGATGAATTGTATAAGAAGTATCCGATGCTGAATATTTCGGTAAGCAAAGAAGAAATAAAGAAGTCGATGGATACGATGATCGAAGATCTGACGGATCTTTTTACGGAACTTCAAAACATAGAGGATATAGATTCCCTGAAGGAAAAGGTTGTTCTGCCCGAGGAAATGACGGAGTATATCGAACGGGTAAAGAACGATCCGTCAAGCTTGTATAATAAAGTCGTTAAAACAGCGGATGAAATCATTGCTGAGATATTCAATTATCTTGGCAAAATCGAGGATCCGAATTCGAGAACCCAACAACTGATCCGTACGCTGTTAGAAGACTTTAAAGAAGAATCCGTTCATGATTTGTTATATGAATATCTGGACACTTCGACAATTGATAATTTTCAGATTAACGCATTAAATCTGAAGGAAGAATTCACAAAGATTCTGAGGGATCAGGTCGGTGGAGAAACAATCCTCGATCAGGTAAATCAGATGGACAAAAACTTCCCTTGGTTAATCAGTTCAAACGGCCGGGAAAGAGTTCCGGAGGAAGCGGAGTATTTTACGGATGCAGCTACGGATGTTATCAGTCAGATGCAGAACATGAAGGACCTTGAGTTTAAAAAGAACTTCAAACTGAAGGATGAAATCAAAACACTGCTGAAGATGATGAAGGAACGCGATCCCTCCAGGTTCAAATCAGACGACAGTCTGCGTACTCCGGTTGATTCTGCAGTGTCTGCTAAGGAAACCGTTCTTCCGTTGGACAATGACAGCATCAGTCTGTTTGAGAACTACATGAATCTGACTCTTGATAAAATGAAAAACGGTGAATTTAACAGCGCCTGGGCTTCGGATGAATTCGGTCCGGATAACGATCTGAACAGTATTATCGAAATCGGACGGAGTTTTGCGCAGGCATTAAAAGGATAACGTATAGGTTAAAACAACGGAGGCATTTCCATGGTCATAAATCATATTGACAATGAAGGCAGAATTACGGACTTATCGTTTATGAGTGAGAAAACGGTTATGAAGTCCGATAAAGTGAAGCTTGCCAAAGTGAAAGAAAAGATTACGGAGCTTCAAAACGGGTTTATGTCCCAAATGGAGCAGAAACAGGCTTCCAATGCCGGTTCCGGTGCCGCGACTTACGGGATGCAGGCTGAAATACAGATGTATATCGGTCTTGCCAAGTATATGACGGAGTTGTTCTTTACAAGAGATAATTACTGTTATACGAATTATCTGACCCAGAAGGAGAAGAAAAAAGGCGAATATTACATTACCAAATTCAACGGGATTATGATTCATTCGCCCGCATCCTGTAATACCGGATTTAAGACAAGAGACATATTCAACCGTTATTCGAAAAAGGATTCCAAAATCGGTACGCATTTTGTCGTGGACGGCGACAGCGGTTATATCTATGCTTTACTTCCGCTTGACTGCAAGGCCAATCATTGCGGACAGCCGATGCAGTCATCAAGTAAGGCTGTTTCCGGAACAAAAAGCCTCAACAGCCAGCTGATTGCAATTGATTTCGGAGAACCGAGCGGAGTGCTTTGCATTTCCGGCGAACAAGGCGCCAATTTTGAATCTAAGGAATACCGAAACAAGTACTTTAAGAAAATGGGCAGCAAATATTACGGAATTGCCGAACGCATCAGCAGCGGCGCTTATGAAAAACTCCCGAAAGAAGAACGAAGCGAATGGCATTTGGCCAAGAAATCATCCGGAACAAAGGAATACTTCAGAAGCTCCGATGATTTTGTAAAAAAAACAAGGGAAAATGTTGCAAGAGCCTATCATGCAACTGCGGAACTTGCCGCGGCATTATGTTATGTCTATGGCTTTGAACCGCTCCATAAAGGGAAGAAACTGGGCTTCAATAAAGAGAAGAAGGTTTATTACGAAACCGATACCGATGTTTATGATGTGATCATCGGCCATATTGAAGGCTACGAAAACTTCTATAAAGCGTCACTTCACGGTGATCCCGAAAACATGTGGGAGATGGAAGGTAACGGCTATACCATGGACACTTTCCGTCAGGAAGTTAACAAGGAATTAAAGAAACTCATCAATAAGGAAGTCAAATTGCATCCGATGCTTGCCTGTCTGTCTAAAAGATGGAAGGGAGCATGGGTTTAAGACACAATAAACTCTTGCAGAATCATCCCCCTGCGGGTATAATACTTGATGTATTCGCAGAACGGCGGAACAGCCGTCTGCCTTAAGTATTCAGGAGGAATGAACATACATGGCAAATCAAAAGATCATGCTCGGAAACGAGGCGATTGCACGCGGCGCATGGGAAGCCGGCGTGAAGGTTTCGTCCGCATACCCGGGAACCCCGAGCACGGAAATCAGTGAGAATGTAGTAAAATACGATGAAATCTATGCAGAATGGTCACCGAATGAGAAGGTGGCTATGGAAGTTGCCATCGGCGCATCCATGGCAGGCGTCAGATCGCTTGTTTCGATGAAGCATGTCGGTGTCAACGTTGCATCCGATCCCCTCTATACCGTTTCTTATATCGGAGTTAACGGCGGTCTTGTTATGATCGCAGCCGATGACCCCGGTCTTTACTCGAGCCAGAACGAACAGGACAGCCGTGCGGTTGCAAGAGCTGCCAAGGTTCCGGTTATCGAGCCTTCTGACAGCAATGAAGCGAAGGAATTCGTGAAATTTGCCTACGATCTTTCCGAACGATACGATACTCCCGTAATGGTACGCACAACGACGAGACTTGCTCATTCCCAGGGGCTTGTTGATCTTTGCGACCGCGCGGAGATTGCTGATAAGCCTTATGAGAAGAATATCCGTAAGAACGTTATGATGCCCGGCATGGCTAAGGCAAGACATCTGCATGTTGAGGACCGCGAGATCCGCATGGCGGACGATGCCGAGACGTTCCCGATCAACCGTGTTGAAATGAACGATACGAAGATCGGCGTGATCACTTCCGGTATTCCTTATCAGTACGTAAAGGAAGTTCTTCCGAATGCTTCCGTATTGAAGCTCGGTCTTGTTAATCCGCTTCCGAAGAAAATGATCAAAGACTTTGCCGCTAAGGTAGAGAAGTTATATATCGTTGAGGAGCTTGATCCGATCATTGAAGAGCAGGTTAAGGCGATGGGTATTGCCTGCACCGGTAAGGAAATCTTTACCGTACAGGGCGAATACAGCGCCAACATGCTTCGTAAGGCGATCCTCGGCATCGACCTCGGCCTTGAGGCAGCCGCGCAGGTTCCGAACCGTCCTCCAATCCTTTGTCCCGGATGCCCGCACCGTTCGACCTTCTATGTTTTAAAGAAGCTCGGGCTGCATGCGGCAGGAGACATCGGATGCTACACGCTCGGCGCTGTTGCACCGCTCGGCGTTGTGGATACGACGGTCTGCATGGGTTCGTCCATCAGCACGCTCCACGGTATGGAAAAGGCCAAAGGTTCCGATTATGTTAAAAACTGGGTTGCCGTTATCGGTGATTCCACCTTCATGCATACCGGTGTAAACTCCCTTATGAACATGGTTTACAACCAGGCAACCGGAACCGTTCTGATCCTTGACAACTCCACAACCGGTATGACAGGCCATCAGGATCACGCCGGTACCGGTAAGACCCTTAAGGGCGATATCGTAAACGCAATCGACGTGGTTAAGCTTTGTCAGGCAATCGGCGTTCCGAATGTTCAGGTCGTTAACACATTTGACGTTCCCGCACTTGAGAAGGCGATTAAGGAAGAAACCGCGAAGAACGAGCTCAGTGTTATCGTCGTAAAGGCGCCCTGCGCACTGCTCAATAAGAAGAAGGTTACCGTTCAGTACGTTTCGAATCCCGACCGATGCAAGAAGTGCGGCATGTGCATGAAACCCGGCTGTCCCGCGATCACGAAGAACGCGGACGGTACGGTAAGCATCAACGACACGATGTGCAACGGCTGCAGCCTCTGCGCGCAGCTTTGCAAATTCGGCGCGATCGAGAAAGTTGAGGTATAGCCTTATGGAAACGAAGAATATTATGATCGTCGGTGTAGGCGGACAGGGAACCCTCCTTACAAGCCGTATTCTCGGCGGAATCACCCGCGCCGCGGGATATGATGTAAAGCTTTCCGAAGTACACGGAATGGCGCAGAGAGGCGGAAGCGTTGTAACATTTGTCCGCTACGGTGAGAAGGTTTTCGAGCCGATCGTGGAAGAGGGACAGGCTGATGTTCTTATCGCGTTCGAGCGTCTTGAGGCGCTTCGTTACGCGCACTTTATGAAGAAAGACGGCGTAATCATCGTAAATGACCAGCGCATCGATCCGATGCCTGTCGTTATCGGTGATGCGGAGTATCCGGAAGGCATTCTTGAGGACCTTTCGAAGAAGTACAAGGTGCTGAAGATTGACGCTTTGTCCGAAGCAAGAAAGCTCGGCAACACGAAGGCTTTCAATACGATCGTTCTCGGACTGGCGGCAAAGCACATGGATTTTTCGAAGGAAGACTGGCTGAATGTTATTGAGAATACCGTTCCGCCGAAGACCGTTGAGCTGAATAAACAGGCATTTCTTGTTGGTTACAATATGTAGTTGATCGACTGCTGCGCAGGGGGCGTTTCACTATGGACCGGAATTCGGAATTTGCTCACACTTTCGGTAATCTGGCAGGAATCATTAAATTCAGTATAGCAGCCCAGGGGATAGGCGGCCTGTTTCTGATATGGTTTTTCATTCTGCCGAACATCGGAGAGTCGTTTTCGGATGACCTGGGGAAGGTTTTATACTTCTTCCTTTCCGTTATCGCCGTTATTGGCGCTGTCGGTGCATTTCTGGTTCTTTTGTTTATCTTTTGCGTGCGCCTCGGAAGGCTTAAAAGATTTCGAAGTAGTTTCGGTATGCTTTCGGTTTTCGGCTGTATTGCATGACTGCTGCCTGTTCCGATGATTTTTTATCTGGCCAATACGAATAATTCTTATATCCTTTATATTGTGCCGGTATGTGTCGGAATGGCGATTTTATCGATCAAGCCGGTTTATTACGAATTGATGTGCGAAGAGGTTCGTGAAAGAGTTTCTTCGAAAGATGCTTTGAAATGGCGTTTTCTGCTGATCATTCATATTGTTTTTGTTCTGTTATGTGCGGCGTCATATGCGTTTTTTGTAATGCGGGATCCGGCTTTGTTCGGTAACAGTATGGAAAAGTTTCATCAGCAGAGTGCGGAGTGGTCGACACTCACGATTGCTGCAGTCATTGCTGCGGCAGCGATGTATTATGTACGTCTCGTTGTTGAGTACATAGTTACCGCTGATACGGCTGATATTCTTTAAACAAACTATGGAAAGGATCATTTTCCGTCTATATGTATAAAATCGAAACACACAGTCACACGAGTGAAGGAAGCGCCTGCGGCTATTCGAACGGTTATGAATGCGCACGCGCGAGAAAAGAGGAAGGTTACGATACCGTTATCATAACGGACCACTTCTTCCGCGGAAATACGAGACCGAAGCGCGATATTCCTTGGGAACAGTATGTGGAAGAGTTCTGCAGCGGTTATGAGCACGCGAAGGAGGAAGGCGATAAGATCGGCCTTAACGTGCTTTTCGGCTGGGAGGAGAACTTTCACGGCGCGGAATTCCTGATCTACGGACTGGATAAGTCCTGGCTCTTGAAGCATCCTGACATGATCACATGGACTCCCGTGCAGCAGTATGAGATTGTTCATGCGGACGGCGGTTTCTGCGTACAGGCGCATCCGTTCCGCCAGAGAGGGTACCTGGACGGCATCCGGCTTTTCCCGGATTACTGTGACGCGGTGGAGACCATTAATTCCTCCAATCCGAAGATTCAAAACGACCGTGCGGACTGGTATGCGGACCAGTTCCGTTTAAAGAAGACCGCAGGCTCCGACGTTCACGGAATTCACCCGGTCGGCGGCGGAATGCTTTGCGAGAAGAAGATCATTACGATCCGCGATTATATCGACCTGATTCAGAATCAGGAACCTTATCAGCTGATTGACAGACATATCGAAGACATCCGCAGGGAAATGGAACAGAATTGAAGAGCTTAATTGAAAAACTGGAATACGGCGTTAGCCCCCGTGAGACGCTGGCGGCGGTTGCCGACCTTCTCGGCGGCATGCTTCCGATTGAAATCGAGGAATACCATATTCCTTTGATGAATTATGTGCCGGCATATTTTGAAAATGCCGACGCTAAGGTCCGGAAGAATGCGGCGAGAGTTCTTGCATTTGTCGAGGATCCGCTCGTTCCGTCCATCCTGATCCGTGCTTTTCAGAAGGAAAATGTGCTCTATGTACGTCCCACCTACCTGAAATCGCTTCGGAACTTTGAACTGGAGAAACCGATTCTTGACATTCTTCAGCAGAGAAGAAACGAGATTACGGGCGGAGATATTTCTCCGGAAGACCGCAAGCATTTGAATGAAGAACTGCAGATGCTTGAAGAGTGCCTCGGGGACGACCGCGAAGGCAGCCACACATTTACCGGCTGGGGACTTGAGAACGAAGTGCTTTTCGTGACGGATAAGGCATTTGTCTCGATCACCGATTCGTTAATCGATGAGACGAAGAAGAAAACGCTTCCGACCGGTATTTATATGCGGACCAAACAGCTGGACCGGTATGTTAAGATTCGTACTTACCGTGAGATTTTGTTCTTCCTGCCGAATCTGAAGGCTTTGACCGACGATCCTTACGCGGCTGCCATGCAGCTGATGGATTCCGGTTTTATCGATTATCTGAAGAAGCGGCATGAAGGCGACGGACCGTTCCGTTACCGAATGGAGATAAAGGGTATCGACGATAAGAAGAAGTCGGTTCTGATAAAACGTTTATCCGGCGAAATCCTGAGACTTTCCGATCATATGCTCGTGCTCAGTAAAGACCGTTATGAGATGGAACTCAGACTTGTCCGTAAGGATGATAATACGTTTCGGTTCCATTTTAAGCTGATGACGCTCGGTGATGACCGCTTTGCTTATCGTAAGGAAGCAGTCGCTGCGAGCATTAAGCCGATAAATGCGGCAGGTTTTCTGAAGATCAACGAATCGTATCTGAAGAAGGATGCGCAGGTGCTTGATCCGTTCTGCGGTGTCGGAACGATGCTTTTCGAACGGAACCTGCTCAGCCCGGTGAAGACTGCATTCGGTGTCGATACGTTCGGAGAAGCAATCGACAAGGCAAGAAGAAACGGTAATGAGTCGGAATATCCGATTTACTTTATCCATCGTGATTTCTTCGATTTCCGCCATGATTCGCTCTTCGATGAAATCGTAACGGATATGCCTTTCGCCGCCAAAGAAGAGGATGCCGGCAAGATTGACAACATCTATTACCGGTTCTTCGGCAAAGCAAAGGACCATTTGAAGGAAGGCAGTTATATCTTGATGCTTGTCCGTAATCCGGAGCTTGTATATAAGTACTGCACGGCAGGTTACCGGATCGAATCCAGGCTTGAAATCAGTGAGAAGACCGGTTTGAACGGATTTGTCATCAAAAGATTATAAGATAACTTGAAACGCGTGCTCTGTGGCACGCGTTTTCAGAAAGAGGGATTATGTTATTAGGTTCTCATGTCGGAATGAGCGGCAAGGAAATGATGCTCGGTTCCGTAAAAGAAGCGCTTTCGTACGGTGCCGATACATTTATGCTTTATACCGGAGCGCCGCAGAATACGAAGCGGAAAGAAGTGTCAGAACTGAACATTCCTGCAGCGCAGGCTTTGATGGAAGAGCACGGAATGAGGAAATTCATTGTTCATGCTCCGTACATCATCAATCTCGCAAATACCGTAAATGCGGAAACATATGATCTTGCTGTGATGTTTTTACAAAAAGAGATCGAACGTACGGCAGCAATGGGCTCCGATACATTGGTGCTTCATCCCGGTGCGCATGTCGGCGCAGGAGAGGATGCCGGTATTGCTTCGATCGTGAAAGGTTTAAATGAAGTACTTACGCCTGAGTGTAAGGTTCATATCGCGCTTGAGACGATGGCCGGCAAAGGCAGCGAGATCGGAAACCGTTTTGAGCACCTTGCTCGCATTTATGACGGCGTCAAATGGAACGACAAGCTCCGCATCTGCATGGACACGTGCCATTTGAACGACGCGGGCTTTGATGTGAAGAATGACTTTGAAGGAATTTTAAAACAGTTTGAGAGGTATTTTCCGTTAAATCAGATTGCGTGCATCCATTTGAACGATTCGAAGAACGATCAGGGAGCGGCAAAGGACCGTCACGAGAACATCGGATTCGGAACGATCGGATTTGACGCATTATGCGGAGTAACGCGAATCAAAGAATTCGCCGATACGCCGATCATTTTGGAAACACCTTACCGTGAGATCGGCGGCAGTGCTGACAAGCTTGCTCCTTATAAGCTTGAGATTGCGATGCTTCGCAGCGGAATGTTTGATCCGAAACTGTTTGATTGATGTTTTAAGACTTGAAGAATTGGATTTTTATGCTGTAACGGGAAAAAGGGGGATTACCATGAGAAGATTCAGACGATTCGTTTCTTGGCTTATTATCGGCCTTATCATGATTTCGGCTATCGGATGTAAAAGGAGAGTTAATAAGAGAGTTCAGGAGAATAGTACTCCCGCGGAATCCGTTTCAGAGGGTGTCACTCCTTCGCCTATCGACAATCCGACTGCGACTCCGATCGTTTCTCCGACCGTTACTCCGACCGAAGAAGTAACTCCTTCACCTACTCCGATGCCGTTGGATCCGAATACGATTATAAAGGAAGAGGAAGGTTTTAAGCTTGAATATACGCCTGCCAAACAGGATGAATCGAGTTTTTCTTATGATTCCCGTCTTGTTTCCAAATTGAAGGCGACTTATAGAAAACCGGACGGAAGTGTGATTTCGTTTGATTCCGGCAAATACAAAACCGATAATAAGGACAGATGGGACAGTCTCGGTTTTTTGGACGATTTCGAACACTCTTATCTGCGCCGTATTAATATGACCGAGGTTTTACTTGATTCCTATTCTTTCGGGGAGTACGGCTGTTTGGATGTGTTCCTTCATAAAGGAACAGGCTTCATCGGCGATAACCGTTATGGAACCAACAGCATAACAGTCGACTACTGGTTTATTGATAAAAACATGCAGAAGATTTACGGCGTGTTATATCAGAAAAACAAATACAATGATGATTTATGGTGTTTTGAGCCTTTCTATTCAAACGGTACGGAAGGTGAGGGAAACACCGGTGTTAAATATGATGAAAAGCTGACCGAGCATGTTTTTTCTTCCTGTACTGCGTACGCCTCAACAAGTATTGCCTGGTTTGAAGACGGCAGATCGGAAAAGAATTATGGCGGTATACGCGGTTTTTACCGGGATTTTGCAGAAGACGGCGCCGGCACTTATCTGATGACGATCGATTGTAAGGACGTTATAAAAGGTTCTTATCTGAAAATCTATAATGACAGTCCGGCAGACGGCAAATCAGATACTTACGACCCCGGTTTCCAGCCGTCGTATTCCCGTGTATATCGTGAAGAAGGCGCCGAATGGAATATTCTGAATCATAAGCTGTCGGATCTTACGGAATCTTTCATTGCCTGTGACAGAAACCTCGAACCTTTGATTGACGGTTTTCGTGATTGCCTGAAGGAAAATGTGTACTGTGATAAGACGGATATCGGAAACTGCGTAAGTCTTTTCATGGAAATGTCCGCTGATACGGTTCGGAATGTCTATCCGATTGATATATATATGGAATGCTCCGGCGTTAGACTGCTTGCGGATTCCTGCGTTGCCAATCCGGTTACCTATCTGAACGGAACAGAACAAAAAGTCGGCATAGCATATTATAAATCGTATGATTTGAAGGACAGCGTTTTGACCGTCCGGCAGTATAACGGGAAGAATGAATTAACGGATGAGTTCAGTTCCAATGTCTTTTTGGCTGAAAATAAAGGGAAGTTTACGAAGAATGCAAAGTCTTTCCTGACCGAGTTGAAGAACAGCTATAATAAGAACCTCGGTAAAGACGGAAGCCGTCTTGCCGTAAAGAACAACCTGCTGTATCAATCCGATTGCGGCGGAACGGCCAAACTTTATGTCTATGAAAATGCCGCTTACGGTAATGTGCCTCCCGAAACCGGGAACGGTTCGGTTTACGGATACGAAGTGTCTTATTATCTCGTTCTTCCGAATGAGAATATCAGGTACGGTGTTTTGTATCGTTATGACGAATCATCAGGCACACTTTCGGACGGTCAGCATGATGTCTGCAAATTCAATCATTGTTTTTCGGGATTAGATAACGACGGAATCCTTCAGATCGCCGACATAATGCATAACGATTATTATGTTCCGAAACCGGTAAAGAATATTGATGAAGCCTTTTACTATGCCGAAATCGGTCGGGAATTCCGGCGCGGCGGAGTGGTAGATGAGTTTTATCCTTGGGACGATTATTACAATAACTATGAATCCTATTTTCTTCCTGACGGAACACGAATTATCGATATGTATGATACCTGGCGGATATCAACCGATTATTATATCCGAAACGGCGGATTTATAACGAAGCCTGACGGGAAAGTCATCTTCGAAGAAAAGCATAAATCAAATATATCTTTCCAATGGATTGTTGAGGGATCCGTTGTTACAAAAGAAGAACTGGCAGCGAACAGCGAAAATCACACGATAAAAGAGATTTCTCTCACAAGTCCATGCAAACTTTCTTTTTCAGCATATAATGGCGGACATTATTTCGAAATATATCTGAAGCTTGAAAAAGACGGCCAAACTGCTTCCTATATGATTTATGAATACCGCTTTATTGATGATTACGATACATAACGTGTATTAAGGCGGAAAGAATTGTGAATTAAATCCTGTATTACTGCCGGAGGATTTCAGCAAACGATTCGTTACACTAAAATAAACATGAGCAGGCTTTATTCTTTGTTAATGCTAAAAGCCCTGACGGATCATTCCGTCAGGGCTTTTCAATATCTTTGTTAAGCAGAAGAGCAAATTACTTGTTCTTCTCGATTTCCGCCTGCTTCATGGCGCGAACCTTAAGGGAAAGACCGAAGAGGTTGATGAAACCTTCTGCATCCTTATGGTTGTAAAGATCGCCGGTCGTGAAGGAAGCGATGCTCTCGTTGTAAAGGCTGTAAGGAGAAGTGGTTCCCTGCTTGATGATGTTGCCCTTGTAGAGCTTCATCTTAACTTCACCGGTAACGAACTCCTGGGACTTCTCAATGAAAGCCTGAAGGGATTCGCGGAGAGGAGTGAACCATTTTCCTTCGTAAACAAGGTCTGCGAAACGGTTACTGATGATCTTCTTGAAAGCCATCATATCGCGGTCGGCGATAAGTTCTTCGAGCTGCTGGTGAGCTTCCATAAGGATCGTTCCGCCGGGGGTCTCATAAACGCCGCGGGACTTCATTCCTACAACACGGTTCTCAACGATATCGATAATGCCTACACCGTTGCGTCCGCCCATCTTATTGAGGTCACGGATGATGTCGGCAACTTTCTTCTTAACGCCGTTGATGGCAACCGGAACACCCTTTTCAAAGGAAAGAGAAACGTACTCGCCTTCGTCGGGAGCCTTCTCGGGAGATACGCCGAGAACGAGAAGATGATCATAGTTCGGTGCGTTAGCGGGATCCTCAAGCTCAAGACCCTCATGGCTGATGTGCCAAAGGTTACGGTCACGGGAGTAGGAGTTGTCAGCGCTGAACGGAAGCTCAATGCCGTGCTGTTTGCAGTACTCAATCTCTTCCTCACGGGAGCTCATGGTCCAGTAAGGGCTTCTCCATGCAGCGATGATCTTAAGATCGGGAGCGAGAGCCTTGATACCGAGCTCAAAACGAACCTGATCGTTTCCTTTACCGGTAGCACCGTGGCAGATAGCGGTAGCGCCTTCCTTACGTGCGATCTCAACGAGCTTCTTGGCAATCAGAGGACGAGCCATCGAAGTTCCGAGCAGGTACTTGTTCTCGTATACGGTATTGGCCTGTACACAGGGAACGATATAATCCTCTGCAAACTCATCGTTTACATCGAGAATGTAAAGCTTCTCGGCACCGCAGTACTTAGCACGCTCTTCAAGTCCGTCAAGTTCGCTTTCCTGACCGCAGTCGATGCAGCAGCAGATTACTTCATAATCGTAGTTCTCCTTAAGCCACGGAATAATAGCCGTGGTGTCAAGTCCGCCGGAGTAGGCAAGAATGACTTTCTCTTTCATAAAAACCTCCTGTCTGGTTGGAAACCATCTGTGATATATGAAAACCGAATATGTCGTCCGGTTTCTTTCAATTCATAAATATACAACAACTTGTATGAGAATGCAAGCGGAAAATGAAAGATTTCCGTTCCGCACAAAGAAGGGCTTCGAAGCCTTGCATTTTCCGTTATAAACACCTATAATTGCTTAAGAAATAAGAGCTTAAGGAGTACCGTATGAAGCAGTCGGAAACAATCTATCTGGCAAGCAAATCTCCGCGAAGAAGCGATATCCTTACACTGATGGGTTTGAAATTTGAAGTGGCGGATTCCCTCGCAGACGAGAAGACCGGCAGGATGAAGCCGGCCGAGCTCGTTGAGCTTCTGTCTTTAAGGAAAGCGGAGCAGGCGCTGGTGCCGAAGAGGCGTTGCGTCGTGATCGGTTCCGATACGGTTGTTGCCTTTCGCGGCAAGGTACTCGGAAAGCCAAAGGATAAAGCGGACGCAAAGCGTATGTTGCGGCTTCTTTCCGGGAAGAAGAGCGCCGTATATACGGGTGTTACCGTTCAGATCCGCGGGAAGGATGCAAGGACGGTTACGTTTCATACCAAAACCGAGGTTTTATTTGACGAATTGACGGATGCCGAAATCGATGAATACATTGCAACCGGAGATCCGATGGATAAAGCCGGTGCATACGGTATACAGGGCGTGTTCGGGAGGCATATTTCGGGTATTCGGGGAGACTATTATAATGTAATGGGACTCCCGATGAACGATTTATACAAAACATTAATTAAGGAAAAGGTCATTTTTATCTAAAATGAGACTTGCAATCTTGCATAAAGCGTGTATAATTATGAATAAATATCAGCTTTGATGCATAAAACATGCAGAAAGGACAATGTTATGAGAAAATTCAGCGGAAACGTAACTACCCCTCAGGGATTTCAGGCAAGCGGAGTTATGGCAGGTATCCGTAAGAAGAACAAGAAGGATATCTCGCTTGTATATAGTGAAGCGCCTTGTGTTGCGGGTGCAACCTTCACAACGAACCGCGTTAAGGCAGCGCCGGTTAATTGGGACATTGCATTATTAAAGAACGGACTTGCAAAGCATGCGGTTATTCTGAACAGCGGAATCGCAAATGCGTGCATGGGCGAGCAGGGCGTAAAGGACAACTACGAATTTGCCGCTAAGACCGCCGAGCTTCTTTATATTAAACCCGAGCAGGTATTTACCGCATCGACCGGCGTTATCGGTCAGCCGATGCCGATGGATAAGATTAAAATCGGAATTGAAGAAGCCGTTTCGATGCTTAACGGTTCCGAGCAGGCCGGTAAGGATGCGGCGGAAGCAATCATGACGACCGATACCGTATCGAAGACGATCGCCTGCGAGATGTTCATCGGCGAAACGAGAGTTCTTCTCGGCGGAATGAGCAAGGGCTCCGGCATGATTCATCCGAACATGGCTACGATGCTCAGTGTTGTAACAACCGACGTTAACATTGACGAGGCGCTTCTTCAGGAAGCTGTTTCGGATGCGGTTACCGATACGTTCAATATGATCTCCGTAGACCGCGACACTTCGACCAATGATACTTTCATCGTTCTTGCGAACGGTCTTGCGGGCAATAAGAAGATAACGAAGAAGGATGCCGCATACGAAGAGTTTGCAAAGGCTTTGTTCCTTGTTTGTAAGGATCTTGCAAAGAAGATGGCTCATGACGGCGAAGGTGCTACGAAGCTTCTTACCTGTAAGGTATTCCATGCTAAGACGAGAGAAGGCGCGAGAGTGCTTGCGCGTTCCGTGATTTCTTCAAACCTTGTAAAGGCTGCTTTCTTCGGCAGTGATGCGAACTGGGGAAGAGTTTTATGCGCACTCGGTTATGCCGGAGTCGATTTTGACCCTGAGAAAGTGGATATTTCGATCCAGCATGAGGACGATTTCCTCGATATCGTGAAGAACGGCATGGCAATTGATTATTCCGAAGAGATCGCGACACATATGCTTTCGCAGGACCGCGTGAAATTTATCGTCGATCTGCATGACGGTTATGAGAGAGCGACGGCATGGGGCTGCGACCTTACTTATGATTATGTAAAGATCAACGGGGATTATCGTTCTTAATTCAGAGTAAAGAATTCAAACGGACTGTTGTTCCGAGCGGAAAAGGAACTGCTTTTTGTAAATTCGGGATGGATCCCGCAAAGATAAAGGATGGATGGTTGAATATTATGAGTGAATCAAAATCGGTAGATATTGCAATGAATAAGGCTCAGACGCTGATTGAGGCGCTTCCTTATATTCGCAAGTTTTATAACAAGATCGTTGTCGTAAAATACGGCGGCAGCGCGATGCTTGACGAAGAACTGAAGATGAACGTGATTCAGGACGTTGCTCTTTTAAAGCTGGTCGGCATGCATCCCGTAATCGTACACGGCGGCGGAAAGGAAATCTCCAAATGGGTTTCCATGATGGGCAAGGAACCGGAATTCGTCAACGGACTTCGTGTTACCGACCTTGAGACGATGGGCGTAGCCGAGATGGTTCTCAATAAGGTTAACAAGAGCCTTGTTCAGTTTCTGGAGAAGAACGGAGTAAAGGCTGTAGGTCTTACCGGTAAGGACGGCGGAATGCTGCATGTTGAGAAAAAGCTTGCGGACGGCCGTGACATCGGTTATGTCGGAAACATTACGCATGTTGACACGAAGATTATCGATACGCTGATCGAGAACGGCTATGTTCCGGTTATCGCACCGATCGGTATGGATGAGAACTACCAGGCATATAACATTAATGCGGACGATGCCGCATGCGCGATCGCGGAATCTCTCGGCGCAGAGAAGCTTGCTTTCCTTACCGATATCGAAGGCGTATACAAGGATCCGAAGGATCCGGCTACGCTGATGTCCGTACTTACTCTCGATGATGCGGAACAGCTTATCTCGGACGGTTATATCGGCGGCGGAATGCTTCCGAAGCTCCGCAGCTGCATCGACGCCGTTAAGAGCGGTGTAAGCAGGGTGCATATTCTGGACGGACGGAAAGCGCATTGCCTGCTTCTTGAGTTCTTTACCCAGAAAGGTGTTGGTACGGCTATCATCAACCGGATGGAGGATTAATCATGGATAAGAAGGAATTGACCGGACTCGGCGAATCCGTACTTCTTCATACCTATAACCGGTTCGATATGGTTCTGGATCATGGCGACGGTATGTATCTTTACGATATTGACGGTACGAAGTATCTCGATTTCGCGGCGGGCATTGCCGTATGTGCGTTCGGTTACAACAATAAGACATATAACGATGCCTTAAAGGCTCAAATCGATAAGCTGGTTCATACTTCGAACCTTTATTACAATGAGCCCTCGATTAAGGCTGCCGAACTGTTCTGCAAAGCTTCCGGCATGGACCGCGTTTTCTTCACGAACAGCGGTACCGAAGCTATCGAAGGTGCCATTAAGCTTGCCAGAAAATACTACTACGAAAAGCACGGCAGTGCGGACAGCGTTATTATCGCAATGGATCATTCGTTCCACGGCCGGAGCATGGGTGCGGTTTCCGTTACCGGTAAGAAAGCTTACCGCGAGCCGTTTGAACCTCTGATCGGAGGTGTCGTATTTGCCGAGTTCAATGACTATGAGGACGTTCTTTGCAAGGTGAGCGATAAGACCGCTGCGATTATTATGGAGACGGTTCAGGGCGAGGGCGGAATCTATCCTGCGGATAAGGTATTCCTGCAGAAGATTGCGGCTCTTTGTAAGGAAAAGGACATCGTTCTGATTCTTGATGAGATCCAGTGCGGCATGGGCCGGACCGGCACGATGTTTGCGTATCAGCAGTACGGCATTAAGCCCGATATCGTAACGAGTGCGAAGGCTCTCGGATGCGGTGTTCCGGTCGGCTGTTTTGCTGCTGTTGAGAAGGTTGCTTCCGCGATGGTTCCCGGCGATCACGGTTCCACCTACGGCGGAAACCCGTTCGTATGCAAGGCTGTGGAAACCGTATTCGGTATGTTTGAGGAAACGAAGATTCTCGATCATGTAAACGAGATTGCAAAAGTACTCTGGGATGAGCTCGAAGCAATCAAATCGGAATATCCGGTTGTAACCGGTCACAGAGGACTCGGGCTTATGCAGGGACTTGAATTCAGCATCCCGGCAGGACCGATTGTAAAAGAAGTTATCAAAAACAAGTGCATTCTGATCAGCGCGGGTACGAACATTATCCGTTTCGTTCCGCCGCTCATCGTGGAAGAGTGCCACATTAAGGATATGGCCGCCTGCCTGAGAAAAGCTCTCGACACCGTAACGGCCGGATCAGAGAAATAAAATAACGGAATGACCGCTCCGAACGGAACGGTCATTCTTTTTTTATACAGAAATCACTTGTCTGACGACGCCATTTCGGTTACAATAAATGTGTGTGCGGACGGTATTTCCGGAAAGGAAATATCAGTGAAGAAGAAAGTCATTTATGCCGTTTTGGCGGTTCTGATCGCAGCGTGCGGTCTCACATTTGCCGTAAAACAATACGGAAGCGGGGAAACATACGGTTATGTCGAAGAAAAAGGACAAGGAAGCGAAGCCGGCGAAGAAGAAATCGCTGATTCGAAGAATATTCGGACTTCTGTGGAAGGCGGGCAGCCTGGCGCTGACGGCTGTGAAGATCAAAAACTTGGTGTCTTCGTTTGCGGGCAAGTCAAAGAAGAAGGAATCCGATATCTGATCCGAGGTGCACGTGTTGATGACGCAATACGGCTTGCCGGGGGTTTTACCGATGAGGCCGACAGGACCTATTGGAATCTTGCCGCGTACGTTTATGACGGGCAGAGGATCTATGTTCCGAAGGTTGGTGAGATTGTTCCTTATCCCGAAGAAAGCAATGCTTATGACGCGCTCGGAAGGCTGGATCTCAATGCGGCAACCGTTTCGATGCTTACCGAACTTCCGAACATCGGCGAGAAACGCGCATCGGATATTGTGAAGTACCGAGAGAAGATCGGCCGATTCACTTCGGTTGATCAACTCGAAGAAATCCGGGGCATCAAGGGTTCGGTTTATCAATCGATCAAAGACCTGGTGTGCGTTCGATGAAACGGCCTTTTCTGTGGGCCGCAGCCGGCATGTCGGCCGGTATCTGTCTCTTTTTATATGATGGGAATATCTTTCTTATCATCCCTGTTCTGGTCATTCTTAGTCTTATTCTGTTTCGTACTCGAAAATCATTACCTGTTTATCTCTTGATCGGTTTATTTCTCGGGCTTTTTACGTGTGTATGTTACAGGCTCAGCGGAGAGTCTCTTTTGGTTGCTGACGGTACGGATATTGCTTTATCCGGAATCGTAAAAGAAACAAACGAATACGGCTTTGTGATGCGTGTTGAGCGGTTTGACACCGGTGCCGGTGCTTATTCCGTGAATCCGTTTTATTCTTTATTTGTAACCGTTTCGACCGATAAGATTCCGCCTGAGTATTCTGAGATTATACTTGAAGGAACGGTTGAGTTATACTCGGGGCCAGACAATCCGGGGCAATTTGACGCATCTGTATATTATCCGTCCATCGGAAGTCTCTATAACATACGCGCCACCGATGTTACAATGATCAAAGCGCCCGGATTACTGCGAAGATCCGTTCTTGATCTGAGAAATTCGGTTAAGGAACGCTTAACTTTGCTTTTTCCCGGCGATTCATCGGGCCTTCCCTCGGCACTTCTTCTCGGTGATAAGCGGCAAATGGGAGACGAACGCCGCGGCTTATACGAACGCTTCGGACTCGCGCACATATTGACGATCAGCGGGCTTCATATCGGGCTTTTAGGCAACCTTTTACTTGCTTTCTTTATCTGCTTTCTGAATCGTAAGGCTTCAGACCGTATGGTTCTTGTTGTTCTTCTTTTCTACGGTCTGTTGTGCGGGTTTCGGATATCCTGTATCCGGGCGGTCTTCACATTTCTGATTTCCTCTTTCTCGAAAAACATCAAACGAAGCTTTGACCGCATCAGCGCCAATGCGTTTCTTCTGATGGTTATCTTATTCTAAAACCGTATGCTTTAACCGACCTTTCGCTTCAATTATCATTCGGCGCGGGATTTCTTCTCGCATTTGCCGAAATGAGAAATGATACGGAGCGGAAGAGACCCGCGAAACCGTTACGGATTCTTCGAACCTCGACAGTTTTGCAATTAGGGCTTCTGCCGATTCAGATACAGTCGTTTTACACCTTTGCACCTTTCGGAATCCTGTTTAATTTGGTCCTTTTATGCGTCATCGAATTCATATTCTTATGCTGTTTCTGCGCCGTGTTATTCTCGTTTCTGTTTCTCCCCGCAGGTTATTTTTTTGCGGGACCGGTATATTATATGGTCAATGCTTTCGAGACGATTCTGAAAACATTCGGAAGGATCCGGCTGACTTCCGTTCCTCTCGGACATCAAAGCTTTGCGAGGATTGTCCTTTTCTGGGCAATATTTTCTTTAATCCTGTGGCTTGACCGCCGTACGGTACGGAAAATGTGGCTTTTACTGCTTCCTTTGTGGCTTTTGTTCCTGCCGAACCATAACGGCTTCATCAGAACCGCCAATCTGAGCGTCGGGCAGGGCGACTGCTCCGTTATTATGTGCGGTCGCAATGTGATTGTCATTGATTGCGGAAGTCTGAGTAAATCAGAAGTCGGAGAGAAGATTGTCAAGCCGTTTTTACAGTATTACGGATATAACGAGGCGGATTATCTGTTTCTTTCCCATACCGATGAGGATCACATTAACGGAATACGGAACTGTCCGGACGTATTCGGCAATCTGAAAGGGGTGTTTGTTGATCGTAACTATATGGATGCGTCTGTGCTGCTAAAACCTGCAGTCAGTACTGATATCACTTATACTGATCCGGGTGATTCGGTCCGGATAGGAAAGGTCACAATACGTTTTTTGAAGTCGGAAAGTTTGGGAAATAATGACTCTAATGACCTTTGCCAGATGCTTGATGTAACGGCGGAAGAGTTTCATCTTCTCTATTTCGGAGATGTTTCGGCAGAAGTGCTTCATAATCTGAAGGATGTTCCGAAGAATCCTTATCTCGTTAAGGTTCCGCATCACGGCAGCGTTTATTCCCTGGATGAAGGCTTTTATAAAGCACTGAAAGCGGGTGTTTCGGTAATTTCGGTCGGCCGGAACAATTACGGACATCCCTCCGCGGAAGTCGTATCCGCGTTAAACCGATACTGTAAGAAAAACTATATCACGAAAGATCAAGGTGCCGTTATTACGGTGATTAAAGGCGGAAAAGCGAGTACGTTTTCCTTTCGTGAATCGAAGTAAGAATGCCTTGTTTTATTGACAAAAACAGTTCCTTTTACTATACTGTAATAGATGAGGGATGAGGCATAGCATTGCTATGTTCAATTGTCCGGCATGTGCCGGATATGTCCGGCCGCGCAAACCGGACGAGGAATTCGGATTATAGGAGATTTGGTTATGGAGAAGAAGCGTTTTGTAGGCTTTTACAATCCATCTGTCGTATTGACATATCTTGGACTTGCAAGTGCATTTATCGCAATGTATTACAGCTCGGAAGGAAATTATAAGGCCGGTATTTTCTTTGTCCTGCTTTCCGGCTGCTGCGACATGCTCGACGGTACTATCGCGAGAATGTTCCAGCGTTCCGATCATGCGAAGAAGTTCGGCATTCAGATCGACAGCCTTTGCGACATCTGCTGCTTCGGTTTTTCGCCTGCATTTTTCGGCATCATGTTGTTTGAAAACGCCGAGAACCGCTGGATCGGTTTCTTATGCGGTTTCTGTCTTGTTTTGTGCGGTTTGATCCGTCTTGCTTATTTCAACGTAATGGAAGAGGAGCGTCAGGCAACAACGAGCGAGAGAAGGAAGTCCTTCCAGGGCATGCCGATTTCCGGATCGGCCATAATGGTGCCGGTTGCTTTCATTATCGGTACATTTGTCCCCGATTACCGTCCGCTTGTTTATTGCGGTTTCGAACTTCTTGCGGCATTCCTGTTCATCTTTAACCTGCCGTGGCCGAAGCCTCACGGAAAGCAGCTCATTGTCATGGCTGCAATCGGGTTGGCTCTTTTTATCGGTGTTATGCTCGTATAAACGCCGCATATATTTATAATCCGGTCCCGGCCGGAGGGAGGGTACATTTGAAGACTATCCGCGAACATATCAAAAACGGTTCATTTGCCCCCTGTTATCTCCTGTACGGCAAGGAAAAATATCTGATTCAGCTTACGGAAGGTAAGCTTGTCGACGCCCTTACGGAAGAGGGCGACTCCATGAACTTCAATCAATACCGGAATTCGGGGATCGATGTTACGGAAGTAAGGTCGGTAGCTGATACTGTGCCTTTTTTTGCTGAAAAAAGGCTGATTCTCGTGAAAGACAGCGGCTGGTTTAAAGGAAAATGCGAACTGGCTTCCTATATTCCCGAGATGCCGGAAACAACCGTCATTCTTTTCGTTGAATCGGATGTTGATAAGTCTTCCGAGCTTTACGCAGCGGTAAAGGAACACGGCTACGTTTGCGAGATCAATGGTATGTCCGAAGAGGACCTCCGTCTTTTTATCGGTTCCTTCTTCAAAAAGCAGGGGCTGGGCATTACCGCAAGCGACGCGGATTTCTTGACGGAACGTGTCGGAACCGATATGAACCGTCTTACGACCGAGATGGAGAAACTGTCCGCATATTGCGAAGGTACCGGAGTCGTCAGAAGAGAGGATATCCTTCGGATTGCTTCTCCGATTCCCGAAGGACAGATCTTTGCGATGATGGATGCCATCGTTAACGATGACCGTTCGAAGGCAATCGCGCTTTATACCGAGCTGCTTGCCGCTCAGGAAAAGCCGCTCCGGATCTTATATATGCTCACCAACAATTTCTATTCGTTCTATAAGGTTCTGTGTCTTGCGGACATCGGTATTTCCGCCGATGAGATCGCTTCCAGGCTCGGGATGCGTCCTTTTGCCGTAAAGAAATTCATGCGTCGCAAGAAGAGCTGGTCGTTCTCCAAAGTACTGCAGGCAGTCGAGGACGGAAATGACATGGAAAGAAGAGTCAAATCCGGCGATCTCGAAGAGCATATGGCAGTAGAATCGTTCCTGTTCCGGTATACGACCGAAGTGGGATAGAGGGTCTTTTTTTCATGCCATTCTTTCGGCAATTAACCCGTTCCCGCATTCTATTTTTGTAGAATTTATGTGTTGACAATTCCGTGCTTTTCATATAAGATATATGTGTTGAATTTTGCAATTTGAAAATTTAATATATCGGAGGTGCTCTATGGGCGAGATTGCTCTTGAAATCGCAATCCTTGTCGCTGTAGTTGTTGCCTTGGTGGTTGGACTTATCGTGTTCCTCATCACGAAGAATGCGACGAGAAAAAGCTGTGAAAAACATTATGAAGAAACCGTCGGAACTGCAGAGCAGCAGGCGAAGGATATTCTTGATAAGGCACAGAAGGAAGCAGTGAAAACTGCGGAATCCACGAAGAAAGAAGCTCTTCTTCAGGCGAAGGAAGAGAATCTTAAGGCGAAGAACGAACTCGACAGAGAGATCAAGGAACGCAGAGCTGAAGTACAGTCTTATGAAAGACGTGTAACTCAGAAAGAAGAGAATCTGGACCGGAAGATTGAAGTTCTTGAGAAGAAAGAAGCACGGATGAATCAAAAGGAATCGGAACTGGATGCCAAAATCACAGAGGCAGAAACGATCCGTGACCGTCAGATTCAGGAGCTCGAAAGAATCTCGGGACTTACCTCTGATAAAGCTAAAGAATATCTGCTTGAAACTGTTAAAAATGATGTGAAGCATGATACCGCTGTCATGATCAAAGAGATGGAAGCCGAAGCCAAGCTTACTGCCGATAAGAAGGCAAAAGAGCTGATTGTAGGCGCCATTCAAAAGTGCGCGGCGGATCACGTGTCGGAAGCGGCCATTTCGGTTGTACAGCTTCCGAATGATGAAATGAAAGGTCGTATCATCGGTCGGGAAGGTCGGAACATCCGTACCATTGAGACCCTTACCGGGATTGAATTGATCATAGATGATACGCCGGAGGCGGTTATCCTTTCCGGATTTGACCCGATTCGTCGTGAAATCGCGCGAATCGCCCTCGAGAAGCTCATTGTGGACGGACGTATTCATCCTGCCCGCATTGAGGAAATGGTGGATAAGGCACAAAGAGAAGTGGAGAACATCATTCGGGAGGAAGGCGAAGCCGCAGTTTTGAAGACCGGCGTTCACGGCTTACATCCCGAGATCGTTCGTTTGCTCGGCCGTATGAAGTATCGTACCAGCTACGGTCAGAATGCATTGAAGCATTCGATTGAAGTTTCCATTCTTTCCGGACTTCTTGCCGGTGAAATGGGCGCAGACGTTCGTCTTGCAAAGCGTGCGGGACTTCTTCACGATATCGGTAAGGCCGTTGACCACGAGATGGAAGGAACCCACGTACAGATCGGCGTGGATATTTGTAAGAAGTACAAAGAATCCCCGATCATCATCAATGCAGTTGCCGCACATCATGGTGACGAAGAGTTCAAGTCTCTGATTGCCTGCATCGTTCAGGCTGCCGATACGATCAGTGCAGCACGTCCGGGTGCAAGAAGAGAGACGCTTGATACATACACCAACAGATTAAAACAGTTAGAAGATATTGCAAACAGCTTTAAAGGAGTCGATAAATCTTTCGCAATTCAGGCAGGCCGTGAGGTCCGCGTCATGGTTGTTCCCGAGCAGGTCAGCGATGACGATATGGTTCTTATGGCAAGAGATCTTTCCAAGAAGATCGAAGCGGAGCTTGAATATCCCGGTCAGATCAAGGTTAACATCATCCGGGAGTCCAGAGTTACGGATTACGCAAAATAAGAGAAGAAACAAAAACGGGTCGAAAGTTCGGCCCGTTTTTTCTTTGCATTTTCCGGCAAATGAGACTCCGGCCGGCAGCTCGGCGGAGTGTTATTCGGAGGTTCCGCCGTATGCTATGCAACATGCCATAAGCGGAGACGGATACGGACGAAAAATGTTGCATTTTACCGCTTGTATTTTATGTGTTGTTAATATATAATAATGAATTGATTGTAGACATGTATACAATCCCGAGAAATATGCAGGAGAATGAGTTATGTCTTTAGAATTGTCGAAAAAAGGACTTTCCGTAAAACCTTCTTCAACACTTGCCATTACCGCTAAGGCGAAAGAACTGAGAGCGTCGGGCGTGGACGTTGTCGGATTCGGTGCGGGCGAGCCGGACTTTGCAACCCCGGATAATATCTGCCGCGCAGCTATCGAAGCAATTGAATCCGGATTCACGAAATACACCGCTGCACCCGGAACTCCCGAGCTTCGTAAAGCCGTAAGCGATAAGTTTAAGAGGGTCAACAACCTTCCTTACGAACCCGAGCAGGTTGTTATCAGCAACGGAGGAAAGCATGCTCTTACCAATATCTTCGAGGCAATTATCAACCCCGGTGATGAAGTGATCATTCCTGCGCCTTTCTGGCTCAGCTATCCCGAGATTGTCAAGCTTGCGGGCGGCGTTCCGGTATTCGTAAACTGCTCCGTAGAGGACGAGTATAAGATTACTCCCGAGAAACTTGCCGCAGCTTGTAACGATAAAACGAAAGCACTGGTTCTCAATTCCCCGAGCAACCCGACCGGTATGGTATATACGAAGGCGGAGCTTGAGGCTTTGGCAAAGGTAATCGTTGAGAAAGACATTTACGTGATCTCCGATGAGATTTATGAGTATCTCTTTTACGATAACACCGAGATTGTCAGCATCGGTTCGCTCGGAGAGAATATCTTCAATCATACGATCACCTGTAACGGTATGGCGAAGAGCTATGCAATGACCGGTTGGAGAATCGGTTACACCGGAGCTCCTCTTGCGGTTGCAAAGGTTATGTCGAGTATCCAGAGCCATCAGACGAGTAATCCGAACTCCATTGCGCAGAAAGCTTCTTTGGAAGCTCTGAACGGTCCTCAGGATTCCGTTCCCGCCATGCGCGAGCAGTTCGACCGCAGACGTAATTACATGTGCGACCGTCTGAACGCAATGCCGCATATCAGCACGATCCGCCCGAAGGGTGCTTTCTATACGTTTGTTGACATTTCCGAAGCACTCAACATGTCTTATAAAGGCAAGAAGGTTGAGACCTGTGCGGAATTCGCAAGAATTCTGATTGACGACTTTAATACAGCGGTTATTCCGTGTGCGGATTTCGGTGCACCGGATCATATCCGTCTTTCTTATGCGATCGGTCTTGAGCAGATCAAGAAGGGACTTGACCGCATTGAGTCTTTCCTGAAGGTTTTGGAATAACGCGGTAACGTTAATTACCTCATTTGAGGAACATGCGCCGACGCAGTTTGTTTCAACAGATATATTTCACATGTAAAAAGAGAAGGGGGTACATTATGAGAACTATCGGATTTTTCGGAGCCGGCAATATGGGCCTTCCGTTCATCAAGGCAGCTGTAAAGCTTCTCGGTGCGGAGGAAACCGGTTTTTTTGAAAAGAGCAATGAGCGTGCGGAATATGTAAGCAGCCTTACGGCATCCAAACGCTATGAGAGTGAAGCGGATCTTGTTAAGGACTGCCGCTATGTTTTGTTTGCGGTAAAGCCTCAGGTTGCACCGGTCGTATTTGACGCAATTCAGCCTTATATTACGGATGACAACCGTTTTATCACGATCATGGCAGGTATTTCGACCGACACGATCCGTGAAGCGCTTCATACCAATGTGCCGATCATCCGCCTGATGCCCAATACACCCGCGATGGTTTCCGAAGGTATGACCTGCCGCAGTCTTTCCGGTTGCGATGAAGATTCCGCCGAAGCCAAATTCGTCGAAACCCTCGTATGTTCCTTCGGCCGTATGGTTACGCTTCCCGAGAAACTGATGAGTGCAGCCGTTTGCGCGAACGGAAGCTCGCCCGCATATGTATATATGTTTATTGAGGCGCTTGCCGATTCCGTAGTAAAATACGGAATCCAGCGTGATACCGCCTATGTGCTTGCCGCTCAGACCGTACTCGGTGCTGCCAAGATGGTACTTGAGACCGGCGAACATCCCGGAAAGCTTAAGGATAACGTATGCAGCCCCGGAGGCACCACGATCGCAGCCGTATCGGCACTTGAAGAAGCCGGATTCCGCAATGCGGTTATGAAGGCAACCGATGCCTGCTATAAGAAGAGCCAGGAGCTCGGCGGCAACAAATAACTTGCATAACCATTTATATTCGATTATACTTTTTACAGGCCTTCCCAATGAGGGAAGGTCTGTTTTTTCTTTTCGGATCATTTGGGATTTACGCTTTATGGAGGTTCCGTTATGAATATGTATGACATCATTACAAAGAAAAAGCACGGACAGGAGCTTACGGACGAAGAGATCGCATTTTTCGTCGACGGCTTTACAAACGGAAGCATTCCGGATTACCAGATTTCCGCTTTATTGATGGCAATCTGCCTGAAGGGGATGAATATCCGCGAAACTTCTGTGCTTACGTTCTGTATGCGAGACAGCGGAGAAACAATGGATCTTTCCTCGATTCCCGGGTTGAAAGCCGATAAACACAGTACCGGCGGCGTAGGAGACAAGGTTTCCCTGATCGTCGGCCCTCTGGTTGCTTCTCTCGGCGTTCCGGTTGCGAAGATGTCCGGACGCGGACTCGGTCATACCGGAGGAACCATTGATAAACTCGAAAGCATTCCCGGATTCCGTACCGACATTTCCACCGAACGTTTCCTCGAAAATGTGAAACGTATGGGGCTTGCAATCGTCGGCCAGACCGCTGATCTCGCGCCTGCTGACAAGAAACTGTATGCCTTGAGGGACGTTACGGCAACCGTTGACAACATTTCCCTGATCGCATCAAGCATAATGAGTAAGAAGCTTGCGTCGGGTTCGGACGTGATTGTTCTGGACGTTACGGTCGGAAGCGGTGCGTTTATGAAGACGCTCGAGGACGCAAAGAAGCTTGCCGAAGTTATGGTTCAGATCGGTGCCGGAGCCGGTAAGAAGGTTTATGCGGTTATTTCGGACATGAACCAGGTGCTCGGTCACAGCGTCGGCAATTCGCTTGAAGTAATCGAAGCCGTGGAAACGCTTAACGGCAAAGCGGAAGCTGACCTTTCGGAAGCATGTCTCGTAATCGCGGGCCTGATGCTTGTCGGATGCGGCAAAGCGGTCGACCTTAACGCCGCGAAGAAACTCCTTTCGGGAAAGATCAAGGACGGAGGCGCATTTGCCAAATTCAGGGAATTCGTTGAAGCCCAGGGCGGAGATGTAAGCTATATCGATGATACAAGCCGTTTTGAGAAGGCACGCTTCACGAGAACCGTTAAAGCGGAAGAGGACTGCACGATCAAGACAATCGATGCGGAACGGATCGGTAGAGTATCCGTAATACTCGGAGCGGGACGCGAGACGAAAGAAGCTCCGATTGATATGAGCGCCGGCATTCATAATTACTGTAAGGTCGGCGATTCCTTCCGAAAAGGTGATGTTCTTGCCGTATTATACACGAATAAGGAATCGGTTCTTGATGATGCGGAACGTCTGTATCGTCAGGCTTATACCGTTTCCGACATGCCGGTATCCAAGCTGACCACAATATATGGTTTCGTGGATACGGACGGATTCCACACGATATAGTACCGTATATTGCATCTAAAACCACAAGAATTAGTGCACGAACAACTGAATAACCATAGATTTTGTTGACAACCGCTGTCTTTTCAGCTATAATGTATCTGTTAGAGGAGGTACTGTATCTTGCGATCCTTCGTAACGGAACATTATGAAGCGGATCTTTCGGATCACCCTTATTCCGATGAGATTCCCGAAAAGATAGCGGTTGTTTCCGATCTGCACAATGTATTGTACGGAAAGCGGAACGAGAAACTGCTGCAGGCGATCAAGGATGAGAAGCCGGACGTAATCGTAATCCCGGGTGATCTTGTTACCGATAAGAGCCCGAAGAACAAAGCCGCTTATACGTTTCTTGTGGATCTCGCCGAGATCGGTATTCCGGTTTATTATTCGCTCGGCAATCACGAAGAGAAGTTCCGTAAACACGATAACGAACGGTACCGCAAGTATGTATCCTCAATCAGAAAACTCGGAATTCACTATCTGGATAACGCCTTCGAAGCTTATTCGAAACATGTGAGTTTCGGCGGACTGACGATCCCGTATGATTGTTACCGCAAAGGTACGAAGACGCACCGGCTGACCGTTCAGGACGTGCATAACTGTATTCCGAATATCCCGGACGGACTGAAACTGGTCCTTTGCCATAATCCGGTATGGTTCCCGGTATATGAACAATGTGAATACGATATCGTATTTGCCGGCCACCTGCACGGCGGTATCGTGAGACTGCCGCTTCTCGGCGGAGTAATCTCGCCGCAATGGAGATTCTTCCCGAAATATGACGCAGGGAAGTTTGAGATCGGAAAGAGTACGATGTTCGTCTCAAGAGGACTCGGAGCCCATACGATCAAGTTCCGGTTCAACAATAAGCCCGAGCTGATGATCGTTCATTTGAAACATTGAAGATAAGGAGGTAAGCATGGATCTTTCGTTTAAACTGGAAGCCTTTGAAGGCCCGCTTGATCTGCTTCTGCAGCTGATTGAAAAGAACAAGGTCAACATTTATGACATTCCGATTGCCATGATTACCGACCAGTATATGGAAGTTTTGAATGAGCTCAAGCAGTATCCGATGGACAACATGTCCGAATTTCTTGTTATGGCGGCTACGCTGCTTCGCATCAAGTCACAGATGCTTCTGCCGGCGCCTGTTACCGAGAATGAAGAGGAAGTCGATCCCCGTACCGAACTTGTCGAAAGACTTCTTGAATACAAGATGTACAAATACGCCGCGACCGAACTTAAGGACCGCCGCATTGACGCTTCCAAGCATCTTTACAAGAAGGAAACGCTTCCGAAGGAAGTTGCCGATTACCGCGAGGATATTTCCGCTGAGGAAGTTGTCGGCGATATGACTCTCAACAAGCTGCATGACATTTTCCGTGATATTATGAAGCGTCAGACCGACAAGATCGATCCGATCCGCAGCCGTTTCGGAAAGATTGAGAAGGAAGAGGTCAACTTCAAGGAAAAGGTGATGGCAATCCAGGAATACGGCTTGTCGCATCGCAAGTTCAGTTTCCGCAGACTGCTCGGCAAGGCGGTTGACAAGATTGAGCTGATCGTAACGTTCCTCGGAATCCTCGAACTGATCCATATGGGACGTGTTTGTATTCGTCAGGCTGGACTGTTTGACGATATCGAAGTGGAATATCTGGCTACGGACGTTGTTCCGATTGAAGCCTTTTCATAGGAGTTTATTGTGGAGAAAGAAGAGAAGAAGGCCGCGCTTGAGGCAATTCTTTTTACGATGGGCAATGCCGTTGAGGCGGACCGCATGGCCGCAGCGCTGGAGATTCCCGCGGAAGAACTGCACGAGCTCATGGCGGAGCTTATCGAATCTTATAACGACGACCGTCACGGTATCATGATCAGCCGCCTCGGGGACAAATACCAGATGTGTACGAAGGTTTCCCACTATGAGACGCTGATCAAATTGTGTCACGTACCGGAGAAGCATGTATTGACCGATACGCTTTTGGAGACGCTTTCGATTATCGCATATAAGCAGCCGGTTACGAGGATGGAAGTGGAAAGCATCCGCGGCGTCCGCTGTGATTATGCAATCAACACGTTGATCGATTACCATCTTGTTTGTGAGCTGGGTCGTTTAGATGCTCCGGGACGTCCGATCTTATTCGGAACGACCGATGATTTTCTTCGCAGTTTCGGCGTAAGTTCCCTTGAAGAGCTTCCGATCATCAGTACCGAGAAGGTCGAAGAATTCCGTGAAGAGGCCGAAGCCGTTATCGGAGTATAAAATATCAGAATTGATTTATCTTGGCCGCCGTTTTACGGCGGCTTTTTCTGTTCCGTGATTTTCATTTGAATCCATGGCGGTTTCGGTTCCGTGTTTTTTATGTGATTCTTATTTCGATCGGTTGCCTTTTCGTTTTCCGTGTGCTATAATTATCTGTACGGTAAATGGAAAGGAATGCATTTTATGAATCTTTCAAAGCGCTATATTCGTGATCTTTCTTTGGATGAAACTTCCTACACGGACGGATTTTTGTATTATAAAAACGGCCGTGTTATCAGCGCGGAATCAAATAAAGAGAAGACCGTCTACCGCTTTGCCGTAAAAGGAAACTATATTTATACGGTTAACGTATCTTTGGATGAGACAAACTGCCGTTTCAGCTGCAACTGCTCCGCGAACATCAATCATTCCGGGGCCTGTAAGCATGTGATCGCATCGCTTCTTTTCCTTTATCATCTGCAGCATAAGCCGCAGATGGGTGCGGAATCGGATCCGCAGGACCTTCGTTCCGCCCAGATTCTCAATTATTATACCGAACTCGAAGATTCGTTTGTAAAGAACGAAATATGCCACGTTATTCCGTATTTTACTTATAAAGGCATGCTTAGAAACGAGAAGGACCACGTGATCCTTCGGATTTCAATGGGAGACGAGCGCCCGTATAAAGTGCAGAACGTTAAGAAACTGTTGGAGAACATCCGGGACAACCAGACATTTGTCCTCGGAAAGGATTTCAAATACCGCGGAACCCTGACCGAAATGGATGCGACCTCGAACCGTCTGATCATGTATCTGATCGACATTCTTTCGATGGAGGAACAGTACGGCATCACGGGCGAAGCTTCGGTATTCCAGAAGAACGATATACGCCTCAATAAGCGGCTTTTCATGAATGTGCTGCATATTCTCAAGAACGAGGCATTTTCCTTATCCCTTTCCGAAAACAGAACGCTTGAAAACATTCGTTACGTCGAGGATAACCCGGTGATTTCTTTTGATATCGATGCGATGGATGACTGCGTCGTGATTTCCTACGGTGAGAACGGGCGTGTATTCCCGCTTACGGCCGACGGTGACCTGCTGTATTACAATTCCGCAATCTACCGGCCGGACAATACGTTTACGAGAAATTATCTTCCGATATACAATTCGCTTTCGAAGGACAATCCGCAGCTTGTATTCCGTGATGATTACGCGAAGCGTTTCTTAAACGATGTGCTTCCGAGACTCAACGATACGATGAATATCGAGATTCCGGAGCATCTGCGCGATTTCTATCTGACTTATCCGCTGAAGGCATCCATGTATCTCGATTATGTACATGGCAACATCAGCGCCGAACTCCGTTTTTCCTACGGAGAGTATACGTTTAACAGCTTTTCCGATCCGGATATTCACGGCTACATTCTTGTCCGTGACAAAGAGAAGGAAAATGCGATCAAAGAAGAGCTTGAAATCTTCGGATTCGAGAAGCACAGCGGTTATTATCTGCTTTGTGACGATGACGCGCTGTTTAGGTTCTTAAGCGGAGACCGCGGTAAGCTTCCGGAACTGTGCGAGCTGTTTTATTCGGATTCGTTCAAGTCACTTCATATCCGTAACGGAAAGAAAGTTTCGTACGGTCTTCACATGAATTCGGGCGAAGATTTCCTTTCTCTCGACATCAACATGGAAGATATTCCGAAGCAGGAGCTTCGTGACCTTCTGATCTCGGTTCAGATGAAGAAACCTTATTACCGCTTAAAGGACGGAGACTTTTTGCTGCTTGATTCTCCGGAGCTTGCGGATTCGCTTGAAATGATCCGGAATCTGAACGGAAACGTCCGGACCATGAAGGATTCGACTCTTGTTGTGGAGCGGAACCTTGCAGGATATCTGAAGAATCTGTTTTCGTCCGGCCGCTATAACGCCAAAGTGGACGACGCGGTCAGTGAATTTGCCGATTCGATCCAGAATCCGAAGGAATATCCGATACCTGATATCATCCGAGCTGACGTGCGGCCTTACCAGAAGGTCGGCTATTACTGGATGAAGAACCTGGAAGCATACGGTATGGGCGGTATTCTTGCCGATGACATGGGTCTTGGTAAAACGCTTCAGTCCGTTATGTATCTGGCTTCGCTTCCCGAAGATTCGATATCCATCGTTATATGTCCTTCTTCGCTGATGTTCAACTGGAAGGATGAGATAGAGAACTTTGCGCCGGAGCTTACCTGTACGGTTATCTGCGGAATTCCGGAGGAGAGAAGCAGTCTTGTTTCGCATGCGACCAAGGGCATTCTGATCACATCTTATCCGCTTTTAAGAAGGGATATGGCGCTTTATAAGAATATGGAATTTGCCGCAGTCATCATTGATGAGGCGCAGAATATCAAAAACTCGACATCGCTCAATGCAATGAATGTTAAGAAGCTCCGTGCGAAGACGCATTTTGCTCTGACCGGTACGCCGATCGAGAATTCGCTTTCGGAGATCTGGTCGATTTTCGATTTCCTGATGCCCGGATATCTGTTCCATCATCCGAAATTTATTACGGAATATGAAAAGCCGATATTAAACGAAGATGAGAACAAGCTCCATCAGCTGAATCTGAGAATCCGTCCGTTCATCCTTCGCCGTATGAAGAAGGACGTTCTCGATGAATTGCCGGATAAGACCGAAGAAAAGATTCTGATTGAGCTTACCGAAAAGCAGAAGAAGCTCTACATGGCTTATCTTGAGCATTATAAGGGCGAACTGAACCTTGATGATGACGAATTCATCCAGCATAATCAGATTCAGATTCTGAGCGTTCTGATGCGTCTGAGACAGATCTGCTGTCATCCGGCGACATTCCTTGATAACTATGACGGCGACAGTGCGAAGATGGACCTTCTGATCGAGCTTTTACAGAATGCGCTCAATTCCGGTCACCGGGTTCTCGTGTTCTCGCAGTTCACATCAATGCTTGAACTGATCCGCAAAGAACTCGATACGCTTGAGATTCCTTACTTTTCACTCGAAGGAAAGACCAAGATCGATATGCGTAACCAGGCGGTTAAGCGGTTTAACGAAGGCGAGCGTTCGGTATTCCTGATTTCTTTGAAGGCAGGCGGAACCGGACTGAACCTGATCGGTGCGGATACCGTTATCCATATGGATCCGTGGTGGAATCCCGCAGTGGAAGAGCAGGCAACCGACCGTGCTTACCGTATCGGGCAGCATAAGAACGTACATGTAATCAAGATTCTTTCGAAGGACACGATCGAAGAGAAGATTTACCGCCTGCAGAAGAAGAAACAGAGCCTTGCGGATTCGGTCATCGACATGAAGTCCGATCTGTTAAAGCAGCTGACCAAGGAAGAACTGATGGAAGTATTTGCATAAGGATAATGAGGAGTGATTGATTTCCCGGCAGGTCAGCTATTGGGGTAAAATCGGGGATATGAGTAAATGAAAAGGGGTCCGGTTCAACCGGACCCCTTAATGTTTGAATTGATTGGAGATTAATCCTCCATATATTTTGCATAATATCTGCGGACGATGTAATCGAGGAACGACTCGTTCAATTCGCCGAACGTATTGGTAAGAACGTTCTTCATTCCGGCGATCTTATTCTCAACGTTATCCTCCATCGTAGCATCGGACTTCTCAAACTGCTTTACATATCCGGAAGTCATATTGAGAAGAAGCCAGCTGTTGAAGAGCTGTGCAAGCTGCTTGCCGCTCATCGATACGATAAAACCGGTCGAACGTACCATGGAAGGATCCATGGAGTTCTTGATGCCGTTCGGAATCTTGTCGATGAATACGTTACGGATTTCTTCGGCATTGGTGGCACGCATATGCGTCATGTTCATCAGCGAAGAATCGGAAGTGTCTTTCTTGCCCTTCTTGTACTTCGCGTAACTGGATACGGTATGCGGCTTATAGAACTCGAAATCCTTTTCATTATCGGTGTTGGGCTTGTAATCCGGTATAAAGCCTGCGTAGCTGTCCAGATCGTCGGTATCTTCAAATACGATACGTTTCTTGCCCTTCTTATCGAGATTGTACTCGAGGTTGGCCTTACGGGTCTGCTCGGATTTCTGCTGGGAAGCAGCGAGAGACATCTCTCTCTTACGTTCCGCAACACGCTCCGTGAACTGACGGTAAGCAGCCTCTTCGGGAGTTTCTTCAACTTCCTCGGGCTCGTCGTAAGAGTAGTCCGGAACAAATCCGGCATAATCATAGATATCGGAATAGTTGTCGTTCTTCTTCGGACGGAACTTACGTGCCGGCTTTGCAAGATTCTCGGAAGCAGCTTCGGGATTGGCTACCGAACTTGCTCCGATATCGGACTGGCCGACTTCCACATCGGTATCGAATACTTCCTCGATGATATTGGAATCCGCGCTTACGTTGATTGCGGTATCCTGAATGTCCTTCGGACGGCCGGAGCCGGCAGAGAGGTCATATTCTTCGTAGTTGTCGTATTTGTCATGATCGGGAAGAACTTCCGAAATCTCCATCGAACCGTCATCCGGAATTTCGTCCATGTTATGAACTTCATTTAAGAACGAATCGAGAATGTCGTCATTGCGGCCCTCGATAGGCTCATCATATGCAGCCTCGGGATAGGACTCGTCGCTGTCCTTACGGAAGTTCGAAAGGAAGGTGTCAAATGCGTCGTCCTTGTCCTCATCATATTCCGGAGCAGCCTCTTCCTTTTCCAGGGAAATAACCTGGGAAGCCTCGATAATATTATCGGAATCGAGTTCCTCGTCCTTGATCGGTTCTACTTCAACGAAAATCGGATCGGAGGAAGCAGCAGGCTCTTCATAGGAATAAGAATCGGTTTCCTCAGGCTCGAAGTCGGGCTCGGAAGAGTAAGTGTACTGATAATCGTCCGTAACCTCTTCGGCTTCGGGCTCCTCATAAGTTTCAAATGAAGGAGCTTCTGCAGCAGCAGGCTCTTCGTAATCGTCAATCACGGGTTCCGTAACCGGAGGAGCGAAGAGTTCTTCGTTGGAAACAACAGGAGCATTGGAAGAATCCTCAACGGCAATCTTCTCGGAAGGATTAAAGCTCGGATTCTGGTTACGTCCGCCGAAGAAAGGATCGGAAGGCATACCGAGAATCGGATCCTCACCCGGAGCGACCGAGAACTTCTCATCATACGAGGAGCTTGGAGCATCCGTACGTTTCGGAGCGGGCTGAGCCGGATTCAGGAACAGGTTCAGCAGATCCGAATGCTTCGAATCCTCATTGGGTTTTTTATTAATAACGGGTCCGATCGTCTGCTGTCTCGGGTCGCGCTTTCCGACAGGTTTCGACTCAAAGAGCGAGATCGTGGAAGCGTGCTTGCTCTCCGCGGCGGGCTCTTCGGGTTTCGCGGGCATCGGCTTTCTGACAGGCGGAACGGGCTTCGGCTCGGGAGCCTTAGGCGTCTCAACGGCTTTCGGAGCCGGAGCGGGCTTAACGGGCTCTTTGGGAGCGGCTTTTACTTCCTCCTGAGACCTTGTCTTCGGTGCGGATTTAAACTCTTCCTTCAGAGCGCTGAACGGATCGGCCTTAGGCTCTTCCTTCTTAACAGGCTCGGTCTTCGGAGCGGAAGCGTAGCGGTCCTTCAAAGGAGCACGCTTCGGAGGCGCATCAAACAAAGCAGCAGCCGGATTAACGGTAGCCGTCTCGGTTTTCGAAGAAACGGGTCTCGGCTGAGGCTTCTTAACGGAAGTGTCTGGCTCGGTAACTTCTTCTTTGGCAGGTGCTTCCTCTTTAGCGGGAGCAGCCTTCTTACGGATCGGAGGGATATAGAAGTTAACAGGCTTCTCCTGAGCGGGGCTCTTCGAAAGGAAATCCTCGAAATCGTCATCGAGATCTTCCGGTACGGGCTCCTTAACTTCTTCTTTAACCTCTTCCTCAACCTTCGGTTCGTCTTTCAGAACGTTCTTACGAACGGGCTCCTTGGCCGGAAGGGCATTGTCGCCTTTCTTCTTACGGTTCTCCTGAACGAGGAATTCCGCAAACAGCTTCGGACCTTTCTTCTGATGCTTTTTGCTTACGAAAATCTTATAAGTATCCTCACGCTGCGAATACTCATATGCGCAGGGAACTCCCTGTTCCTCAGCGTATTTAACAAACCCCTGTGCGGCTTCTTCTTTTGCAAGCGAGAACATCGGTACCTTCGCTTCCCCGGCGTCCTCCTGCAGCGCAACGTTGCATTCCGGACAGAAGGTTACCGAGAGGCCGTATTCCTTCTTGCAGATCGGACAATAAGCCATAACATCATCCTCCTCATATTTCGGTTTCAAATAACAGGTATTCCGAACTGATTTTCCATAATAAAATATTATAACCAATTTTTGCACATTTTTCAAGGAAAATGCAACTGCAATTGAAGATTGCCGGCAAATCGGTTATTCGTTTCGGAAAATGTGGATTTATTCCGTTTCCTTCTCGTCAATCTGCTTAAAAAACAGGTCAACGGTATGCTCTAAAAGAGCGGCCTTGACATCCGGAAACTGTGCTGCAGTAAGGTCTCTGACTTTGTCGAAGCGGAGCAGTTCGGCCTCAACCTCGGATTCCGCACCTGCGGATGCCTCCGCAAGGATTTCCTCGGTAATGTGTTCCTTCTGCCAGTCGTCAATATCCTTAAGAAGTTGTTCTTCCTGCTTCGCAATCTCCAAAAGGGCACCGTTGTTTCGCATTGCAAAGATTCCGTAAACGATCATCGCGAGAAACATCGCCGAGATGATGCTGAACGTAAACCATCCCTGAAACATTCCGAATTTGATCACGTCCGCTTTACATAATATCGAAAATACAAGTCCGGCAATACCCAATACCAAAAACATAATGGCGGACGAGCGGTTGTCCTGAGCCTTAAACGAAGCGGAAGTGTAAGTAAGGTCTTCCTCACCGCGGGAGATTTGCTTACGAAGTTCTTCAAGCTGATCCACGGCATCCTCTTCACTGTCGGCATCAACATATTCGCTGAGCTCGGAAACGGCTTCCTCAAGTTCTTTCATGGCTTCTTCTTTTAACATTTCTTCCTCGGAAGGCAATTCCTCCACGAGTTCGGTTCCGCAATCGGCACATACCGTGATTCCGGGATAATATTCGGTTCTACATTTCGGGCAAAACATGGCTTTCCTCCGTATTTTGTACTATACCGTCTATTATAATCGCGAAGGGACATTCTTTCAATTGATTTGTTGATTTTTCCTTTGGAATAATACGGAAAATATGATATGCTTAATTCAGTATGAGAAAGGAATTATGAAGCCGATGAGAAAACTGTTTCTTTCCGATGAAATTCTGCTTTCCGTAGAGAAACCGGCACGTTATACGGGCGGAGAAGTCAACATGGCCGTAAAGGATCCCGCAGCGTGCGATATCCGGTTCTGCATGTGCTTTCCGGACGTATACGAAGTCGGAATGTCGCATCTCGGGATCCAGATTCTTTATGATATGTTTAACCGAAGATCCGACACTTACTGTGAGCGTGTTTATTCTCCGTGGGTGGATCTTGATAAGATCATGAGAGAGAAGCATATTCCGCTTTTCTCACTTGAGACGCAGACACCGATCAAAGAGTTTGATTTTCTCGGGATTACGCTCCAATACGAGATGTGCTACACAAATATCCTGCAGGTGCTTGATCTGAGCGGGATACCGCTTCGCAGTAAAGATCGCGGAGAAGACGATCCGATTGTTGTCGGCGGCGGCCCGTGTTCGTATAATCCGGAGCCGATAGCGGATTTTTTCGATTTCTTCTTCATCGGAGAAGGAGAGAACGGTTATGACGAGGTTCTGGATCTGTATAAGGAAAACCGTGCAAACGGCGGAACGAGAAAGGATTTCCTTCGTAAGCTTTCACATATTCCGGGCATGTATGTGCCTTCCCTTTATGAAGTTTCTTATAACGATGACGGAACAATTGCTAAATTCGGCCCGATATATGACGACGTACCCGAAAAAGTGGAAAAGCGTGTCGCCACGGATTTGAATGACACCTATTATCCCGAAAAGCCGGTCGTTCCGTTCCTGCAGGTCATTCAGGACCGTGTTACTCTGGAGATTCAGCGCGGCTGCATCCGCGGCTGCCGTTTTTGTCAGGCAGGCATGATTTACCGTCCGATTCGGGCCAGGGACGTAAACTGGCTGAAAAAGACTGCCGATAAAATGCTGAAATCTACCGGACACGAGGAGATTACGCTCAGCTCATTAAGTTCCAGCGATTATGCTGATCTGCAGGAGCTCGTATGTCATCTGATTGACACTTATCAGGGCGAATGCATCAATGTTGCGCTTCCTTCACTTCGTATTGACGCTTTTTCGCTTGACGTCATGAGCAAAGTACAGGACGTCAATAAGTCAAGCATCACATTTGCTCCGGAAGCAGGAACACAGCGTATGAGAAATGTGATCAATAAAGGTCTTACGACCGAGGATATACTCGGCGGTGCCGCAACAGCTTTCGAGGGAGGCTGGAATAAAGTAAAGCTTTATTTCATGCTCGGGCTTCCGACCGAGACCGAAGAAGACACGAAGGGCATTGCGGAGCTTGCCGAACAGATTACGGAGGAATACTATAAAATTCCGAAGGATAAGAGACACGGAAAGGTTTCGGTAACAGTCAGCACATCTTATTTCATTCCGAAGCCGTTTACGCCTTTTCAGTGGGTCGGCATGGCGCCTAAAGAAGAGTTTTTGAACCATCAGAGACTTTTGAAGGCAACGATTCAGCAGCAGCTTAATCATAAGAGTATTTCCTACCAGTGGCACGACAGCGATACGAGCGTAATGGAGGGAATCTTTGCAAGAGGCGACCGTAAACTTTGCGATGTCATTGAAGAAGCCTATAAGCGCGGCTGCATTTACGATGCATGGACCGAGCATTTCCGCTACGATGTATGGCAGGAAATCATGCAGAAGCACGGCATTACAATAGAGTTTTATAACCTCCGTGAGCGTAAAAAGGACGAGATTCTGCCGTGGGATTTCATCGATATCGGCGTTACCAAGAAGTTCCTTTATCGCGAATATGAACGCGCACAGAGAGAAGAAATCACTCCGAACTGCAGAAGACGCTGCTCGGGCTGCGGCGCCGCCAAATTCGGCTGCGGCGTATGCACGGAGCCGAGAGACGAATTCGGAACAAGCCTCTTATACGACGGCAAGGATACGGGGGTGAACGGATGAGAGTAAGAGTACGTTTTTCAAAAACCGGAAGTTCCCGTTTTTTAGGGCATCTTGATATAATGCGGTATTTTCAGAAGGCTTTCCGAAGAGCAGAACTGCCGCTCGCATTTTCCGTAGGCTACCATCCGCATACTTTGCTTTCTTTTGCACAGCCGCTGTCGCTTTCCTATACAAGCTGCGGCGAGTATTTCGACATGGAACTGAAAGAACCGGTTGATGCCGGCGAGATATACAAACGTCTTAACTCTGTTATGTGCGAAGATATTTCGGTGAACCGCGTGACGATTCTGCCAGATTACAAGCCGAATGCAAAGAAGATTACCGGTATGGCGTTGATCACCGGAGCTGCTTATACGGTTTCTTTAGCGGAAATGTCCGGTGTAAAGGAAGCCTTGCAAAATTTCTATGCGCAAAAGTCTTACGTGATCGAGAAAAAGACCAAAACCGGAACAAGAGACTGCGATCTTCGCGCGGGAGTGCACGCGCTGGCGCTTTATCAGGACGGGAAGATTACCGAAATCGGCAATAACGGAATGTTCTCTTATACGGGGCAGGACATGCTTTCCGCCATGTACGGAGCCAACCTGATCGCAGATGATGCGGTTATCGTTTTTCTGGATGCAGGAAGCGAACAGAACATTCCGGCCGAATTGTTTTTACAGGGCGTGTTTACATTTGCCGGGCTTGATGTACCGAAGCATACCGTTCACCGTATGGATCTGTTCGGAGATCTTAATGAGAAGAAGGTACCTTTATGGATGATCGAATCATAATCTGCAGAAAAGACGAATGCATCGTAACGGCAGTATTCCGCGGAAAGGACTGTTTCCGTCTTTCGGTATGCAGAGATGATGATGTTTTGCGGGTCGGAAGCATTTATGCTGGCCGGATTACAGCTGTTGTCGAGAATATGAGCGCCTGTTTTGCGGATATCGGAACAGGCAGCAACGTATATGTTCCTCTTAAGAAACTGGAACAGGCGTTTACCGAGCCGGGGCATAAAGACGGAAAAGTACATCAGGGCGACACCGTACTGCTGCAGATCGACCGTCTGCCCTCAAAACAGAAACCCGCTTCGGCAACCGGAGAGATTTCGCTTGTCGGTAATTCGGTTGTTTTGTTAAGCGGCAGAAAAGGAATCTCTTTTTCGAAAATGATTGATCTGCCGGGGTACCGTGATTCGGTCCGCGAGGCATTTGCCGGACGCATCGGCGACGGATACGGGATTATGTTAAGAACCAACGCTCCGCATTTTGAAACGGATAAGATTACGAATGAATTCGAACTCCTGAAAGCGGAATATGAAGAATTGCTCCGGCGTTTTCAATTTGCGGTTCCCGGAACCTGCCTGAAAGAAGGACTTCCCGAATACATGTCGATGTTCCGGGACGAGCATTTAAACGACCTTACGGAGATTGTTACGGACGATGAGAACGTTTACGGAAAGCTTACCGGGTTTTGCAGAGACTTCCTTCCCGGATTAAACGGGAGGATCCGCAAATACGACTCGGATAAAGTAAGTCTTTACCACGTATATGACCTTACAAAACAGTTCCATGACGCCCTTTCGCGTACGGTTCCGTTAAAGACCGGAGGAAGCCTTGTTTTTGACCGTACCGAAGCCATGACCGTAGTTGATGTAAACAGCAGCAGGGCATCGGAAAGCAGAAAGAAGAACGCGCTTCACGAAATTAACGTGGAGGCCGCAAAAGAACTCGCGAGACAGATTACGCTCAGAAGCCTTTCCGGAATGATCCTTTGCGATTTTATCTCTACCGGACGCGAGAATTATAACGATTTGATCGAGCGGATGAAAGAGTTTACCACGGAAGACCGTTCCGTAAGCGTAATCGACGTCACTCCGCTCGGAATCATGGAGATTACCAGGGCAAAGGTGGAAGCACCGCTTTGGGAAGCCGTGAAGAAGAGCGGCTTCACCCCGTAAAACGTAAAAAGATGATAAAAAAAGCGTTAAATATAGTAAATGGTATTGACATTTTGATGTTTGCATTGTATATTATGAGAAATATTTACGGAAAGGAGCATATGTGCCGTGAAAATCTTTGATGAAAGCGGACGCCTGATCGGAACGGTTGATGATAATGAATACATCCGGACCAGAGATTCCATTATGCCTATTGGGATCAAGGTAACCATTCCGAAGTTAAATATTCCTTCAAGCGGTTATTTGATTTATCTTCTTGCAAGTATTCTTTCCATCGTTGCAATAGGTATCACGCTTATCGAGAACTGGGCTTCCGGCATGGATTATTCATATGTGGAAGACAGTATCTTCGGTATGCTTTTTATGCATACCGATTTCGGCATTGTTCCTCTTTGCGCCGTTATCCAGCTGTTTGCGCTGTTCGTTATTCTGCGTGACCATCCGATGTTCAGGATCGCTGTTCCTTTATGGGTAATGCATCTGGTATTTGTCTTTCTGTATTTCAAAAATAATAATGAATTTCTGTTCATATTCGGTTTTCTGATCGGTACTGCGGCAGTTGTATTTGCCTTATGGGCTTTTACCGAATGCGCCGGACAGAAGAGTTATTGGTTTATTCTTATTGCGCTGTTTCGCACCGGTATATTCCTTCTTCCGCAGGAATCTCTTCTTCCGATTGTCATTTTCGGCATGTTCTTTTTATATTATGCAGCCGAATCCATCTATGTATGGAGAATGTTCGTTCATACAGGAGAGGGGGCCAAGAAGTGAAAGTATATGATGAACATAAAAAACTGTTGGGATATCTAAGATTTGAAGACGATGACCTGAAATTGGTCGCGGGTTCACCGAACCTGGATGTTCAGATGGAAGACGTTCCGTTACGTACGGATACATCTTATCTGTTCTGGAGCAGGGAACTCGCAGACTGGTTCTGTGCTTCTTCGGCAATCATCCTTTTCGGTTGGCTGATATTTACCTTGTGCGGTTCCGATATGCCGAAGGAACTGCAGTTTATCGGGATTCGTCCCATTGTATTCTTCTGCCCGGTTGCAGTATTTCTTCGTGTGATCATCACATTTTACGGCGGATTCAAAAAGAACTCCGACCTTGTAATTGCTTTTCTGATGAGTATCATTCAGATAATCCTGATCACAATGTATTATCTAATGCTGAAAAGCTTTGTGTTTACAATACTGGTTCTGATCGTTGAATTGCTTCAGTTCTTCTTGGTATGTATTGTAATGCGCTCGGACATTAAGAGTCTTAACGAACGGAAACCGAAGCGGAAGATGACCGTTTTCTCGACCGTACCTCCGAAATTTGAGAGGATTGTCATTACAACACTTGTTATATTCTTTGTTTGTGTATTGGTATTTTCCTTTATCGCAATCGCCAATAATAAGCAGATTAATACCAATACATCCGGTCCGGCTTCGGTTGTATGGATCGGATATATAGTAACCGTCATTCTTGAATTGATTGTTTATTATCTGTTCGGAAGAGAATTTCGTGCTTTGGCGGACAATGACTGACATCGGAATAAAGCAGGAGAGCTTTGAAAGCAGTTTCGGGAAGGAAAATGCTTCTATAGTGAAATAATTCTTGACTTTTATCGAAAATCGTGTTATTTTGTTACAGTATGCCGCACAATGGGGTTTGAAGTGCACGTAAGTGCCACCGTAGTTGGCGAGTAATGATAATAGGAGGTGCCAATATGTACGCGATTATTGCAACAGGCGGTAAGCAGTACAAGGTAGCTGAAGGCGATATCATTAAAGTAGAGAAACTCGGCGCAGCTGAGGGTGAGAGCTTCACATTTGATCAGGTTCTTGCCGTAAACAACGACAATGAGCTCGTGATCGGAACGCCCTGTGTTGCCGGTGCAACCGTAACCGCAACTGTTCTCGGTGAGGGTAAGGCGAAGAAGGTTATCGTTTACCGTTACAAGAGAAAGTCCGGATATCATAAGAAGAACGGACACAGACAGATCTTTACGCAGGTTAAGATCGACGCGATCAACGCATAATTATGATTAAAATTCTGATTCATAAGACCGACGAGGGAATCGTTGCATTTTCCTGCAAAGGACATGCCGGTTACGCGGACGAAGGTTACGATATCGTTTGTTCCGCCGTATCCATATTGACAATGAATGCTTCGAATTCCGTTGAAAAGCTGACCGAAACACCGTTTACGGTGAAAGAGTCAGACGGGAACCTTAAGTTCCGCTTGGACGGCAGCCCGACGAAAGAGACGGAATTGCTGCTTCAGTCCATGCTGCTCGGTCTGAAAGGTATTGAGGAAGAATATCCGAAATATCTCAAAGTAACTGTTACAGATAGTTCTTTCACTTTTTAGGAGGTAATAGACATGCTGAGAATTAACCTTCAGTTATTCGCTCATAAAAAGGGTGTTGGTTCCACGAAGAACGGCAGAGATTCCGAGTCCAAGAGACTCGGCGCCAAGAGAGCTGACGGCCAGTTTGTTAAAGCCGGCAACATTCTTTTCAGACAGCGCGGTACCAAGATTCATCCCGGCGTTAATGTAGGCCGCGGCGGTGACGATACACTTTTCGCATTGGTTGACGGAACCCTTCGTTTCGAGACCAAGGCAGGCGGTGTTAAGCAGGCCAGCGTTTATCCTGTAGCCGAGTAAGTAGAATAACCGGAGCCCTGGTAGCGTACTACCGGGGCTTTTTTCATCTGTTCAAAAGATTACGGAGTAATTATGTTTGCTGATATTGCAACAATTTATATTCGATCCGGAAACGGCGGCGACGGTCATGTCGGATTTCACCGCGAGAAGTTTATTGCTGCGGGCGGTCCGAACGGCGGTGACGGCGGGCGCGGCGGCGATATTATTTTCGAAGTCGATGAAGGTCTGAATACGCTCAACGAATACCGGTATAAGCGTAAATACAAAGCTCAAAACGGCGAACCTGGCGGAAATAACAACTGTGCCGGCAAGGACGGAGAGGACCTTATACTTAAAGTTCCCGAAGGAACCGTTATCAGAGAGGCGGAAAGCGGCAAGATCATTGCCGATCTGTCCCATGACAACAAGCGTTATGTAATCTTAAAGGGCGGCAGGGGCGGCAAAGGAAACCAGCACTATGCAACACCTACGATGCAGGTTCCGAAATACGCACAGCCCGGTCAGGAGGGCAAAGAGTTAAATGTCATCCTGGAGCTCAAGGTAATAGCCGATGTCGGACTCGTCGGTTTCCCGAATGTCGGCAAATCGTCTTTTCTTTCAAGAGTATCGAACGCTAAGCCGAAGATCGCGAATTATCATTTTACGACGCTCAATCCGAATCTCGGAGTGGTAAACCTTCCGGATACCGACGGATTTGTCATTGCGGATATTCCCGGATTGATTGAAGGAGCTTCGGAAGGAATCGGCCTCGGTCATGAGTTTTTGAAGCATGTGGAACGGTGCAAAGTCATCATCCATATGGTTGACGGAGCTTCGACGGAAGGACGAGATCCGGTTGACGATATTCAGAAAATCAATGAAGAGTTGTCCCGCTACAGCGAAACGCTTGCAGCTAAACCGCAGATCATTGCCGTTAACAAGATGGATCTTTTCTCGGACGAAGAGCGCGAGATTGTACTGTCATTGATCAGGGATGCCGTGCCCGAAGAGGTACCGGTATATCTGATTTCCGCGGCAACCGGTTTCGGCGTAAGGGAACTGCTTTATAAGGCATATCAGATGCTGAAATCGCTGAAGGAAGAACCGATTGTTTTCGAGCAGGAGTATTTTCCGGAAACAATGTCCGGTGCGGACGAACCTTTTACGGTCGAATACGATGTCGATTCGTCAATGTATGTTGTGGAAGGTCCTCGTATCGAGCGTATGCTCGGTTACACAAATCTCGATTCCGAGAAAGGATTCGAATTTTTCCAGAATTTCCTTAAGAGCAATGGTATTCTGAAGCAGCTTGAGGATCTCGGCATCCGGGACGGCGATACGGTTCGCATGTACGGACTGCAATTTGATTATTACAAATAAGGGGACAAAGCTATGACCAGTAAACAAAGAGCCTATCTTAAAAGTCTCGCAATGGCTGTGGATGCAACGTTTCAGATCGGCAAAGGAAGACTGACTCCGGAGATTACCAATGCGGTTGATGAAGCATTGGAAGCAAGAGAATTGGTTAAACTTTCGGTCCTTAACAACTGTATGGACGAGCCCGATAATATGGCACGCGTTCTTGCAGAGCGCACTCATTCCGAAGTAGTGCAGGTTATCGGTAAAAAGATCATTCTGTATCGGGAATCCAAAACCAAGAAGAAAATCGAACTGCCTAAATAAATAGATCGGACAATTAAAGGAGTTTTATTATGGCGGAATTGAATTCAAAAGAAATTACGAAAATCGTATGTGCGGCGCTTGAGGAGAAGAAAGCGGGAGATGTGCGTATCATCGAAATCGGTGACATTTCTCCGATTGCCGATTATTTTATCATCTGCGACGGTCAGAACACCCCTCAGGTTGAGGCAATGGTGGACAACGTTAAAGATAAACTTTTCGCGGAAGGAATCGAGCCGAAGCGCATCGAAGGCATGAAGAACGCCGGCTGGATTCTGATGGATTACGGCGATGTAGTCGTTCACGTATTCTCGAAGCAGGACAGATTGTTCTACGATCTGGAGCGCGTATGGAGAGACGGAAAGACAGTATCGGCGGAAGAACTGTAAGAAAGCCGGAGTGCATAAATAACGAATCGAAAAAGCCCTTATGAAAAAAGGAGATATCATCCGATTTCATAAGGGCTTGTTTTTTTCATTTATACCGTTTAAGAGCCCGGATTACCGGTTTCATAAGGCCGTTTCGTCGATAATTCCGAAAGAAACTGTCAGAAGAGTCGGAACAAACCGATTACCTTACCGAGAATCTCACACTGATCGACAATGATCGGATCCATGTAATCGTTCTCAGGCTGCAGACGGTAGTGTCCTTTCTCTTTATAGAATGTCTTAACGGTAGCGGAGTCATCAATCAAAGCAACGACAATCTCGCCGTTTCTTGCAGTGGACTGCTTCTCAACAAGAATCTGGTCGCCGTCATAGATTCCGACGTTAACCATGCTGTCGCCTTTTACACGAAGCATAAACGTCTCGGCATTGGGCATGAACTCGGAGGGAATCGGGAAATAATTCTCAATCGATTCCACGGCCAGGATCGGCTGACCGGCAGTAATCGTTCCGATCATCGGAACGTTAACGACTTCACGCTTAACAAGATTGAACTCATCATCGATGATCTCTATTGCTCTGGGTTTCGCAGGGTCTCTGCGGATATAACCGTTAGCCTCCAGAGATTCAAGATGCGCGTGCACGGAAGAAGTGGAGCGAAGTTTCACCGCATCGCAGATATCACGCAAAGCCGGCGGATAACCTTTGGCAAGGATCTGTTCCTTGATATATTCCAATATCTCTTTCTGTTTTGCTGTAATCTTTCCGGGCATATGGCACCTCCGAAATCCGTATTTTTCTATATTATACCATCGTCTGTTCGGAAAATCAAAACATTTGTTCGAAAAAAGTACCAAAAAATCGAACATATTTTTGGTAATTATGATAAGACTTATCCAATTGACAATCGAATAAATGTTCGGTATAATCGAATCATAACGAACGGTTGTTCGAATCGGAGGTTTCAACATGGAGATTTTGAAAGGATTTATTAAGAAGCATATTCGTCTTTCCATTGCCGCACTTGCGCTTCTTGTCGTGCTTGTTCTTATCTTCGGAAGAGGACGCAACAAGGCTCTCGGCAACACCTATTTTGATAAACAGTGTGTAAGCATTGAAATAGAAGAAGGCGACACCCTTTGGAGTATCGCCAAGTCTTATTATGTTCCGGAATGCGGAAGTATGAACGATTATATTGCCGAAATTAAGAAAACCAACCGTCTCTGCACGGATGATATCCATGCGGGCTGTTATCTTATTGTTCCTTATTACATTCCCGCTCACTGACTTTTGCGGGTTTTCTCCAGCTTGAAAGCGGCTGCTCCGACGTGACGGCATGAAAGAGTCTTTCCCTGATCCCGGGAGCATCCTGATTAATCTGATTCAGCAGTTTCGTTGCATATTCCCTGGTTGTATTTCCGTCTGCCTCACACGGGTTTTTAAATACCGGAAGGTTGTATTTGTTCTTAAAGCCTACGATATCACATTCATTGACATAGATCAGCGGTCTGATGAGGATAAGCCCCATACGGTCCCATTCCGTAACGGGAGCGAAGGTATGAAACCTTCCTTCGTAAATCAACGACATCAGCATCGTCTCTATGACATCATCTTTATGATGTGCGTAAGCAATCTTATTGCAGCCGAGTTCTTTGGCCTTCTCATTCAAAGCGCCTTTCCGCATTTTCGAACACAGCGAACAAGGATTGGTTTCTTTTCTGTCATCGAATATGATCTTTGCAATTTCCGTCTCGACAACCGTAAACGGTACGTCCAGTTCTTCGCATAGGCTTCTTATCGGTTCGTAATCAATATCGAATCCAAGATTTACCGCTATCGCATGTAATTCAAACTTTTTCGGATAGAATCTTTTTAAACCCGAAAGTGCATATAAAAGCGTTAAGCTGTCTTTGCCTCCGGATATCCCGATTGCGATCCGGTCATTGTCTTCGATCATCTGATAATCATCGACCGCTTTTCTTGTATAACTGAGTAACTGCTGCAGTTTCAACGTTATTCCCTCTTATTTTATTGTTCTTCAACAGTATATTCCATGACGTCGATATTTGCAATCCGAACGTAACGTTTTCAAACAGATTTTTTCATAGTATTTCCATGCATCTTATGGTATAATTATGCCATTAGATACAAGCGGAGGTAGAAACACTTGGAAGCGCGGATGCAAAGAGTTTGTGATGAGATTAAGAAAAATATCAAAGGTAAAGACGACGTAATCAATAAGGTATTATGTGCAATGCTGGCCGGAGGTCATGTACTTTTGGAAGATATTCCCGGTGTAGGAAAGACCACGCTTGCCGTTTCGGTTTCGGAAGCAATGTCTTTAACCTATAAACGTGTACAGTTTACGCCCGATGTAATGCCGAGCGACATTACCGGTTTCTCCATGTTTAATCCGCAAAACAGAGAGTTTGAGTATCACGCGGGAGCAGCAATGTGCAACCTGCTTCTTGCCGACGAAATCAACCGTACTTCTCCGAAGACACAGTCCGCTTTGCTCGAAGTGATGGAAGAGGGCAAAGTAACGGTTGACGGCAATACGTATTACATTCCGAAACCCTTCTTTGTAATTGCCACGCAGAATCCGTTTGGAAGCGCAGGTACGCAGCGCCTTCCGGAATCCCAGCTTGACCGTTTCATGATCCGTCTTTCGGTCGGATATCCGAGCCACGTATCCGCAATCGATATTCTGAAATCCGACAATCCTTTTAACAAGATTACTGCCGTATTGGATAACGAGCAGTTTATCGCAATGCAGGAGACCGTTGCCGATCTGCATGTGGATGACGGTGTATTTGACTTCATCGTAAACATTGCCGAAGCAACCCGTGACAACGAGTACATCGGTCTCGGTGTAAGCCCTCGCGGAACGAAAGCTTTGCTGCGAATGTCCAAAGCTTACGCATATATGAACGGTAAGGATTATGTCGGCATGGATGACGTTGTTGCCAATATTCCGTGCGTTCTGTCGCACCGTATCGTCTTAAACTCCAAGGCCAAGGCAAAGGATATCGATGTTGAATCCGTGCTTCGTTCCATCTGGAATGAGGTGCGCGTTGCAAAGATTACTCAATAAAGCAGTTTCCTGCTTCCGAGAATACGAGAAACAGAAATTCCCTGTTGCATCGAATATGCTATAGAGAATTCACCGGGAGTTGTTGATATGGCTGATCGTATCATAGCTTATGTGAAATATATAATTATCCTGTTTGCCCTTACGGTTTTATATCTTTTCAACAATCATGCGATTACGCTTGCATTGCTGATTGTTGCCGTATTGGTACCGATCGTCTCCGGCATAGGATTTTTCCAAAGCAGGGAGAGTCTTTCGGCAGGGCTTTCTTTTCATACCTATTTCATCAACCGCGGCAGTACGGCCAAGCTTACCTTCCGCGTTACGAATGCATCCTTTTATCCGCATACCAATGTAAAACTGCGGTTTCGGATTCATCATCTGTCCGATGAGACTTCTTACGAACAGGAGATAACATTCCTGGCGCTTCCGAAGAAAGAACAAGAGCATACATTAACCCTGACGCTGCATAATTGCGGCGTATTCCGTGCTGAATTGATCGGTATAAGGACATCAGGTCTGTTTCGTCTTGCCGGTACATATAAAACTCTCGATTCATCTGCCGAAATTGTCGTTATGCCGGTCCCGGTCGATCTGAGCGATTCCGTTTCGGACGTAAACCGTCAGGTTAACGAGGAAGAAGACCTCGTAAGCGAACTCGGTAAAGGTGACAACCGTACGGAGATTTATGACATCCGCGAATACAAGCCCGGCGACGAACTGACAACAATCCACTGGAAGCTCAGCGCGAAGGCGGAAGATCTGATGGTAAAGGAATTCTCCGAGGTTTTCGGCGAACAGTTTTCGGTATTCTTGGAAATCGGTTATGAGGATTATTCGCAGATGAACGGGTTTTACGACCTGTTATATACAGTAATAACGTTCTTTCTTCAGCAAAAGCTTCGTTTTTCCGTTTCTTATCCCGACACAAAAGGTGATTACGTCAAGATCCCCATTGAACACGAAGAGGATATTATCCAGCTCTTATTAAGGCTGTTTTTCGAAAACCGCACTGTAAAGCAGGAGAGCAGTGAAGAAGAAACCGTCCCCTTCTACACCCCGCATTCCGGATATATGGTAACATGTAAGCTGCATTCCAAATTTGAAGGAACCGAATTGGTTATGAATCATAAGAACCTTGCACGTCTGTATCGCATAACAAGGTAAAGGAGCCCAAGTGATCAGTTTTAAGAAAAGACAACTGATGCTTCGCGAGGATTATGCTTCGAAGTCCGGTATAGAGATTACCGAAATGGGAGAGCGCCTTCAGTCTCCGAAAGAAAGGCTGTATAACTGCCTCTTAAAGGGATTAATGACGTTCATAACGGTATATTGCCTTAATATGCTCTTTATTACCAGTTTCGAGCTTTCCTGCAGCAAAGCTCTGATCACGTTCGGCGCTGTCATTTTGTCCTTCGGCGTATCCCTGTTTTATTACAACAAGCTATGCTTTAACCTCGGATTTATCGGACTGTTTCTCGTATTCCTGCCGATATCCTTCGGTCTTGTTATGTATGCGAACAGCGGTATGAACGCAATCGTAAACATATTGTTTGAAGCGGTTGATAAGAAGCTGAACCTCGAAGGCGTTCGTCATTATCAGGAAATTTATTCCAACCGTTTTATGACGATCACGTGCTGTCTGTTTCTGCTGTTATTCTTGGAGGTATGCTTCTTAAATGCCTTTATTTCCGAGCATTTAAGCGGATTTCTGGTTGCCTTGTTTGTTTATCCGGTAATCCAGATTTGCATGTATTTGTGCGACATCGTTCAATACAAATATATATTCCCCATTGTATTTGTCATCATCATGTGTATGATCATGCGGCACAGCGAACGGTTCCGGCCGATTCTTTCTAAGAAATACCCGGGCTGTATCATAAAAAAGAATCTGATCGGTTATAATCCGGCCAACAAGCAGGAGAGCAGTCTGTTATATAAGATCACCGGTATGATCCTGCCGGCTTTTCTGATAATTTTCTTATTGGCTGTCGCGGCGCTTCGGCTGTTTCCGTATACAGCAAGAAACAATAACAGTTCCTGGAAAAATTCAACCGATGAAATCGTTTCGGAAGTCGCCATGCACGGTCTTTCTTCGCTGTTTATGAAAGACGAGTATTCCCCGGGTGGCATTCTGCACGGACGACTCGGAGAGGTAAAAGAAGTATATCAGGATTTCGAAACCGATCTTAAAGTCAGTTATGTTCCTTTTTCCAGTGAGGTTTTATACTTAAGAAGTTTTACCGGTACAACCTATTTCAAGAATTCCTGGACATACCACAGCTCCGGCGCTTATGCTTCTGAAATGCCGTATTTTGAGGCGGAATACTGGGAACAGAGATACCTTCAGAACGCAGATCCGTCCGCATTTGCCGTAATGCAGATCAGAAGGGTTGACCCAATCATAATTGATGAGACCTTCCAGCCGTATTGCGCTGCGGACATGTACCAATACTATTTGTTAAAAAAGACCGAAGAGGACAATCCGAAACTTTTCGAGCATTCTCCTTTGCTGCAAACATGGTCAAGGCTTTCGGAAAGTGATTCCTTACGCAGTTATTCGAGTTATCTGTATTATCCTGTTCTGTCCGAGGAAGCAGCGGTTAACGCAGGGCAATATGATCAGGAACGCAATGATTACAGGGATTACGTGTATTCAAAATATTATCTGCAGATTCCGGAAGAACTGAGGCCGGTTCTCGAGCAGATCTGCGAAGAAGAAGGTTTTCACGGAACAACAATGGAAATCGTCGAGCAGATTCAGGCGTATTTTAACGATAATTTCGTTTACACGCTGGCTCCCGGAAGGACTCCGAAAGGAAGGGATTTCGTTCAGTATTTTCTTAAGAAGAAGAAAGGCTACTGTACGCATTTTGCGACGACCGGAGCCTTGCTGTTAAGATGTATGGGCATCCCGACCTGTTATGTGGAAGGATATGCAATCGACGTTGTAACCGCGGCCGATGCATCGGAAATTTTAGAGAATGAAGATCCGGACAAATGGTACGACGGAGACAACTTTCTGAATTCCGCATCCGGAGATCAGGTACCTGTTCTGGAAGTCGAAGTCAGTGATGCACATGCACACGCATGGGTAATGGTTTATCTGGACGGATACGGCTGGTATCCGGTGGAATTGACCACCGCAGCAGCTGAAACTTCCGGTGAAGATGAAGATTTCTGGTCAAACTTCGGACGGCTTTTTACCGGTAACAATAACGGCACGAGTCCGATTGAGCTGCTTACCAAACAGGCGCAGAGAATCGGTTCCGGCTTTCTGAAGATGATCATCGCTGCAGCGATTCTGTTCGGATGCATTATTATATTCCGGATCGGATACCGCAAGTTTAATCTGTATCTGCTTCCTTCAAACAGACGGCTTTCCAACCAGTATATATTGCTGAATAAGCTGCTGAACCGGTATTATCTGAAAGAACCGGTTAACGTATATCATCTGGTTTCGGTTGAAATCGGCAAGAAACTCGGTTTGGAGGAACAGGATCTGACAACATACGCATCGTTAACCGAACGCGCAAGCTACGGCAAGGATGAGTTAAGCCGAGCGGAATTAAAGACCGCAACCGGGCTTTTCCGAAAGTATATCCGTAAACTGAGAAGCCGTGTTAAGATGTTACAAAAGATCGGTTTGATGATGAAGGTATAAAAGAAAAGGGGCGTTTAAAACGCAATGTCATTAAGTTAAGATGACAGCATCAAGAGTTCTGTATCAGAGATGGTACGGGACTCTTTTTTTCAGTTTTTTTGCTTAAAGCACTTGACAAATGGCACAAGATGTGCGGCCGCTTTCGCTACTGAATCGATTTATG
>JAFZUW010000020.1 GCA_017618195.1 Lachnospiraceae bacterium
GAACTGATCCCGCGCTGTCCCGTTTACGGCGGCAAGGTCACGATGAACCTGCGCTCGGACGATTCCTTCGTCGAGGACGACGGCTGGCACGAGGCGGCGGAAAGGTATGAAAACTTCCTTCGCACCCGCACCGGCAAGGTGCTGTTCCTTGAACTCGGCGTCGGCTACAACACGCCCGTCATCATCAAGATCCCGTTCTGGAATATGACGGCGCAGAATCCCGACGCGACCTACGCCTGCGTCAACAAAGGCGAAGCGGTCACGCTCGAGGAGATCGCCGACCGCTCGATATGCATCGACGGGGATATAGGAACGGTAATAGAACAATTAGCATGAAACATCCGGACAAATCGGGATTTGATAAGGCGATAAAATGATGTGGATCATAATGGCGGTGCTTTCCGCTGTATTTGCGGGACTTACTTCAATACTTGCCAAGTGCGGCATCAGAAAAACAGATTCCGACGTTGCGACGGCGCTGCGGACGGTCGTGGTCTTACTGTTTTCGTGGATCATGGTCTTTATCGTCGGCTCCGCGAACACGATAACCGATATAACGGCGAAATCGCTGATCTTCCTGATCCTGTCCGGTATTGCGACCGGCGCTTCGTGGATTTGCTATTTCAAAGCGCTTTCGGTCGGTGACGTCAACAAAGTCGTACCTGTCGATAAATCGAGCACTGTGCTGACGGTGCTTCTTGCGATCATTCTTTTCAGCGAGACGAATCATCTTGCGGTCAAACTCATCGGCACGGCGCTTCTCGCCGTCGGCATCTTCCTGATGATCGAAAAGAAAAATGCCGACGCCAAACAAACGAAAGCAGTCTGGCTTCCGTACGCGATCGGTTCAGCGGTTTTCGCCGCTCTGACGTCCATCCTCGCAAAGATCGGTATCGAAGGCGTGGAATCCAATCTGGCGACGGCGATCCGCACGGGCGTCGTTCTCGTAATGGCGTGGCTTATCGTTCTGATAAAAGGCAAACAGAAGCAACTCAAATCATTGGATAAAAAGGAACTCGGATTTATCGCTTTGTCGGGATTTGCGACGGGCGGCAGCTGGCTTTGCTATTATTACGCGATACAGAACGGCGTCGTCAGCGTGGTCGTGCCGATCGATAAAATGAGTGTCGTCATTACGGTCGTGTTTTCTTACTTTGTATTCAAAGAGAAACTCAGCCGCAAGGCGGTCATTGGTTTGATCCTTATGGTGCTCGGTACGCTCGCTATGGCGATCTGGGCGTAAAAATACAATGATCCCGACAAATCGGGATTTGTGAGGAACAGATATGAAAACAATATATCTGATCGGCGGTACAATGGGCGTCGGTAAAACGACGGTAAGTCAGCAGCTGAAAAAGGAGTTGCCGAACAGTGTTTTTCTTGACGGCGATTGGTGTTGGGATGCCGATCCGTTTCAGGTAACAGAAGAAACAAAAGCCATGGTCATGCGCAACATCTGCTTCTTGCTGAATAGTTTTCTCCACTGTACGGCCTATAAAAATATCATTTTCTGCTGGGTAATGCATGAACAATCCATTATTGACGAAATAATCAATAGTCTGGACACAGGAGATGCGAGAGTCATAAAGATTTCGCTTATGATCGATGAAACCAATTTGCGTAAAAGACTCTCTGCTGACATCGCCAGGGGGATCCGCAGTAACGATGTAATCGACAGAAGTGTTGCAAGAATCAACATGTATCAAATACTTGACACCATAAAAGTGGATACAGTCAATAAGAACGTTTGTGAAATCGTGAGTGAAATACTGACGCTTTGATATCAACAAATTCCGGTTTGTCGAGGTAAATGAAATCGAGCGGAGGAAAGTATGAAAGAAGTTAAGATTTACAGAGTCAGTTACAGCCCAGGCTACGGCGATATGCTCGGCGGATATCACGAAAGCACGCTCAGAAAGGACAAGGACGGCAACTGGACGTTCGTCAGTTCCGACCGCGAAACA
>JAFZUW010000021.1 GCA_017618195.1 Lachnospiraceae bacterium
CCCCCCATGGTTCTCCCCGAGTCCGAATATTTGAAATTGATTACTTTGCTCCGGGAAATGCTATTTTACGTAATTCATTGATTGATTTGCGGTTGGTCGGAAACCAGAACACCGATTTCTTTATTGTTACGATACCGTCTGTCGGATTCGAAATATCGATGCCCTTCCACTCGACACACGTGTACATGACCGCGGTATGCACCGTAGAGCCGCCGTCCTCCAAGATGTCAACCTTGTACGGGACGAACAAAACTCCCACCAGGATCAGCGCCGCCAACACAACACACACGACAAATACTCTCTTCTTTTTCATTTCTCCCACACCCCTTTCACTATTCGGTTAGTATTTCAAGAGCGGTCTCCATGACCTTGTCACGACCCTCCTTGAAATCGTCTATGGTGACGAAAACCCTGACGTCCGGCGAGAAGCCCTTGTTGTAAATGTCCTCGCCGTTTTGCGCGATGCAGCGCCTTGTGCAGATGCGGTAGTTGCCGCCGCTTTCCAGGAATACAAAGTACGGCTGGCCGGACGTTCCCGCAGTGTTGCTACCGACGAACGTCGCCTTTGTGTGCATCTTCATAACGTCCACAAAATCTTCCGCAGCCGACACCGTATCTCCGTTCATAAGCACCGCAACGGGGCCTTCCAGAAGACCCGGCGCAATGTTCTCCGCTATATTAGTCTCTTTTTGAAAGCAAATGTGTCGGCACATCCGGTAGGATTTGAGGCTGTCCTCGTCCCACTGCATCTTCGCTGCATCCTCCGGCGAGACATTTTTGAAATCCTCCCGGAACAGCCCCCACGCCTTGTAAGTGGGCTCATACACCTGCGTCTCCGCGGCACAGCTTGTAAACTGCCCGGAGATAAACATGGCCGCAACGGCATCGGCGTTACCGCTGTTTCCGCCGCCGTTTCCGCGGACGTCGATGATGTAGCCTTTCGCCTTGCGAAGCTCCTCAAACTTCCCGTAGATTTTGCCGGGAACGGAATCATCCATGAAGGTGGTGATTGTGATCACCGCGATGCCGCTCTCCGCGATTTTTATTTTGACGTTGTCCTCGTTAAGAATCATCTCGCCGGGCGCAGCTTTCGATTTCGGCATCCCGGAATCGCACCATTTGATTTTGGTTGCATCCACCCGGCGCATGCTCACGTCGAAGGTCTTTCCGTCCTTCTCAAACGTAAGCACCGCCTTGCTTTCAGCCCTTCCGTACAAAAGCTCGATCATAACCGCCTTGCTACAGGCGTTTTCGTTGGCATGCCAGATGTAGGGGTAGCATTTGCCGCGAATATACTCTGCGATGTCAACGCCATCGTACTTCGTAAGGACGCCGAACATCGGAATCGTGTCCCTGTACTCCTCGGCCATGCTGAGCACGACATACGAGCCGCCGACCTGCGCAAGATACACCGGAAGCATCGAAAAATACTCCGGGCTCTGCATGAATTCCATGGGGAACGTGACTCCCGTGTGCCCGTCCCCGAGCAGCGCCACGAAACGGGCAAGCTCGCGGTAGTAATCAAATACATCTTCGGTCGCAAGCACCCGCGGCAGGGCCTTTTTGTACTCCTCGTCCCAGTCGATGTCCACCTTGTCCCAGTAGACAAAATTGTACTCCGCGTCCTTCCAGATCCGCGACAACTCGTAGATCTTCTGTTCATCGGAAATTGTTTTCATACGGTATCTCCCCATCACAAAATATTTTTGCTCTTTCAGTACTCCACCTTCACGGTATCGAGCCCGTAGGTTTCCTTAAAGTACTTCTCATCATCGGCATTCCGGATAAGCATCACTTCCGTAAAATGCCCGTCCTTCCGGTTCTTAAACCCCGCAACCTTCTCGCCCGTGCAGATGGA
>JAFZUW010000022.1 GCA_017618195.1 Lachnospiraceae bacterium
AAAGGAGTCTCTTTTAGTCAGCGTACCGAATTCCGGAAGGATCTCGACCGGTCCACTCGCGTTAACCGCAGTTATCTCATATGAAAAAGCGGTGCACAAAACTATGACGAAAGCTGTTAAGAAAACAAGTATGACTAAAACTGCCCAACTTCCCATATCCTCCGCCCCCGACAGTAAATCATTACGAAGACATATGACATACAAAATGCCGAGGGACACCGCAACCAAAAGCGCAAGCAGCATTGATATGATGAAAACCGTTCTGTCAAATACCAGAACCCCGTACTCTGTCAGGATTGCCAAAACCGCCTGTCCCAGACAGATTGCGGAAACGGAAAGGAATCTGCGGTATCTTATGGAAACAAACAGCAATGCGGCAAACTGAATGACGAAACCCATCGGAGCCATATAGAACGAGTTTGTCGACGACAGCATCCAGCTATAAGGCGGCTCCGTCCCGTACATCGATTCCAGAGCAAAGTAATACCCTAAAAAACCGAGAACCTCTCCGGCAAGCATCCAGAATAACATGCTGTACAATACGGAATACAAAGAATTCCTTTTCGGACCGCCGGACACTTTTCCGTTATCATCCTCGAATCTGCTGAAAACAAGCTTTCCTCCCTGCTCACTGACCCAGCCGATTTGTTCTTTCTTACGATTATATACTTTCATTTCTGCTCCCTCCTGCGTACGCGAAAGAATATATATAACCATACGAACGCCTCAATCAGGTAGTAAAAGAGCATGTTTCTCCAACCGTCATTCATCAAATTCGCAGTGCCGAAACTGAACACTGCGTAAAGAACGGTTTTTACAGACACAAGGCCGAAATAAAACTTAATGGAATAGTCACGGTATAATATGCAGCCGAGAACAATAAGCGCAAACACCTCCATAAACGCCGCGTATCCGAGCAACCCATTCGGATGATCCCAATCGTTATCAATAAGAACCGTAATATTCATAGAAACCACGAACACATGAATCGCTGCAAACCCAACATAACTTTTGTTTCTCTGCATCAGAAGAACAGCTGCCACAAGATGAATAAACGCAGCCAAAGGGACCATTGCGACAGCGCGTGTTCCGTATACTCCGTAAAACTCCAAATACTCAACAACACCATCCGGAAGCCCGACCCACTCCGAAAGAAGTGTCAGAAGCAACGAAACAAATGCTACCAGGCTCCCGATCGACATGATCAGAAACCCGTCGGGAAGCGCAATTTCCTTTGGTGGCGTAACCTTAATTGCCACGGGCATAATTGCCTCTTCCGTGTCGATCAGCTCTTTTTTTCTTATGGAGCCGATATAACGTCCGTTTTCGTCATAAACTCTCATTCTTACCCCCTGCAAAGCTTATTATTCGCAATCCCACGAACTTTGAACCCATGGTCAGGTTCTTCCGGGCTCAGGTTATTCCGCCTCTCTCGTAAGATTCTTCAGCCAGATATACTTGTTGTAGTGCCATTTCAGGAACGGAACCTTCACGATTTCATCCATGCACATGATCACGTATACGACGAGCACCGGCCATTTCAACACGAAGCATGCAATCAGCGATGCCGGAATCGCAAAACACCAGGTCGCGAAGAACACGCTTACCGCGTCGTATTTGGCGTCTCCGCCGGCGGGAAATACGCCGCAGGTGAAGATGGTGTTAAAGGAAAATGCGAACATGTATAAGCCGCTGAACACAAGCATCCCTACGAGGTAAGCCTTGGCCGTTGCAGTCAGTTCATAGAAGAAATAAATCGGCGGGCCGACCAGCGCAATCAGCAGCATATTACCAATACCGTTCCAGAACGCAATCTTAAAGAACCGGTCTCCGTACCGCTTCGCCTCGTCCAGCTTTCCCGCTCCGAGGAGTTCGCCGATCATGATGCCCGAGCCTCCCGCTAATCCCCAGGTTATGAAAGCTATCAGCTGCTGCGCCACACTCGTTACGGAAGCGGCGGCCGTAGCATCCGATCCCAGCCGTCCCATTAATACGTTGTGAACCGTAATGCTTATGCCCCAGGAAAGGGCGCTCGCTACAAGCGGTGCGAATACCTTAATGAAGTCCTTTCCAAAATCTCTTGAGAAATATGCAAAGTTCTTAAGCGGCAGACGAAGTGTCTCCTTTCTCTTCGCCCATATCAGAACAATCGCAAGCGACATAGCCTCCACTACAACTGTAGAATAAGCGGAACCGTTGGCTCCGAGCGCCGGGATGCCGCATTTGCCGTATATCAGAAAGTAGTCGGCTGTCATATCCACAACTACCACGATAGCGGATATCATGACGCTGAGTTTCGCATCTCCGGCGATCTTCATGTTCATCAAAAAGCATTGTGCCACCGCAGAGAAAAGATAAGAAAAACCGACGATACGCAGATATCCCGCACCGATGGTTATGAGGTTGGTATCCGTTGTGTAAATCCGCATAACCCGTTCCGGAAATACAGACGCGGCAACGAAGAAACATAAGCTGATCAATATCGAAGCTCTTATCGCCATTGCCAGGAAACGCCCGGCATTTTTATAATCCTTCTTGCCCCAATACTGCGCGATAAGAATTCCGGCAGCGCTTTTAATCGAACTGGTAAAAAGCGTCATTACGAAGAAAAGCTGGTTCGCCAGCGCAACCGCCGAAATCGAATCCTGATTCAGCCGGCCGAGCATTAAAGCGTCCGATGCTCCGACCAGGGAATTCAGAAGGCTCTGCAGCGCGAGCGGTATTGCAAGAACTTTCAGTTTATCGAATAAGGCTTTCTTTTCATCCTGTTCCATTGACTATGCTCTCTCACGCAATATGATATTTATGACTCTAATAGTACGGCAAGTTCGGAGAACTCATTTACAATCAGCCCGTCATACTCTTCCTGATCCCGATTGAACAAAATCGGTTTGATTCCAAGCTCCTCGGCTGCAATAAGGTTCTTCACGCTGTTATCAATGAAGAAGCACTCCTCCGGTCTCTTCCCGGTTTCTGACAGGGCAATCTCATAGATCTTTCGGTCCGGCTTGCGGCATTTTACATCTCCGCTGACGATCTTATGCTTAAAGTATTTATCCAGTCCGTAATGTTCCGTGATATACGCGCTCCATTCGGACACATCATTCGACAGCAGAACAAAGTCGTAAACGGAAGCATACTTCTCCGCGAACGGAATGAACCCCTCATCCAAGGTAAGGTAGTTATCAATGTAGTTCATCATGTGAAAATGAGGGTCAACAAAGCCTATCCTCGTCAGAAACTCGTCTGAATTGATATCCCCGTTGGACGCCTTGGTAAATAACTGCTCCTCTTTGAAAAGTACGGTCAGCCGGTCATATTCCGACTGATCAAAATTCATATACGTGTACGGAATGAAAAAGCCTTTGCTCTCTTTCAGAATCACACCGTACATATCAAAAAAAATCGTATTTTTCTCCATTCAATCTCCCCCTGAATCATCTAAGGTAAACCGGATAAGACATAACCTCTCCGAGTTAAGTTCTTTTGTTCCGCAGTCTCTTTTGAGTATCCGTCCCGGTCAGATCTTTCCTTGCTGATACTCACGGTACGCCTCGTCAATGCGGGGCTTAAAGGTCTCATAATCTTCCCAGCGGAACGGAAAGCCGTAGAGCTCGGCGTTCAGATGCTCTTTGGCAAATGCTTTCACTTCGTCCGGGTACGTACCGTTAAAATACTCTTTGACGAATGCCCGCGCCTTCTCCTTGACCTCGTCTTCCATGAAGTATCCTTCGCTTCCTTCCAGGAAGTCCGCAGGCGTTTTCGTGTGGCGCTTAATCCTTGCTATGAAGTTGCGCGTCTCACGAATATCATCCTCATCCATTTCTGCAGAGGGCTGATAGTAATTGTTTTCGAAAATCCACATCAGCAGATAGGCAAAATCATCGTACGAGTTTCCCCATATAATTTTCTTGTCTTCCTCCGTCAGCGTTTTCTCATTTTTCGCGAACTGCTTGCAGTACAACTCACAGGCGATGCCATAGGTGTATCCCTTATTCTTATACAGGGCTTCGGCAAATGTAACCGGAACCGTCGGATGCGCATCCTCCTCCGCTTTCTGCGCCTTGAGTTTTCGAATCTTCAGTATCAGGTGAATGAACAACCATTCCCACAATAAGCCGATTACGAGAAGAATCACACCCCACGTAACAGAATTATTGAAAAATGCCACCAAAGCAAGGAAGAAAAACCCAAGCGCCAGAATCTGGACAAACACATCCCCTACGATGTTCGAGGAAATCTCTCCTGCAAGTATCTCACTTTTTGTCGGTTCTTTTCTTTGTTGTACTCCTCTCATCTCTCTCTCCTTTGAAGCATGATTACTTGTACTGCTTCGCAAACGCAACCGCTGCAGCGATATCCTCCTCTTTTCAGTTCGTAATGCCAAAACGAAATAACATTCTTTCAGCCTGTTTTACCTCTCACCTGTCTTTACTTGTACTTTGCATTCTTATCCAACAATTCGCCTTCAAAAACTCTCTGATTTTATCGGACCTTTCTCCTTCATAATAATCGACCAGGAGTTTTTTAAACTTCGAAACATGTTTTTCCGGAACACTCAAAAGTCCTTCTCCCCTTGAAATCAGAAAATGGTTTGCAAATATAACAGAAGCTCTCTTGTTTCCATCCGGAAAAACCTGTGTCTTCATGGAATACAAACACAACTCTATTGCTTTATCAATAGTGGTTTTATCAGAACAGGTAATATCATGAATACATTCTTTAACAACGGACTCAATCGGTATCGGCGGAGTATATTTGCAACCACCTATGGTAACCGGAACTCCGCGTATTCTACCACCATCTGAGTAAAACCCTTCATTAACAAGTTTTGCTATATGGCATAACAGATAATAATCGCTATCAGCTGAAATGATGTCTTCATCAAGAATGAATTCCCACGCATGTTTCAGATTCAATACTTTCTGAACATCCGTAGCAGTCATACCATTTACCGTTCCGTTTTCTATTATGTCCTCTGTCTGCGGGAAAGTGGTTGAAACCCCTTCCAGCACAGCTTGATCATAAATGCTTGTCTTTAAATTTGCTCTGGCAAGATCCAAATTCAGAATCACCTTTGCATCCGGTTTTTCTTTCACATATCCAATTTCAGCAAGTTCTTTGTCAAGCTTTCTTATTGACTTTTTTATTTCCCTGCCTTCTTTTGCATTACGAAGCAGGAGTTGGTATAAATCATCCGAATATGAATCAACATATGTTGATGTCAGACGGCTGCCAACTCTCTTACGTACATATAAATACTTTCCGCTACTGTTTTCTTTTATTTCAGGAGAACCGTCATATGGCAACAGACTAAGCCTGGCTTCAAGTTCTGCTTTTTCCTGAATTAACTCCTTCATTTTTCCCAAATCACTCATGTGCTCACCGCCTTTAGGGAACTTTTCTGAGGATATTGTATCAAAAAGTTCCCTAAAAATCAATTCGAAATTAGGGAACTTTTTGCATGATTCTATCTTCAAAAGTTCCCTAAAATGCACTCCTATTTGAGGCTTATCTCGATTATAGTTGAAATACTGCTTTCTTCATCAAATCCTAACAGTTTAAATAATCCCAAAGTCAGACAGCCAGCTCTTTCTCCAGCACATCCGCATATCTTTGTACTGTCGGTCCAAGACTACTGAGCCAAACCTTCACATCGGGCCGATCCTTATACTTCAAAGGATTCTGCCGAATCTCGATGGCTCTCCGGAGCGGTTCTTCTTCCCGGAAAATGTGATTACTAAGAGCCCATATTCCTGCCTGCGTTTTTGAAATCACATCGTTGTGCCTGAGCGTATAAACGCATCGGGCGATATCCAGCAGCCATCCGCAGGAATACAGCGTGTCATTTGTCTCAGCCGCATATTTCCGTATCGTATCATAATGCGCCCGAATGGCATCAACCAGTTCTGCTCTTCCGGGCTCCGGAAGCGGCCATTCCCGGTTTCCGTAAACCGCTTTCCCGTATTTTATAAGTTTACATCGGGCAAAAGGATCCAAATCATAGCGGTCTAAAATCTTTTCGCCGCTCGTTCCCCAGTAGACGACTCTGCTGAAATCCTGTTTCAAGAACTCATCCCCGTTGGCGATGACTCCTTCGAAGGAACGATAATACCGATTGTCCGGTTCGTTCCGGAGGCAATCCTGCCTGAGATGGAGAAGCCTTTCCGCTTGCTTCTCTTTGATGGGACCGCTCGTCAACGCAACGAAATCGATGTCACTCCATCCGGGCCGGAAGTCATCCATCGTGACGCTCCCATAGAGCCAGATTCCATAGATTTCTCCGTCCATGACTGAGACGATTTCGTTCACCATCTTGTCAATTGAATTATACATTTACTCCCTCTTCTTTATCATTCTGACAATAGAAACGGGTATACTCCGAAATACCTTCTTAGTTAAAATATCCTCATATCCGGATGACAGTATCCGAACATCAAATCCATCAATTCAAAAATCTGCTCTTCCTGCGTTACATTTTTCGTCTCACTTCTCAGCGATTCCAGCAGCTCATACATGTGCTCTCGATCCATTCCGAGCGATTTAAACTTATGGGCAATCTCTGCCAGATACCGAAGTTTCTCACCGTTCAAAACTGCCTTCAGAATTTGGTCGCGGAAGTTGTCATCCGGATGCGCTGACAGGCGTTCATAGTATTCCCGGAAATCCTGCGAGGCTTCTTTAATTTCCGGATTGTCTGAATCTTTCCCAATCAGGATTACATCCTGCAGCAACTCAAATGCGCTAAGGTCAACCAGCTCCAGGAAACGTCGATACTCCCAATCATCAGAAAAATCAAGGCACTCTTTCGCTGACTCAAGGATATGCTCGAGACGCCATTCCCGGTTTATCTTCTGAATATAATGCCGGCCCCAAGAGATAAATCCAATGTGCGTCGTGCAGCACGCAAACATCAACAGTTCTTTAAGAACTCTTTCGGATGTGTCAGCCGGATATCTGTGAAGACTCGACATATTTTCAACGTTAAAGCCAATCTCGCTTAGTTTATTGCAAATTCCATCAAAGAAAGGGTTATTACTCATTATTTCCGCCTTTCATGCTTTGTGAATGACCTCAAACCGATTTTCGTTTTTCCCCGCCTTACGGGCTTTCCGCATTCCGCGGATCATCAGAGATCTCCGAAAACACCCAGTAATCCCATTTACCGTTTGATGTCCGCTCTACTTACCTTCTCTTTCGCCCGTGTTTTCAGAATATGCTCCGCGCTTGTCGGCAAATGCATCATGTGATGCGAAGTCATCGGCGTCAGAATCATCCCGCCGACAGTCAGTCTTCCCCAGAAGACAAGCAGCCATACCGACCGGAAATCCGTTGTCACGCCGCCTTCTTCCAAAATCCGCATGACCCATTCTTCCGGCACCATGGACTTAACCTGCTCCAGGGTAAGCGAAGCCAGAATGCGGCGTGTGTTTTGTCCGACAGTGATAATATACCTGCGGAGTTCTTCCGTGTTGATACCTTTGGCCCAGGCAACCAGTTCGTCCGGCTCCAGAGCATTGCCGGTGTCCGTGATGGAGGAGCCGATCTTACGTTTCCAATCGTCATTAAAAATCTGCTGCCCATTTGCCATCAATATGTTGCTGACAAGATCCTCAATCCGGTAAATATGCCAGAACTGCCAGCAGATCGGAACGGTCTTGCTGCCCGCATAATGCAGGTCCGTGTCCCATGTCTCTCTCGGAACGATCTCGTTCTGATGGCCTTCCATCATGTAATCGAGAACAAAATCGGCAATCGTCTTCTCCGTCCTCCCCGAAACCTCCGCGGGGTGCACCATTGCGTGCAGTTCAAGCGCCAGTCCGCGGATTGCCGCGATGTCATCCCCGTCGAGCGCCTTCTTCAATTCATCAAACTTTGCGTTAATCGCAGAAAATACTATATCCTTATCCATCATGTACTCTCCTAAATGTAAAACATTGCCGGGATATGATTAACCCTTACCCCCATATGGCAACTTCCTTCGTAACGATTTCACCCCACCTGCTTGCCCATGCTTCAATGAAAAATGAAGTGTAGCGAATGTTCTTTTCTTTACGCATACGGACAAAGTACGGATGCGAGCCCCAAACCGCTGATAAGATACCTACGAACAGCATAAACGGTCCAAGCACAATGGACTGCATGCAGTGACCGTATTCGTGAACACGTACTTTATCGTGATAATCCGGGTCCGCGTCCGGTGTGAAAATGAACAGCCCGAGGCTCAGTCCGCTCCGGCTACTGTTCCATACCGTTTCAATCGAACCGCGGTACATACGATGCGGTCTTTTTATGTTTTTGAGGAAGAAAAAGAGCCCGATCAGTGTGGCGCCGATTCCCCAGGTGCATTGCAGTAAGATAACCGCAATATAACGAATTCCTTTCATACCATCCTCTTCTTACGCTTTTTACTGTTTCTTATTCCGCTTACGAACGGCTTTCCGCATCGCTTCGTCAGCCTCTTCATCCCAGACCGTTCTCTCGGGACCGAGCGTGCCGTATATTGTGTTCTCAAACGAATACGTCATCTCGGCCGTCTTGATCAGCCGTTCGTTTTCAACATCATCGCCGAATGACCCAAGCCGGTTGTAGATGTCCTGCGTAATCTCGTAATTATACTGCTCGCGCCCCTCGCGGCTTGTGTACATAATCTCCGCGAAGTAACGTCCGGTTTCCGGATCGAAATACGCAGTCCAGTTGTTACCCTTTTTCATTGTCTTCATGTTTTATTATCCTCGTATAAATCCCGCACATATACCAGCATCCCGTTACCGTAGGGATCGTCTTCCGCTCCGAACTCCTCCGTCCGGAAGATGTATCCGTTCTTCTCAAGTACTCTGACCGATGCATCATTTCCGTGCATCACGCGTCCGTACAGTACTTTTATATCGAACTTGGCAATAATGAATGACGTCATTGCTTCAACAAGTTCCGTGGCGTATCCTTTGCCGCTGTAATCGTCACTGATCACGTAGCCGATCTCGACTTCGCCCGGCCTTCCGTCCACCTCGTTGGCGCCGGTATCGCCGATCAGTTCTCCGGTCTTTTTTGACTCCACAGCCAGCACATACGGCAGCTGTTCCTTCTCGACACAATCGGCGAAGAACCGGATGGCATCCTCTGCTTCCGCAACATCCGCATAGCTTTCGTTGGGCATCCACTGCTTCACTTTTGCGTCCAGATGATATTCATACAAACGCTTTGCGTCCCCGATGCAGAACTTTCTTACAATCAAATGCTCCGTCTCAAATATATGTTCCATTTATCCTCTCCCCGGAATCACCGCTTAAGCATTGTTCTCAGCGCGGTCCCACAGCTGAACCTCAACATAGGCGTATTTTCCCAAAGATTTTTTGAAAAACATCTCCAGTGAACCGCACTCCTTGATACCATCGAAAAGCATCCTTTTCGTAAGGACCGTAGGTTCCTTCCCCTGCGTTATAATGGCACAGCTGTCGCCGAGCGTAAAACTGATCTGCTCATCCGGAATACCGGAAAGCTTTAATACAAGCTTATCGCTGCTGTCAAACCACTTCTTCAGGTATTCACAATCGCCGAGGACAAATGCGAACGGATTCATCAGTTTGGGCTTTCCTCCGAGCCGGATAAACTCGTTACGCACATATTCATCGGCCTTCTTCCGCTGCGGATAATAGTTCACGAAATCCGCAAAACGACCGAAACTCGTCGTTTCCGGATGCGCCGCCGCAAGTTCTCCGGCAACCTTAAAGGCTTCCTGCTCGGGGAGATGCATGATGTTTTTCCACGGATCCGTTCCCGGGTAATAGTAATGTGTAATATACAGTTCTTCCACTAAAGTTTCTCCTTTACAGTTGCAGTCCGCAGTACCGAACTGTTGTCAGCAGTTCTTTTACACGCCTGGCAAATCCACCGGCTTGCAGGAGCCGGTCCGCTCCCCGCTTTCGTTCTTTGATAACCCAAGCCGGAGTTTCCCTTACACTATCTGGAATACACTCCCGTCAATACTTCGTTCTGATAGGCTTCCTTCTTCGGCAGTTCGGGATACGAATCGGCAATTTCTGCCGCCTTCCGGTTATCATAGGGCACTGAGATTATTGTCATCCTGATCGGACCGCTTCCGTGTTCACCCTCCAAAAGCAGTGCATGTGCCCGCGTAGCACCGAGATTGTTGCCGATACTTCCCGTGTTAATCGCGTATCCGTCCTTCAGAGGACGGATAAAAGGCCTGTGAGCATCCGCACAGATCAATCCGTCTGCATCCGGCCTGCCGTCATGAAAGCGGCAGCCTCCTAAAAGCTTTTCTCCCGGATCATCGTTACTGTACAAAGGATCAAGCGGACGTCCATGAACAAGACGGAATCGTAAGCCTCCGATTTCCAATTCATCCTCAAGAGGAAGGGAATTCAGCCACTCCAGCCGTTCCGGCCCAATCTGCTTGATATAGAAGGCGTTCTTCTCCGGTACTTCACTCAGGATACGGTCCCAATTTCCCGCAATCCAATGATTACAATGCTTTCTGACCCAATCGATTGTCTTGTCGCTCTCGGGACCTTTTCCGACCGCATCGCCGAGGAACCAGATTTCATCCGGCTGAATTGCATCCAATTCCCGCTCCATCGCCTCAGTGGCAACCATGTTGCCGTGAAGATCTGCTAAAACCACTACTTTCATGTGTCATTTTCTCCCCTTTCCGTATGGTCCGAAACAAAACCGGGTATCGTCCGCAATCCGTCCGAGTCCGCATGTTCCTTCGTAAACGTCTGATCCCAAACAGTTCCTCCACGCTCGTAATACCTAGCTCTGTATTTTTAACTGCTCTATTATCCCGTCAAATACCTTTTCCCGGTCTGCTGATGTATCGTAAACATCAAATCCATGGCTTGAGAGCTGCTTGTACATGTCTGCGTTAAATGATACCGCATCCTCAGCAACAGCCCGCAACTCGCTGTCATCAAGACGGTACGTCCAGTCATCCGCAGTATCATACTTTCTGAAGTCCTCAAAGAACTCCTCCGAAGACTTGTTATTCTGAACCAGACCGATGAGAATAAAACGCTCCTTTACATCTTCAATCCCATAGGTTCTTAAAACGGATGTTATTTGATCAAAGTCGAAATAGGCGCCTTCCATAACAAACCCGGTGTTTCCGGCCGCCCCATGACTGTACTGAAGTAAACCTCTGCCGTCAGGCGATGAAAACATCCCCAGATAATGCCCAAGAAACGGAGCTATGTTCACGGTTGTTTTATCTCTGTCCCAGTTCAATCTGATATCCAGCTGCGGGTATGCATTCTGGAAGACCGCGACAAGCTTATCAACGCTGATCACATAATAGTTCAGCTCGTCACTGATTCGCTTCGCCAAAGCAGACTTCCCGGACCTGCTCGGTCCTACAATGATTATGTTTTTCAAATCATTTTCCTCCATCGGGAAAATACTGCGTAATAACCCATATCTTCACTTATTCTTCGGCGTTAAGGAACTTTGCGATTCGCTCTATTCCCTCAACAGCCTCTTCATCTTCAATTGCAGGAACAACATTTGTGTTAAAGCTGCAGACGACTTCGTGAATGTTACGGCAGTTCACATGGTGTAAAAGCGTACAGGCCGTTTCATACGGTTTCTCGATTCGGCCGTCACCGCCGCCCACAAGAATTACCGCGCCCTTCTTGGGTTTTATGCTTACCGCTTCTTTTCGAAAGAATCTGCCGCAGAAATATGTTTGAAGCCTGCTTCCGACATCCAACATTTTCCCTGTCAGCTCGGAAAAGTATATGGGGGATGCTATAACTATATTGTCGCAATCTTCGATATAGCGATAGACGTCCTGCATTTCATCCTTAATGGCACAGCCAGGATTCTTCCAGCAATATCTGCAATCCAGACAAGGGGAAATGTTACTTCGGTAGGCATCCACGACCTTATATTCGCCGTCCAGAAGCTCTGTCAACCGATTGATCAGACTTACGGTATCTCCCGCAACTCTGGGCGATCCGTTAAAGATAAGTGTTTTCAAACCATGCCTCCTTTAGCCGATAAACTCCGATATGGCTTTAGCCTTACGATATATCTCCCGGCATATATCGGTCCGCCAAAACGCAAAATCCAATAAGGCTTCTCTGTTCTCCGACTTCGTTACCAGGTATTCTTTGTATCCGTAGCTGCTTTGTGCAAGCTGGAACAGATAAATATACGGCATCGCTTCCAGATCCCTTTGCGTAAGCGGTGCGTACTTCCGATACTCGTTGACATATAAAGCAAAATCCTCAATATCAAAATCGGTCCCTGTCCGGCTTACTCCGCCGGATTGAATATACGACCTCATAATCTCCCACACTGCCGGAATACACGCAGCAGAGGAGAAGTCGATAACGGTCTTAATCGTATCTCCGTCGCAGATCAGCTGACAAGCCGTGTAATCACCATGCGTCGCAGTATATGTCACGTCTTTGAAATATTCTTTCCACGCATCTATGGAATCCATCAGTTTCTTTTTGAATATGAGATCCTCGCGTATTTTCTCGTAATTGGGATCTGATTTATCCTCATCAAGCGACGCCAGCAGAGCGTTAAACTTTTTCGAAACAGCATCCGCAGAGAAACCGCTTGCCCACTCATAATTCATGCTTTCCTCCATCGGATAATCCTTAAGAAGCGAATGCATGATTCCCAGATACTTCGCGCTTTCCTTTAACAACGAGTACGGAAGATCATTCAGATATGCCTGCCCTTCAATGTATTCCTGAACGCTGATGACATGGCCCTCATACACGATACAATTCTGTCCGCTGAGCGTTTTGATAAAACCGGCGACAGGAAACTTCCCGGAACTCAGATATTCGACGATGGCGGCTTCCCGGTTCACATTTTCCGCTTTGAAATCGCTTTGATACTCTTTGAAAAAGAAGACTCCCTCTTCACAATGAATCCTGAAGCAATTAGCGGAGCCCAATTCCAGACTCTTACTGTCGATGAGATGTAATCCGTATTCTTTGCTGAGGATATCCCTCATCTTGCCAAAATCTAAAACACTCTTTTCAAGCGACATTACTTTTCTCCCCGGTTCAATCAGTCTGCCTTGTCCCTGTAAAATTTTTTATCCTTCAGCATATCCTTGATGGACGAAAACTCACACTCTCATGACTTTCCGCACAGAGCTGAAGATTTCATCGCTTCGGCACATGTGATCGGCACGGCGCTTCCCAACGCATCATTTCCATGCAGGGCACGCGGAATATTATGGAGCGCCTGCAGCGCACGATACGCATCCGCTTTACCGTCCCGCGCTTCCGTACTTTTCTCAACTACGGAAATAAGTTCAAACATCCGGTCAATCAGCTTCTTCTTATCCGTTTCATCTGTTTCAAACCGGTTTAACGATGCCTCCAGTTCAGAGCGGAGTGCAATTATTCTTTCATAGTTTTTAATCTTATGCTTCCGGCAGATCTCCTCCAGACCGGCAAATGCCATATCAGAGCAATCCTTGCCTTCCTCCTCTGAGGCGGCATATTGAATCAGGTTTCTCCATAACCGGCACTCATCAAACAGCCGTTTCTTCTCTCCGAAACGCCATCTGTCGCCGATCTTCCTGCCTTTTTCAAAGATGAAACCGATTTCCAGAATATGATAATAAATATCAGGAGTCATAGGAACCCTTCCTCCTCCCCGATCTTCTTATGGTTGGAGTGAAACGCGGATAATCCCCAATAAATCAGAGCTTAACGATTCATCCGTTCTTTCAGCCGTCTGTACACTTCGTTCTTATCTGCAGCAGGTATTATCCCGCTCTTATTCAATGCGTAATGATGACCGAACTCGCTGTCGGCATACGGGTTCCCGTTAATCACTATGGGCTTATCATATCTAGGCCTTACGTGAATATGAAGATGCGGATCAGGTGATGCCTCTTTATAAAAACTGTTCATCAGGCAGCTCCAATTACACAGCGTTGCTCCCAAAACAGCCTTCAGGCATTCCTCCGTTTTGCGAACCAGATTACGAAGCTCGTCCCATTCATCATCCTTGAGGTCTGACAGCGAGCTGCAATGGCGTTTTAAAACCAATATGCAGCGTCCGATATAATCCTGTTCGTCTGCAAGAAACACAGACCATGATTTACCTTCATACAACTGAAACCGCTTGTCTTCTTCCGACAGGCTGCACCAATCACAAGTATCCATTTTAACCGCTTTCTTCTTTATCCTTCTGACGTTTGAAACCGGTGTGCAGAGTTTCCGCTCTCTGCGGAAATCCTACATGAACCAGACATAACTGTCCGTTAACCATTCAACGCCCGATTCCGCCTGATCCTTCCCCGGATTATTATTGGTCATAACGACCGATGCCTCACCGGATTCAAGGTGTAATTTCAACATGCACTGCCCATTTTCTCCCCAACCTTTTGAGACAAGAGTTTTCTCTCCTTCAAGAAATACGCCGAGCCCTGTCCACGAAAAATCCCCCGCGGGTTTTATGATTTCTCTCGCGCCGTCTTCCTGTAAAAACGAGCTCTTCCCATTAAGAGCACGGAAGAACTCCTGAGAAAGTTTCCAAAGCTCTTTCGGAGTACTCCACAATCCTGAAGCGGCAAGATCGGGCGTCACCGGGAATTTCCCCGGGATCGGCTCGCCGGCATCATCATAGCCGGTAGCCATTTCAGCTTCATGTTTTTCACGCTCGGCCGCGGAAGCAAAGAAAGTTTTTTTCAGCCCGATTTCTTCAAACACCAGTTCCTTCACCAGAGTGGCGAATTCCTTACCGGTTACATCCTCGATCATCTGCTGCAGAACGCAATAACCCGCATCGGAATATTCAAATGCCGTCCCCGGCTGCTGCTCCAATCTCACAGGCCTGTTGTTGTATTTCGTGCTCCCGTTTAGAATATCAAGCAGACTGACTTCGGGGTCTCCGATGCGTAATCCGTAGAATCCATCCTCACCGTCCATTATTCCTGCGGTATGACTCAGGACATTTCGGATTGTTGCGTCGCTTTCCGCTCCGTCCGCGGAACGGAGCTTCCACTGTTTCAGGTATTTATTGACTCTCTCATCAATATCAACCAGGTTTAATTCCCGCAGCTTCATCACGCATACCGCAGTAACAAACTTCGATACGGAACATGCCGGAAAGATCGTTTCCTCATCCACGGAAGTTCCGCTTTCCTTGTCAGCAACCCCGAAATACTGCGCGCAATCATAGACCTCGCTTCCATAGGCAAATCCCACTCCCGGAAATCGATTGACGACCTCATATCTCCTGTCCAGTACGTCCGATTTGCCGGCTATCCAATTGGCACTTGCCCATGGTGCAAGCTCGGCGTAATTCTCGTCGACAATTCGGTAATAACGCTGGGTATAATAATCATCATCCGATTCGAACAGAACTCTGCCGCTGCCGATCAGTTTATCAGCGTTTCCGTCATCGCTTAGTTTATTATATGTCTCGGCATCAATCTCACAAAGCTGGTAAAAACCCCTCCAACTTCTCTGCGCCGTGTACATGTTTCTCTCTTCGTCATGGCACGCCTTCCAGCCGAGCCCTTCTTTAAACTGCATTGCATTCCTCCCGCCTGTACTTATCCGTTTATTTTCCTGCAACGATAAGATATCTGTGAATCGTTCCTTCGACCGCACCGGTCTTATCAATTACTTCCTGCATACGCAGGAGACCGTCCATACACTTTTCCACGGAGAAATCCGGGAATTCCCATTCGATAATGTGTGCGAACCAGACAAATGCCCCTACATCATAGAAGCGTATCGGCCGGAAAGCTTCTTCGGCACGAATAATGGTGAATCCTGCCTCCTCGAACCTTTTCCTCTGAACGGCCAGTTCCAGTTCAAGGTCCGGCTTGGACGCATCGGGAAGAACCATTTCCACAAGATCCCGGTCATTCCGGCCGCCCACCTGCTGCGTAATGAATACCCCGCTCGGTTTCAGGAGCCGGTATGCTTCTTTCGGATCAAAACTTCCGTGTCTGTTGATGAAGATGTCAAAGGAACCGTCGGCATAAGGAATGCTCTTCTCATCATCGCAAGGCTTAAAATCAATCCCCAAGGGAAGCAATGTTTCTTTGCAGAGCTCCACATTCGGAGGGAAACCCTCGGTAGCTGCCGTATTCTTGTACGGATGCCCAAGCGAAAGCAGAAACTCTCCGCCGCCCGTATCAAAATCGAGCAGCTTCATATCATCCGTAAGGTACTCTTCAATTATCTGTTTGTAGTCCCAGGGAAGATTGTCCTCTTCATCATATCTGCCGTGAATATGCGAAAAATCCCATCCGTGTATATGCGCAATCTTCTCCTCGGCTTCCCATTCTTTTCTCAGTTTTTCTATTCTTTCCGTATTCATAAAACTCCTCACAAACTTCTGTACCGGTATCCGTCCGGGATCCGAATGTATGCCCGTATATGTTCGTCTATGGGACGTCCGATGATTCCCGACCGGCACTGCCGCCGTTGCCGAGATAGTCGACGCAGTAATCCAGTGCCTCCATGAATGCATCAGTTTCCTTTTGATCGGCCGACTGACATATTGCTCCTGTAAGTGACATCATTGTGTCAACATATGACTTTAATCGGCTTCCGGTTGATCCAATCAAGGCTGTTTGATAGAACCTCTTTCGAGGGTCATATCCCCTGCCGTCATAAAGAGCAATGCACTTCAGCAGTCTCTCAATAATCTCAGTTCCGAGTTGAAGCCTTGCCATCGGATCGGTGTCTTTGTACAATACGTATCGCACCGCGCCTTGCCTGCGTTTCAGCATGTCAAATTCCATATCAAAACGCCGGCTCATCAGTTCCGGCGAATGCAGTTTCTCCGCAATATGCCCATACCGATCGGCCCTGTCGTTTATCACAACCGCATTTCCGTAAACATAACATGCCCGTTCATCCAGAGCGTCTATCTTTTTATCCAATTCATCTACGCTCACAGCATAGTAGTGGAGCTGCGTTCCTTCCAGGATAACCTCTGTCGGCCGTCCATCATTCCACCTGGTTCCCACAGAAATAATGTCATAGATTTCCCGGCTGCAGATCAGACAAATATCGACATCCGATTCTTCCGTGCATAACCCGGTTGCGGCAGACCCCACGAGAATAAAACTGATTCCCGTCAAATAGTCTTTTATGACCGGCTGCTCTATGATATACGGATATGCCTTTTCAAATGCAAACGATTTGAGTTTTTCCTGAACGCTCACCATCATACTCCTGACTGTTTTTCGTAAGTTCATGATACCGAAATCATCCTTGTATCATCCATTCACTTTTCGATATATTTCTTTATATAGTTTTTCCATGTAAGATACTCATCATTCCACAGAAGCTTCTCTTCGGACCGGACATTCTTTGCCCGGGGAAGTCCTCCGATCAATCCTCAAACCGAACCGCGTAATGCTGCTTCATCACGCCGTCTTCCTCAAACTCCTTTATAAGTATCCCGCCGCAGCTTTTCGCGGTGTTCGCAGACGCCGCATTGTCCTTGTCGCAGGCTATGATCACTTCCTTTAACGGCAAATGCCTCGCAAACCCGATCGCAAGCTGAAGCTGCTGCCTGCCGTATCCTTTTCCGCGTTCGGACGGTCTTATTCCGTATGCGATATGCCCGCCGCTTTCGAGCTGAGGCGTCAGCGAGTGGTGAATCTTGATACAGCCGATCAGCCTCCCGTCCGAAAGGCGTTTTGAAAAGAACGTACTCGTCCGCACTCCGCCGGCCGGATCGCCTTCTTTGATGAGCCGGATATGTTTCAGCCACTCATCGTAATCATCATAATAAGCAAGCCCGCCGGTGCCGTGGACCTGCGTATCACCGAAGGCAAAATGCTCTTCCTTGTATTGCATGACTTCCCCCTTCATTTCTTCCGAGGGACATACCAAAATCAAATCCGTATCTCTCACACTTTCTCCCTAACCGCACCGGCCGTTAGACCTGCCGCGCAATCACTTTGGTGTCTTCATTCATGGTAAAGACGGTCGGCTTATTCTTCGTAAAGAAGCCGTTTTCCACTACGCCGACAATACTGTTAATCTTATCTTCCATCTCGGCGGGATCTACGGGCTCCTTCCAGACAATGTCAAGCAGCTGGTTACCGTTGTCCGTGATAACGGGTCCGCATTTTCTAACGCCTTCCCTTAAGAAGCACTCGGCTCCGAGGGCGTTCAGCGCCGCGATTACAGGAACTCTTGCTTCCCCGATGATCTCAACCGGCAGACGGAATCCCGTTCCGAGCGTCTTGACAATCTTGGTTGAATCGGCAACGATCACGAACTTCGAGGAATTGTATGCGACGATCTTCTCTCTTAACAAAGCCGCGCCGCCGCCTTTTATGACGTTGTTAAAAGGATCCACCTCGTCGGCTCCGTCAATCGTCAGGTCCAGATGTCCTCCGATTATCTTATCGTTCATTGAAAACACCGGAATCTCGAGTTCTTCGCACAGATTCTGCGTTCCGAAACTGGTAACTACCGCCTTCACGTCCTTAAGCGTTCCGTCAGCGATTCTTTTCGCCAAATGCCTCACGGCCGGCTCTGCGGTGGAACCGGTTCCGAGTCCGATCTTCATTCCCGAGAAAATCTCTCCGTGTTCAATCAAGGCATCAATCGCCGCGGAAGCAACTATCGCCTTCTGTTCACTCTGTGTCATAGTTTGTCCATCTCCCTAATCACTTATTTTCTATTCGAAATCCAGCTCAAAAACCGTCTCTCCGTCGATGATCTCTCCGGTTGGCTTGAAGCCGGCCGACTTATAAAGCCTTATCGCGCCTGAATTGCTTTCTTTGGTCGAAAGGCGGATATTCGGCGCACCGATACTCTTAAAGTATTCGATGATCTTCATAAGCGCCGCTTTACCGTACCCGCGTCCCTGGTACCGTTCATCGATCATGAACCGCCAGAGCCAGTACCGGTCGTTCGGGTCCTCGTACTCCGGTTCAACCGCGAACATGACAAATCCGACCGCCTCCCCGTCCGCACAGATAACGAACGGTCTGGCCACATCGGCGTGCTCCTCCGCCGCGGCTAAGGAACTCTCATTTGGCGCAATATAATCCGCCTGCGTTTTCGATACCGTAAGCCGCAGGCACTCCTCTTTATTGGGTTCGTCCAGAGGTCTCAGTTCAATATTCATTCCTCAAACCTCGAACTAAAGTTTCTTCATCGGCTCGCCCCAGGCGCCGAGGTCCCTGCCGTCGTAGCCGAGATACGTATTGGCCGTAGTCTTGACCGGAGCAATGCGCGCAAGCTTCTGCGCTACGCTTTCATCGGAGGAAAGCGACTCGTCCTGCAGCACGTTCCGGATCTTGCAAAGCATGACATCCGCATCGCCCTTCGGGATGATGTCGGTCACTTCCAGTTCGAAGACAACCGGCGCCTTATCAAGCACGGGCACATTCAAAACCGCACCTTTGCCGATATCCAGATCGATCTTCATCTTGTCGGGATTCTTTCCGCTCACGCACCCGAGATAATCCGCTGCGGGCAGCAGCTCCTCCGTAACGAGATTCGCGGAGAACACTTTGCTCCGTTTAATATTATCCTTTGTAAGTTTGCTTCCGCCGATGCAGCACATCACGCCCAGCTCGCCTTCCCAGATATAGCTGAACCAGCAGAATAATCCGAAGTCCGGATTGCCGTTTTCGTCATATGTCCCGTACAGAAACAGCGTCTGCGGACAGTAATCATTGTTCGGTTTTACATTTATCTTTCCCATGTATTCTCTCCTTATATCCGGCTATTTCTGATACTTCGACGAAACGACCACATACGCAACGGCCATCCCGATCGACGCGATTACCACGCCGAGTATCGTGATGATGAAAAGCGGCGAATTCTGTTTCAAAAACAGAAGCGGAATCCCCAACAGTTCAAAAACACCGGCGTAAACGAACCAGATAACCGCCACGGAATGATTGTACTTTTTGATATCCTCAACTTTGGGCGGCTCCACTCCCGTGAAAAATCCGACTGCTTTCTTTGCTTTCAGTGCATAGAAACCAATCCCGCACAGAAGCGCGGCAATAACGGTCCAAAAAATAAAACCCGGTAACATTTCTACTCCCCCTTTTCCTTCATGTCAGATAGTTAATCGTTCACTTTTTCACCTTTTCATGATCGGGTATTCCCACTGTAATACTCCCTCGTATTGCTTAAAGGGGTCTGCATAGAGACCCCTTATGACATAAATCAAATGAAACAGATTTCCTTACGCCTGCTTGCGCTTCCGATCAATCATCACGGCTGCGCCCCGTCTTACCGCTTTATCGACCACATACACTTCTCCGGTAAACTGCTCGTAATAAATCTCGTCCTCAACCGCACGTTTAATCTGAAAATTCTGTCAACTGTAAAAGCGCCGGATGAGGATGAATTGTCCATATTTCTGCAGAAGAAAACCGGGAAAGTAATAAAGCTGTTCCGACAGAGAATAACAATTAAGGACTGCGGCTATTCTTTCAAATACGGTGCAATGTATGACAGCATATTCGTCACTGCTACGCCGGCATTATACGAACTGAAGAGGTTTTGATTTCCCCAGCTGTCTTCAACATCTGTCGAAAAGCTCTCATACCTGTCCACTATAGGCGAAACAAAAAGTACGGGAATTTCGCCCGCAGCCATCTTCACAACGGCATGCGTTGTTTCAAGACTGACGGGGATATACACCCAATTGTTCTTCGTAAACTCTAAATAAGTCCTCTGATCGGCTTTGGAATAGCACTCATAATTCATTACATTTATAACGCCGAGACTGGTAAATATGTCCCCGGCGTAAATATCCAGAGGACTTCCGGGAGAATTGGGCACCTTTATCATGCCTTCCGAAAGATCCGCTTTCTCAAGCAAACTGTAAAATTTCTCACATATGGGTTTGCTCTCCGGCGTCCACTTACAGTTTGCAATATCCAGGTGGCTTTCCGTATCCGGATCATCTTCAGAGCAGTCACAAGCAAAAAATCTGGTTCCGATAAATACGCATCCGTTAACACTGTTGTTATCGGAGTATTTGTCTTGATCAAACGGAGTGGATTCACCGGTGCTGACACTGATGATATAATCCGGCTTTTCTTTCTCGATGAGAGTTTTCAACAGCTCCAGTTTTTTCTCCGAATTTGAAGACACTGAAGGTTTCGCAGGGTCTTCATCAGCCGGAAACAGATAATTGATACAAAACTCCCGAATTATGTGCCCTGCAACCTGATATACACAAGACGGCCCTTGTTTTTGGGGTCCAACCGACGTATCGCGGACAAGGACGGAGTAGTCCTTGAGTTTTCCGCTCGTAATACGCGATTCCACACCGGCACGATATCCCGGATACTCAAAGCTCTTGTTAACCAAAACCATAATGTTCATTCTGCTTCCCCCTCCATCTGAATATCTGCTTTTCCTCAGAAAACAAGCCCCTGTTCGTTGGTAACTTCCGCGTTAATCTGAATCATACCGTTGCCGTAAGAGATCGTAATGTCATCCCTGTGCGCCGCATGACGAAATCCGTCTCCGAGCGGCTCGATCCAGAAGCCGTTCTCTTTAAGCGTATTGTCAAATGTCTCCAATGCAGTCTCGATATTATTACCGTATACGGTTACGGCGGGATCCTTTATTATGATCCCTGTTACCGCAAGTTCGCTGCTCGAATAATCCGGGTAAGGGGTGATAATATACGAAACAAAAACCTCCGGACGGTTTTTCATTGTAATTGCTTCGTCTTCACTCGAAACGGCTTTGTATCCTTTTCCGAGGAATTCCGTTCCGTCGTACCAGCCGAGAATCTCGTCCTGTCCTTCAAAATCGCTGATTGAAACTCGTTCCGTGATCTTGTGTTCCAGCCCGGTTGTTACAATTTCGCCCGTCTTCTTCTCCTCTTCGATGCTTTTGGTCGGCGTCGGCGTAAAATCCGCCTTGTATCCTCCCGGCGGAGGACCGTATACTTTGCCGCAGTTGCTCAAACTGAGCGTGGCGGCAAATGCCGTTCCGAGCACGAATGTTCTCTTTGCTCCTTTTTTCATTGTTTCTCCCTCCTTTTACCAATCTCTCCGGAAACAAACCAGCTGCCGGTCATTCACATAATCCCATGTATGCGCGGAACCGCCCCTGCAGAACATCTCGTCGGGGCACTGAGCGCATTCGGCACATCGTGAGGAAAGCGGCTTACGGAATATCCCGAACCGTTTCTTCCAGACTTCCGTAAAGTCATCCTTCAACACATTGCCCTGTATCGTCTCCGGCCTTCGGTCAATGTCCAGACATCCGCCGATATCGCCGTTCGCCATAATGCTCGCCGTACGAAGGCCGGCGTCGCAGAAGAAATAAGAATCCCTGACCTCACGCTCAAAGCCGAGTCCGAGCCAGTGGCTGCATGCATAAGCTACCGGATACCCTTCTTCACGCCTGTCGCGGATATACTGCAGGAGCCGAAGCTGCTCACTCTTACTTAAAAACAGTTCGGGATGCTCGAGCGCCCTGCCGATCGGCTCCACTCCGACCAGGCGCCAGGAATCCACGTCTGTTTCGCACAGAACCCGAAACATTTCATCTAACAGCGGCAGGTTCTTAGGCGTCACAACGGTCGTCACCTGAACCTCCTCGAAGCCCTGCTCCATCAGGTTCCGAAGACCTTCCACGGTCCGCTCATATGCGTTTTTCGACCTGCGGAACGCATCATGGTATTCCTTGGTTCCATCGAGACTGACCGAAATGGTTGCCATTCCGGCTTCCTTCAGCCTTCTTGCGACATCCTTTGTGATCAATGTCCCGTTACTGGTAATTCCCCACATATATCCGAGTTTCTTCGCATGCTCTGCGATTTCGAAAAACTCTTTCCGAAGAAGCGGCTCGCCGCCGGTAATACATAACATCGGCAGCCTGCCTTTGAAATCCTCCGCGACTTTATCAAGGATACCGATAAATACTTCCGCCGGCAGTTCTTCGCTCGGCACGTCCCCGCAGCGGCTTCCGCAGTGAACGCAGTTTTCATTGCACCGAAGCGTCAGCTCAAAGAACAGATAATGCAGTTTCGGATCATTCATCAGAGACGTCCGCAATTCGGCCGTCTCGCGCAGCTGCTCCGTCTTCTCGCGAACGATTAATTCCTTCTCATCCAAAGCCCGCTTCCCCCTTCCGAAACAGCTTTCCATTGCCGGAATATCTATCGGTTCCGGTCAATTGTAATGCTCTTTATAAACGCAAAATACGCCTCTTTGACGGAAGCAAGATACTTCCTTCCGATCGGCACCGAAGAACCGTTCGTCATCTGCAGCGTAAATCCGTTCATTTTGTCAACAAACTGGAGATTTGCCAGATATGACTTGTGCGTGCGGATCACGGTCGTACCCTTTGTCTGCTCCTCAATAACCTTAATGCTGTCGTATCCCGGAATCTCCTCCTTCTCGGTGCAGATATTCACGTAATTGCCCTGCGCCTGGATGAAGACAATCCGGTCTAGCCGGATAAATCCGGGTCCTTTGAACGTTTTGAAGGAAATGTCAATGTTCTCGCGGTTCTCGCGGAGTACGGTCTTGATGCAGGTTTCCACGCCGATCCGGTCGATCGGCTTCTCCAAAAACGCCAGTGTCTTTAAATCAACGGTTTCCCACTTAAGCTCTTTATGGCTTGTCATAAAAACGATGCGCCAGATCCGCTCATTGCGGCGAACCTGCGATAGGACTTCCAATCCGTCCGTTCCCGGCATCTCTATGTCCAGGAAAAGCAGATGAATCTTCTCTCCCTGATAGGCAAGGACCTGATCTCCGGATGTGAACTCAACAAACCGGTATTCCTGCTTCTGAGCATCAAAAAAAGCGCTGCAGACCGTTTTGACCTGTGCGCGGTATAATTGTTCATCATCACAAATACCAATGATAATCATTGTTTCCTCCGCGTTCAGAGAATAAATCCTTCTTTTATTCTACACGAAAAGGGAGAAAAACAACAGTCTTTTTTCAATTTCGTTTTTATCCGTAAAAAAACCGTAGGGCCACAGACATGGATAGATGTCTTATGACCCTTTGGATTGAGCGCGTCGTTCGGAGTTTAAAGTCCGAACCGTTGAAGAGTGGCATATTAAAAACCTTCTCCGAAATAAGCCTTCATATCCCTTCCCCCCAATGAAAGATATGAAGCTTAGTCCGTTGGCTTAGTCATTGTTCATTCCGAGAATATACTTTAACCAATACCATAAATCGTATTCCATTAAAATCGTTGTGATTCGAAACATCTTCTACCGAACCCCCTTTTTAACTATAGTATGAGAACCATCAGCGGAAAATGCAATCGTTTTTGGATGAACGACATATTTTTTGGATGAACGACATATTTTCGGCTTTACAGAATGACTTCTGCGTTGAAAATGCCCGGCTCCTCCTCGATTCTGAACTCGCCGCCGGCCTTCGCAACCGTATTCCGGATGTTCGTCAGCCCGAATCCATGATTTTGATAATCGCTCTTCGTCGTACCGTGCCGTTTCTTCACTTCAGGATTATTCCGGCACGTATTGGAAACACGAATGCATATTTTATCGCGGAACATTCCGCAGGAAACGCGGATTTTCTTATCCTTTCCTTCCTCTACCTGTTCTGCAGCTTCCACCGCATTGCTTAAGAGGTTGGAAAAGATGATACACAGATCAAACGGCTCGATATCCGTCTCCCCGAGCAGTCCTCCGTCCCATTCCCACTGAACTTTCGCTTCCTTCGCTTTCTGATACCATTCACTGATAATGGCATCCACAACTCCGATTCCGGTAAACTTCTTTACTTCCAGTTTCTGCGTCTCCGTACGCATCCGCTCCACGTAGGATTTCAGCTGCGGCAGGTCATTGGACTGGACGCACTGCTCAATCGCCGTAAGGTGTGCGTTCACATCGTGCCGGAACCTGCGGATCTTCTGATCGTTTTCAACAATCTCGCGGATATGCGATTCCTGTCTCTTAAGACAGAGCTGGTAGTAATCATTCTCCATCTTGTACCGAAGCGCCTTTTTTTCAACGTTCGACTGCCATAAGATAAGCGTCAGGAACACGATTCCGACAAGTACCATGCTTACCGCCAGAGGACGCTTCAACCGTTCCAATTTAGCCTCCTCCTCCAACATCCCCTGGGATATGCTGATAACAAGGAACAGGAACACGGAACCAACCAGTGCCAACATGTACTGGAGAACGCTGAACTTCACCGTCTCCCGTTCCGCGCGCAGTCTCTTAAAGACCAGACAGCATATGCAGAACACAAGCGGGAATATGGATTCGGACACCATTCCCGCAACATGGGAGTCCATAAATTCAGGATACGGGATATCCGTTGCAGACGACAGCGTATATGTAACGAGAACGGAGAAGAAACTCGACGCGAGAAATACGAGCGGAAGGATCAAAAGCACCATAATATGTCTGCTTTCCACAAGAATCAGCAGCGTCATAATTGCGGCAAATGCCAGGATAAACCGGGCAGTTCCCGATGCATCGGCCGACTGGCACAGTATGGCAACCACAGGACACATTACGGCCGGGAATCCGATGGTCAGAACGGGGTTCTTTCGAAACGGCACGCAGAGAATCCATTTATAAACAATATAATAACTAAGATAATTGATCAGATAATCGATTCCCCATAAAATCATGATTTTCCTCTTTTCGCAACACGTAACACCGCTTTTCGGACCGTAATACCCTCATCCCGACAGCCCGAAAAACACCATCTTAGCTTTCCATAAATTATTTCACATTTCTCGGGATTCGTCAATAAAAAACAAGGCAGAACCTAATCCCGCAGGAAGAAAAAACAGCCGGCAAATGCATCGCATTTGTCGGCTGCAATCTGTTTGAATCTGATAAAGCCGGAATTACTTGAGCGTTCTAAAGGAGAAAAAAACTTCACTGATCCTTTTTGTCAAACCATATAGACTTTCGTTTCGTTTTGTTAAAAAGTAACAACTTGAAACAAGAGGGTCAGCAACTCATGTTTTCAGTATATCACACTATTCGCGATCG
>JAFZUW010000023.1 GCA_017618195.1 Lachnospiraceae bacterium
GGAAAGAACGCTGCGAAAATAGCAGAGTATGTACGGAATCAACTGAAGGAAGATGAAGAGTATGATCAGATGTCGTTGAAAGAGTACATAGACCCGTTCACGGGTGAGCCGGTAGTAAAAGGCACATAAAAAGAGGCTCTTTAGAGCCGGCCCGTGACCGCAGTGCGGTTGGCGATTCTTCAGAGCCTCTTTAGAGGCAAGCAGGGATTAGCGGCTTATAGCCGCAGAGCAAACCACCAGCTAAGCTGGTGGTAATGATTGTGGTTTTTTGGCATAAAAGAAACAGACAACAGGCGTCCCCGTTGTCTGCTTCTTTGCCTCATCCATTGTTGAGGACTCTTTTTCCCTTTTTGGTACTACTTTATTTCCAGATAATGGTCCATCAGCCGATAGCCCTCAGCAAAGAAATTGCCGGAGGTCTCAGCCTCTTTCTCATTATATCTCTGGCACTTCTTAACATCCCGCTTCGTACTGTCGTAAATCAGATACGGGATGGGCGTCGAGGTGTGGGTCCTCTTCGAGATCGGCGTCGGATGATCCGGCATGACTAACATGCGGTAATCGACTCCGGCCTTATCAAGACCTTCCTTGACGATACGGATCACTCTCTCGTCCAGGTACTCGATCGCCTGAATCTTGTTCTTCAGGCTCCCCTGGTGTCCCATCTCATCCGGAGCCTCCAGATGGATGTATACGAAATCGTAACCTTCTTCGGTAAGCGCACGGACCGCAGCCCCTGCCTTGCCTTCGTAATTGGTATGCAGCCCGCCGTTGGCACCTTCCACCTCGATGTTGTGCATTCCGGTACCGACCGCGATTCCTTTCAGAAGATCGACTGCCGATATCATCGCACCCTTCTTTCCGGTCTTGCCGGCAAATGAGGTGAGGCCCGGTTTGGTTCCGGCTCCCCAGAACCATAACGAGTTGGCTTTATTGAGACCCTTCTTCGCGCGCTCCACGTTAAGCGGATGCTCGTTCAGGATGTCAAAGCTTCTTTTCTGGATCTCCCGAAGCACATCTTCCTTCGGTAGATAACCACCTATCTTACTACCCAGTATATCATGTGGCGGCGTAAGGTCAACTACTTTTCCGCAATTCCATACAAAAAGATGACGATAACTGGTCCCGACATAGAAGTGGAACCCCTGCCATTCGAGTTTTTTTCGTACTGCCTCGATCAAAATTGACGCATCTTCCGTCGAAATCTCGGAAGAGCTGTGATCGATGATCGTCTTCTCCTCATAAGGGAGTCCGTCATCGGAAACGGTCACCAGATTGCACCGGATCGCGATATCCGTGTCCGCCAGATCCACACCGATGCTCAGTGCTTCAAGCGGAGAACGCCCCGTATAATACTGTTTCGGATCGTATCCGAGTACCGCGAGGTTCGCCGTGTCGCTGCCCGGCTTCATTCCTGCGGGGATCGTGCTTGCAAGTCCGATCTCGCCGTACGCGGCCATTTCGTCCATCATAGGCGTTTCCGCATACTCAAGCGGTGTCTTCCCGCCAAGCTCCTCAATGGGCTCGTCGGCCATGCCGTCGCCCAATACTACTACATATTTCATTGTCGGCCTTTCCGGTCATTCCGTTATGATCAGATTTCGTAACGGATACGGCCTATAATATCGATCTTCGCCGCTGCTTCCTCGAAATCTCTCTCGGTCATAACTTCGGTGACAAATGCGAACTCGCGTCCTTCACACTCGAGAATGGAGATTTCCTTCCGGATCGGGAAGAGTTCCTTTGCCTTATCGGCTTCGGAAAGCGGAACGCGTACGAAGAATTTGCTCTCCATATCGCCCTTGCTGCCGAGGATCAGCTTCTCCTTTTCCCAAAGGATCGGAATATTTACATGCCGATGTTTTGCGGCATCGATTACGTCGGAAGCCACCGCGCTCGCAGTGGGAAGTTTGCCTGCGCCCTTACCGTAGCATACTACGTCGTTGAGCATGTTGCCGCGGATCATAATGGCGTTGTATACGCCGTTCACCGGGTAAAGCGGGTTCGTCTTGCGGACCATATACGGAGCCACGATCGCGTATACGATGCCGTCCTTTAAGTAGCTGCGGCCGAGAAGCTTGATACCGTGCTTCATCGCCTTTGCGTAAGCTACGTCGATATCGGTGATGGCGGTAATGCCTTCGGTATAAATGTCTTCAAAATCAACCTGGTGACCGTAAGCAAGCGAAGTCAGAATTGCGATCTTTCTGCAGGCGTCATGACCTTCGATGTCCGCAGCGGGATTCCGCTCGGCGAAGCCGTTGCTCTGCGCGTCCTTCAAAGCATCTTCAAAGCTCAGGTTCTGCTCGCGCATCAAAGTCATCATATAGTTGGTCGTGCCGTTCAGGATACCGCATACCTCTTCCACTTCGTCGGCGGTAATGGAACGAATCAACTGGCGGATTACGGGAATACCGCCGCCAACGCTTGCTTCAAACAGATAGTTGATGTTCTTGTTCCGGGCGATCTCGATGAACTCGGCGCCGTGCTTTGCAACGAGCTCCTTGTTGGAGGTGCAGACACTGCGGCCGGATTCGAGAGCGCGCTTCGTGAACTCATAAGCGGGCTTCAGTCCGCCCATCGTCTCGACAACGATCTCAACACTGTCATCCTTTAAAATATCTTCATAATCATGCGTCAGATACGGCTCCACGGGATCTCCCGGAAAATCGCGAAGATCAAGCACGTACTTCACGTCAAGCGGGAAGCCGACACGCTTTGCTATAATATCACGGTTCTGCGTAAGGACGTCAAATACGCCCGATCCAACCGTTCCGTATCCTAAAATCGCAACATACATTTTATTCAATCTCCTTCGGACCGCTGCGGACCCGTTTTGTTCGGATCACCGCAGACCGGATTATTATTCTCTACTCGCTTCCGAGTATCTTCAGATAGTGGACGCCCTTTATATTACGCACGCCGGAAAGAAGGTCCTCCGTCGCTTCGGTTTCCGGAAGGATTTCCACACCGAGTGCAACCGAGGCGATTCCGCCGGTCGGGATGCTCTGCTGGATGGTCAGCACGTTTGCCTTGCTTCCGGCAATCTTCTGCAGGATCCGCGAGAGAATGCCGGGCTGGTCATCCACCTGAAGCATGATGTTTAACGTCTTGCCGCGCGAATTCTCATGAAACGGCAGGATCGCGTCGCGGTACTTGTAAAAAGAACTTCTGCTTAATCCGATCGCGTCCGTTACTTCCTGAACGGTCAGGGATTCATCACAGGCGAGTCGATGCTTCGCCTCTACCACTTTCAGCAGAACCTCCGGCAAAGCTGACTTAGTTACGATATAGTACTCTTCCGTTCCCAAAAGTGTACCCCTCCTTCTGTCAGGTCCCATTGCTGTCGGCGTTTTTGTATGTCCCACGCAAACATTTGTCCACAAGATAACGCAATTCTATCACAAAAGTATCGGAAAAGCAACCTTTTTTCCTTCAAGATAAAGTGAAAGATTTCCTTGTTTTTCCTGTCGGCGCGGCCGAAAAAGACGGGCGGCGGCGCCGGTCCGCAAAAAAACAGAGCAATCCGCAGACTGCTCTGTTTGAGGAATACTAAATTGCAGGAATGTCGAACAAAAACCGTATCAGGTTCCCGGCTGATCGTCCCCGGTACCGCCCCAATGGTCGCCGGATTCCGTAACCACGTCTGCGTTTACCAGCTCAACAACTTCCAATTCGGCTTCTTCAAAAAACTTCTTCATAGCTTACCTCCTTAGTAATAGCCTGTGCCCCTCACTCAGTCCTGAATCGACCAGAACTTGTTGTCTCTTACATAAAAAGTATAGTAGAACCATACCGACTCACGGCCCTCTTCGTCCGTGTAGTAAACCGTCAGATAAAGCGTGTCATCCTCATATTCCGCGGGAACGACAAGACGGAGCACGTTCAGTCCGTCGTAATCCTTCACATAGGGATCATGAGAAAGAAGCTTTGCGGTCTCAACTTTTGCGGAAGCCTTACGTCCGGGCATGTCGCAGAAGGCATCCACAAGGTTTTTGTTGTTCTGCGTCTCATAGAAGATTGCGGCATCATGGCCGAAGCCTTCGTTCGAAATCGTAATGCGGCTGTATTCCGCACGCTTTTCGTCTACGCCGTATACCATCGAGATCAGCATGAACTGATCATCCTTGTACTGACCTTCCTTCAGCTCTTCATCGTATGCGTAAGGAGCCGGAGCTGCTTTTCTGAGGCCTGCGTTTCTCTTCTGAATGAATACGTACTCATCCGCATTCTTGTCGGCCGTCAGACGGCTGTAAACCGCGGAGCCGGGGATCAGGTAGTGATCGTTGAAGGAAATGATATGGCAGTACAGCCAGGGGGTCTTTCCTCTTACAATCTCAACCGGACGGAGAATCGTCTCAAACTCAGCATCCTCGTAGTCAAATGTGTAAACGTCCTCGCCGGGAGCGTACAATTTGCCGGTGGCAACATCGCGCCAGTAAATCGTATATTCACTGTTGGTCGAGTGCTCGCCGAGGCAGATGTCGATCTCGTCGTCGCTAAGTTCGGGGAGCTCGCCGGTCGTCTCGGAACCGAGGTATGCGGTATAGTCATCGGCATCCTCATCATAGAAACCGTCCTTGTAAACTTCAATGCGCTCGCCGTCGGGATCAACCAGATAGAAGGTTGCCTTGTACTGCTTGCGGAGTACGATGTGGTACTGCGCAACAACGCCGTCTGCATCTACAAAACCGTTTGCGTCTACCTTCGTAACCGTCGTGTCAACGTATCCTTCCGGAACGCTGTAGGAAATATCGAAAAGACCGTTCTCACCGAACCTGTCGGCCGATACGCCGTAAGAAGCGCCGGTCTTGCTTCCGTTCTGAACCTGACTTCCGAGAACCGGAACGTCGTAGGTATATTTGCTTACAAACTTGTCGTAGCTTACGTTCTTATCAATTGCTTCGTCATATACCGAAACAACCGAAGCGGAACCGTTCAAAGGATTAACCTTCTCTCGCGCCGTCACGGAAGTGCTTCCGTTCTTCGTGAATCTCTCATTCAGCGTTACGGCAAATGAGGACGCATCCGGCCTCGAGAAATCCTTGTTCTGCTTGTCATCCCACATAACGTCAACCGTTACCTTTGCGGTAGGATAAAGAACGAAGTATACGTTGGAATTTCCGAAGGTGTACTCGGTCGTCCAGTCGATGTCATCCTTGCGGGTCATGTTCTTATAGTTGCCGGTATTCAGAAGGCCGCTTCCGCTAAGCGCATCCGCCCACTTCTTTCCGTCCTCGTACACTTCAAACTTAAAGCCGCAGCCGTTCTCAAGAAGCTCCGCGTAGTAGCTCATATCGGAAGAAGCCATTGCGTTCTTCACTGCTGCCTTGTTGCTTCCTGCCGCATCATTTACGAGTGCTGTTACGGATTCGCCCTTCTTGAAGCCCTTGGAGCTTGTATCGGGCATCGGAGCCTTTTCCGTTCCGATGAATGCCTTATATACGGAAGCGGGGATCTCATAAAGCTTTCCGTCCGTACCGTAATACATATAATGAACGGTGTACTGCGGATCGCAATCCTTCACGTACTCTTTCGGAAGGTTGAATCCGAAGTGTCCCATCTCACATTTGATGTCGATGCTCTTTGCGACAATCTGACCTGCATGATGTCCGTAACCGCAGTATTTGTCGGTCACATTTGCCGACGGAGCAAGGATACATCCGCGAAGCGCGTTGTAAAGGTTAACCTGCTCTGCCTCAAAGAAGTTGAACAAAACGCGGGAATTGTCCGAGCTGCTCTGGCTGATCTGCTTCGATCCGATATAGAAGCAATCGGTCTGGCCGCCCTTGATGTTAACGGTCTTACCTTCCACACTGATAACCGCATAAGCGCCGGAAGGAATGTTCAGGGTAATTCCGTTAGCGGACTGGTTCCACTGTGCTTCCGTCAGACGGAAATAGTTTACGGTATTGCTGCCGGTCAGAATCAGCTTGCCCTGCGCGGCCTTTACGGTACCGTTAACGGTCTGGGAAGCAAGGTTTGCACTCTTCGTACGAAGAGCTGCCATTTCATTATTAAAATTGATCAGCTTATTTTCCGGAAGATACACCAGCGTCTTACGGATCGCATCATTAATATAAGAGTTGCCCTGACCGGGATCGGACAGGCTCGTTACCTTATCGGAAACGACATAGATGTGCTCAACGCCGTTATAGTTCTGGTTAACGTAACCGAACGTCCTGCTCTTTGCATTGTTGCAGATAACCGCTGCCGCACCGTTAATATTTGCATTGGCCTGCTGCGGGTTTGAAAGCGAGTCGTTCGTAAGGAAACCCTTGATCGGGAATCCGCCGTTCGGGCAGGATGCAATCTTGAACTCGTCTGCGGCGATACGGCCGTCCGCATCGGAATAGCATCCGTTGTTCGGGTTGATCACAACGTTCTGTCCGAACAAAGAAAAATGGCCCGCGATGCCGAGATAGTATTTGTCCTTCTCGTCCTTTTCGGTGCCATACAGCAATTTGTTATAGTCTTTTTGCGTTGTAGGCTTAATCAGTGCAGCCGTTCTGTTCTGCACGAAAGCCAGTGCCTCCTGGGGTAATACGGCCGAAAAAGCCAGTACAAGTGTCAGTACGGCACAAATCACCCTTTTTCCAAATAATTTTTTCATATAATATAGCCTCCTCCGGGGGTCTCCGGCCCCATCCGCGCTTAGTATTGATAAACTATTATCACGACGCGCGCAAATACAAACACAACATTTAGACTATACTACTCTGTAAATAGGAAAGTCAACCCCAAAATAGGAAAATTTATGAAAAAATCTGCATTTTCCGTTCTAAGGATAAGATACTACATCGGATAAGAAACTACATGCTATGCCATTTTGCTTTGCACATTTGTGTATAATATGACAAATTCCCCTGTGCTGCTTCCATTGCACAATGTCAGTATTTAAAATGCTTACAGCGGTTTTTGATAGTAGTAAAATGCACTTTTGTATTCTGCTTCAAACATGTATAAAATATTTCCCATGTAGTTATTTATATACACTTCTATGCAACAGGCATCCCACAGGTATTCAGCCGCACATATATAATATGAAGTAATTTAAAATTTTTCACATGCAAAAAAAAAGGAGTATGGGCACCACGGCCGAGCGCCCTATCCGTGCACTCCTTACAAACGCATAACGAAACAGTCTTCTCACACGCATAGCGAAACCATCTTCTGACACGCATAGTGAAACCATCTTCTCACACGCATAACGAAACAGTCTTTTCACACGCAAAAACGGAGCAGCCCGAGGACTGCTCCGCTTTTCGTATTGAATTTTAATTAAATCAGTGACTAAGGTTCCGGATATCCCGGCTCCGTTCCGCCCTGGCCTGCCCAGTAAGGATCGGACTCCGTAACGACATCGGAAGATACCAGCTCAACAATGCTTAAGTCAACTTCTTCAAAGAATTCCTTCATATTTTCCCTCCGTAAAACGACCTCATGTATTACTGACCCTGAATCGTCCAGAACTTATTCTCTCTGATATTGAATGAATAATAGAACCAAACCGATTCGCGTCCGGCAGCATCCGTATAATATACGGTCATATAGAGATCGTCATCAACATATTCCTCGGGGATGACAAATCTGAGAAGGCTCACACCGTCATACTCGTTCACATAAGGATCATGAGGAAGCAGCTCCGCCGTGGACATGCTCTGTGACTTCTTGCGCCCGGGCATGTCACAGAAGGAATCTGCAATCTCCTGATTCTTCTGCGTCTCATAAAAGATTGCATCATTGCTTCCGAATCCCACGTTCGAGATCGTGATGCGGCTGTATTCCGCACGATCCAGATCAACGCCGTACGCCATGGAAACGATCATGAAGTTGTCGTCCTTGAACTTGCCTTCCTTCAGTTCGTCATCGTATGCGTAAAGATCCTCGGATGCCTTTGCACCGGAGTTATCCTTCTTCTGAATGAAGATATACTCATCCGCATTCTTATCGGCCGTCAGACGGCTGTATACCGATGAACCCGGAATCATGAAGTTGTCAAGGTAAGAGATGATATGGCAGTACAGCCAAGGGGTCTTTCCGTTTACAAGATCGGTAAGACGAAGCACCGTCTCAAATTCCGCATCTTTATAGTCGAACATGTAACCGTCACCGGTTTTGTATACTTTTCCGGTCTCAACATCACGCCAGCTGATCGTATATTTACTGTCGGTTACGTGTTCTCCCATGCAGAGTTCGATCTCATCTTCATTCAATTCGGGAAGACCATTGATACCGGCACTGCCGAAATAAGCTACATAATCATCGCTCTCTTCATCATAAAAACCTTCTTTGAAGATTTCCGTCCGGCTTCCGTCCGGCAGGACAAGGTAGAAAGCAGCATTATATCTTCTGCGAAGTACGATATGATACTCTGCAACATATCCTTCTTCATCGACATAACCGTAAGCGTCAACACTTTTCTCAGTTGCATCAACATATCCATCCGGAACCTGATAAGAAACATAGAATAATCCGTCCGGTCCGAACAATTCCGAAGAAACACCGTATGCTGCGCCGGTTTCTTCGTCGAAAAGCATCTGCCGTCCGAGAATCGGAACTTCAACATCGAACTGATAGGTATAACATTCATATTCCACTTCGGAATCGGTTATATCATCCCATTTTTCGTCAACACTGTGTTTTTTATAACCGTGATCAAGCGATCCGCGTTTTGATTCGTACCACACGTTTTCTTCAAGTGAACCCCGTTCCATAAGGGATACTTTGCTTTCGAATAGTACGTCATTCGGTCTCAGTCCTTCCTGATTGAACCGGTCATCCCACGAGACATCCAGCTTAACCTTTGCGGCAGGATACATGATGAAGAACACATTGGAATTCTCGAATTTGTACGAATCGTGCCAATTAATATCTTCCAGCTTGGTCATCTTGAGATAATTGCCGTGATCAAGCAGATCACGTCCGAAGATTGAACCGAACCAAAGCTTTCCGTCTTCATATACTTCAAAGCGGATATTGCCGCCCTTACGAAGATGTTCCGCATAATAGCTCATATTTGAACTGTAAAACGCCTGCTTCAGCTGTTCTCTGCTTTCATCAGATTCATCGAACGCCCGAATCTCATCGCCTGTCTCATATCCGGTTGCATGCTCGCCGGGCATCGGAGAACAGGCTTTGCCGATGAACAGTTCATAAACGGCGGAAGGAACTTCCTTGAGACTTCCGTCCGTATCATAGTACATATAATGAACGGTATAATTCTTCGACGGATCTTCCGTAACCGCACTTGCCGGAAGTTTGAATCCGTAGCGGCCCATCTGCGCACAAATACTGATCGTTCTTCCGATGATCTGCGCCGCATGATGTGCGTTATTGGAAGAATCCTTTATGTCCGCCACGGGAGCAAGGATACATCCGCGGGCTCCGACATAAAGATTGACCGACTCTGCCTGGAAGAAATTGAACAGCAGCTGCCCGTTTATTTCTTCGCTCTGCATAACCTGGTTTCTTCCCCAGTAAAGCATATCCGACTGTCCGCCGGTAATATTGATAGTCTTTCCGGGAACGCTGATAACTACGAAAGCATCTCTCGGCAGATCAATCCGGATTCCGCCGCTTGAAGCGGTCCACTGTTCTTCCGTAAGATTAAAATAGAAAACCTTCTTGGTTCCGGGAGCGCCGGGGCCTCCTGCACCGGGACCGCCCGCACCGGGTTCGGGTTTCTTCTCGCTGAGAACAAGCTTGCCTTCCCTAATCTCGACAACGCCGTTCTGTTCCGTATTGGCAAGTCTTCTGCTCTTCTCACGGAGCAGATCCATCTCCTCCTCGAAATTGATCACGGAGTTCTCCTCAACCTTTACTACACGCTCATTCAGCATTCTGTAGTATTCTTCACGGCCGTGGAAGTTGTCCGGTACCTCAACAAAAGATTCCGCTTTATCGGAAACAACAAATACCTTCTTACCGGTAATCTGCTCGTTGTAGTCCGGTTTGATGAAACCAAACTCTTTCGATTCCGCATTATTACAGATAATGCTTGCCGCCCCCTGAAGCTTGCCTTTATTGCGATCGGTCTCGCACGCCAGGAAACCGGAAACCGGATATCCCCATGTGCCTTCCTGCCAGGAATTCACGTAGAATTCATCGGCCGCAATCCGGCCCTCGCAGTCCTTGTACTGACCGGTACCGTCCGCATAAATGCCGACACTCGTACCGAATAACGCAAAATGTGACGCCGTGCCGAGATAGTACTCGGTCCTGTCACTGCCGTAGATCAGAGTTTCTCTGTCCGGCTGCCCCCCTGCTGCCGCAATGGCCGTCACGCCGTTCGGCAACACGGATGATACACACATAACCATCGTTAAGACGGTGGTGATCACCCTTTTCACAAACACACTTTTCATAAAAAATAAGCCTCCCTACACGGTCACTGCCTATCCCTGCGTTAGTATCTTTTTGCTTCTTTCTACACGCATAGAATGGCATAAAATCAACCTTTTATACTTTACGCCTAAAAAAAGGAAAAGTCAATCAAAAAATGTAATAAATTCCGTATTTTCCGGCTGTTTTTCAATAAAAAAATGAGGAATCCGTGTTTTACGGGTTCCTCATCGGTTCATTTTCCAAAAAAGCGCTAAAAAGCATAAATTCCATAGTTCTATTGTTGTCTAACTGCCCGGTCCGCACTACTGCGATACATACGCTTCGAGTGAATCTCCGAGACCGACCAGAGCCCTCGTCAGCGCGGCTGATCCGAAGCCTCTCTGCTCCGCCAGAGCCGCGTATATTTCCATACTGACCGTCATGGATCCGCTCACTGCCGCTCCGTTCTTTTTGATGACAAATCCGACCGGCGTACGGCATTCCTTCAGGGCAATTCCGGAAAGCGTAATGCGGTATTCCTTCTCGCCGGTATTGACCCAATCCGATGCGGGGATACGGAAGGTCACGCCGCCGATCGTAATCTCGGCGGACTCATGCAAAGGCTCGCCCTCTCCGTTCACATAGAAGTTAAAGGATATCCGGTTGTTCGCGGACAGCGAGAAGCCGGCTGCGTACCAGTCGAACAGTCCCGTGGAAGTGTCCTCGTAAGCGCTTGAAGAAAGCGTTACGGACTGCTGCTGCGTCGCAAAGGACGCCAGTGCGGAAGTCAGATGTCCGGAAGCCGGAACGGCCTTATGATAGCTGAAATAATTCTGTGCTTCGGTACCGTACGCAAGCATGTCCGCAAGTACGCGCTTCAGTCCGGCATCGGCCGTGCCGCTTGCAAGGATCTCGTCAACATACTGTCCGATGCTGTATGTGTCTTCGGCATATTGATAAACCTGACCGTTCTTCACTCCGGTCAGAGAAGCTTTAATCTCACTCGTCATTTCTTTGGCCGTGATCCCGCGGTAGCAATACACGCGGTAAGCCGCTCCGCCGATTGTTTCGGACACATAAGAGCGAAGGATCTCCGTTTCATAAGAAGCAATCGCATTGCCTTCGTAGTACGGCTTTGTGACGCTCAGATAACACTCGTCATAAGTGCCGCAAACCGATTCCGGCACATAATAGTTGATGCCGAACGATTCGCCGATCGCGCAGGCGTGTGTCGCAATCGCGTTGCCTTCCGAAGGCACGGCGCTTCCCTGCACCGTAACCGTATAAGTGCACGTCATGAATCCGAGTTTCGCGGTAACCTCCGTCTGCCCGGCCTTTGCGGCGTAAAGGCATCCTCCCTCATCAACCGTGACAATCGACCGGTCCGCCGAGGAAAATGTAAGCGTTCCCGTTTCCACAACGCAGGTAGGCTCTCCGTTCCCGAACCACACTATGCTTGGGCAAGGCTTGCCCGCTTCGCTTACCGGCTCCTCCATGTGAAACAGGGCCGCATCGGAAAGAAGGTATTTTGCATAGCGGATCGGCACCGCTTTCGCAACGCTTCCGCTTTGATAGCTTGCCAAACTTCCGGCGGCGGTCTTTACTTCGATCACGCAATAGTAAATTCCGCCGGTTTCCGCGATTCCGATACCGATACCCTTGTAACTTGCACTCTTCAGGGTGTTTCTGCATTTGCCCGAAGCAATGAATCCGTTATAAATTGCAGTCACGTCGGGGTCTTGCTCGTCCGGCCGGTAGATAAAAATATACTCGCCGGTAGTGGACAGTCTTGTTCCGTCCGGGCGGATCGGGGTACTCTTGTCGCAGTGAACCGAAATCTCGGCAGCACGCGTCATCGCCGTATCGCTGAGAGCTGCATCGATCATGATCGGAGTGATTCTGCTTCGTATTCCGCCGTTGATCGACGTAAGCAGCAGGTTTGCAAGATCATACCGCTCGGTTAAGGAAACGGAAACGGTCTCCATCACCGCATAGCCTTTGTCCGTGATACCGAAATAGTCCGGGATATACGATACAAGCCGCTCCGGAAAGGCGTCCAGATCGATTACCTCAACGCTGTCCGGGATTGCCGGGATGCCCTGATAGTTTGCGGGAACGGCTATCAATTCCTTCCCGTCCGCCGTATAAAGAATACCGTCTATACTCTCATACGCTGTCTGGCCGGCAGCGCAGTAAATCATTGTAAGCTTGGCCGCCCCGGTGAATACCGGGCTGTCAATGCCGCCCGCGGGAACGCTTGCGGGAACGGTAAATTCCTTCATTCCGCTTCCCTGAAATACGCAGCGGTCCATTTTCGTAACCGAAGCGCAGGTAACGCTCTGCAGGGCATCGCAGTTTTCAAATGCGAACTCGCGGATTCTTGTCACCTGATTCAGGTCTACACTCATCAGACTGAGACACCCTTTAAATGCTCCGAAAGGGATTTCCGTAAGGGTACCGGGTATCGAAACAGACCGAAGTCCCTCCAGCGAACTGAAGCATCCGTCCGGAAGCTTCGTGATGCCTTCTTCAATCACAACCGAGCGGATCATGGTCCGGTACGTGTTCGTTCCGTGAAGAGCCTCCTCTGTGTTCCACGGACTGTCCGTAACCTTGCCGGATCCGGAAATCGTCAGCTCATATCCGCCCTGGATCGTCGTAATCATATACGTCACGCCGTCTCCGCACGCTCCGCTCTCGATAACGTCGCCGTCCGCGTACGCGCGCCCCGTAAGGCCTGTGAACGCAAGAACGAGCGATAATAAAAGAAGCGGGATCATCCATTTGCCGATACCATTTTTCATATCTTCATCCTCTTCATTTTTGTGCACAAATACGATTGCCTCGTATCTGTCCGGGGAACAGCCCCAATGCTACGTTTCATCTCATAAAACATAACACAATGCGGAAGAAACTGCAACATGCAATTTCTTCCGCATACTTACTTCTTGTGTACTATTTTATCTGAGTCTTCAGGAAATCGACAGCCGCCTGAACCTGGTTGTCTTCCGCAGGATCAACGGATGCTTTTCCCTTCAGTTCGGGATCGAGTTCCACTTTGATGTCGGGTTCGAATCCGACGCCGTGGATGTTGCGTCCCTTCGGTGAGAAATACTTCGAAGTCGTTATCTTAAGGGCCGATCCGTCTCCGAGAGGGATTAACGATTGAACGATTCCTTTGCCGAAACTCTTCGTTCCGATCAGAGTCGCCTTCTCATAATCCTGCAGACATCCGGCAAATACTTCCGATGCGCTCGCGCTGTTGCCGTTGATCAGTACCGCAATCGGCACGTCCACGGTCTTCTTGGAGTTCGAAAAATGCTCCTCGCGCTTGCCGTCCTTGTCCTCCATGTAGATCAGCAGAAGATCCTTCGGAAGGATACGGCTCAGCATGGAAACAACCGTGGTAAGCATACCGCCCGGGTTGTCTCTCAGATCTACGATCAGTGCCTTCATGCCCTGATTCGTAAGGTCGTCGATAGCCTTATTGAACTGGGACTCCGTGACCTTGTCAAACTCCGTTACGATGACATATCCGATTCCGCCGTCGAACATCTGATACTCAACGGTCGGCGTCTGAACGTTTCCTCTTGTGATGGTAATGTCCAGATATTCCTTGGTCGACTTGCGGTATACCTTGATCTTAACCGTCGTCCCGGCCTCGCCTCTCACCTTGGATACAACCGTATCCAGATCGACGCCGGCCATATTCTCGCCGTCAATCTCATAAATGATGTCTCCGGGAAGTACTCCTGCATTATATGCGGGGCCGTCCTTGAACGGCTTTACGAATTCCGCATAGCCTTCCGCATTGGTCGTTACGGTGGATCCGACACCGGCATAATTGCCGTTGGTCGTATCCGAGAACTTCTTATACTCTTCTGCGGAGAAATATACCGTGTAAGGATCTCCGAGGCTGTCAATGAATCCTGCGTAAATGCCCTCTGTCGCTTTATCGTAATCGATATCGCCCATGTAGTACTTCTCAAGGACTCCGCGGATCATGTCGATTTTAACGTTGTATGCATCCTTGTTCAGTTCTCCGGAAGATCCTCCCGGTGTCTTCGTGATATCCGAAAGCTGGTTCTCATCGTCCGGCACGGAGCAGGACACGCTGCCGAGCATCAGCACGCAGAGGATTCCGACTGCAAGGATTCGTTTCATTAACTTCTTCATGGAAGCATTATCCCCTAATCATATTACTTAAACTTCTTCAGGTACGGAGCCGGGTCAATCGGGCTGCCGTTCTTTGCAAGCGTAAAATGAAGATGCGGCGCCGTGGAAATACCGGTGCTGCCGCAGAGTCCGATTACCTGACCCTGTTTCACATGCTGGCCAACCGAAACCTTGATCGCCGAGAGGTGAAGATATCTCGTCGAGTAACCGTTACCGTGGTCGATATATACATGGTTTCCGCAGGAACTGTTATAGCCTGCTGCGGTAACTTTTCCGGCAAGAGCCGCTACAATCTCTGCACCGAGCTTTCCGCCGATGTCCCAACCGGAATGGAAGGAGCTGGCGCCCGGACACGGAGGTGTTCGCGGACCGAATAACGAAGCGGTACGATAATCTCCGGGAAGCGGCCAGATCATGTTGTTGATGTTGGTCTCCTCGGTCTGAGGAACGTCCTTTGCGTTGTTGTAGCTCGTAACGGGAGTCGACTTTGCAGCCTGCTCCATTGCCTTCCTGCGTGCCTCCTCTTCCTTCTGCTTACGGATACGCTCCTGCTCGGCGATGTATGCCTTCTGGGCGGCTACCGCCTGCTCGTAGGATTTCTGCGCCGTTGCAAGATCTTCGATGTATTCTTCGAGAAGTTCCTGGTAAGCACCGATCTTCTCTTCGTATTTGCCGAGGGCTTCCTGCTTCGCGGAAATGATCTGCTCACAGTACTCCGCATCGATCCGGTACATTTCGGTTGCCACTTCCATGGATTCCTTCTGTACGCCGAGGATCTGCTTGCGGTCCGCAACGTCGTCCTTCATGTGAACGTAGTTGACAAGAAGGTTGTGGTCATATTCATTGATTCTCTGGATATACTCGGAAGCATTCAGAATATCTGCGATACTCTTCGATTCGAGATACATCTCAAGCTGTTCCATCTGTCCGTTCTCATAAATGTAACGGATTCTCTTCTTCATTGCCTCGTACTGATCGGCGAGCGCCTGCTCGGCTTCCGCCAATTCCACGGTTGCCTGATTGTACTCTTCCGTAACGCGGTCCAGCTCGGCCTGTGCGGCTTCCATCTGGAGCATCGTTTCGGACTGTTTTTCATCGATTACTTTCAAGTACTCAAGAATGTCGTCCGCTTCACGCTGCAGCTGGTTCGTTTCCTTCTCGAGCGCGTTCTTTCGATCGCGAAGCTCATTCCGTTTCTTCTCGGTTTCTTTCACCTTGTCGGAGTATTTGTCCTGAAGAACCGGATTTCGAAGTGACAAACCTGCGGTTTGCGCGTCTGCGGTGTTGCCCAACCCCTTAACGGTAAGTCCGAACGCCGCGGCCGGTAATGCAAGACCGGCGGCAAATATGACGCATACCGCAAGAAGCAGACGGGTTACTCTTTTTTTCATACTGCATTCCTTTCCTTTGTGAGACGTCTTTACAGATGACGGATACGGCGAAGTTCCTTATTCATCGTGAAGTAACTGCCGAAGAATCCGATTCCGATACCGATTGCCGCGAGAAGCGGTGACAGGCGGGCAAAGATGTCGTTAACCGAAACAACGTCCAGACCCGAACTGAACAGTACCGAGAATTTGGTTCCGAGCAATTCGATCACTTTATAATACACCATATAAAGAATTCCGATCGGAAGTGCTGCACCGATAATGCCGAGCGTAATACCTTCCACAATGAACGGGAAGCGGATAAAACGGTCGGTTGCACCTATCAGGTGCATAATGGAGATCTCGTTCTTACGAACCGATACGCCGACGCTGATCGTCGTACTGATCAGGAAGAGGGAGATCGCAAGGAGCAGGATAATCAGTACGCTCGAACCGATACTGATGATCCGGTTTGCTCTTGAAAGTGCATTCACGAGCTGTCTCGTGTCATTTACCTGCCGAACCTTCGGCAGAACAAGAATGTCGGACGCAAGCTTCGCATGGTCTTCCACGTCTTCGAAGAACACTTCGAAGGAGGCGGAGTTCTCAAGCGGGTTGTCATCGCCGAATGACTCAAGCAGCGCGGGATCGGTAAGGTAATTCTTCTTGAAGCTTTCCCAGGCGTCGCTGGCCGGAATATATTTAACCGTCTTTACACCCTTCATCTCGATGATCTTCAGACGGAGGGAATCGATTTCCTCTTCCGTCGTTCCGTCATAGAAGAATACGGTGATGCCGACGTTGGATTCCGCTTCGCGGATCATGAACCGGAGGTTGGTTACAACGAAATACATGATTCCGAGAAGGAACAAGCACGTAGTCATTGTCAGGATAGAAGCGATCGAGAACATGCGGTTTCTGCGGATGTTCTTAAAGCCCTGACCGATGTTATAGAAAAAACTATCCACGGTTGTATCCTCCCCTCTTGTCTTCCACGATGGTGCCTTCCTGCAGAACAACGACACGCTTCTGCATGCGGTTTACCACTTCTCTGTCATGGGTTACGATAACAACCGTCGTTCCGCGGCGGTTAATTTCTTCGAGAAGAGACATGATCTCGTATGAGTTCTGCGGGTCCAGGTTACCGGTCGGCTCGTCAGCGAGAATGATCATCGGATTGTTGACCAATGCCCGCGCGATTGCCACACGCTGCTGTTCACCGCCCGAGAGCTCGTTCGGGAAGCTCTTATACTTCTGCGAAAGTCCTACGAGATGAAGCACTTTGGATACTTCCTTCGGGATGTTTCTCTTGGGCGCTCCGACAACTCTCTGGGCAAATGCCACGTTGTCGTACACGCTCCGGTCCGGCAGAAGCCGGAAATCCTGAAAGACGATTCCGATGTTACGGCGGTATTTGGATACCTGCCGTTTTCTGAGCTTAGCGAGGTTTTTGCCTGCAATGAGGATCTGCCCTGCCGAAGGAGAAATCTCCCTCATCATCAGACGGATCATCGTGGATTTACCCGATCCGCTCGGACCGACGATAAATACGAAGTCGCCTTTCCGAATGGAAAAGGAAACATCCGTAAGCGCCACGCTGTCCTCAATCTGACCCTCGTATTCCTTGTGTACGTGATCAAAAACGATAACCGGCTTTTCTTCCATCGGTCCCTCGGCTCCCACATTGTAAACCGAGACACTTCCGTCCCCCTCAGCCGTCTTATTCTCTTCGTCCTTCAATTCGGTTTCGTCGGAAGGCATCTTAAAGAATATATCGTCGAAATTGGCAAGCTTCTGTGAAGTCTTCTCCGCGGAATGCTCCGCTGCGGAGATAATGTTCTTAAAGTGGTCCGTCGAAGCTGCTTCGTCTTCCTTGTCCGCTGCTTCGCTTACCTTGTCCGTTACCTCTTCCGCCGCTTCTTCGGCTGCATCCGCCGCTTTGTCCGCTACTTCGGTGACTGCCTCGGCCGCCTTGTCCGCTGCATCTGCTGCCGCTTCGCTGACCGTCTCGGCCGCTTCGCTCAATGCTTCTTCTGCTTTGCTGATTGTCTCTTCCGAGGACTCCGTCACTTCGGCAGCCGCTTCCGCAACCGCTTCCTTCACATCGTCTGCTGCCTGTACCGCAGTCTCCGTTATGTCACGGGATACCTCTTCCGCTGCCGTTACGGCCGCTTCCGTTACGGCTTCCGCTGCCTTTACCGTTTCCTCTTCTGCCGCTGTTACCGGCAGATTGTCTCTTTGTTCCGTCATCTTTCCTCCGCAATGCCGCTACCGGCACTGTCTCACTAATTTTCCAGGCTTTCCATATACTTCATGTACTTAACGACCATCAGCGCGATCTTAAACGTGATGGCGTCGTCAAATACGCGAAGGTTCAGGTTTGTGCTCTTCTGGAGCTTGTCCAGACGATACACAAGCGTATTCCGGTGAATATACAATTCTCTGGAAGTTTCCGATACGTTCAGGCTGTTCTCAAAGAATTTGTTGATCGTCACCAATGTTTCATCGTCGAAATCATCGGGGGATTTGCCGTCGAAGATCTCACGGATAAACATTTTGCAAAGCGGCATCGGAAGCTGGAAGATCAGACGTCCGATTCCGAGGTTGTTGTATGCGACAACCTTCCGCTCACTGTAGAAAATCTTGCCGACATCAAGCGCCATCTTCGCTTCCTTGTAAGAACGCGAGATGTCCTTGATCTCGTTTACGATCGTTCCGTAAGCCACATGTACCTTGCTCATGGCTTCGGTGTTCAGCATGTCCACGATCACCTTTGCGGTGCTCATCAGGTTATCATAATTGTCAGACTGCTTTAATTCCTTGACAATGATGATGTTCCGCTCGTCCACTGCCGTAATGAAATCATGCGGCTTTCCGGCGAACAGCGAGCGTACCGTTTCAAGTGCGTTCGTGTCCTTTTCGTTCTTCGTTTCGATCAAATATACAACCCTGCGGGTATCGGTTTCGATGTGTAACTTCTTGGCCCGGTTATAGATATCCACCAGAAGCAGGTTATCGAGGAGCAGATTCTTAATAAAGTTATCCTTATCGAAGCGTTCCTTGTAAGCCACAAGAAGACTCTGCAGCTGGAAGGTCACAATCTTTCCGACCATGTAAACGTCGTCGGACTCTCCGCGCACAAGCAGAATGTACTCTAACTGATGGTCGTCGTAAACCTTAAAGAACTGGCATTCCGAAATTACCTGGCTGTCCGCCGGGGAATCGGCAAATGCGGCCACGGTCGCCTCATATTCGTCCGTATTGTTCATTGTGGATGCCAGGGGCTTGCCCTCCGTATCCATAACGCATAAGTCAACGCGGGTGATCGACTTCATTCCGTCAATCGTATTCTGAAGGATTTGGTTTGAAATCATGAGATTACCGGACCTTTCTCCTGAATCAGGTAAATTTTATTATAAATGCTCGGCTCCGCGGGCTTTCCGGATATGCCTTTTAAGCCCAAATAAACCTATTGTTATTCTACCATTATAGACCGCCGGACGCAAGAAAAAATTGGCTCTGAAACACAATTATTACAGATTCGTCACGAAATGGACACAGAATGAAAAACAAGGGCAGCGCGTCGCATTTGCCGCGGGAAAATGAGATGCAAAAACGGGGCGGAAGAACCTCTTCCGCCCCGCTCAACCGGTCATGGTATACGTCTTTTCGGAACCTCCGGATCGTCGAAAGGCCCGACGTCGCCGAGATATCCCATCTTCGCACGCGTTTCGTAATTTACGGTGTCCGAGGGCGGATAATCCGACTTTTCCCAATAATGCTCCGTCTCCTCGAAAAATGCCGATGTTTCGTTGAAATAATCGAAGTAAACTTCTTTCTTTCCGTCCCAGCCCCAGCACGGATCGACATGGTACCAGTACGGTCCGATCTTGACCATGTTCCAGCCGTGCGCGTTGCGTTCGTAGTGTGCCTGTCCGGTCACTTCAATGCACTCGATCCCTGCCATGGAACAAAGCAGACGGAAGGATGAAGAGTACCCCGTGCAGATGGCGATGCCGTTCACAAGAGCGCCGTAGGCATTGCAGCTGTCTGGCTTTACGCCTTCCAGCGAATAATACCCCGGATCGTACTTCACATAGCCCGCCACATATTCGTAAATGGCCTTCTCCGCTTCCGGAAGCGTTAATTCCCTGTCGCCGAGAATTTCCGCAAGGATCACCGCACAGAGGTCATAAAGTTCGAGATCCAGCGGGTCGGTTAACAGCTCGCGGTTCTTACTGAGGTAAGCCGTGACGATCTCGGGATTGTATCCGCTCTCGTAATTCTCGGTATGATAAACCGGCTCCTGCTGAGTCGGTTTTGCCGTCGGAACGGCAGTGTTTTCGGGCGTAACGGAAACCGCCCCGCCTCCCGGCTTATGCGCGCCGCACCCCTGCAGCAGAAACACTGCAAGCAGTATCGGCAGCAGCCGAAACCTTCTCCTCTTTTTCATTTTTCTCTCCCCAAATACTAACTTTCAAACCAGATCTTCGGAGTTTCCGGAGATTCATACGATACGTTCGGATCAAGATTCAGATCGCCGTAGCCGACATTTTTACGCTGATCGTAGTTCAGCTTGTCCGCCTCGGGAAGTCCCGTCTTGTCCCAATAATGTTCGCTTTTCGTCATCTTGTCTTCGTTGACGTTGAAATACGTCCAGCTGACTCTTCCGTCGCCGTAGTCGCCCCAGCACGGGTCAATGTAATACCAGCACGGTCCGAGTTTGATCATGTTCCAGCCGTGGTCTTCATGCTGGAAATATGCTGTTCCGGTTACATCGATGCACTCGATTCCGATTGAGCTGCACAGAAGACGGAACAAGGTCGAGTAGCCCGTACAGATGCCCTCTCCGGTGAACAGTGCGCCGTAAGGGTTGTCGGAATTGACCTTCTGGCCTTCCAGGGAATAATGGCCGTAATCGTAATCCACGTTAAGTACGACATACGAATAAATCTTACGCTCGGCTTCGATCATCGTCATTTCCTTGCCTGCGAACATATCCGAAAGGATTTCGCGGCAGCGGTCGTAAATCTGCAGATCCTGCGGGTCGGTAAGCATGTCTCTGCGGCCCGTCCGGATTGCTTCGGGAAGCACCGGATTGAATCCGCTTTCGTATTTGCCGCGGTAATATTCGTTCGGATCCGGTTCTGCAGTCGGAGTGATCGGAACGACCACGGGGGTAGGCTCGTCCGTAGGCGTCGGAGTCTCGGTGGGCGCTTCGGTAGGCGTAGGGGTAGGCGTGGATTCGGCAGGATCCGTGTTCCGCTCCTTCTTCTTACCCTTCTTCAGCAGATATTCGATTGCTTCCACCGCGCCGTCCACATCCTCACACACGAGGAAGATCACGTATTTATCGTAGGTCAGGATTCTGCCCTTCTTCAGTTTGGCCGCCTGCTCCGGAGCATATCCGGTAAATGCGTCGATTCTCGATTCCAAACGGAACTGAAACATCTCCTTGACCCTATCGCGGTCGGACGCCTTCGGAACGACTGCCGCGGCCACCTCGTCCGCGTTGGCCTGCGTGCATCCGACATACAGGAAATCCGAAGCGATGCCGCTTTTTGAGAAGTCTTCCACATTGTAGCAAAGCTCAAAATAGATGTCGCGGTTCTCGGGCTCATAAAGATCGAATTTTTCAATCGCGCCTCCCGCAAAGTCGGTCTGGCTTTCCGTTACCGCCTCGCAGATGTCCTGCGCGGATACATTCTTGTATTCCTTTATCTTCTTATCGTCTTCATCCTGCTTGCCGCAGGCTGTAATGCTCAACATCAAAATCAGTGCCAAGGCATACGCGCATACCTTATAAATGAATCCTCTTTTCATTCTTTCTTTTTCTCCCTCACATTCACAAAAGTACAAGCCTGCCGATAATCGGCAGGCTTGTTAAAAAATTTCCGGTTAATCGATTAGTGGGTAATGATCTGCTCGGTCTCCTTATCGAAGATGTGCATCTTCGCAAGATCCATAGCAATCGTAATGGTATCGCCCGGTCTTGCAGTCGTACGAGGATCAACACGAGCGGTAATGTCATAGTCATCAACGGAGAAGTACAGGAATACTTCGGCACCGAGCAGCTCGTATACACGAACGGTAGCTGCGAAGGAAGCTTCCGGATGAGCCATGATGAAGTCTTCGTTGTCCTTGATATCCTCAGGACGGATACCGAGTACAACTTCTCTGTCCTCATAACCGCCATCGATGAGCTTCTTAGCTCTCGACTCGGGAACAAGGATACGGTTGGAACCGAAGTTAAGGTAAACATCGCCGCCCTCAACGGAAACGATGCAATCCAGGAAGTTCATCTGAGGAGATCCCATGAATCCTGCTACAAACAGGTTGCCCGGCTTGTCGTACAGGTTCTGAGGAGTATCAACCTGCTGGATGACACCATCCTTCATAACTACGATTCTGGTACCGAGGGTCATAGCCTCTGTCTGGTCATGTGTTACGTAGATGATCGTAGCTTCCAGTCTCTGATGGATCTTGGAAATCTCAATTCTCATCTGTACACGGAGCTTAGCATCCAAGTTGGAAAGCGGCTCGTCCATAAGGAATACCTTAGGATTACGTACGATAGCACGTCCCATGGCTACACGCTGTCTCTGACCACCGGAGAGAGCCTTCGGCTTACGGTCAAGGAGCTGTTCGATACCGAGAATCTTAGCAGCCTCGTTAACGAGCTTTTCAATCTGGTCCTTCGGAACCTTACGGAGTTTCAGACCGAATGCCATATTGTCGAATACCGACATATGAGGATACAGAGCGTAGTTCTGGAATACCATTGCGATATCTCTGTCCTTAGGCTCAACGTCGTTCATCAGTCTGTCACCGATGTAAAGCTCACCGGCGGTAATTTCTTCCAAACCTGCGATCATACGAAGTGTGGTGGACTTACCACATCCGGAAGGACCTACGAAGATGATGAACTCCTGATCCTTGATGTCAAGGTTGAAATCCTTAACTGCAACAAATCCGTTCGGATATGTCTTGTTAATGTTAATCAGCTTTAAACTTGCCATTATTTTGCCTCCTGATATTATATATGTGCGCAATATTCACACAAAATAGCATAGCATCATGATACACAAGAGTGCCCGAAATTGCCATATCGCAAATTACCAAAGAAGATTTGCATGTTTTGTTAAAAATGACCAACTATTGCACTTTGCGAAATATTGTTGGGAATTTTTCCCAATTTTTCATCCGGAAAACTGTTTATAATTGATAAATACTGCTTGGGAATTGCTTTTTTTGTGGCATTTTGCTACACTGAAGCGGGTGCTTTCCGCATGTTTTCAAGGCGGAAATACCCGTATTCCGGTGCGAAATTACCGAAAATACCACGGAGAAACCGTTATGAAAACCTATTTAATCACCGGAGCCAGCGGCGGAATCGGCTCCGGTATCGCGAAAAAGCTCGCTTCGGAAGGATGCCGTCTCGTACTGTTCGGCAACCGGAACGAAGCCGCTTTAAGAGAACTTGAAGAAACCCTTTCAAAGACCGTTCCGTGCAAAACCTTCCTCGGAGACCTGTCGGATGAGAAATTTGTCAAGAAGGCCGTGCGCGAATCACTTGCCGAATTCGGAAACATCGACGGTCTCGTACACGCCGCCGGCGTCGCTTCGATCGGACTGATGACCGATCTCTCGCTTCCGGACTGGAATCGGCTGTTCGGCGTGAACCTTACCTCTGCGTTTCTGCTCTGCCGGGAGCTTGCTCCGCACATGATCTCAAAAAAGGACGGCCGCATCCTTCTCGTTTCGTCCGTCTGGGGAGGCCGCGGCGCTTCGTGTGAAGTTGCCTATTCCGCAACCAAGGGAGGCATGAACTCCTTCACGAAGGCGCTTGCCAAGGAACTTGCGCCGAGCGGCATCGCCGTCAACGCGCTGGCACCCGGTCTTGTCGATACGCCGATGAACAGCACGCTTTCCGAAGAAGAGCTTGCGGACGTGATCGAGGAAATCCCCGCCTGCCGCATGACCGATCCTGCGGAAGTCGCGGAGATGGTTTCGCTTTTACTGAAAGCACCCTCCTATCTGACCGGGCAGATCATCGGATTTGACGGCGGCTGGGAATAAAGCCCGGACGCTGCCGGAGTATATCTGCATTGCAAGACTTCCGTAACAGCTCCGTTTCGGACGCCGCCCGAGTAATACGGTGTCCCAACGCAAACCGCAATCATTCAAAAAGCCCCTACGGCCGTGCGCCGCAGGGGCTTTGTTTTACTTTGAATAATGTGAAATCAGGAATTTTGCCATAGCTTCGGCTTCGGCTGCCGCGAGCTTGCGGATTGCCTTATCATCCTTGATGTACTCGTAATCGATTGAGTTGTCCATGAAGCAGGATTCGAGGATGACTGCCGGAATTCCGAGCGATGAACCGTGACGGCAGATTGCGTAATAGTCAACCGGCACGCCGTTCTCATCGAACGTGTCGCCGCTGTTTCTCGTTTCATAGCCGCGTCTCTTAAGTCCGAGCGACTCGGTCGCATCGAGAAGGGCGTTCGCCAATTCGATTGAAATGCCGTTGATGTTCGGCTGCTTTGAAATACATACCATCGTGCCGCGCAGGTTGTGCGCATCCGATGCGTTCAGGTGAAGGCTTACAAGAATCTGCGCGCCGTTCTCTTTGGCAAATTCCACGCGCTTACGGAGATCCGTTCCGAGGTCGCTTGAGAAACAGTCGTTGGTCTCACGCGTCAGATACACTTCGATGTCCGGATAATGCTCATTCAGATACGAGCGGATTTCTTTCGCAAGCTGAAGCACCAGGTTTCGTTCTTCGACTCCGTGGTACATGGCTCCGGTCCATTTGCCGCCGTGTCCGGGATCCAGACACAAAATGTACGGCTTACGCGGAACCTCGGTCGGTGTCGGCGTCGGTGTCGCACTCGGCGTACCGCCCTGCGTCACGACTTTACTCAGATGATCGACCGGCTTATAATCTTCCTCTTCGTCCCCTCTTTCGCATGCGGTCGCCAGCATGCAGAGCATCATGATCAAACAAATAAATATATACTTTTTCATAAATCAATATATGGAAAAACGACAGGCTCGAAAGTCTTCGTGATTCACATTTCCCCCTTACTTAAAAACCTCCCCGAGTATAACACCCGGAGAGGATTTTTACAATGATTTACATAAAAGATTCACAATTCTTTGACTCGTTTTTCACAACCGTTTTTTACGGCCGGCCGGACCGGATCAAGGCCGGATTTTACCGTGAACCGGACCGGATCGAAGCCGGATCATCAGACGTTCTTACACATCAAAAAGCTGATGTCCTCGGGCTCGTAGCCGAAGTTCACGCTGTCCGCGGAACTCAATGCCGCGCTGAAGGACGTTTCCTCAAACTGGCCGCGTCCCTTTCTCGTCTTGCTTCCGATTCCGACGATTTCCGCGCCTTCAAAGCGAAGCACGATGTCGGAAGCGCTGATGCGAACGTCCGCCGAACCGTCTCTGCAGCCGATACCGATACAGGTCTTGGCTTTCACCGCGGACTGCAGCTCGAGATGATTGGCCGAAACCTTTGCATTTTTCGCCGCAAGCGTTCCGATCGTCACCTGGCTGTCGCCTGAGGACACGTGGTTCAGCTTTACGTTCCGAAGCGTCACGTCGCAGTCCGAAGCTGCCGATCCGATTGCCGCCGCCCGGTCCGCATTGATTTCGGTCTTGATACGGGTTTCGGAAATAATGATCGGAGCAATGTTGTTGCATATGCCGATTCCGAGCGCCCGCTCTCCGCTGATTGTCTGGTACAGGTTCTTACAGCGCGCGATCGTAATGCCCGCCTTGCGGTTCGAGTATCCGCCGCCGATTCCGACACATTCCTTGCCGTCCAGCTTCAGCGTGATCTCTCCGCCCATATCGATCAGGATTCTTCCGATCGTCTGCGTCGTATCACCGCCGATTCCGTATGCGCGGTCTCCCGTTCCGTAGATCGTCAGCTTGCCGTCGCCGGTCAGGGTAAGGCGCGAACTCTCCGGCACCCGGATGCCTTTCCGGTTCAGCACCGTCGTTCCTTCAATTACAAGCGTTACGTCGCAATTGTTTCCGATTTCGATACACGGATGTCTCTGGTAGGAATCGAGGTTCACGCGCCGCAGATGGATCGTTGTCGTCGTATTGTCCGGGATGCGGATGATCACGTCCACGGTAATTCTCGGATTGCCGACGATGCTCAGCTCCCTCCGGTTGACCACGATTTCCGTATAATGGTCGGTCGTGACAAGCGGCATCAGCATGATCTCCTGCTCGCGGTCCACGAGGTATGTCTTCTTCTGGCGGGTTCCGGTCGTCTGCAGGTTCAGCGAAACGATTTCGTCACGGATTTCTCTCGGAATCTCATCGATGAAGCCCTCATACGGTCTCGCCGTATAATAGCCCTGGATCAGATCCACGCCGAGACGGATCACGGTATTCATTTCCTCTCTCGTCTCCACGCCTTCCGCGAGCGACAGGAATCCGTTCTCGCGGGCAAATTCGACGATGTTCGCCACGAAGTACTGCTTCTTACTGTCTTCCTCTATTCCGGAGATCAGGTTCCGGTCGATCTTCACGTAATCCGGCATGTAATTGAGCAGGTTCGTAACGTTCGAATATCCGGTGCCGTAATCGTCAATCGCAACCTTGAATCCGTTCTCACGGCTTCTTCTGCGGATTGACTCGAGCTGTTCCTCGTTGGCCTCGGTCTGCTCGGTAAATTCGACTACGACGTGCGTAAAGACGCTCGGGAAGTCCTTTACGAGCATGCGGAAATCATTTTCCTTTAACGTTACCTTCGGAATGCTGTTGACGAACATCTTCTTGTCCGCAAACAGGTCAAGGTTCCGGTTGATGATATCGAGTACGTTCCGGAATGTCAGGCGTTCGATGTCATACGTCTTGCCGAGCAGTTCCGCATAATTGAGGATCGCTATCGGTCCGATCTTCGCGTCGGGGCCGCTCCGCATCAATGCCTCATAGGCGTAAATGGAACCGGTCTTCGCGCTGATGATCGGCTGAAAGCAATACGAGAAGCGGTTCTCGTCAATCAGGCTGCGCACGGCTTCGCGCTCCTCGGCGTTGATCTCGCCGGGCTGCTCCGCATCCATCCGCTCGGAGAAGGAGCCCTGTTTGGTCGTCTTCTTCTGGGCAAGCACCTCGTTCGTGAACTCTTCGATCTGCTCTTCCGAAGTAATCTCGCGCGTCAGCGACGCATAGACAATATCAATCGTATACTGCTTGCCGCCGAACTGGTTCAGCGTCTTTAAACGGTTCTGGATCTGGCGCATCAAAATGGTCAGGTCCGGCTCGCGGTCATAAATGCCCGCAATGACAAATTCATCATTTCCGAAACGTGCGCAGATATCACGGTCGTTCACGGAATTCAGAAGAATCTTCGAAAGCGTGAGCAGAGCCACATTTCCCTCCTCACGGCCGAACAGCTCGTTAATGCTTGAGAATCGGCTGATATCAAGAGACAGCAGGAATATTCTGCGTTCCTTTCCTTCCATATGGCGGAACTGTTCCTTCAGCGCATTCTGGAAACCCTTGAAGTTATATAGACCGGTCATCGTGTCACGCGTCGCATTTTTCGTATAGAAATCGGCAAATACGGTCCGCTGCCGCTGGCACTCAAGCGAAGTCTCCAGATTTCGCATCCATCGGTCAAAGGAAGGCGTAATTCCGCACGCCTGGTTTCCGTAGCAGACGGAAACATACCCGAATACGCGGTCCATGAAATGAAGTGCCGAAAAATAAAACACTCTCGGCGTATCGCTCGGCTCATTGAGGGCGGGCAGCAGATCCTTCCGCGGGAAGAAATCCTCGCTCGACACTCTTCTTACCTGCGAATGGTTCAGCGCAAGCAGGATGTTGTCCGAAAAATAACCCATCGGCTCGGTCTGATGCAGCGCCCGCTCATTTAAGCAGAGGTAAAATGCGGTACAGTCTTTTCCGAGATAACGCTCGTAATAATCCAGCTTCCAGAGCCATGTTTCGAAATCCTCGGCTCCCGCGATTTCCTCACCCATAAAGTTGAACGGCGAGTCGAATTTGCGGTCCTTCACAAGAAGCGTGTCGAGACGGATTCTCGAATAATCGCCGAGCGCATAAAACTCGCAGCCGCACGTCGCCTTCGGCACGAGCACGCAGTCCTTATTGTTCGTTACAAGCGGATAGCGTTCCTCGCCGAGGATCGCGTTTACGAGCTTGCGCGCCGCATTGGTCGCCATCGCGGACGGATCGCGGAATACCGTCGTGCAGGTCGTACCGCGGAGCATCTCGTCATAATCGAGGTTGTATCCGCAGATCATGATGTCGCGCGGAACGCGGATACCCTGGTCTTCAAAGGCGCAGATAAAGCCGGAAACGGACTCCGTATTTCCGCAGATGATCGCTTCGGGAAGTCCTCCCTCCTGCTCCATCATCTCGCGGACGATCTGTTCCTCCTTGCCGACGTCACGGCGGCAGTAATGGATGTTCCGTTCATCGGCCGCAAGGCCGCCCGCCTTCATCGCATCCAGGAAATAGCCTTCAAGCTCTTTGCTGATGCCTTCGGCATCGTCCTCATTTGAAATATATTCGATCCGCTTTGCCCCGTGCACCTTGATCAGGTGCTCCACAAGCATCGCGATTCCTTCCTCTTCTTTAAACGCAACCGTCGGGAAGCCGTACTTCGGGCGCTCCAGACAATAGACCGGTTTGCGGTATTCTTTCTTAATCTTTTCAAGGAACGGGTTCTGCCGTTCGGGGATCTGGAACGTTCCCGGATACACGATCAGACCGTCAAACATGTCCGGATTGATCAGGTCATAGATTGCCGTCTCGCCCTGAATATACTCTTCCGGCATTCCGGAAAGCGCCGTCGCCATGAAGATGCAGACGTCCGCATTCATGGCAAGCAATTCCTCCTGCAGTTTCCTGGAGGTATTGGCAAAGAACTGATGATGCATTTCCGAAAGAATGATTCCGACACGTAAACGCTTCTCCATCATATTACTCCTTATCACTACGCTTCCTGCACGCGGCCGTAACGAAGCACGGACGCATACCGCCCCAAAGGATCCCCTTGCATCGAAAAAGACCCCTTTTATCCATTTTATCACAAGAAAGAGAAAACGGCACTGCCTTTTTCAGATTCCCGGAAAATGCTAAGGGGTCTTTTAAAAATTCGTTTTCAGTTGACAGATTGTATTACATGTTGCTCCGAATGCACGGTTAGCGGTAATACCATGAGGAATATCTGTGTCCCGGACGGAGCTCGTCTCCGATCAGTTCCTGTACCGTGACGAAGATGTATCCTTCCCTGGCAAGCTGGTCGATGGCGATACAGAACGCGTCGTAGCTGTTGTTGTAAATCTCATGCATCAGTACGATACTGCCGTCCTGCGTCTGGCGCATGATCGTGTCGACGATCTTCTGCACGTTGTTGGCGCGCTCTTCCTCGGTGTTGTTGCCCTTCAGCTTCCAGTCGTTGGTGTCTACCGACCAGAGGATTACCGGATAAGAAATATCCTGAACCTGCTTGTCCGTGAAGTTTCCTCCCGGCGGACGGAACAGCGTCGGCTTCCTGCCGGTTGCCTTCTCGATTGCCTCGGAAGTCAGCCGCAGTTCTTCTTCCAATTTGTCCGGATTCTGATCGAAATAATAACTGTGTGTCCACGCATGGATCTCAATCGCCATTCCGAGATCGGCCGCTTTTCTGAGTTCCTTGGCATTCTCGTCATTGATGCGGTTACCGACCACGAACCATGTTGCTTTGCCGCCGTAGCTTGCAAGCTTCTCGGCAAATTTGAGCGTCAGTCCGTTATAGGAAGGACCGTCGTCAAATGTAAACGCCACACGCTTCACTCCGGCCGGAACCGGTGTCGGTGTCGGCGTGCCGGTCGGCGTCGGCGTCGGTGTCGGCGTCGCCGTCGGCGTCATAGTCGGAGTGGCAACTCCGCTCGGAACAACCGGATCGGGTTCTGCCGGCTCCGGTCCTTTGATGTATTTGTCAAGCAGAATGATTCCGATGATCACGGCCGTGATAAACGCAATCAAAAAAAGACCCGCCAGTACCCTGTTAATCATCACCTGACGGTGACGACGCTTCTTGGCCGCTCTGATCCGTTCTGCTTTTCTTTTTCTTTCCAGTTCCGCTGATGTCATGAAGAACTCCTGATATTATTTCCCCTGTATCCACACCCGAAATCAATAAATCCCCAAAGAAATAGCAGGCAACGGGAATCGAACCCGCCTCCTCAGCTTGGGAAGCTGATATACTACCGATGTACTATGCCTGCGAAAGTCATTCCCGATTAACCGAAAACAACTGCCCCTATATTATAAAGGGCAGTTGCGGAAAATTCAAGTATTTGTTTCGGGGGATGGAACCTCCCGAAAAACCGTTCCTTCCTACAGCGATTCCAGTTCCTGATAGCAGGCCTGCAGGCTTTCGATGATCGGAAGCTGCTGCGGACATGCCGCCTCACAGGCGCCGCAGCCGATACAGTTATCCGGCTTTGCGTCAGCGGAGATCTCATGTCCCCACTGCCATTTGGCGCTGTTCACATTGCCGTACATACCGTAGTTGTTCCAGATGCGGAAGTTTCTCGGAATGTCAACGCCGTTCGGACAAGGCATACAGTAACGGCATCCCGTACAGCCGATCCGGACTCTTGCGCGGATTGCGGCGGCGGTAGCCTCGATTGCCTTCTCCTCTTCCTCGGAAAGCGGCTCGAAATTCGTAAACGTATTCAGATTGTCGGCAAGCTGATCCTCAGCGGACATGCCGGAAAGGATTACATGCACGATCGGACGGGAGCCGACGAAACGGAGTGCCCAGGATGCGGGCGATGCCTCCGGACGAAGCTCGCGGAGTCCGGTCATAACCTCTTCGGGAAGTGTCGCAAGCGTGCCGCCCTTGATCGGTTCCATGATGATCATCGGAATTTCCTTCTCGGTGCACAGCGCAACGCCGCGCTCACCGGCCTGGTCGTTCCGGTCCATATAGTTATACTGTATCTGGCAGAAGTCCCAATCGCGGTAATTCACGATTTCTTCAAACGCATCATAATCATCGTGGAAGGAAAATCCGAGGTAACGGATCTTGCCCGCTTCTTTCATCTCGGCAAGATACTCCGGTACGCCGTAGGAAACCATCTCACGGAAGGAGCCTCTGTTCAGGGCATGCAGCAGATAGAAATCGATGTAATCCTTCTGCAGTCTTTCAAGCTGATAATCAAGCATCTTCTTCGCGTCATCCAGGCTGTGAATCTCCCAGCACGGAAGCTTCGTTGCCAGAAAATACGAGCTGCGGTCGTATTTGTTCAGAATCTCGCCGACCGCAAGTTCCGACTCACCGCCGTGATAAGGATACGCGGTGTCGTAATAATTCACGCCGGCCTTGTACGCCGTGTCAATCATTGCCGCCGTACGTTCACGGTCAATCTTTCCGTCTTTTACCGGAAGTCTCATGCAGCCGAAACCGAGTAGGGAAGTTTCGATACCGAGTTTTTTCATGGTACGCTTTTCCATCATGATCGTGTCCTCCTTTGTTCTGTTCCGGCGGCCTCATTCGTTATTTCGAATAGAACAGAATTCCGAGCGTTCCCGGGCCGCAATGGCTCGAGATGACTCCGCCGGCTTTCGTTTCATATACTTTGTCAAAAATGCTGAGCGACTCGACATATTCGCGGATCTCCGCAGCGACCTCATCGCTCGCGGTATGGGTAACAAATACCCGGTCGGGAATTGCATTCTGCAGTTCCGGAAGCATATCCTCCGCATACTGCTTCAATACCTTGCGGATCTTTCCGCGGTACTTGCGGGCTACGCCCATCTTTCCGTTACGGACCGCGATCATCGGCTTTAACATCAGCGCCGCTCCGAGAAGCGCCGCAACACCGCTGCAGCGGCCGCCGCGATGCAGATAGGTAAGCGTGTCGATACAGAACGACGCGCGGACCTTGTCCCTCTCCGCTTCGATCTTCTGCGCGATCTCCGAAGCACTGAGCCCTTCTTTCGCGTAATCCGCAGCGCGAAGCACCTGAAGCCCGACTCCGGTCGAAAGGTTCATGGAGTCCACTACATACAAATCCCTGTACTCAAGATCCTCTGCCGCAAGGCGCATGGTCTGGCAGGTACTCGACATATCCTCCGAGATTCCGATATAAACCGCCTCATCTCCCGCATCCTGAAACTGCTTCAGGAAATCCTCGGCAAATCCGAGATCCGGTGCCGAAGTTTTGGGGGTCGTCTTGTTCGCGTCGGCCCATTGAAAAATGTCCTGCTGAGTTGCCTCGATTCCGTCGCGGAAAGACCTGTCTCCCATGATGATGTTCAACGGGATTACATGAATGCCGAACTCTTCAATCAATTCAGCGGACAAATCGCATGTGCTGTCCGTAAGAATTCTTACTGCCATAGCCACTCTCCTGCCTTTCTGTCATACACAGCTTCGGCACTAAAACAAGTATACCTTGCTGCGTTTTTCTATACAATGTATTATACTTTCCTGCTTCGGTTCCGTCAATGCGCTTTCTTGCCGATTTACTCAATAATTGCTGATAAAAACGATTGTTTTCCTTACGGAAAATGCTATAATGATATTAGGTTTTCGTACGATCGAAGCCATACACAATAATAGTTACGGAGGTATTCAGTTATGAAAAAGTATGTCGCTGAATTTGTCGGCACTCTCGTTCTCGTTCTGCTCGGCTGCGGAACCGCCATGCTGGTAGGCTGCGATGCGGCTAACGGCGGCGGTTATGTTTTGACCGCATTTGCTTTCGGCCTTGTGATTGTTGCGATGGCATACTCCATCGGTAACATCTCCGGTTGTCATATCAATCCCGCCGTTTCCCTCGGCGTATTCATCTCCGGAGGCATCAAAGCCAAGGAGATGTTCTTCTATTGGATTTCCCAGTGCCTCGGTGCTCTTGCGGGCGCGGGTCTTCTCGCTGCGATCTTCGAACTCGGCGGCGTTGAGGACAAGACCCGCGGCTACGGCACCAACGGTCTCGGCGGCGTTAACGGAAGCATCTGCGCGGGTCTCCTCGTCGAGTTCCTGCTCACATTTGTCTTCGTTCTTGCCATCGTAGGCGTTACCTCAAAGAAGGGCGGTCACGGTTCCTTCGCAGGTCTCGTGATCGGCTTCACGCTTGTACTCGTACACATCCTCGGTATCGGTCTTACCGGTACTTCCGTAAACCCGGCTCGTTCCCTCGGTCCCGCTATCGTAAACGCGATCGCAGGCGAGACTCAGGCTCTGAAGGACGTATGGGTATTCTGGGTAGGACCTCTTGCAGGCGCTGCCTGTGCCGCATTCCTCTATAAGTTCCTTGAGGCTGACGACAAGAAGGCGGAATAAGCTTTACGGACATGTGAAGCATTTGAAAAGGGCGATCCCGACTGGGACCGCCCCTTTTTATGCGCTTATAAGGTTTCCGAAACTTTACCGTCCGAGATATAAAGGATCCGGTCGCATTTGTCCGCGATTTCCTTCTCGTGAGTGACGATAACGATTGTCTTGCCGCTCTTCTGAAGGTCACGGAACAATTCCATCACTTCCGCTCCGGTCGAATAATCCAATGCCCCGGTCGGTTCATCGGCAAGGATCAGATTGTTGCCGCCGGCTATGGCTCTTGCGATTGCAGCCCGCTGCTGCTGTCCTCCCGAAACCCTGGCAGGATTCCGGTCCGCCTTCCCGGTAAGACCAACCGACTTCAGTGCATCCATCGCGATCCTCCGCCGCTCCGCTTTACGGACGTCCTTTGCCACCAGCGGAAGTTCCACGTTCTCAAGCAGTGAATACTGCCCCATCAAAGCGAAATTCTGGAAGACAAATCCGACATGGTCTCTGCGGAACCGGTTTCTCTCCTTTGCCGACAGCTTATTCACTTCAATACCGTCAAGAGTATAGCTCCCGCCCGTCGGAGTATCCATGCATCCGAGAATATTCAAAAGCGTACTCTTGCCCGCGCCGGACCGGCCCATAACGGCAACCATCTCCCCGTCATTGACCGTAAAGGAAATCCCGCGAAGGGCATCCACGCGGCTGTCTCCTTTGCCGTATGTTTTAGTAAGGTTCTCAACTTTCAGCATAGTTCTATTCCTCCGCCCGAAAATAATCCGTCAGATTGAGTCTTGCGATCCGTATCATCGGTGCAATCGATGCCAGTGCCCCCACAGCCAATGCGAGAAGAAGCACCAGAAGCCCTGTCTTGCCGAGCTGTTGCGACAGCATGACATCCCGGATGACCGATGCCCTGCCGCTTCCGTACACGACACCGATCCTGATATTCATTGCTATGACGCCGCAGACCGCCCCGAGAAACAGGCGGAACACATTCTCCGTAACAACCATTAAAAAGATGTCCGATACCTGAAATCCGTTCGCGTAATGAACTGCATAATCATATGTGTTACAGGAAATCAGATAAGATGCCAGGACAAATCCCAAAATCAGAACCGAGCATATGATTACCGCCGACAGCGATTTCAGGATCCGGTTCTCCTCATCATTGCTTTTCTGATAAGACTTTTGCAGATCACCGAAAGAAATACGATAACCGGCCAGCCCCTCACCCGCCAGTGTTTTGCCGATTTCGGAATGATCCGGACCGCTTCCCGCAAGCAGGTAAGACGCCTCATAATCTTCCGAAAGGATCGGTGCGACAAGCACATAATCCGAAAGATATATCGATCCCACGTCCATCTGGGACGGGTCCGGAATGATCCTCCGTGACTGTTGAAGAACTCCCTTCACAACATAGTCACAATCATCTATCGTAACAAGACTGCCGACCGGATACTCCTGCCGATATGCCTCTCCGACATAGACCGGAATGTACTGCCCCGGCGTAACGGTTAAATCTATCCGTTGCCCCCGGTCGTCCTTAACATCGAACCACTCGACCATCTGTGCATCATAAAATACCGTTACCCGCTCACCGTCAGCATATTCCCGGTATGCACCGCATGCCTGACACAATCCAAGTTCCGTCAGCTGCTTTCCGAGAACTGCAGACGAAAAAGTTTTCTCCTCTCTTGCCCTGACATCAAGAAAAAAGACTTTGTCCGCATCCAGTCCCGTTGCTTTTTCGAATGCTTTTCGGTAGAGTTCCGTCCTGTCTGTCTCAAGCAGGAAGTAATTCACAAGAAAAAATGCCACTGCCGACATGATCAGACTCAATACAAGCATTCCTTTCCGCTTCAAAACGGCATTCATTCCGTAGTTAATGATATGCAGTTTCTTCATCCTTTACCCCCGCTTCATTGCCTCCTGAGGAGGAATCGTTCCGATCTTAAGAACGAACATGATTCCGATTCCTGCAAACAGGACCGCCGTCACTCCGAGAAGTGCCGCTGTATCTTTCAGATGCATCGCATAGATACCGATGTGAGTTCTTTCAAACACCTTGTTCAACAGCACCTGCAGCAAGACGGAAACACCGAAGCCGGCTGCTGCCCAAAACAGATATTCTTTCGCCAGCTGCTTTAAAATCCTGCCGGCTGAAAATCCAAACAGTCTCCGGATCGCAATCTCCCGCCGGTGCCTCTTCATCCACAAAACCGTCATTCCGTATGCACAAAGAAAGAAAAATGCCGCGAACCGGTAAAATGCAACCGCTTGGGATTCGTCTGATTGTTTCAGCCAATCACTATAGGTTCCGAGGGTATCTAAACCGTTGTCTTCATAAAATGTTTCGCCGCAGGCATTAAAATCCTCGGAAATGATCAGTCCGTTGTTCGTCCTGTTAGTTATCGGCGGTTCTTCTTTCTCATGATAAATGCGTAATAAGAACGTTCCGTAGGTAAACAAAGATTTCACTTCATCGCCTGTCAAAAGGTCGAACGAAGTATAGATTTCGTTATCATAGCAATCCGAATCCGGAACATCCGCGATTCCGCATATCTCAAATGTAATCTCGCCTATCGTAAGGCATCTCACTCCGCCTTTTGTTTCACAATAAGGGAGCCATGACCGTCCGATGACGGCTTCAGGACCGTTCTTTCCCCTCTGCTTCGGAAACCGTCCCTCTCGCAACCGGTAATCCTGAAACTCGTTGCATTGACCGGTGGCAAATGTAATGATGGGATAGTTATCTCCCAGTGTGAATGTCAGTTCGAGCCGGATCACCGCATTGATACCGGGGAACATTTTCCGGATATTACCGGCCGCCACGGAGAAATCATATTGAATATTGTACTCCGGCCACCCGCCGCCTGAAACCATCCATTGCTCATAATATACAGGACGGTATTTTGCGAGATTGGTCAGATTGTCTTTATCATAATTCAGATAAGCCGTTCCGTGCGTAAGGCACACGAAGACAAGCGCCCACGTTACTGCCAGACAGATCCCGGCCGATAAATATCGAAAAGGTCCGAATTTCATTTGGGTAATAGATGACGATCCCTAAAGACGTCAGATTCCTTTCTTTGATTTGAAAAGTGTATTTAGCAGAGAAAAACAGGTTTTCGATGAACATCATCAGAGTGCTCTTTCTGAATGGGGTAACATAGAAAAAAGAATTAAATCAATATGGGCGTACGTGGAAATAAGGGGATGTAAAATTCTTTCCATCCCATCTCACATACCACGCATCAGCCAAACGATGCCAGCCGGTTTGATAAGCAAAAGTACAACCTTTTCCTTTGGAAATACCGCTTTTCGACGTAGACGCTATGGAGTATCCGTCGGCATATGCAGCCCCCGAGGGAAATGTATATACATATCCGTCGGTTCCTTTCCAGATTTGAACAATAACCCGATATTTCGTGTCCTCAAAAGCTTTTGAAACAGTACCATAAGCGGTACAGGAAGTTGTAATTCCCAGAACTTTATTCTCAGTTACTGAAAAAGAAACATTATACCTTTGACTGTATTTATCATAAAAACATCCTGTTTTTGCAAATGCTACCGACGTTAGCAGCAACACTGCGGCAAAGATCAAAAATATAAACCCCTTAACCTTTTTCATGATTGTTCCCTCCATTTGAAATTGCTATGTTACCCCATTAAATTCAGGATATCACGCCGGAATGGGAAGTTCAATAACAATTTAGACTTTTTAACATTCTGTCAGCCGAAAACAGTCCTTTCTTTCGGGCGCCGGCGAACTGAATCCGGTGGTTTTGCCGTCAGGGTTCTATGCCGTCTTTTCTTCTGCATACGGAAGCAGTTCGAGGATGACGGCCGCGGCCAGATAAAATACGATGCAGCACGCGATTGCAAACAGCGGATACATCGTGCGGTTACCGATGGTCTCCATGACTCCTGCGAGGTCCCGGATTCCGAGACAGCCCGCTACCGTAGTCCACTGAAGCATCGTAACGGCCGTCCGGCGTGCCGGACGGGATGCAAGAAAGACAATCCTGACAAAACAATTTTCTTCCCATTTTCCCCCCACAGGCATAAAGCCTCTCTCTTTATCGGCCGGCTTCCTTCCTTTCCAGCATCTCATCATATTGTTTGTACATCTTCTGCACGCTGTTCTCAAGAAGATAATAGTGGCAGATGTACGGAACCATAAGAATCAGAAGCGCAATGGTCAGAAGCAGCAGCCCGACACTCGGCGACGCAACCGCGAAGAAGATCGTCCCGACCGTAAGGATGGCAAAGAGCACCGTAACGATCAGGTGGATCAGACGCTCATGCATAAAGAATCCGATCTGCACAAGATGTTTTTCAATTTCCTTTTCGTAATCGATTCCCTCCGGCGGATCGGCCAGCATTGCGTCAATCTGAGCCAGATAGTTTTTGATACGTTCTCCCATCACTGCACTTCCTTTCTCATGTTTTATCCTTCAAACTGCCTGACGTTCCGGTTTGCGGATGCATATCTTCATGCTGCTCAGCGTTCCAGTTTCCGGATGCTCCGCTCGCAGGCAAATCCGTCCGCCCCGTACAGGACAAGCACCTCGCTGATCGCATTGGCCTTCACATAGTCGCGGACCGGTCTCCCGAAATAGCGAAGATCCAGCACATGGATTTCCTCATATTCCGTTACGAGAAGCGGCAGGAAACAGTTGGCGTACGAATCCTTGATTACCAGAAGCCTGCTTCCCTGCGGGCCTGTTCCCGTAATCTTCAACTCACCGTAATTGCCTCCGAGGAAATACGAATACGCGTCGTAGCGGCTGTTCAGCTTGGTCTCGTCATATAATCCGGCGAGCGTCTTTCCGTCTGCCGTAACGGTGACCGCAACGCCCTCCGGCTCCAATGCGGTAACGGTATCGCTTTGATACCGGACCGGCTTTGCCTTTGCATAGAGCGTTCCGAGGAACCGGTCGGAAACCGTCACGCTTCGGAAGCGGTCCTTCGAAACGGGCGTCCTGCCCATGGATCTCTCCCACACTTCATATGCCTTATATGCTCCGGACATGGTCCAATGATGGTCCGTCCGGTAATAATCCGATTCTTCCCGAAGGACCGCCCGGGTATCCGTAAACGATCCGCCGAGCTGCTCCGCCAGGTTATCAAGGTATGCATCCTGATCGTAATACGGCGCGCCTGCCGGAAGCTTGTCCTTAAGCGACAGTCCCGACGAAGGAACGATCATGACGCGGTACGGAATCTCCTCTTCCGAAAGGAACTGTCCGAAATGCACAAGCGCGTCCGCGCTTGCCTTGCGGTCTTTCGGATCGATCTCGTCATCCGTCAGCTTCGTGAACAGGAAATTGTCCTTTCCGAGATACACGCCGCCGATCTCCTTATGCCCGGTCGCCGTCTCATAAAACGAGTATACCGTAACGAACATGTCGCGGAACGGAAAATGATCCGCGAGATACGTTTCGGTCTCCTCCGCGAGCGTTCCGTTCTTCAGCTTCTCAATGCTTACCTCCGGCTTCTCCGCCAGGTACCGCCGCTCCCATTCCGAGTAATTCGACAGTGGTAGAATGATGAATAATACTGACATTCCGATTAACAAGGTGAGGAATGTAACGATTGTTATGATTGCTTCTTTTCTGCTCATTCCGCCCTCCTAGAATCGAAAATAGAGAAACGGGTTGTAGCTTTCCCGAATCAGACACGCCACACAAAGCAGAAACACAAGCGCCATGACCGCCGTCCGGAGAACAGCCGGTGTCAAAGCCTCTTCTTTGGTCTTCTTTTTGAATGCCGCCGCACATCGTCCGGGAAGGGATGTGCTGAACAAAGCGGCAAGGATGATCATGCCGATGTTTGAACAGAACAGGTACCCGGTCTCCGCGGTGTAAAAGGAACCGCAAAACAGCGAGCGGACATACGAACCGGCTGCGGAAAGATTCTCATGCGCGAACAAAACCCATCCGAACAGAATGATCAGTAACGCATAAACGTGACGGAGCACGTTCGGAAGTTTCTCCAGGATTTTATCAAATCCGCATTTTTCAATTGTCAGAAGGACGAACCAATAGAGGCCCCACAGCAGAAAATTCCACTCTGCCCCGTGCCAGAATCCGGTCAGCGCCCATACGATCAGCAGGTTGAAGATCGTCCTGACCTTGCCCCTGCGGTTTCCGCCGAGCGGGATATATACGTATTCGCGGAACCAGGTCGAAAGCGTGATGTGCCATCTGCGCCAGAACTCGGTCGCGCTCTTCGCCTCATACGGATGGTCGAAGTTCTCGGGGAAGGAAAATCCGAACATTTTCCCGAGACCGATCGCCATATCCGAATAGCCGGAGAAATCGAAATATATCTGGAATGCGTACAGGAACAGTCCGAGCCAGGAAAGCAGGACGCTCCTCTCCGCATTGCCCGCAATCGTTTCATAAACCGCACCTGCGGCATTGGCAAGAAGCACCTTCTTTGCCAGTCCGCATACGAACCGGCGGATTCCTTCCGCGTAATCCGTCAGGCTGCGCGTACGCTCCTGCAGCTGCTTTTCAATCTCGTTGTAACGGACGATCGGGCCCGCGATCAGCTGCGGGAACAGCATCACATAGGTTGCAAACGAGACGGGATTCTTCTGCGGCTTCACGGTTCCGCGGTACACATCAATGATGTAAGACATCTGCTGAAACGTATAGAAAGAGATTCCGAGCGGGAGCACGAATGCCGGCACACGGAACGATGCCCCGAGCGCGTTCATCGAACGGACCAGAAGTCCGCTGTACTTAAACACCACGAGTACCGAAAGGTTGCCGATAACCGTTACGATCAGGGCCGCCTTTGCGGCGCCCTTCTGCTCCTTTTCACGGAAATAACCGATCAGAAGACCCATTCCGTAATCAAACAGCGTCGACAGAATCAGGATTCCGGCGAACCGCCACTCTCCCCACAGATAAAAACATAAACTTGCCGCAAGCAGGAGGATATTCTGAAAACGCATCGGGCAGACCAGCGACAGCACAAGGACTGCCGCCAGAAAGACAAATAAGAAAACAATGCTGCTGAAAACCATTTCATTTCTCCCCGTAAAAAGCCGTTTTTCATTTCGGACTTTCCGACTGATTATACCATATGTAAGAAAAGAAGTAAATGGCTCCGGGCCTTTTCTCCTTTTCCGCTTGACACTCCCCATATGTTGTGCTATGCTTGAGACAAATCAAAAAGATATTGTTTCTGACGGTTCAGTGGAGCGCACCACAGGGAAGCAATATCCGTTTTAAGCCGACCGTCTGGGCAATATTTTCCGAAAGAAAATATTGCCCTTTTATTTTTCTTAAGCCGCCGTGAGAACACTTCACCGCGGCAAAGCAGACGCGTCCGGGCGACGCGCGGCACACACCGCACACACATCACACACCGCATTTCACACAAAGAGGAGGAACCGCTTATGAACGCATGGGAAGGATTTAAAGGCCAGACCTGGAAAGACGAAATCAACGTACGCGACTTTATTCAGAACAATTACACTCCTTACGAGGGTGACGCTTCCTTCCTTGCGGGCGCGACCGACCGCACGAAGGAACTGATGGGCAAGCTCTCCCATCTCTTCGATCTTGAGCAGCAGTTCGGCGGCGTTCTCGACATCGACACGCAGCACGTTACCTCGCTTCTCAACTATAAGCCCGGTTACCTCGATAAGGACAGGGAACTGATTGTAGGTCTTCAGACCGACCGGCCGCTCCGCCGCGGCGTTAACCCGTTCGGCGGCCTCAACATGACGAGAAAGGCATGTCAGGCTTACGGCTACGAACTCTCTGAGAAGGTTGAGGAAGAATTCCTGTACCGCACCACCCATAACGACGGTGTATTCCGCGTATACAGCGACGAGATCCGTAAGGCACGTCACGTCGGCATCATCACCGGTCTTCCGGATGCTTACGGCCGCGGACGTATTATCGGCGACTACCGCCGTGTGGCTCTGTACGGTGTGGACCGTCTGATTGCCGAGAAGCAGAAGGACAAAGCGGAACTCGCCGCGACACAGCCGATGGAGGCCGAAACGATCCGCCGTCTTGAGGAACTGTATCAGCAGATCAACTTTCTCGGAAAGCTCAAGGATATGGCGCTTCTGTACGGCATCGACATCAGTAATCCGGCAACCAACTCCAAGGAAGCTATCCAGTGGCTGTACTTCGGCTACCTCGGAGCCATCAAGGAACAGAACGGCGCCGCGATGAGCCTCGGCCGCACTTCCACTTTCCTTGACATTTACTTTGAACGTGATCTCGCGAACGGCGTTTACACCGAGAGCGAACTGCAGGAGCTGCTTGACGACTTCGTGATGAAGCTCCGTATGGCAAGACATCTCCGCACGCCCGAGTATAACGAACTCTTCGCAGGCGACCCGATGTGGATCACCGAGTCGGTCGGCGGTATGGGCGAGGACGGACGCACGCTCGTTACGAAGAACTCCTTCCGTATCCTCAACACGCTTTACACCTTGGGACCTTCCGCCGAGCCGAACCTGACGGTTCTTTGGTCGAAGGATCTGCCCGACAACTTCAAGCATTTCGCGACCAAGGTATCGTGCGATACCGACGCGATCCAATATGAAAATGACGACCTGATGCGTCCCATCTACGGCGACGACTACGGCATCGCCTGCTGCGTATCCGCGATGCGTCTCGGTAAGGATATGCAGTTCTTCGGCGCAAGAGCGAACCTCGCGAAGCTCCTTCTGATGAGTTTAAACGGCGGACGCGACGAGCGCTACAACCTGCAGGTTGGCCCCGAGATGCCGGTTTATGACGGCGAATACCTCGATTATGACAAGGTTATGGAGCGCATGGGCATCTACCGCGAGTGGCTCGCCAAGACCTACGTTACCGCGATGAACATGATCCATTACATGCACGACAAATACGCCTACGAAAAGACACAGATGGCGCTGCATGACACCAATGTACACCGCTATATGGCATTTGGCGTTGCGGGTCTTTCGGTACTGGCCGATTCCCTCTCCGCCATCAAATACGCAAAGGTTAAGCCGATCCGCGACGCGGAGACCGGCCTCATCAAGGATTTCGAGACCGTAGGCGAGTTCCCTTGCTACGGTAACGATGACGACCGCGTTGACCTGCTCGCGAAGGAGCAGACCGAGCTCTTCCTTGCGGCACTGAAGAAGATTCCAACCTACCGGAATGCCGAGCATACGCTTTCGATTCTGACCATTACGTCAAATGTTATGTACGGCAAGAAGACCGGCAACACGCCCGACGGGCGCCGCGCCGGCGAGCCTTTCGCACCCGGGGCGAACCCGATGCACGGCCGCGATAAGAGCGGCGCTCTCGCATCGCTCAACTCGGTTGCGAAACTCTCCTACAAGACCTGCAAGGACGGCATCAGCAACACATTTTCCATCATTCCGCAGGCGCTCGGACATAGCGACGAGGAGCGATATGACAACCTGATCAGCATCCTTGACGGATACTTCGCGCAGAACGCGCATCACCTGAACGTGAACGTACTGAACCGCGAGACGCTGATCGACGCAATGAATCATCCGGAGAAGTACCCGACGCTCACGATCCGCGTATCCGGCTATGCCGTAACCTTCAACAAACTGACGCTCGAGCAGAAGAAGGAAGTTATCTCCAGAACATTCCACGAAGCTGTATAACCGCTGTTTCTCAGCCGTTTTATGTTGAACCCACAACGGGCGGGACAAGTCCCGCCCGGTTTCTTTCGGAGGCAGATATGACCGTTCCCACGAACAATATAACGAAGAACGATGCGGCCGACATGACCGTTAGGGGCCGTATCCACTCATTCCAGTCCCTCGGCGCCGTTGACGGCCCGGGGCTTCGTTTCGTTGTATTTGTCCAGGGCTGTCCGATGCGGTGTATGTACTGTCATAATCCCGATACCTGGAACGCAGGCGGCGGCACCGAATACACGGTCGGCGAGGTTGTCAGTAAAGTACTCCGCTACCGCCCCTACTTCGGAAAGGAAGGCGGTGTGACCGTCTCCGGCGGCGAAGCTTTGATGCAGGCGGCGTTCGTAACGGAACTGTTCCGCGCCCTGAAGGCGGAAGGCATTCATACGTGCCTCGATACGAGCGGGATCATGCACGCAGGAACTCCGGCAGACTGTAGCGGCGCAGTTTATTCTACCAATGTAGAATCATTAATATCCAACCTACTCGCCGTAACCGACCTTGTCATCTGCGATATTAAGTTCACAACAGAAAAAGACTACCTCGCTTATGCAGGAGGCAGTCTTTCAACCGTACTCTCTTTTCTTTCTCTCACCGAGGCTGCGGGCGTTCCTCTCTGGGTACGCCACGTCGTTGTCCCCGGCTTCACCGATTCCGAGGCCGAAGTGCAGACGATGATCGATCTGGCGCGCCGCCGCTTAAATCTCAGCCGCATTGAACTGCTGCCGTTTCGTAAGCTCTGCGTCACCAAATACGAGAGTCTCGGCATTCCGTTCCGTTGCGCGGATGTTCCGGAATGTGACGAGGCAACGATCAAACGTCTTTCTTCTCTCATTCCCGAGAATCTTCGGTAATCGCATTAAGGCAGCATCCGGCCGCTGATTCTATGCGCCAACGCCACAGCACGATCTACCCGAGCGCCACATCCAGAGCCATCATCAGCGTGAATCCGAACGAAAACATCAAAACACCGATATTGCTGTGCTCTCCCGACGACATCTCGGGAATAAGCTCCTCCACCACGACATACATCATGGCGCCGGCCGCAAAGCTTAACAGGTAAGGCATTGCAGGAACCAGAAGCCCTGCTGCCAGTATCGTAAGAAGCCCGAATACCGGCTCCACAGCACCCGACAACGCGCCGTCCCGGAATGCTCCGAGGCGGCTTTTTCCGTTTGCGTGAAGCGGCATCGAAATGATTGCGCCCTCCGGAAAATTCTGAATCGCGATACCGACCGAAAGAGCCAGCGCCCCGCCTGCCGTAATCGTCGCATTTTCCGCAAGCAGGCCCGCGTAAACGACACCGACCGCCATGCCCTCGGGGATGTTGTGAAGCGTCACCGCAAGCACCATCATCGTTGTCTTGCCGAGGCGGCTTTTCACACCTTCGGGCTTGTCGCTGTCCATGTGCAGGTGCGGGATGACCGAGTCGAGAAACAGCAGCAAAAGCACGCCGAGCCAGAAGCCGACGACGGCCGGGACAAATGCCATCTTTCCCATGCTCTCCGACTGATCCATCGCAGGCATCAGAAGGCTCCAGATTGAAGCCGCAACCATTACGCCCGCGGCAAAACCCGTGAGCGCTCTCTGCACCTTCTCATTCAGCTGACCGCGCATGAAGAACACGCAGGCTGCGCCGCCCGCGGTCCCGAGAAACGGAATCAGCAGGCCGATGACTACTTCTTTCGTAAACATACCGGTTCCTCCTGCAGGCAGCCTAAAGCGCCGCTACGACGCTTTCCTTTACCTTGTCCATATCAAACGTCGGCTCGAAGCGGGCGATTACCTTGCCCTCGCGGTCAATCAGGAACTTCGTGAAGTTCCACTTGATATATGCTTTGTCACCGAATTTCTTATTGTTCATGGCGGCAAAAGTTTCGAGCGCCTTCATCTTAAGTCCCTTGCCGAAGCCCTCAAAAGGCTTCTCCGTCGCAAGGAAAGCAAACAGCGGGTCCGCCGTTTCTCCGTTCACGTCAAGCTTGGCGAACTGCGGAAACTCCGTGCCGAATTTCAGCGTGCAGAAAGCATGAATCTCCTCGTCGTCTCCGGGAGCCTGATTGGCAAACTGGTTGCACGGAAAATCAAGAACCTCAAAGCCCTGATCCTTCAGTTCCCGATACATCGCCTCAAGCGGCTCATAATGCGGCGTAAACCCGCATCCCGTCGCCGTGTTCACAATCAGAAGCACCTTGCCCTGATACTCCGAAAGGCTGACTTCCTTACCCGTTCTGTCCTTCACCGTAAAATCATAAACCGTGCTCATTGTCTTTGCTCCTTTCCCGATTGCAGATTGATTCGCGCAATCCTATATCGGAATTATAACACAGAATCCGGCAGAGAAAAATGTGATATAGCCTCTTTTTTCTTCCTTTCCGGTTCCTTCAGACAGTTTGTCATGCAGTCCATTCCAAGAATAACGGTCGAAGTGTTATGCAATAACGACGATGTCGCAGGCGGTATGACACCGAACGCACCGTGGAACCTGCTAGTTCTTTTTATGACACGTCCCGTGCATCGCACAGTTTGCACATCCGCAGCCGCAGGACAGCTTGCCCTTCTTACGGTCACGGATGAGCTTCCATACTGCCATGCCGACGCAGAATGCAACAATCAAAAAC
>JAFZUW010000024.1 GCA_017618195.1 Lachnospiraceae bacterium
CTGGAGCCGGATATGCTGACCATCCGGCAGAAGCCGAGATTGGTTGCTCCGGGACCGGTCTATGCCAAATACACCGATTTTCATGAGCATCCCTTCTATGAGGCAAGCAGTATGCGGAAGATCGGCGATACCTATTATTTCGTCTATTCCTCCACTTTAAGTCATGAGCTATGCTACGCAACAGGTAAAAGCCCGCTGGGACCTTTTGCTTTCGGCGGCACACTGGTTTCCATTGGTGATGTCGGCTACAAGGGTAATATCGTCCCGACAAACTACATGGGAAACACCCACGGCGGCATGGTGGAAATCAAAGGACAGTGGTATATCTTCTATCACCGCCAGACCAACAAACAGAAGTGCGCCCGACAGGGCTGCGCCGAGCCGATCACGATTCTGCCGGACGGCTCGATCCCGCAGGTTGAAGTCACGAGTTGCGGGCTGAATGGCGGTCCTCTCGTTGGAAAGGGCCGTTATGAGGCTCGCGTTGCCTGCAATTTGAGTAGTGCAAAAGGCACTTTCGCTTATCGTAAAAGCCATGAAAAAGACAAGAAGCAAGAGCACCCGTTCTTCACGCAATCTGGTGAGGATCGCAACGACAATTCGGATCAGTATATTGCAAACTTAAAAGGTGGTTCTTGGTGCGCCTTCAAATACTTTGCTTTCGACGGAACAGAAAAGCAGATTTCTGTTTCCGGACGCGGAAATGGTAGTTTTCTTGTATCCACAGATAAGGAGGGCAAGGCTCTCGTGGCGTCCGTGCCAATGAACAGTTCCGCACCTTTCCGAATTGCAGCAGGCGTATATGCTATGTATTTTCACTATCAGGGTTCCGACGCTGCGGATTTCATTTCGTTTGAGATACGGTGAAAATGTCCAGCATAATGCATTAATTGTTTCGTTGGGGAATAGGTACGATCGATAATTGCGTTATTGTTCCCCAAATCGAATATCCTATTGCAAATTAGGGAAGCCAAAGCTCCGGCCTTTCGGTGCCGGAGCTTTGGTATCTCAATTATTTAATTATATTAGATGCGTATTCCCCCATAGTATACTACTTGACAATTGTCAAGTAGTATACTACAATACGATCAGCAAAAGGAGGAGAACGTGTATGAAAACAATGGTCATTCGCGAAAAGCAGGATCTGACCTATCTGAACTGGACGAAAACGCGGGGATCATCGGGGACGGCGGGATCTTTCTTAAAAGCATATTCCGAACTCAACGGGATCAAGACATATTACAAGCTTTCCAATTATGATGCGGTTAACGGCGTTGTCGGGCATGAGTCGGTTAACGAGATCATTGTAGATCGTCTGCTGACGAAGCTCGGCATTGAGCATCTGCACTATCGGCTGATTCATGCAGACATCCTTGCGGACGGTAAGATTATGGAAACATGGCTTTGCGCTTCGGAGGATTTCAAAAAGCGCGGTGAAAGCAAGATCGCACTTGATCAGTATTACAACGCAGAGAAGTTACCCGATGAAACTCCGCTTGCGTTTTGTCTACGGCAGGGATGGGCAGAGTACATATGGGAAATGCTTCTGGTGGACTATTTGATCCTGAACCGTGACCGACATGGCGCGAACATTGAAATTTTACGGAACAGTCGGCAGAAGACCTATCGTCCGGCGCCACTGTTCGACCAAGGGCTTTCGCTGGTGTGCCGATGCACGGATGAAAAGTCTTTACGCGCATTCGACGTGATGGAAGATCGCCGTGTGCAATGCTTTGTCGGCTCACAATCCGCGTGGGAGAATCTGAAGTTGATTCCGAAAGATGCACTTTCCAAAGTACATCCGCTCAAGGAAACGGATCGGGAAGATCTGTTCCGCGATCTGGACGGTATTATGCCGCAGACATGGTACGATAAGATGTGGGAAATGATATGGAAACGGTGGTGCGCTTATGAAACTCTTTGCCATCAAAAGTGACAGTACCGGAGAAAAGGTGCTTGGGTATCTCTTGTATTACGAAAAGCCGGAGCAGTTTTATATCGAACTGCCCGACGATACGGACGAATGGGAGACGCCGCTTTTGCTGTCGTCCTTTATCAAGCGAGGGCAGCGTACCGTCAACAGCTATTGGAGCCGCGTCTGGGTGCAGCAGCGCATCGTTCCGCCGGACCGACAAAACATCGGTGCCGTTCTGAAGGAGAACGGTCTGGAGAAATACGACGAGTTTGCGCTGTTGCTCCTCGCGGAAGGTCGATGCGCCCAGGACGATTGCTATATCGAATCCATGGAGGAGATTGAACTGCCCCAAAGGATCCTGGATCGGTTTTCGATCCGTGTGGAAGAGGCGGTACCGCTGGACGATGGGCAGATGCTCGTGTTCTTCCGAAACGGCGAAGCACGTAAATGCAATATAAAAAAGCTTTGCAGCGATCGGCGCTTTGTTCCGATTCTGCAAAGTTCAAAGCTTTTTTTCGCTGTGCAGATTCAGACAGACGGTTATGGAATCACCTGGGGAGAGGATTTGGATATCGATGCAGAACGCCTGTATCGGGAAGGGACGGCAGTTCCGCTTTCGATCCGTGATTTTCAAAGCTACGCGGCCCACTGTGTAACGGACACGGCGGGGGCATGCAAGCTGCTGCAGTGCTCCCGCCAGAACATCAGCGACCTTGTGAAACGCGGAAAGCTGCATCCGCTTCACGCCTCCGCTGCTGGTGCTTTATTCCTGTTGAGCGAACTGCGTCAGCGTCTCTGGCAATAAAGCAATCGGCATTAGCCCAAACGTGGTCACTCGAACATGTCGAGTGGTGATAACGGATTTGGTTATCACCACTCGATTTCTTTTACCTTCCGAGAAGGAAGATCGGGAATTATCCCGCTTTCGTGGTGTAGTTCACACGAACGCCGCGGCGCATATCAAGGGCGAGA
>JAFZUW010000025.1 GCA_017618195.1 Lachnospiraceae bacterium
AGGGAAAGATCGTCGACGATGTCGCCGCGACCGGCATCGCTGGGATCTTGCAGGGGATCGGGGCGATTCCCGGCAAATAACGAAAAAGATGATTGGGGAAAAACGATGTTCAGACCGATGAGGCGGATCAAACAGCAGCTTCCCGATGCGGAGGCGCTGGAAATACTGGCAAATGCGAAGCGCGGCGTCCTTTCTATGACGGGAGACGATGGCTGGCCGTATGGGATCTGGCTGAACCCGCACTATCGCAAAGAAGACGGCTGCATTTACTTCCACGGGGCGAAGGAAGGACACAAGATCGACGCACTGCGGCGGGATTCCCGCGTTTCCTTTACGGTCATTGACGCTGGCGTTCAAGACGATGGCGGCTGGGCGTATACCTTCCGCAGCGTGGTGGTTTTCGGCCGCATCAGATTCGTGGAGGATCACGCATTTGCTCTGGACCTCTGCCGGGAGCTTGCCCGCCGTTTCAACCCCAGTGAGGAAGATATCGAAAAAGAGATCCAAATGGCGGGCGCGCGAGTTCAGGTACTTTGCCTCATTCCTGAGCATATCACCGGCAAACGGATTCATGAAGCATGATTCACTTTGAAAACAACATGGCGTATAAAAATGAACGGAGAAAATCAAACTGCCGCCGCAACGGATTGGGATGCGGCACAATATTTGAGATTTGAACAGGAAAGGACTCAGCCGTCACGGGACCTTGCCGCCCGGATAGAACTGAAAAATCCGTCCTCGGTTCTGGATATCGGCTGCGGGCCCGGCAACAGCACGCACGTGCTCCGGGAACGTTTTCCTGCGGCCGACATCCTTGGCGTTGACAGTTCTTCCAATATGATCGAACAAGCCCGGAGGCAATATCCGGAACTGGCCTTCGATATTGTTTCCCTGACTCCTGACTGCGGGGAAATCGGCGAAACCTACGATGTGATTTTTTCCAATGCCTGCCTGCAATGGATTCCCGATCACAAAAGTTTGTTTCCCAATCTCTTCCCGAAGCTGAATCCAGGTGGTGTTCTGGCCGTCCAGATCCCGATGACATCGGATATGCCCATTTCGGTGATCCTCAGGGAAATGTCCGAAGATTCTCCGTGGAAGGATAAAATCCGTGCGTGCCGCGAACAGGACCTGTTTGCTTACCGACCGGAAGAGTATTACGATATCCTTTCCGGCATCACGGATCGGTTCTCGATCTGGCAAACTTCCTACATGCACATCATGAACAGTTGTGCGGAAGTCGTCAAATGGTATTGCGGAAGCCGCCTGCGGCCTTACCTCGCCGGTTTATCATCGGAGGAAAGACCTGAATTCCTGGCTGAAATCGAACGCCGCTTTCGTCAATATTATCATCCCCGCTCCAATGGACGGATCGTAATACCGTTTCCCCGTCTTTTCATGGTTGTAAACGCATAGAAACCGATCTTGTCCCGAAAAACTTATCACAAAGGAAATTCCTGGAGGAAAACATGAAATATAAGGTCAAAGTCACGGTCATCGACAAGAAACTTTATCCGGAACTGCAAAAACAATACTGTGCCGACCCGGAAGCCGGGATGTGTCCCTGTTACAATGTCGGCGACGAATTCATCTTCGAACGGGACGACCGGAACGATCACTTCTGGCACGGGGGACTGAACAC
>JAFZUW010000026.1 GCA_017618195.1 Lachnospiraceae bacterium
ACCTCTGCAAAGGGTACCGTAGAGTGCAAGTTCTGGGGTCTCGGCGGTGACGGTACCGTTGGTGCGAACAAGAACTCCACCAAGATCATCGGTGACCATACCGACAAGTACATCCAGGCATATTTCCAGTATGACTCCAAGAAGACCGGCGGTATCACGATCAGCCATCTTCGTTTCGGTGACAAGCCGATCAAGAGCCCTTACTACATCAACCAGGCTGACTTCGTAGCATGCCACAATCCGTCTTACGTAATCAAGGGTTACAAGATGGTTCAGGACGTTAAGCCGGGCGGAATCTTCATGATCAACTGCCAGTGGAGCGACGAAGAGCTCAACCAGCATATGCCTGCTGAAGCTAAGCAGTACATTGCAAAGAACAACATCAAGCTTTACACGATCAACGCTATCGACAAGGCAATCGAAATCGGTATGGGCAAGAGAACCAATACGATTCTCCAGTCCGCATTCTTCAAGCTTGCCAATGTTATGCCGATCGATGAGGCTGTTGAATACATGAAGGCTGCTGCTAAGAAGTCCTACGCTAAGAAGGGCGACGCAGTAGTAGAGATGAACTACAAGGCAATTGATGCCGGTGTAGACGCTATTCATGAAGTTAAGGTTCCCGCTGACTGGGCTACCGCAGTTGACGCTCCTAAGAAGATTGAGCGTACCGGCCGTCCCGCAACCGTTGAGATGGTTAACAAGCTTCTTGATCCGATCGGTCTCATGGATGGTTACAGCCTCCCTGTTTCCGCATTCAAGGATATCGCTGACGGTCAGTTCGAGACCGGTGCTTCCGCATACGAGAAGCGCGGTACCGCAGTTACCGTTCCCGAGTGGGATGCTGCTAAGTGTATCCAGTGTAACCAGTGTGCATTTGTCTGCTCACATGCTACGATCCGTCCGTTCCTTCTTTCCGAGGACGAGGTTAAGGCTGCTCCCGCATCCATCAAGCTTGCGGATACGAAGCCTAAGGCAAGCGAGTACAAGTACACGATGACTGTTTCCCCGCTTGACTGTATGGGTTGCGGTGAGTGTATCACCGTATGTCCGGTAGGCGCTATCGCTATGGTTCCTCAGGAATCTCAGGCAGCAGAGCAGCCCGTATTTGACTACCTTGTAGCAAATGTAGGCAAGAAGGCTGTTGCGGATACGATGCCCGCAGTTAAGGGATCTCAGTTCAACCAGCCTTTGCTTGAGTTCTCCGGCTCCTGTGCAGGTTGTGCAGAGACTTCTTACGCACGTCTGATCACCCAGCTGTTCGGTGAGCATATGTACATTTCCAATGCGACCGGTTGTTCCTCCATCTGGGGCGGCCCGGCTGCAACGTCTCCTTACACCGTAAACAAGGACAGCAAGAAGGGTCCGGCTTGGTCCAACTCCCTCTTCGAGGATAACGCTGAGCACGGTTTCGGTATGTATCTCGGCCAGAAGGTTCTTCGTGACCAGGCTATTGCCAAGCTCGAAGAGATCGCTGCCGGCGACGCTTCCGATTCTCTGAAGGATGCTATCGCTGCATTCCTTGCAACGAAGGATGACACCCAGAAGAACTCCGCTGATGCGGCTGCATTGATCGCTGAGCTCGAGAAGTGCGATTGCGACCTCTGCAAGGAAGTTCTTGAGAAGAAGGATTACCTCGCTAAGAAGTCCGTATGGATCTTCGGCGGCGACGGTTGGGCATATGATATCGGTTACGGCGGACTTGACCACGTACTTGCTTCCGGCGAGAACGTAAACGTAATGGTATTCGATACCGAGATGTACTCGAACACCGGCGGTCAGGCTTCTAAGGCTTCCAATATCGGTGAGGTTTGTCAGTTTGCCGCAGCCGGTAAGGAAATCGGCAAGAAGAGCCTTTCCGAGATTGCTATGCAGTATGGTTACGTATATGTAGCTCAGATCGCACTCGGTGCTAACCCTGCTCAGGCCGTTAAGGTTCTGCAGGAGGCTGAGGCTTACAACGGTCCTTCCCTTATCATCGGCTACGCTCCCTGCGAACTCCACGGAATCGCAAAGGGCGGCATGAACCACTGCCAGGATGAGATGAAGAAGGCTGTTAAGGCCGGTTACTGGAACCTGTTCTCCTTCAATCCTGCTCTTAAGGCAGAAGGCAAGAATCCGTTCACCCTTACCTCCAAGGAAGGCGACGGAACGTATCAGGAGTTCCTGAACAACGAGTCCCGTTACACCCGTCTTGTAAAGCCGTTCCCGGAGAGAGCAGAGAAGTTGTTCGCAGAGTCCGAGAAGGTTGCAAACGAGCGTTACCAGCACCTGCTGAAGCTTGTTGATCTCTACAAGTAATCAGTACCTTCAAAGTGTATTTGACGAAGTTCCCCAAACTTTACAAATATACGGAAAATGATGTATAATGTGAGACGGTATGTTACGGCATACCGTCTCATTTTCGTTGGGGTGAAAACCCGGCGCAACAATACAGAGAGGGGTTACGGCAGATGAAATTAGACATTTCTTTGAAGGGCAATGAGAAGGTATCCTTTTGGAACAATGTGGATTTCTGCGTCGGCACCGGCCGCGCAGGCCTGGCGCTTACGGAAGAGTATCTGAAGGAACTCTCATTTGTCCAGGACATTATCGGATTTAAGCATATCCGCGGACACGGACTGTTCACGGACGACCTTGCGATTTACCAGAAGCGCAAGAACTGGCACACCGGCGAGATTACGATCGAGTATAACTTCACGTATCTGGACCGCATCATGGATGCGTATCTGGAGCGGAATATCGTACCTTTCCTCGAGCTCGGATTCATGCCGAAGGAGATGGCGAGCGGCGACAATACGATCTTTTATTGGAAGGGCAATACGACGCCTCCGAAGGATTACAGGGACTGGACGGATATGGTTACCGCAACGCTTGCGCACCTCGTAAAGCGTTACGGCGAGCAGGTTTATTCCTGGCCGATCGAGGTATGGAACGAGCCCAACCTTCCGGGATTCTGGAAAGACGCGAACATGGAAGAGTACTTCCGCCTGTTTAAGGAGACGTTCCTTGCGATCAAGAAGCTTGACAAGCGTTTCCGCGTCGGCGGTCCGGCAATCTGCGGCGTCCGCGATAAGGAATGGATGAAGGGATTCTTCGATTTCTGTAAGAAGGAAGGCTTAAAGCCCGATTTCGCGACGAGACATCATTATACGACCGAGATGCCGAAGTTCGACGGCCACTACACCTATCAGCAGCTGTCCGATCCGGAGCTCGGGTTTGAGAATCTGCAGAGTTCCCGCGACATTATCGACTCCTATAAGGAGTTCAAGGGCATGGAGATGCATCTGACGGAGTTCAACACCTCCTATACGCCTACCAACCCGCTGCACGATACGAACGAGAATGCGGCTTATCTTGCTTATCAGCTCGAGCGCCTCGGCGAGACCTCGTATTCTTATTCCTACTGGACGTTCGGCGACGTTTTCGAGGAGAACGGCGTACCGTTCTCGCTGTTCCACGGCGGATTCGGTCTCGTAGCGCACGGCTGCATCCCGAAGCCGACGTTCTGGACATTTGCCTTCTATAAGAGACTTCAGGATGACGCGACGGAATGCGTTTATAAGGGTAAGAACGCGGTTATCGTAAAGACCCGTCAGGGCGGCTACGAAGCAATCTTCTGGAACATGTCGAACGACGAGACGCTTCCGGTAAATGTGAAGCTTCCCGCCGACGTGAAGGAATACACGATGATCAGCGAGACCGTCGACTGGGTCACCTGCAACCCGCAGAAGGCATGGCATGACCTCGGCGAGCCGAAGAACCCGTCAAAGGAGCAGGTGGAACTGATCCACAAATTCGCTTATCCGCTCTGCGCTAGTGATGTTCTTACGAAGTCGCGCGGCGGCAAAGTAACCGTTTCCCTTGAGGTCCGTCCTCAGGGCGTCGTATACGTATCCCTGACTCCCCGCGAGTTCGAGGGAGACCGCGGATTCACGTACGGACGGAGAGAATAAAATCATACACAGGGGGATAAAGATGACAGAGGATATACTGGAGTTTTTGGTGAAAATGGGCTTTTCGGCTCTTCCGAACGGACCGGAAGGGTTCCCGATTTATGTGAAAAAGGATCATGGTCAGGGCTTCGGAATCATTGTGGCTGACTGTGAGGAAACGGACGGCCGATTGACGAAGGAACTGCATCGTACGATGATTGCATGGACTCAGGAACGGCTGACAGCCGACGGATGTGCGGTAATCTCGGTCATTACATTTTTCATCACGTCCGAACTTGCCAAGTACGCGCTTTTCGGCGAAGGAACAAAGTTCTGGATCATCACGCCGGCGGGAAGAATCATCGTGAGAAGCGGACAGCCGGAGGATTTTGCGGATATTCGTGCCGAACTCAATAAGAAGATTTCACCTCCGGCGCCGGTACAGAGCAGCAGTTCGGTTGAGCTTTCGACACCGGTTGTTCATATCAATAAAGCGAGAGGCTATATGCCGGACGGCTTTTTCGAGGAATCGGCGTACAGTCTGAAGAGTTGTTTTTTTACGCTTGCCTTGGTGTTATTGAACGTAATATTTTATTTCTGTCCTCAGGCAACAAGCGGCTCGGATGGTATTGAGAGACAGTGGAATTTGTTTGCATCCAGCTGGAATTCCACGATCAGGGGCGGAAAAGTATGGCAGATGTTCACCTCCATGTTCATACATATTAATTTTCTGCATCTGTTTTCGAACATGCTTGTACTGCTGATCATCGGCTATTGGCTCGAGAGGAGGATCAGCAGAAGAGCTTACCTTGCTGTCTACTTCGGAGGAGGGCTCGTTGCAAGCATAGTGTCCCTTCTTTACCGCGGTGTCGTTATGGCCGATTCTCCGAAAATCGTGCAGATCGGCTGGTTCTCCTATGAAATTGATCAGCGGACCATCGTGGCAGGCGGAGCTTCCGGCGCCATCATGGCACTTGCCGGAGCGGCATTCTTCCGAATGTTCATCGGCCGCTCGTTCGACGGCTACTGGCTGGCGGAACGTAAGCCGTATCTCGATGTGCTTGTATTTATCTGTGTCATTGTAAACATATACATAGCGTTATTCGTAGAGGAACAGGGCAATACCGACATATCCGCTCATCTGGGCGGCCTCTTCGGCGGATTCCTGATCATGAGCCTTGTAATGGTCATTCTATACAGGCGGGAACAGCAAAACGCGTGACGGTTTACGGGATTAACGGACCGGGCAGATTATTCTGCCCGGTTTTTTTCAGGGGATATTCCATGAAAAAGAATATTACGGAAAATGTGAAGATTATTCTTGACTTTAACGCGTTAAAGTGTTACACTTTGACCGAACGAATTGTGAGAGGTATGTATGCCTTAAAAGGGTACATGCTTCTTTTACGGAAATAAACGAAAAGCGGCAGGATGGATGAAGCCTCGCCGCGGTTTTAGGAGAGAACAATGCCGATTACCGAATTTCTTGTAAGAAACGCCGAGCTCTATCCGAACGAGGTCTGTCTCGTTGAGATCAACCCGGCGGAGCAGAAGAGCCGTACCTGGCGTGAATATGAGCTGATTGAGAGCGACCGTGACGAGAAATACCGCCGCGAGATGACATGGGAGGATTTCGACCGCAAGTCCAACCGTTTCGCGAACCTGCTTTTGAGCCGCGGCGTTAAGAAGGGCGACAAGGTTGCAATCCTTTTGATGAACTGCCTTGAGTGGCTTCCGATTTACTTCGGCGTTCTGAAGACCGGCGCGCTTGCCGTTCCGATGAACTACCGTTACACCGCCGATGAGATCAAGTACTGCCTTGATCTGGCGGACTGCAGCGTCCTCGTATTCGGCCCCGAATTCATCGGCCGTATCGAAGACATCGCGAACCGGATTCCCAAGATTAAAGAGATGTTCTATGTCGGAGAGGACTGCCCGTCATTTGCCGACAGTTACGAAAAATACGCCGCATACTGCACTTCGAAGAACCCCGGCATTGCTTTGACGGATGATGACGATGCGGCAATCTACTTCTCGTCCGGCACGACCGGATTCCCGAAGGCGATCCTTCACGCGCACCGCGCACTTGTTTCGTCCTGCCGTACCGAGCAGAACCATCACGGCCAGACGCACGACGACGTGTTCCTCTGTATCCCGCCGCTTTATCATACCGGCGCGAAGATGCACTGGTTCGGAAGCCTTCTGGTAGGCGGCAAAGCCGTTCTGCTTCGCGGCGTAAAGCCCGAGTGGATCCTTGAGACGGTATCCCGCGAGAAGGCGACTATCGTATGGCTGCTTGTTCCGTGGGCGCAGGATATTCTCGATACGATCGACCGCGGAGAGATCGATGTAACGAAATACGAGCTGTCCCAGTGGAGACTGATGCATGTCGGTGCACAGCCCGTTCCGCCGAGCCTTATCAAGCGGTGGAAGGAGCATTTTCCGAATCATGATTATGATACGAACTACGGTCTGTCCGAGTCCATCGGACCCGGCTGCGTACATCTCGGAATCGAGAATATAAGAAAAGTCGGCGCGATCGGCGTTCCCGGTTTCGGCTGGGAGTGCGATATCGTGGATGAGAACCGCAAGAGCGTTAAGCAGGGTGAGGTCGGAGAGCTTGCCGTTAAGGGCCCCGGCGTCATGAAATGCTACTACAAGGATGAGGCGGCGACCAAGGCCGTTCTTTCCGACGACGGATGGCTTTACACCGGCGATATGGCAAAGCAGGACGAGGAAGGCTTTATCTACCTCGTAGACCGCAAGAAAGACGTTATCATCATGGGCGGCGAGAATATCTACCCCGTTCAGATTGAAGACTATCTGCGGGCAAATGACAAGATCGCGGACGTAGCCGTAATCGGTGTTCCGGATGCGCGTCTCGGCGAAGTTACGCTGGCGGTTATCCAGGTAAAAGAGGGCATGAGCATGACCGAGGAAGAGGTCAACAACTTCTGCCTTGACCTGCCCAGATATAAGAGACCGCGTCAGATCGTCTTCATGGACGTACCGCGTAACCCTACCGGAAAGATTGAAAAGCCGAAGCTTCGTAAGCAGTTCTGCGGCGGCAGTCTGGTAGAGGCGCAGATTAAGTAGTCCGTAAGTGGCCTGAAAGGCCCGGGAGCTGTCCCTGCGGCTTACCCGCGGAACCGGTTCCGAGAATAAGATTGAAATAAGTTGTGGGGCTTCCCGCCCCACAATCTTTCGACCAAAGAACTCGGTGCTTTAGAGTGCGAAAGTGCGAAGTGCCGCATTTGTCCGATATAGAAAAATCCCCCACAATAAGGAGAGTAAAAACATGTTGATCCCTTTGACCTGTACCCTGTTGGTGTGTTTCTTCGCACTGATGATCTTCGTCGGATTCCGCTGCAGAAAGCATGCGACCGACGTAAACGGTTTCGTACTCGGCGGCCGTAACGTAGGCCCGTGGCTTACCGCATTTGCCTTCGGTACCTCGTATTTCTCGGCCGTTATCTTTGTCGGTTATGCCGGTCAGTTCGGCTGGAATTTCGGTCTTTCCTCGACCTGGATCGGTCTCGGAAATGCGTTCATCGGTTCCCTTCTTGCATGGGAGATCCTCGGACGCCGTACCCGTGTTATGACGAGACATCTCGATACGAAGACGATGCCCGATTTCTTTGAGAAGCGTTATCAGAGCAAGGCGTTGAAGATTATCGCTTCCATCATCGTATTTGTCTTCCTGATCCCTTACACCGCTTCACTTTACAACGGTCTGTCGAGCCTTTTCAACATCGTATTTACGATCCCTTACTGGGTTGTAATCCTGATCATGGCAGTGCTGACCGCTATCTACGTAATCTTCGGCGGATACATGGCTACCGCCGTGAACGACTTCATTCAGGGCATCATCATGCTGGTCGGCATCATCGCTGTTGTCGTATCCGTACTGCTGAGCCAGGGCGGTTTCTCCGAAGCTGTCAGCAAGCTTTCCGCGGAGAGCGCACCGCTTCCGGGCGGCCCGGTTCTGAACGGCGCTTTCACAAGCTTCTTCGGACCTCATCCGTTCGCGCTGCTGTTCGTAGTTCTGCTTACCTCCCTCGGTACCTGGGGACTTCCTCAGATGGTCGGCAAATTCTACTCCATCAAGAATGAGGACGCGATTAAGAAGGGCACGATCATCTCCACATTTTTCGCCATCGTTGTTGCAGGCGGATGCTACTTCCTCGGCGGCTTCGGCAGACTGTTCGCGGATTCGGAGTTCATTAAGAAGAAGCCCGACGGCACGATCCTTTTCGACTCCATTATTCCGGCAATGCTCCGCGAGCTTCCCGACCTTGTAATCGCCATCGTTATCGTACTTGTTCTTGCCGCTTCGATGTCGACGCTTTCCTCACTCGTTCTTACATCGAGCTCGACGCTGACGCTGGACGTTGTTGCTCCGGCTGCAGGAGAGAAGATGGACGAGAAGAAGAAAGTCTTCACCATGCGTGTATTTATCGTTTTCTTCGTAATCGTTTCCGCAGTGATCGCGGTTCTGAAGGATCGTTTCAACATTACGTTCATCGCACAGATGATGGGTGTTTCATGGGGCGCGCTTGCAGGCGCATTCCTTGCTCCGTTCCTGTACGGTCTGTACTCGAAGAAGATTACGAAGGCTGCCGTTGCGGTATGCTTCGCATTTGCCACCTGCATGACCGTAATCCAGCTCCTTTGCTCCTTCGGCGCAATTTCCTTTAACGGCGCGGTACTCGGTTACATTTTCAAGTCCTCCATTAACTCCGGCGTTGTTTCGATGGTAGGCGGTCTGATCCTTGTTCCGATCGTCAGCCTGATCACGCCGAAGCCTGACAAGGACAAAGTGGACGCCATGTTCTCCTGCTACGACCAGAAGGTTGTTGTGGAAGTGAAGATGAGCGAGCGCCTTGAAGAAGAGAGTAAATAAATGACTGCGACTGCCGGGACCTTCCCGGCAGTTGTTTCATGACAGGAGAACCATATTATGAAGCCAAATGAGAAGACCAATGTGATGCGCGTGCTCGACCAGAAGAAGGTCGCCTACGAGAGCCACTCCTACACGCCCGACGCGACGATGACCGGAGAGGAGATTGCGGCGCTTCTCGGGGAAGACCCCGCGCACGTATTCAAAACGCTTGTGACGCGCGGCAAAACGGGGCAGTACTACGTATTTGTCGTGCCCGTGGCTGCCGAACTGGAGCTGAAGAAGGCGGCCAAAGCCGCCGGCGAGAAATCGATTGAGATGATCAAGCAGAAGGAGCTGCTTCCGCTGACCGGCTACGTGCACGGCGGATGCTCGCCGATCGGCATGAAGAAAGCGTTCAAGACCTTCATCCACGAGACGGCGGAGCCGCTTGAGAAAATGTTCGTGAGCGCCGGCAAAGTCGGCTTCCAGGTAGAACTGTCGCCGCAGGATCTTATTAAAACCGTCGGGTGCGGGTTCGCGGATCTGGTATAAGAAAGACTTGCAGGAGGAATGGGTCATACCATTCCTCATTTTTAATATAAATATTTAAAGCGAAACTTTAAAAATGTATTGACAAACTTTAAACGGTATGATATTGTTGAATCATCGAAGAGGAATCCAATGCATTGAATGAATCGAAAGAATACTGTTTGGAGGATAGGTCATGAAAAAGGAAACGTTAAGTAAGGAAGCGAAAAGAAGAATAAGACGGATGCAGTTTACGGCGATTATCTCGCTGGCGATCGTAATGGTTCTCATTTTCCGCGCGAAGGATTTTGTTACGGCTGTTTTATCGAAGGATGACAGCTATGAAATCCGATATGAAGAGGATACCGATCCGGCAGGTAACCGGAAGGTTTACAGTCTCTACAAAAACAATGAGCGTATGTGGGATATCGACTATAACCGGTATGCCGTTACGGACGAAAACGGCAATCAGGATATCCGTTACTGTGTGCTTATGGACGAGGCGAAGAATCTCAGTTACGCGATTCTGCTCGGCGCCATGCTGATTATCGCAATCGTTGTTGCCGTCGCATCCGCGGACGGAACACCGTTTACAAAGAAGAACGCGAGGCGCATCCGATGGATCGGCGCCCTGCAGTTCGGCCTCTCAATCATTCCCGGACTGGTATGGTTTTTGATGAGCTTCTTCCGGTTCGAACATACAAGTATCAGGCTGACAATGACCTCGTTCTATATGTTTGCAATCGGCGTTGCCATTATGATTCTTGCGCAGGTCTTCGACCACGGCGTGAGACTGCAGGAAGATGTGGACAGCATTGCCTGAATGCGGTAGAATAAGTGAGCAGGAGGGAGTTATGGGCATCATTATTCGACTGGACCGCATGATGGCGGACCGCAAGATATCTTTGAACGAATTGGCGGAAAAGGTGGGCATGACCAATGTCAACCTGTCCAATCTGAAAACCGGCAAGATGAAAGGTATCCGGTTTGAGACACTCGAGGCAATCTGCAGGGTACTCGACTGTCAGCCGGGGGACCTGATGGAGTATAAGGCGGAAGAATAAACGGATCAACAAAGGCGGAGCGGTAAAATGCTCCGTCTTTTTCATAAAAACAACGAGCGGTTGTAAAAAACAACGAATATCATACTTTCCGATGTTTGAAAACGGTGATTTATGCTATTATAATCATAGACAAGTGATCACGGAATAATGCAAAGGAAAGAAGGGAATTTTATGGATATTAATCTGAAAGATAAACTGCGTACGCTCCGTCAGCAGAAGAATGTAACGCAGGAGGCGCTTGCCAATCATCTCGGCATCACGCCGCAGTCCGTCGGCAAATGGGAACGCGGTGAAGGGTACCCGGATATCACGCTGCTTCCGAAGATTGCGCTTTATTTTGATGTTACCGTGGATGAACTGCTGAACGTTGACAGTGCCCGGATTGAAGAACGGTACAACGCATACCTGGAGGAAAGCAGACAGTACGGTTTCGACGGCGAGACGGCGAAGGACCTCGAGCTTTGGGAAAAGGCATACAAAGAATTTCCGAATGACTGCAGGGTTATGAAAAAACTGATGTACGCAATCTGGAGCGATACGGTCGGCGTGATGCCGGAAGAAAGGATGAAACAGACGATTGAACTCGGAGAAAAAATCCTCAGTAAGTCAACGGATAACAAGCTTCGTGAGGATGCCATCATATGTATCTGCAATGCGTACAGAGGAAACGATGATGAGAAGGCACTTCAATATGCGGATATGGCAGGAGACTTTATCGGAAACCGTGTCGATCTGCGTTGCGATATCTTAAGCGGGGAAGAAGGGGTCGCAGCGATTCAGGAATACGTGCGGGACCTGATTCTTGTGGCGGCGCAGGAGGCATCCGTGATGCCGCATAAGAAACGGCTCAGCTATGAGGAGATGATTGAAGCGTACTCATTTGCCATTGACATCATGAAACGTCTTTATTCCGACGGGAATCTCGGTTTTTACAACTGTTATGTGGCACATTATTACTACTGCCTGGCATTTGTTCATTCCGAGTTTCAGGAAGCCGATAAGACAATCGAAATGTTGAAGGAATGCTGCAGGCATACGCTTGCGTTTGACCGGGTCAGGGATAAGAGTTTTGATTATACGTCATTGATGGTAAATCGTCTGAAGCAGAGAAAAGAGGATGTGTCCAAGAACTATACCGGCAACAATGCAAATTATCAATTGCATTTGCTTTTAACCAAGGAAGTTTTTGATTACATTCGGGACGACGAGCGTTTTCAGCAGATTCTCGCCGAACTGAGAGCACATGCGGTTGGAGAACATGCGGTGGGAGAATAGAAATAGGGGCGGAACAGGGTATCTGTTCCGCCTTAGTTTTGTGTGCAAAATACAATATATGATATTTTAACAGCGATTTAATGATGTAAAATATAATATATTGACTTTTAAAATGGAACACGGTATAATGGGGACAGAGGGAAGAAGAAAGAGAGGGCGGAACACTATGAGAATTAATGAAACTCTTACGGAGAAAGCAATCACGGCGGAACTGGCCAACCGGTTCCGGCAATACCGTATTTCCTATCCGATGACCAGAGAGGAACTGTCAGAGACAGCCATGGTTTCCGTCGGCACCATCGCCCGCTTTGAAACCGGAAGCGATATCGGTCTTTGCAATTTCGTGAAACTGATGAAAGCGCTCGGAATCGCCGCACATTTTGAGGAACTGCTTCCGGACCCGGAGGAGAGACCGTCACGGTATCTTGACACCTATAAACCGAGGGAACGTGCTTCGAAGGCTGCCGAGAAGAGCGGCGAATGGAAATGGGGGGATGAGCAATGATTGAAACCGCTGAAGTTTTTCTGTGGGGAACAAGAATCGGAGTACTTCATCAGAAGAGCGGCGACAATACGGCGAGTTTTGAATATGATAGGAGTTTTCAAAGAAGCAGAATTGAACTGTCACCGTTTAAGATGCCGCTTTCGGATCGAATCTATGCTTTTCCGGAATTAAATCGTACGGATGCATTTCGCGGAGTTCCCGGACTGTTTGCGGATTCATTACCGGACCGTTTCGGCAACGCCGTGATTAACCGCTGGCTGTCGGAAAAGGGCAGACCTGCGGAATCATTTTCCGCAATCGAAAGGCTTTGCTATACCGGCCGGAGAGGAATGGGAGCCTTGGAGTATGCTCCGGCGACCGGACCCGCATGGTCGAATCAGGAAGTTGACGTGACCGAGATGACCAACCTGGCATCAGATGTATTGAGCGGGAAGGAGAACAGAATTCTTCGGGACCGCGATGCAAGTATTGCGCAGCTGATGGAAATCGGATCTTCGGCGGGCGGAGCCCGTGCAAAAGCAATTGTCGCATGGAATGAGAAAACCGGAGAAGTGAAGTCCGGTCAACTGGATGCCGGCGACGGGTTTGAATATTGGATTATAAAATTTGACGGGGTCACGGACAACGGTGATCACAACCTTTCGGACGGCAGGCAGTATTCTCTGATAGAATATGCGTATTATCTGATGGCCAAGGATCTCGGTATTGAGATGAGTGAATGCCGGATTTATGAGAAAGACGGACTGAACCACTTCATGACAAAAAGGTTTGACCGAAAGAACGGCGATAAGATTCATATGCAGACGCTTGCCGCGCTCGGTCATTATGATTACAATGTTCCGAATCTTTGCAGCTATGAAACATATGCCGATATGGCAGTGAAACTCGGTGTCGGGCGCAAGGGCATAGAGCAGATATTCCGCCGCATGGTGTACTGTGTGCTTTCGGGAAACTGCGACGATCATGTAAAAAACGCGGCGTTCATGATGAACCGCCGCGGGGTGTGGAGTGTTTCTCCTGCTTATGATCTTACATTTGCCTTCCATCCGGATAACCGCTGGATTTCAAATCATCAGATGACTGTAAACGGACGTTCAGGCGGAATTACAAAGGAAGATTTGACCGCATGCGGCCGATCGATGGGACTGTCCGCACCTTTCTGCAGGCAGGTCATTCAGTTAACCGGGGAAACGGTATCCGGTTGGATGTCGTATGCCGAGAAATCGGGGATAACCGAGAAAAGGGCATTGGAAATCCGAAAGGGAATCGAGGCGGCCGGAGGCGTTCCCGAGCAGCACTAATCAAACCGGAACGATTTCAGATCAAAATCGGTTCCCGGAAGGAATATGAAGTTCACGACGCAGGTCCCGAACACGGGCTCAAGGGCAAATGCGAACGTTTCCGCCTCAGCCGTCTTAGGAATGTCGATAATCTGCGTTTCGGTATTTCCGTCCTTCGTAAAATGCAGATGAATCGTGCACTGCGGGGCATGCGAACGGCCGGTAACGGTAATCGAGCGGGCGCCGCGCTCACCGAAGTCGAATGTGCCGAAGCCGAGGTCGACGTTGTTCGAGATGCCGTAGATACCGTCCGGTTCCACGCGGTAGGCATCGCCGCTTGCATGAACGAGCTCGGTAACGCCAATCTCGGCCCATGCTTTATCGATGCGTGTAAAGACAAATCCGTGCAGCGACAGTTTAAACGGAACGCATATCGAGAGGCTCGTTACGCCGCGCAGACGCTTTGAGAGTTTAAACGTGTTCGATTGATACGTGTTATAAATGCTTTTCGCTTCGTATTGTCCGCGGAAGAGCAGTTCGCCTTCGCCGGGAGTTCCTTCCCAGACTTCAATCGGAACAACATCCGAGAACGAAAAGATCGGAATCGTAATCGTGTCGGAACCGTAATCGCCGAAATCAATATTGTCATATCTTACCCACGTCGGTTCGTCCGCGGTAAATGCCCCGCCGTCGAAGCTGAGCGTGGGTTTTTGATTGCTTGCGTCATAGCGGATCGCGTTGACAAATGCGTACGGATCGACTGTTGCGCGGCCGAGACCGTCACTTCGAAGTTCCAAAGAGGAGATGACGTCGGCGTGCGGCTTCCCGTTTGCGGCAAATGCGTACAGATAGCAGGTTTCCTCATCGCCGAGCGCCGTAACCAGAGCAGAGCGCCCGTCCTCGCGGGGCGCAACGCGGATTGCGGCGGAATCAATACCGTCTTTCGTGAGAACACGGAATGTAATATCGCGGAACGTCGTATTGGCGGGGAAGAGTTCCGCGTTCACAACCAGTTCCCGGCAGTCCGGGGTGAGGACGGCAGGAGAGGCGACGGTCTCTTTCGGGCAACCTTCGGACGGAACAGAAGAGATTTCTTGATGCGCGCTTTTGCAAAGAGCGGAAAGCGTCAGCGCAATCTTACGGACCGGAACCTCGTTAAGAACGGCCGGATCGGTAATCCGGAGCGAGTTCTCGAAGGAAGCGCAGACGGCGGAACGATAGGATGCATTGCCGGTACTGCCGAAAGCCGCATCGGAACTGTCGGAAGCGGAGCATTTGCCGTAAACAGGCATTACCGCCTGAAATTTAAGCTCCGCATCCGGAAGACCTGCGGATGTAACTTTCACGGTTATCTCGCCGGGTTCCTTGCGGGCCGCGAGCATGATAAGAAGCTTCCCAGAGAACAGTCTCCGCGAAGTGCCTTTGTATTCGTCGTAATCGGTCGAATCGCCGTTATCAAGGCCGACAAGGCGGGCAGCGCCGCTAACGGTAACATTCATGCGGTTACGGGCGTTGTGAACGGGCCTTCCGTCCGCGTCATTGAGCGTAACGGTTAGGAAGGCCATATCCTCGCCGTCTGCAGATAAAACGCGCTTATCGGGCGTTAAAATGATTTCTGCGGGGTCTTTGAAGGAACATTGCCGGTCGGTTGCGGCAATATTGCCTGCGGCGTCATAAGCAACCGCGTACAATTCGCCCGGAGCATACGGAACCTGCCACGAGCCGTGCAGTTCTTTGCCGTGAATCGGGTCGATATCGCGCGTGCCGAGGGAGACGCCGTCCTTAAACAGTTCCACCTTCGGGCAGTTCGAAAACACCTGGACGTCGATCGTTTGCCCGACATTGAAATCCCAATACGGCACGATATGCACCATAGGGTGTGTTTTGGCGTCGGTCCAGCCGGCCTGATAAATGTAATAGGAGTCCTTCGGGAAGCCGGCGGTGTCGCACTGACCGAAGTACGAATTCTTCGTGTGATACGGCGTCGGCTCGCCGATGTAATCCCAGCCGGTCCAGATGAACTGGCCGAGGCTGAACTGGGTATCCCGGTCACCGGTAATGACAACGGTCGGATTCTTTGCGCCCCAGTTCGTCGAGCAGTTTGAAAGCGAAGAACACTGCATGTCCGCAAACGTCAGCAGTCTTACATCCGCCGGAAAATGGTACACGCCCCGGCTTTGTACCGTCGAGCTTGTTTCGCTGCCGTAAATGCACCAGTGCGGGTACTTCTTATGGTGCTCGTCATAGAGCCGCTCAAGATAGTTGTAGCCGGATGCCTCGAGCTGATCCGCGCACTGCTGCGCGCCGTCCCAGGCGACATAGTTCGAGCCGATGGTAATAAAGGCGTGGTGACGGTAATCGTGTGCCCGGACCGCGTCACGAAGTTCCTTCGTAATGCGAAGACCGTCGCCGCCGTGTGTATCATAGATTTCATTGCCGATGCTCCAGAAGAAGATTGAAGGACGGTTCCGGTCACGGCGGATCCATGAGCGGACATCCTCCCGCCAATGGTCTTTGAAGAAGCGGGCGTAGTCGTATTCGGTTTTATGAAGCTCCCACATATCAAACGCCTCGGAATTCACGAGAATGCCGAGTTCGTCGCAAAGGTCCATGAACTCGACCGAAGGCGGATTGTGGGAGGTGCGGACGGCGTTACAGCCCATCGAAAGAAGGGAGAGCAGCTGACGCTTCGTAGCCGCCTTGTTGACCGCCGCACCGAGCGCGCCGAGGTCGTGGTGCATACAGGCGCCTTTCAGTTTCACATGGCGTCCGTTCAGGAAGAACCCCTGATCCGGATCAATCCGTACCGAGCGGAAGCCGATCTTTTGCGTATAAGAATCAAGCAGAACCGGTGCTTCCGCACCTTCGCCCGGAAGGTACAGCTCGGTTGTCAGTTCATATAAAGCGGGAGAGGTGATGTCCCAGGCACGGGCATCCGAAACGGAGAGCGTCTGCGTGCAGACCTTGACGGCCGAAGTATCATCAGACAGATTTTCCGCCGAAGTCATAACTCTCGATTCAACCGAAGAAGCAGCTTCCCCGTCGGCATCCCTTAGCGTCTGCCGAAGCAGCACTTCGTCCGCATAATCGCCTGCAATTTCCGTATCAATCGTAACTTTGCTTTCGCCTGTAAACACGCCGTCTGCGTTCATCGCCTCGCACGCCGGCTCCGTAGACACATAGATGCCGTCCGAGACGAGATGGGTGTCACATTTACCGAGGAGCCACACATTCCGATAGATGCCTGCGCCCGAATACCAGCGGGTGTTCGGGCTTTGATAGGTGACCGTTACGACGAGCTCATTGTCCCCGTCAATCAGATACGGGGTAATCTCAAATTCAAAGGTCGTATAGCCGTAAGGCCACGCGAAAACCTCGCGCCCGTTTATGTAGCAGCGCGAGTCCATATAGACGCCTTCAAACCGAAGAAAGAAGCGGGGATTTCCGAAAGGATTGCCGTCGGCAGATTTGTTACCTGGAGAATGGTTGCCGAGCGGATAGCTGCAGCCTGCCGCCGGAACCGTAAAATGCTTCCGGTAGCAGCCGATGCCGTCCTCGTAAAGATTGTTCACCTGTCCGATCAGCCAGTCATGCGGAATGTCAACCGGCGCCGGGGCGGAGAGAAGATGGGCATAAGAGCCCGAAAGGAGTTCGTCTGCAGACGCCTCCAAAGAGTACTTGGCAAATGTCCAGCCGTCATTAAATAATTGTTTCATACAGGCTCCCAAACCATATTATTACGCGCAAATAATCAAAACATGTGGTTAAAACCACTTTTTCTTTTTCAGAATGATCAGAATCGTTGTCGCAATCAGCACACAGACGCCGGCGACAATCGGGTAGGAGTATTTAAAGTCGAGTTCGGGCATGTACTTGAAGTTCATGCCGTACCAGCCGGTGATCAGCGTGAGCGGCGTGAATACCGTGGCAATGATCGTTAAGAACGACATGTTGCGGTTCTGCTTGACCTCAAGCTGTGAATGATAGAGGTCGCGCACCTGCATCGTATGCTCGCGAAGCGAAGCAACATTGGACTGCAGTCTTGCCGCGCGCTCAATGAAGAGCCGGAAGAAGCGGAGATTCTTCGTTTGGAAGAAGCCGTTCTCATTTTCCTCGAGCTCCTGCCCTAAATCAATCAGCTGCTCGTAGTGCGTGCGAAGGTCGAGAAGCTCGCTTCGGATGTCCACAAGCCGCGCCATGATCCCGTCGAGGTCGCCCGAAAGAATGCGGTCCTCCATCGCGTCCATTTCCTTTTCGTATTTCTCAAGTGTGATCAGGTCGCCGGTTACGATGCCCTCAAGAAAATCGTAAAGAAAGCGCTCAATCGAAGGCAGCTTCCAGCGCTTGCTCGTCTGAATCCGGTCGAGAATCTTCTGGGCGGTGCCGTCGTCATCGAGAATAACGATGCCGCGCTCGTCGATTGCGAAGAGAAAGGTATGCGGCGGGCTCTCGATACTCGTAAAATCCGGAATCGCGAACCGTCCGGTCAGCGAATCGTAGTTTACCTGAATGTCCGTGACTTCGTCATCGTCCGAATCGAGCTCGAGGTCGATGCCCATGTCGAACAGGTCCTTCTTCTCCTCAAACTCCTCCAAAGAGATGTTCGCGACATAAGGAACTTTCCGGTTTTTAATGTCCGAAGCGTCGCATTCCGTAAGCGTGTTTTTAATCTGATAGTACATAGCAAGTCCTTTCCGCCGCAGGGCTTCCGTGATGCCTCTTATTATACCCAATTCTTACGGAAAATGATATTGTTTTTTCGGAAAGCAACAAAATCCATAACATTTTCCGTAAAGTGCCGATGATTTTTGGTTGATATCATTCTTGCGAAACGCCTTTCGGAGTAGTAAACTCCTACTTGTTGTGTCTTTCAGACGGTAACAGACAAGGAGAAGAGAGGTTTTCCATGAAGATTTTTCAGCCGAAGATAACGACGGCCCTCAAGGGCTATAAAAAGGAACAGGTGATCAAGGACATCGTTGCCGGTATCATCGTGGCGATCATTGCGCTGCCGCTTTCGATAGCGCTCGCGATTGCCTCGGGTGTCGGACCGGAGCAGGGTCTTTACACCGCGATTGTTGCGGGCTTCATCATCGCTCTGATGGGCGGAAGCCGTGTAAACATTTCGGGACCGACCGCCGCATTTGCCACAATCGTTGCGGGCATTGTCGTACGCTATCAGATGAGCGGACTTGCGCTTGCCACGATCATGGCAGGTATCATTCTGATTCTGATGGGGCTTTTCAAGTTCGGATCCCTGATCAAATACATTCCGTACACGATTACGACCGGTTTCACCGCGGGTATCGCCGTGACGATTGCCATCGGCCAGGTGAAGGATTTTCTCGGCCTTACATATCCGGAGGGAACGGAAAATGTGGAGACCGTCGACAAGGCGCTGAACATCGTGAAGAATATTTCATCCTGGAATTACATGGCGCTTCTGATCGGTCTTCTCGCGCTTGCGATTCAGATCGTATGGCCGAAGATCAACAAGAAGATTCCGGGCTCTTTGATTGCCGTTATCGTCGGTGTTTTGATTGTTAAGCTTGCAGGGCTTAAGGTAAATACGATCGGAGACCAGTATACGATTTCCAGAAGCCTTCCGAAGTTCGCGGCCCCTGCGTTTTCGTTCGCGCTTGTGAAAGAGCTTCTGCCGAGTGCCTTTACGATTGCGGTGCTTGCCGGAATCGAGTCGCTTCTTTCGTGCGTCGTTTCGGACGGTATGATCGGAAGCCACCACAATTCGAATACCGAGCTGATCGCGCAGGGTACCGGTAACATCGCATCCGCGCTGTTCGGCGGAATTCCCGCAACCGGCGCGATTGCAAGAACTGCGGCAAATGTGAAGAACGGCGGACGATCCCCGATTTCCGGTATGGTGCATTCCGTTACGTTACTCCTGATTCTTGTCGTTCTGATGCCGTATGCGTCGCTGATTCCGATGCCCGTGATCGCATCGATTCTCTTCATGGTCGCTTACAACATGAGCGAGTGGAGACATTTCCGCGACATCTGCAAAACCGCGCCGAAGAGCGACATTCTTGTTCTTCTTCTGACGTTCGGCCTGACCGTCGCATTTGACCTCGTTGTCGCAATCGAAGTCGGCATGGTGCTTGCCGCGTTCCTGTTCTTAAAGAGAATGACCGAAGTAACCGAAATCCGTACCTGGACTTACATTGCGGAGGACGAGAAGCAGACCGACGAGCTGCACGGCTTAAAGCCCGTTCCGAAGGGCGTCAGCGTATATGAGATTAACGGACCGATGTTCTTCGCCGTTGCGGACCGCTTTGCGCACATTACGCTTAATGCAGAGGAAAAGGTCGTAATCATCCGCATGCGCAACGTTCCGGCGATGGATGCGACTGCGCTTCGTAACCTGACTAATATCTGCACGGCATTTAAGAAGGCCGGAACGACGGTGCTGATGTCGCATGTCAACGAGCAGCCGATGAGCGTGATGAAGAAGGCCGGCTTCGACCGGCTGATCGGAACGGAGAACTTCCTCCCGAACATCGACGCGGCGCTTGCCCGCGCGGAGGAACTCGTAAAGTAAGTTTCAGATTATCCTTGACAAACGCCGTACGGGTGCTATACTACTGTTAAATCGTTGAAGGAGAAGAGTAAGCCGTAAGACTCCGCCAGAGAAAGGCACCGCGCAAGCGAGCTGGAAGTGCCGAAGGAAGAAGACGACCGAAGACCACCTCCCGAGAGACCCCAATCCGGTCCGGTGATTCCGTTATCATCACAATGAAGAGGGCTTTCTTCGGAAAGTCAAATAGGGTGGAACCGCGAAGAAATTCGTCCCTGTTGATACGTAAGTGTCGACAGGGATTTTTTATTCCTGCCGACAGAGTTTTTCACAGTCAACGAAAAGGAGAAAGAAGACATGAAAATTACTTTGAAAGACGGCTCTTTTAAAGAGTACGCGCAGCCGATGCGCATCATCGACATCGCTGCGGACCTGAGCGAAGGACTCGCCCGTATGGCATGCGCAGGCGAAGTTGACGGAAAGGTTGCAGACCTTCGTACCGTCATTGACAAGGACTGCGCGCTGAACATTTTAACGTTTAACGACGAAGCCGGTAAGGCAGCTTACCGTCACACGACCAGCCACGTGCTTGCCGAGGCGGTGAAGAGACTTTATCCCGACGCCAAATGCGCCATCGGTCCGTCCATCGACACCGGTTTCTATTATGATTTCGATATGGCCCCTCTGGACCGCGAGGCACTCGACGCCATCGAGGCCGAGATGAAGAAGATCATCAAGGAAGGCAACGAACTGAAGCGCTTCACGCTTTCCCGCGCCGAGGCAATCGAGCTGATGGAGAAGCGAGGCGAGCCTTACAAGGTTGAGCTCATTAACGATCTTCCGGAGGATGCGGAACTTTCGTTTTATGACCAGGGCGGATTCGTTGATCTCTGCGCAGGACCGCATCTGATGAGCACGAAGCCGATTAAGGCATTCAAGTTGATTTCTTCTTCAGGTGCTTACTGGAGAGGAAGCGAGAAGAACAAGATGCTGACGCGTATCTACGGTACGGCTTTCACGAAGAATGCCGACCTCGACGAGTATCTTGCCCATCTTGAGGATATTAAGAAGCGCGACCATAACAAGCTCGGCCGCGAGATGAAACTTTTCCTGACGGCCGACGTTATCGGTCAGGGCCTTCCGCTCTTTACGCCCAAGGGAACGAAGATGATCATGACGCTTCAGAGATGGATGGAAGACCTCGAGGATAACGAGTGGGGCTATGTCCGCACGAGAACGCCTCTGATGGCAAAGTCCGATCTCTATAAGATTTCCGGTCACTGGGACCACTACATGGACGGCATGTTCGTTCTCAATAAAGATGCCGAAGCAGGCAAGGAAGTTATGGCGCTCCGTCCGATGACGTGCCCGTTCCAGTACTACGTTTACATGAATGAGCAGCGTTCCTACAGAGACCTTCCTTACCGTATGTCCGAGACGAGTACGTTGTTCCGTAATGAGGATTCCGGTGAGATGCACGGACTTACGAGAGTACGTCAGTTCACGATCACGGAAGGTCACATCGTCCTTCGTCCCGACCAGGCGGAAGAGGAGCTGACGCGCTGCGTAGAGCTTGCAAACTACGTTATGAAGACGCTCGGAATTGACGGAGACGTAACGTACCGTCTTTCCAAGTGGGATCCCGAGAACAAGGACAAATACGAAGGCGACGAAGAGTATTGGAATTCGACGCAGCAGTACCTCCGCGACGTTATGAACAAGAACGGCATCAAGTTCACGGAAGCTGACGGCGAAGCCGCTTTCTACGGCCCGAAGATTGATATTCAGGCAAAGAACGTATACGGCAAGGAAGATACGATGGTTACGATCCAGCTCGACTGCGAGAGCGCCCAGAAGTTCGGCATGACGTATGTCGGAGCGGACGGCGAGAAGAAGTTCCCGTGGATCATCCACAGAACGTCCATGGGCTGCTACGAGCGTACGCTTGCATGGCTGATCGAGCACTATGCCGGCCAGTTCCCGACGTGGCTCTGCCCCGAGCAGGTTCGCGTGCTTCCGATTTCCGAGAAGACGAATGACTACGCCGAAGAGGTTTGCGCAAAGCTGAAGAAAGCCGGCATCCTCGCTACGGTCGATGCGCGTGACGAGAAGATCGGCTACAAGATCCGTGAGGCACGTCTCGACAGACTTCCTTACATGCTTGTTGTCGGTGCCAAGGAGGCAGAGGAAGGACTCGTTTCCGTCCGCAGCCGTTTCCTCGGAGACGAAGGCCAGAAGAGTCTTGACGAATTCATCGCTGCGATCCGTAAGGAAATCGACACGAAAGAAATCCGCAAGATCGAAGTGGAAGAGAATAAATAATCATACGGCATGAATGATGAAAGGCTTCGGAGCAGCTCCGAAGCCTTTTTCTATGCCGTTCCGGGAATGAAAAAGGCTGCGTTGGTTATTCCGCAGCCTTTGTTTCATTGTATGGGTATTATTTATTGCGCTTTCGGATCTCGTTTCGGACGGCAACCGTGATCAGTGCAATTCCGCTTAATCCGAAGTAAATCCACCATGCCATATCGCCCCAGATCCGGTTGATGATATAGAGGACAAATATGATCATGCAGACAACGCCGATCCTGAAGTAATACTTCTTTTGGAACAGATATCCGAACAGAATCAGTGCAACCGCGGGAACTGCATAGAAGAAGATATCCTCGGTGTTTCCGCTGACCAGTGCCGCAACCCCTAAAAGAGCCATGGCGCCGGTGCAATAAGCAATCCGGATCGTTCCGATAAGCGTGCGTTCGGGATCGGACGGTTCCGGACGGTCTTCAATGATCCACGGCAGCACGGCCATCAGCACAAGTGACGGAAGCAGATAGAACTGTCCGATCTGTTCGGCAATTGAGCGTGTGCCCGGGAAACGCATGCAAAGAAGAGTCGAAGCAATCACAAGGGCTATTCCGAGTACGCGCTTCTTAACGGTCTCGTCATCACGGTAGATTAAGAAGAAGCATATTCCGGTGAACACGAAGCCGGGCAGGGCGTAAGCCAAGAAGAAGCAGTTCGTAAACAGCATGAAGACGCTTTCAAAGATGGAATTGAACAGATTTCCCTGCGCCAGGGCGCTGCCGGCCTTCTGCAGAAGTTCCGCCTCATTCTCACTTGCATCCCAGGTAAGGAAAGGCGTTGCGAAGAAGATTATGCTCTGCATCAGAAGCATGTAATCCGGGAAAGGATTACGCCGGTAAGCATCCGGCTTCAGAATCGTCTGCAGGAATGCGAACAGGGCAAAGAGCAGCACCGGAATCTGACAGAACAGGACGGTAAGCCATGAGAAATTCGTGTGACCTTTCATCATGAATACCGCATAATGAATGCAGAGGATCGTCAGGAAGATGATCGGCACGAACGATACCGGATAGTATTTGCCGGCAAATATCAAAGCGCAGACCAGCAGGGTAATGCCGACGGAAAGCGCAATGACCGGATTGGTCTGAAGAGCCGGGTCGATGATCCGGATGAGGAACAGAAGCCCGCAAAGGCTCATCACCCAGATAAATACGGGGCTGACCGGCTTCAGCGAGCGTTCGGAGCGGAGCAGATAATATACGGCGAGTCCGAGCATGATCAGGGACAGCAGAAGTTCCGGACGCAGGCAGACTGCCGGGATGCCGAGCCGTTCAGCGGTTTTAAAGTGCCTGAAAATTTCCATGCCGTACCAGAGCGAGGCCGTGGCGGTATAAAGGCCGGTAAGCAGCAGCGCGGGTGAGGTATTCGGCGCAGTACAGCGGAAACGGAAGTATGCGTAGAACACAACGGCGGGAACAAGGAACGGAAGCAGGTGCGCAAGAACGTACAGCGTGTCCTTGCCGGAACCGGCGTATTTGCCGCCGAAAGAGATCACTGTGATTTCGACCGCCATGGTAAGTGCGGCAACGAAGAATGCGGCTACGCGCGGCGCGGTAAGCTTTTCACTGAGCTCGGGCCGCAGCAGGCCTTCCGGTCCGCAGAGATTCAGGATTACGATCAGGCACACGAAGCAGACCGCGATGAGAATCGTTCCCGAAACGGCTCTGCTCACAACGTTTACAACCGCTTCGGAAGGAGCGGTCAGAACGGAGATTCCGAGCGCGTAAAAAAGCGGCCAGATCATGGAATAAACGTACCGAAGACCGAGGATGCTCTTCGGAAGTTCCGTAACGGAACGGTCGCGCACGTTCAGAAGATCTCTTCGGAACGCATTCGCAAGCGTCAGCAGTAAGAGGGCAAATGCAAGCACCATCACGACAAGAAAAGCCGTATCGGGCGTGTACAGTTCCTCGTCGTACGTCTTTAAGAACACGAACGCTCTCATATAGGCATATGTCCAGATAACGAGCATTCCCATCAAAATGCTTTCACCGAGTACGGTGTAAAGCGGGTGATGCGGAATATAGCAGAAGACCGCATAGAGGACGGCGGCAATGATCAAAGCGGTCAGATAAACCGTCGTGCGCGGAAGTCCCGGGAAGATATCAAGAAATTCGTCGCCCGTATCAAGCGTAACCGACGAAGCGATGATGTGAAGCACTCCGCCGAGCAGCAGCGTGAATAACGGAAGGATTGCTCCCGCAGCATAATGCGGCTGCTTCCGTATCTTGGTAAGGAACAGGAATCCGCCGATCAGCGGAATCGTCAGTAAAAGCGGAAGAGGCGTTTCGGTGTTGTAAACAAGCGCGTAGTAGAAGAGCGGAAATGCCGTAAGAATCAGGAACATGGCACCGCACCAATAGAATACGTTAGAAAGAACCGGAGAGCTCTTTAACAGGAAGGACATTGCGATCAGGCAGGCTGCCGCCGTAAGCATCCAGAGAATCGCAGGAAGAAATGCGGTCGGGCGGAACATAAGACCCGTGCCGATCAAAAACAGAACCATGGAAGGCAGGCTTAAAAGACCGTTCTCCTTAAGACGGAAGGAAGCGGTAAGAAACGCTGCAGCGAGGACGCACAGGAATATACCCGCAATCCGGTTGACGGGACCCGTGCAGCACAAAGTGATTGCCACAGCCGACATAACATAAAGGTTGATGACGGTGTAAAGCTCATAAATCCCGGAAAACGGTTCGAAAACGGAGTAACCCGGAATCTTCTTCATAAGCGGAACGAGAAGCACGGCCGCCGAAGCAAATACCGCGATCACTAGAACGTTCCAGCGGTACGGACTGCCGTTATACCGGAGTGCGACCGTAAAGATAATACAGCTTAAGGAACAGAGCGTTCCGGCAGCAAACACGCGGCTTTCAAAATAGAGCGCTCCGAAACCGAGCAGAATGAAAAGACACCAAAGTGCCAGAAGAATCGTATTATAACTGTTCGGCCCGTCCATTGTGAAGAAATCTCCGAGCAGTCCGAAGGCGGCGGAGCCGAGGATCGTGATCGGCAGGGCAATGCTGCCGATCGAATAAAAGGCGATACTCGTATTATTCAGCTTCAGCTTTGCGCGGGCAAAGATACCGGCCGCAAGCAGGATGAAACTGAACGAAAGAAGACAGACGGCACGCGCCGCAATGCCTAAGCTGCTCCAGGTCGCGGAAATAAAGCCGACCGAAGCGAACAGCAGCAGTACGACACCGAGAACGAGAAGGATGACCATGTTGCTGTTCTCAGTATTACCTGCAGGCTTAACATGTACCGGCTGCTCCGAATAAGGCCGGTGCACGGGAGGCTCTGTATAAGGCGGCTGAACCGGCCCGGCGGGAGCATTCGAAGAATACCCCTGACGCGCCGTATTAAGCGGCTGAACGACCGGAGACTTCGGCATGGAAAGCGTCTGCACGGTTACCGGCTGAACGGCAGGCTGCGCGGGAACGACCGGCTGCTGTGCGGCGTCCGCGGTTACCGGCTGAACAACCGGCTGCTGAGAGGCGTCCGCGGTTACCGGCTGAACGGCAGGCTGCGCGGGAACGACCGGCTGCTGAACGGCGTCTTCGGACGCCGGCTTGGGAAATGCAGTACCGGGTTCGTTCGGTTCCTTCATAAACAAAGGAACCGGAATACGGACCGGGTTTCCGGACTGTACGGTCTGTGCGTTCTGCACTCCGTCCGACGGCTGATCTGCGTCTTTTTGAGTCTCTGAAACAGCAACAACCGGAACATCGTTATAGATGTCCGGTTGTATTTTAAACTGCTTGGATTGTTTCAGAAATTTCAGTTCTTCCGTAAGCTGCTTGACGCGGCTTCGCTGTGAAAGACCGTAAATCAGTAACGGGACGGGCGACAGAAGATAAACAATCAGAAGTATAATCTCAATTGCCAACATAATGCTACCCCTTTCCCCAAAAGCCCTGCGGGCTTAAGCGTCAGCTGAGACGCTCAATCAGGCAGATGGCTTCCACTTTCCATTCTCTGCATGCATAAAAGCCTTTCTCGGAGTAGAGAAGTGCTTCTCTTGCATATGCGCAAGCGGTTTCCTTATCGAGTTCCGCTTTGCCCGCGCATGCGAGCGTGCTCATTGTATAGATGGCGCATGCCTCATCGAAAACTTCGTTGGTCTCGTTGAGACAGGATTTCACAAGACGTGCGGCTTCTTCGTACCGGCCGTTGCGGTATTTCTCCTTTGCAAGACGGATGCTCTCGTAGTCGGTCGGTACGACGGACATGCGCTCCGCATTCTGACCGGAACTTAACATCTGAATGGAGATATCCAGCTTCTTGGAAAGATATTCCAGTGTTTTGATCGAAGGAACGGCAACGCCGCTCTCAATCTGGCTTAACATGTTACGCGTAATGAAATTTCCCACGACCTCGCTCTGCGTCATCTTCTTGGCAAGGCGTGCGTCTTTGATGATCTTACCTAATTCCGCTCGATCCATAAAACTCCTCCTTATTCTTCTGCGTGAAAAACAAACAAAGCCTTCGGCCGGAACGGCCGGGCTGTAATTGTAAAATTTCTGTAAATTTTGTTTACTTGTCATTGTTATTGTATCGGATTATAAAGGAAAATGCAAGTGCTATTTACAAAAAACAAGGGTATTTAAACCATATTGACAAGTTTGACGGCTTGAAAGGTTGAATTATTCAGTCCGTTCGGGTATACTGTCCGTATCGGAGCGGATAGAGCGCATCAATGAGAGGATGGACTGTCCGGATGGAAAGGGTCTCAGGGGGAGACCGGAATGATCCGCGCAGACCGCGAAGCAGTACGAATCGGCTCCGAAGACGAGGAAAACCGGTATAAAGCCCCGAAAAGAGGGCTTTCGGCGGCAGCGCATCAGGCGGCGTGCCGCTGCGTCCCACGCCTGAACGGGAATACAGATAAAATGAAGAAAATAAAGAAGAAAATCGCCGTGTTCCTCACGGCAGTCCTTTGCGTTATCGCTTTGGGCGCATGTAAATCATCCGTTAAGAATCCCGGATCGAAGCGGGAGAGAAACGAGGCTACGCCGACCGTAACCGCTGTGCCGACTGCGGTACCGACCGATAATCCGACGCCGGAGCCGACGCCCGATGTAAAGCCGTGGGCAACTCCGAATTTCGGAAAGATCACGGATTATACGGACGAGCAGAAGAAGTTTAACAAGCTGCTTGACGATCTGCTCGTTGAACTGCTTGACGGAGCCGGAATCTCCATGCATTTCTATTTCGAGGAACCGGAGAAATACGGACTCAGCAAGCAGCTGAATTTCGGCGAAGCGGATGAATCCTCGGACGGATACGAACAGTATGCCGAGATGTGCCGCACCTATCAGGCGCGCCTTGCCGAGATCCGCTACGACGAGCTGACGCCCGGACAGAAGCTGAATTATGACCGTCTTAAACATGAATTCGAAGCCGGCCAGAAGTATGCGCAGCTGAACACCAGCGCGTATTGCGGCTATTTCAGCCTTAATAACAACATTATCAGCGGTCTGTCCACGAACCTTTCGGAGTATACCTTCTTAAAAGAGCAGGATATTTTAGACTACTTTACGACTCTCGAGGACCTTCCGTCATATCTTAACAAAGTTCTGGACGGAGCGAAGAAGGCTTATATCGATGACGGCTGCCTGATGACCGAGGAGATGATCGACAATCTGCTCGAGAAGGTTGATGAGCTTCTTGTGACCGAGAATAACCCGCTGATCGAGTCATTTGCCCAGAACATCCGGGAGACCGGCATCAGCAAGGAAGGCCAGGATGCGTATGTTGCGCGGTATCAGGACGTCCTGAATACGATCGTCTTCCCGGCACTGAAGGATTTCGCCGCGGAAGCAGAGAAAATGAGACCTTACGCGGATAAGGAACTGTTCGGAATGTGCAAGCTTGAGGGCGGCAAGGAATACTATGAATTCCTTGCGCAGGAAACGCTCGGTGTTTCGATGAACGGCTATCAGATGCTCGAATACATGCAGAAACGCTTTGATAAAGAGTATAACGAACTGGTGGATTTCGCCAATGACATAAGCAACATACGTGCCTTTGCGAAGTATCCGTACAAGGACTATAAGGTAACCGACGCAAAGGAAATGATCGATTCTCTGAAGGAATACATCAAGACCGATTACCCTGCGATCCCGGATACCGATTATATCGTTTCGTCCCTCCCGAAGGCGATGCAGCAGCCGAACGTTTTGGCATATTTCCTGCCGCCGCAGTATGACGTGCAGCAGAGAAAGGTCATCCGCTACAACCCGAGCAGCCTTACCGAGGACGGCGGCGCAAGCTTCTTCAACACGCTGGCTCACGAAGGCTATCCCGGGCACCTGTATCAGAATGAGTATTTTGCAAACTGCGAAGGCTATCATCCGATCAACTGCATTTTAAACTACCTCGGCTATATGGAAGGCTGGGCGGTTGCCGCAGGAGACAATGCGTACAGCTACATCATTGACGATGAGAAGGTTGCCTATCTGGCAACAATCGATTACAACATCAACATGGAGATCCTGGCAATTGCTTCGATCGGCATCAATTACGCAGGATGGGAAGCAGCGGACGTGGAGCAGTTCTTTGCGCAATACGATATCGAGCTGCAGATGGATCTGGTTATGCAGGAGGTGACGTCCGAAGGTGTTATTTTCCTTCCGTATTCGTTCGGACGCTGCCTGATCCTTGATACGATGGAGAAACTGGAAGCAAAGGGCTACACCGAGATGGAAGCGAGAACCGCGATCCTGAACATCGGTCCGTGCACCTTTGACGTGCTTTGGAAGAATCTCGGAATTGAATAATTCATGAAAGACGACACCGCCTATTTATGTATTGACCTGAAATCCTTTTACGCATCCGTGGAATGCGCGGAACGCAATCTGGATCCGATGACGACCAACCTTGTCGTTGCGGATCCGGAGCGCTCGGATAAGACAATCTGCCTTGCCGTTTCGCCGTCAATGAAGGCGCTCGGGGTGAAGAACCGCTGCCGTGTATTCGAGATTCCGAAGAATATCGATTACATCATGGCGGAGCCCCGCATGCAGAAATACATCGATTACGCCGCGGAAATCTACGGGATTTACCTGCAGTATATCGCTCCCGAGGACATCCATGTCTATTCGATCGACGAATGCTTCATGGACGTGACGGGATACCGGAAACGGTACGGCCTGACCGCGCGGCAGATGGCGGTAAAGTTCATGGAGGAAATCCGTGAAAAGCTCGGCATCCGGGCTACGTGCGGGATCGGGACCAATCTGTACCTGACGAAGATTGCGCTTGACATTACGGCCAAGCATTCGCCCGAATTCATCGGCGAACTGGACGAGGAAAGCTACCGGGCAACCTTGTGGAACCACCGGCCGCTGACCGATTTCTGGCGGATTGGGAGAGGGATCGCGGGAAGGCTCGAGTCGCACGGAATCTATACGATGAAAGACATTGCGCATGCCGATGAGGACATGCTTTACCGGCTGTTCGGAATCGACGCGGAGCTTCTGATCGACCACGCCTGGGGGCGCGAGAGCGCTACGATCAAGGACATTAAGGCGTTCCGCCCGAAGGTGAACGGGCTGAGCTCCGGACAGGTTCTGATGCGGGATTATTCCTTTTCGGAAGCAAGGATCGTTCTTAAGGAGATGGTGGAAGCCATGTGCCTTGAGATGGTCAAAAAGGAGCTGATGACGAGATCCGTTTCGTTCTTCGTCGGTTTCTCCAATGCGCTCGGGCTGCCGGCAGTCGGCGGAACGGCGTCGCTTCCCGAAGAAACAAGCAGCGATACCGAATGGATCAAAGCGGTTCTTGCGGTGTTCGACGAGATTGTGGACCGCGACATTCCGATAAGGCGTATGGGGCTTTCGTGCAACAACGTCGTGAAGGATACCGGAATGCGCCAGCTGAGCTTTTTCGACGAAGCCGAGGCCGATGCGGACCGCGAACGCGAGAAGACGCTGCAGAAGACGGTCCTTGAGATCAAGAAGAAATTCGGAGGCAACGCGGTTTTAAAGGGCCGGGACCTTTCCGAGGGGGCAACCGCGATCGAGCGGAATAACCAGATCGGAGGGCACAAGCGTGGCAAATAAACCGAGACCGAAGATGAGTCCCGCGGAGCGTGCGAAGCAGTTTATGCCGTTCGACGCGGTAAAGGGGCTTCGCGAGGCGCTTGCGAGGAAGGAAGCCGAGCTTTTGTATACCGAGCGGCAGGAACTGTCGGAGGATGCCGCGGCAGCACTCAACGAGACGCTTGCCTCGCTCCGTCCGGGAGACCGCGTGGCGGTCACGTATTTCGAAAACCACCGCTATCAGACATATTCGGACCGTTTCCGGCGCATCCGTGCGAACGATCCGGCGATCGAACTTGAGGACCGGAACATCCTTCTTTCGGACGTTTTTACGGTCGTCCGGGAGGAAGAAGAGTGACATACCTGTAAGAATCCGTGTCATTTTCCGCGAGAAACGGAAAATGGCACGTTTTTTTGTGATTATTTTTGGAATTATTAACAAAAACAATTGAAAGATTGTACGGAAATTGGTAAAATGTTACTGTGTTTCACAAATCCTATTGGAGGTTTACCGTTATGCAGACCTATAAGTATGAAAAGATCCGTAACGTTGCCATTTTGGGACATGGCAGCTGCGGAAAGACGACCCTGTTGGAAGCGATGGCTTATACAACGGGCGTAACGAAGAGAATGGGACGCGTTGAGGAAGGCAACACCATCAGCGACTATGACAAGGAAGAGCAGAAGAGACTGTTTTCCATCAGTGCAACGGTTGTTCCGATTCTCTGGGAGGAGACGAAGATCAACTTTATCGATACCCCCGGTTATTTCGATTTCGTCGGGGAGGTGGAAGAGGCTGTAGCCGCTGCTGACGCGGCAATCATCGTTGTTTCCGCAAAAGCCGGCGTGGAAGTAGGAACGCAGAAGGCTTGGGAAATCTGCGAGCGCTTCAAGCTGCCCCGTATGTTCTTTGTAACCGATATGGATGATGACAATGCCAGCTACCGTAACGTTGTGGAAGACCTGAAAGAGCGCTACGGCAACCGTATTGCTCCGTTCCATACCCCGATCCGTGAGAATGAGAAATTCGTCGGCTTCGTAAACGTAGTAAAGAACGCAGGCCGCCGTTTCACGAATAATCTCGGCGAGTATGTTGACGGCGATATTCCGGAGTACTGCAAGGAATATTCCGAGAACTACCGCGCCGCTTTGATGGAGTCCATCGCGGAGTCCAGCGAAGAGCTGATGGAGAAGTATTTCGAAGGTGAAGAGTTCACGATGGTTGAGATCGAGAACGCGATCCGTACGAGCGTCGGTGCCGGCGACATGGTTCCGATCCTTTGCGGTTCCGGCGTACAGGCAAGAGGCACATTTGCCCTCCTGCAGGCCATCGACAAGTACTTCCCGTCACCGAACAAGGGCGTTGTTACCGGTATGAGCCAGAAGACCGGCACGACCTTCTTCGCGGACTACGATGCAAACAAGGACTTCTCCGCACGCGTTTGGAAGACGATCGCCGATCCGTTCATCGGTAAGTTCTCCCTGATCAAGGTTTGCTCCGGCGTTCTGAAGAGCGATTCCGTGATCTACAACGCGAACAAGGAAACCGAAGAAAAACTGTCCCGTCTTTACGTGCTTCGCGGTAAGGAGCAGATCGAAGTAAAGGAACTGTACGCAGGCGATATCGGTGCGATCGGTAAGCTTTCCGACACCCAGACCGGCGACACGCTTTCCACAAAAGCCAATCCGATCATTTACGATCCGATCAAGTTCTCCGTACCTTACACCTATGTGCGTTACGAAGCAAAGAACAAGGGCGATGACGATAAGATTTCCCAGGCGCTTGCGCGTATCATGGAAGAGGACAAGACCCTTGCCCTCGTAAACGATAAGGAGAACCGTCAGGCACTCCTTTACGGTATCGGCGACCAGCATCTTGAAGTAACGGTCAGCAAGATCCTGAACCGTTACAAGGCCGAAGTGATCACCAGCAAACCGAAGATCGCATACCGTGAAACCATCAAGAAGCAGGTTCAGGTTCAGGGACGCCATAAGAAGCAGTCCGGCGGCGCAGGCCAGTTCGGTGACGTTATTATGGTATTCGAGCCGTCCGGCGATCTTGACAAGCCTTACATCTTCGAAGAGAAGATCTTCGGCGGATCCGTTCCGAAGAACTTCTTCCCGGCAATTGAAAAAGGTATCCAGGAAAGCGTTCTTGCAGGCCCGCTTGCCGGTTATCCGGTAGTCGGCATCAAGGCTACGCTTGTTGACGGTTCCTATCATCCGGTAGACTCGAACGAAATGGCATTCAAGCTTGCCGCAAGAAAAGCGTTCAAGCTCGGTATCATGGACGCTATGCCGATCATTCTTGAGCCGATCGCAACCCTGAAGGTTGTCGTTCCGGACAAGTTCACCGGCGATATCATGGGCGATCTCAGTAAGCGCCGCGGCCGCGTACTCGGTATGAATCCGCTTGCAAACGGCAGGCAGGAGATCATTGCGGATATCCCGCAGTCCGAGCTGTTCGGCTATTCGACCGATCTGCGCTCCATGACCGGAGGTATCGGCGATTATTCCTATGAATTCGCGAGATACGAGCCTGCTACGGCCGACGTTCAGGCGAAGGTAATCGAAGAGTCCGATAAGGTTAAGGACGAAGACGAGTAAGATCTGCAAAGGGTGGCATGGCGGGATGCTGTGCCCCCTTTTTCTAAAAAGAGATGAAATCTCTGCGGAAATCCGATCAAAGGAACTGTAACAAAGTATGTTTTCCAAGTTTTATCCTGCCGAGATGGCGGAATCCAGTTATGACATCGATTATGAGTCACTTTACCGGCAAGGCTACCGCGGACTGATCTATGATATCGACAACACCCTTGTGGAACACGGGAACGACGCCAACGAAGAGGTAATCGCCCTGTTCCGCAGGCTCAATAAGATCGGTTTCCGGATATGCCTTCTCTCAAACAACAAAGCACCGCGCGTCCGCAGGTTTTACCGCGGCGTCTCCATTAAGGGCGTTAAGCTGCATTACATTTTCAATGCGCACAAGCCGCTTCGCAGAAACTATCGCCGGGCAATGCTCGTGATGGGTACAACGAAGAAGAACACCCTCTTTATCGGAGACCAGCTGTTTACGGACGTATACGGAGCAAACCGTGCCGGTATCCGGTCATTTCTGGTAAAGCCGATCAACAAGCGCGAAGAGATTCAGATCGTTCTGAAGCGTCCGCTTGAAAAGTTCATCCTGTTTTTCTACCGTAAGAACAGGCTTAAGAAGCTGAAGAACACCAACCTGGTGCTGATCGGATTCATGGGAAGCAATAAGGCGGAGATCGGACAGCGCGTCGCGAAGGATTTCGGATATGAATTTATCGATACGGACCGGCTGATCGAGGAGAAGATGGGAATGACCGTCCCGAAGATCGTCGAAACAAAGGGCGAAGAGTATTTCCGTGACCTCGAGTCGATCGTATTGAAGGAACTGGTTTTGAAAGGCAAGCAGAACGTGATCGCAACGGGCGGCGGAATGCCTGTCAGACCGAAGAACCAGAAGAAATTAAGAAGGCTCGGCTACGTGATATGCCTCGGAATCGCTCCGGAACATATCGAAGAGCGCGTAGCGGACGAACCGTATCGGGCGCTCCTTCCGAAGGACGGCAAGCAGCTCCAGCGTATGCTGTCGGAGCGGATGTTTGCATACCGTATGACCGCGCACCGCGTGATCATGACGGACGGATTGACCGAGGACGAGCTCGTCGGAGAAGTCGAGCGCTGTATTTAAGAAAAAGCTGCCGCCGCGAGCGGCTTAAGAGGATAATCGAAACGTAAAGGAGGTTGATTTATGGGACGCAGAATACTGGTTGTAAACGGGCCGAATCTGAACTTTCTCGGCAAACGGAACCCGCTTATTTACGGGTACGACAGCTATGATGATCTGGTTGCCCTGATCGAAGAACAGGCGAAAAGCCGCGGAATTGATGTAGAGTGTTTTCAAAGCAATTACGAAGGAGCAATCATCGACCGGCTCCAGAAGGCCGCTGATGACGGGGTTGACGGCGTGATCATAAATCCCGGCGCATTGACGCATTACAGTTATGCAATCTATGATTGCCTTCTGGATATCCCCATGCCGAAGATCGAGGTGCATTTGACCGATATTTACAACCGTGAGCAGTTCCGCCGCCAGTGCGTTACTTCTCCGGCATGTGATTCCGTGATCATGCGTCTCGGAATGGACGGTTATATTGCCGCCATGGAAAAACTGATTGAAATCTGGGGAGAAGAATAGTTTTATGTCAGATGTTTTAGCACGCGTCCGGGAGATGTTTCCGATCATGAAGGCAGATGCCGTATTGGTGTCCGACCATGCGAACGTTCGGTACATTTCCGGATACACAAATGATACCGGAGTACTTCTGGTAACCAAAGAAGCAGCGTTTCTGCTGACGGATTTCCGTTTCCTGTTCCAGGCGCAGGAGGAAGTGAAGGGGCTTATTCAGGTCGTTGACATCTCATCGGTCGGCTATCCTGCGATGGTTGCGGAACTGTGTAAGACCTACGGCATTTCGAAACTTGCCTTTGAGCGTGAAACGGTAACGTACCGGGAGTTTGAGGAATACCGCGATGCTGTTTCCGCGGTGCTTGTCCCGATCCCGAAATATCTGTCGGAACTGAGGTGGATCAAGACACCCGAAGAGATTGAAAAGCTGAGGACGGCGGAACATATCGGAGATCTGGCATTTTCCGAGATTCTGCCTCATCTGAAGCCGGGCGTTACGGAACTTGAGATTGCAGCAAAGCTGACGTACTTCATGCAGATGCACGGAGCTTCGGGCAACTCGTTCCCGCCGATCGTAGCATCGGGAATCAATTCGTCGATGCCGCACGCAATGCCTTCCGGAAGGAAGCTCGAAAAGGGCGACTTCGTGACGATGGATTTCGGCTGCGTTTATCAGGGGTATTGCTCCGACATGACGCGAACGGTCGTACTCGGCAAAGCCGATCCGAAGCAGAAGGAAATCTACGATCTCGTCTATCGTGCGCAGACCGAGGCTCTGGCGGCGCTTCGTCCCGGAAAGACCGGCATGGAAGTTGACGCGGTGGCGCGTAATATCATTGCGGAAGCGGGATACGGCGACTGTTTCGGGCATGGGCTCGGACACAGCGTCGGGCTTGAAATTCACGAAGACCCGAACTGCAATACGAGAGAAACGCGTATTCTGAAAGAGGGCATGATCATGACGGTCGAGCCCGGAATTTACGTAAAGGATTTCGGCGGTGTCCGGATCGAGGATATGGTCGTATTGACCGCAGACGGTTACGAGAATCTCGCATTTTCCGAGAAAAAGTTAATCGAACTGTAAAAAAATGGTTGAAAAATGCCAAAACATAAGATACACTATGTAGCGGTGGCTCTGCGGGCAGGCACAAGAGCGTGCAGAGTTGAATCGGAATAAGAGATAAGAATTGCCGAAAAGGAGGATTCCAGAATGATTTCAGCAGGTGATTTCAGAAACGGTATTACGCTTGAGATTGACGGAAAAGTATTGCAGGTAGTAGAGTTCCAGCATGTTAAACCCGGTAAGGGCGCAGCATTTGTAAGAACCAAGATGAAGGACATCAAGAACGGCGGCGTGGTTGAGACGACTTTCCGTCCGACCGATAAGTATCCGCAGGCTCACATTGAGAGAGCGGATATGCAGTATCTGTATAAAGACGGTGATATGTACAACTTCATGAACACCGAGACGTTCGATCAGATTTCCCTGACCGAAGAGCAGTGCGGCGACGCCATGAAGTTCGTTAAGGAGAACGAGATGGTTAAGACGCTTTCCCATCAGGGTCAGATTTTCTCCATCGAGCCTCCGTTGTTCGTAGAACTTGAGATTACTTCCACCGAGCCCGGTTTCAAGGGCGACACCGCTACCGGTGCTACGAAGCCCGCTGTTGTTGAGACCGGCGCAACCGTATACGTTCCGCTTTTCGTTAACGAAGGCGAGACCATTCAGATCGACACCCGTACCGGTGAGTACATGAAGAGAGTCTGATCGATTTCAATAGGATTTCATGAAAAGTTATGGGGACCTCTCCGCATTGCGGAGGGGTTCTTTTTGCATGTTCCGCGGGACCGCTTCGCAAAACGGACCGCATAAACTTTTTTTGTATATTTCGAAAGAAAATGTGACGCATTGTTTCTCTGAAGCATTTCAGAGTCAGAACGTATTCCGAAACGTGCGGAATGTGTTCGGAAAGGGGGTACCATGGTACGGTTCCGTAAAATCACAGGGATTATTCTTGCAATAGCGGTTGCGGTTTCCTGCTGCGGCTGCAATAATAAGCGGTTTAAGCCGAAAGGAAAGGATACGGTCGTTCTGACCGAGAAATACACGTTGAGCGCGAGCAGCTCCCGGACGCCGGACAAGAACTTTCAGCAGGTTTACGCGAAGTTCTCGCTCGGTCTGTTTCAACAGATGCGTAAGGAGGGAGCGGAGTTCGTTTCCCCTTATTCCGTGTATGCCGTGCTTGCGATTGCGATGAACGGCGCCGGCGGACAGACGCTTGAAGAGATGAAGGACGTTCTCGGACTTCCGGAAGCAGAACTGAACGCATACATGAAAACGCTTTCGGACCTTTACAACAAGGGCGAGATCGTGGCGGTTGCCGATTCCGTATGGGTCAACAGCCCGTACCGCAAGAGCATCAAGGAAGATTTTCTGAATATCGCATCCGGTTATTATGATGCGGACGTGATCTCGGCGGATTTCGGAAGCAACGAGACGGTCAAAGACATGAATAACTGGGTAAAGGCGAAGACGCTCGGCCGGATCAGCGAACTGATCGATAAGAAGGAACTGGACAATATGACGGTGATGGCCGTGTTCAACTGCCTCACATTTGACGGCAAATGGGAGAAACGCTTCGAGAAAGACGCAACCTCCGACGCTCCTTTCACGCAGGATGACGGAGCAAGCCGGACCGTTAAGATGATGAGCGGCAAAGCGGAAAGTTATTTCGAGACCGAAGAGTACATCGGAATTGACAAACAGTACAAGGAAGGATACTTCTTCCGGGCATACCTGCCGAAGGAAGGCGTGACGGCCGAACAGCTTCTGAACGCGATGACCGCCGAGCAGCTGATCAATCCGGGAAACTATAACGGAGAGGCGATTCTGAAGCTGCCGAAGATTACGGTAAAGAGTGCGGAGATGAATATGGTTTCCGCTCTTCAGGAGATCGGAATCAGGAAGGCATTTTCCGAAAAAGAAGCGGAGTTTCCGAGGCTTTCAACGATGGAATGTTATCTCGAGAAAGTATGTCAGAAGACGTTTCTTGAGGTGGACGAGGAAGGAACGAAGGCCGCTGCAGCGTCGAAAGGACTTTTCAAAACCAATTCGGCACCTTTATACCACGAAGTTATCCTGAACCGCTCATTCATTTACGGAATCTATGACGCAGCAAACGGAATTCCGTTATTCATCGGTATTTATAATTAAGTTTTGAAGGAGACTTTGAAATGAACAGAAAGAAGAAGTGGATCGCGCTCGTACTTGCAGGCACCATGGCCTTCGGGCTTTACGGCTGCAAAGGCGGAAACGATCCGGGGGAGAACAGAGATAGAATACAGGGAGAGAAGACGTCATGTCTGACCGAAGGAATCCAGGCGGGATCGAGCAACGCGAAGGAGCCCGACGACGTGTTCCGCAAAGCTTACGGACAGTTCGCCGCAGGTTTGTTCCGCGAGACGTATAAAACCGGAGCGGAGTTCATCTCTCCGTATTCCGCGTACGCCGCGCTTGCCATGGTTTTAAACGGCGCGGACGGCGCGACGCTCGAAGACATGTGTAAGACGTTCGGTCTTTCCGCAGACGAGCTGAACGCTTATCTGAAGGTATTCGCGGACCGCTACAACAACGGTCAGTCCGTTACCGTAGCCAATTCCGTGTGGTTTAACGGATCCTTCCGTGAGGAAGTCCGGAAGGAATTTCTGCAGACCGTTGCCGGTTATTATTCCGCGGAAGCGTTCTCGGCGGATTTCTCCGATCCGAAAACGCTCGGCGACATGAACGCCTGGGTCGAGGAGAAGACGCTCGGCCGCATCAAGGATATGCTGGATCAGCTGGACGCGGGAGCGGTCATGGTACTGTTTAATACGCTCACATTTGACGGCAAATGGGCCGATCCGTTCGACAAGGAAGCAACGAAGGAAGAGGATTTCCGGAAGGCCGGCGGACAGACGGGCCGCGTACAGATGATGAGCGGCGAGGCGGAAGCCTATTTCGAAAGTGAAACATACATCGGTTTTGAAAAGAACTACGAAGACGGTTTTTATTTCCGCGCATACCTGCCGAAAGAAGGATACACCGCGAAGCAGCTCGCGGAAGCATTGTCCGGCGATCAGCTGGCGAATCCCGGCACCTATGACGGCAAAGCATACGTTAAGATGCCGAAGATCACTTTGAAAAGCAATATGATGGACCTGATCCCCGCGCTCACGGCTCTCGGAATGGGAAGCGCATTCGGCGGCGCTGCGAATTTCAGCAGGATTACGAACAGCGGTGTCCCGATTCTGATTTCCGAAGTAAACCAGAAGACATATCTTGAGATTGACGAAGAGGGAACGAAGGCCGCGACGGCGACCGAAGTCGGTCTGAGATGCTATGCGGCCGCTCCGGTTCCCGTGAACCATACGGTTGTTCTCGACAGTCCGTTTATATATATGATCTGCGACAGAACAACCGATATTCCGCTGTTTATCGGCATTTATGAATAAAAAGGAGAATTACCATGAAGAGGTTCAAAAAAGTAATCGCGCTGCTGCTTGCGGCAGTGCTCATGACATCGCTTACCGCCTGCGGAAACGGGCAGGATGACGGATCGGACAAAAAGAAGCCCACTAAGCAGGCAGAGGAAAAATCCGGCACCGAAGAGCTGACGAAGACGTCTTCGGGCGAGGCTCCCGATCCGGAAAAGGTCGCGAAAGGATTTGAGGATGCGGACGATTTCCGTAACGGTTTAAGAAAATTCTCCGCATCTCTTTTGGAGCAGTGCTATGAAGGCGATACCATCATGGTTTCGGCGCTTTCGGTCTATGCGGCGCTCGGAATGCTCGCAAACGGCGCGGAAGGCGAAACGCTCAAAGAGATGGAGAACATGTTCGGCTGCAGCGCGGAAACGCTGGCCAACGCGATCCTTTATCTGAATCAGTCTTCAAAGGACCGCAACGTCATGCAGATGGCAAACTCGATCTGGCTGAACTCCAACGTGAAGTTCAACGTTAAGGACGCATTTCTCGGCAAGATCGGAACCTATTATCAGTCGGCAGTCATGAAGGCGCCGTTCAGTAACGCGAAGACCGTTGAAGATATCAACGAGTGGGTAAAGAAAAATACCAAGAACCGTATCGAAAAGGTTATCGATGCGCTTACGGACGAGCAGGTTATGATCCTGATCAACTGCCTCACATTTGACGGCGAATGGATCGTTCCTTTTGACGAAGACGCGACGCAGAAGGATACCGTATTCCACCGCGCGAACGGAACCGAGAAGAAGGTTGACATGATGCACGGCGAGGGCGACCGTTATTTCGAAGACGAGGATATGATCGGCTTTGTGAAGGGTTACAAGCAGGGTTACGCATTCCGTGCATATCTGCCGAAGGAAGGCAAGACGGTAAAGGATATCGTTGCCAAGCTGAAATCCGCTCCGGAAATGCCTTATCAGGACGCTTCCGAGATCTATGTGAGGATTCCGAAGTTTGAAGAAAGAAGCGGTAAGACACTCAATCAGGCGCTTCAGAATCTCGGTATGAAGAAGGCGTTTACGTCCGATGCGGAGTTCGGCAATGTTGCGGACATCGGCATCAACATCAGCACGGTCCTTCAGAAGACCTACATCAAGATGAGCGAGAGCGGTACGGAAGCGGCTGCCGTGACGGTTGTTACGCTCGAGACGAGCTGTTACAATCCCGAACGGATCGTACGCACGGTTACGCTTGACCGGCCTTTCGTTTACGAGATCATTGATGAGAAGACGGGCGTTACGCTCTTCATCGGAATTTACGAATAAACGCAGTTTGTGTTTGAGGGGAATAGGAGTTCCGGCGCGTCGCGGCCATGCCGCGGCGTGACGCGGACGGTTGACGGATTGGGTGGCATGGGTTATACTGTAGCCGTTCTTTGGGTTTTTTAACTGCGTGCGGACAGACGCACAGCTTACCTTCAGGAGACGACACATGAGCCTTAGCCGCTTACAACAGGAGGAACATATCCGTCACATTTTGGATACATATGGTGACTTGATGTACCATATGAGCCTGTCCATTGTCGGAAACGCATCGGATGCGGAGGATATGGTTCAGGACACGCTTGTCACATATGTGTCGGAGGCGCCCGATTTTCCGGATGAGGCGCATGAAAAGCAGTGGCTTGTAAAAGTCGTAAGGAATAACAGCCTGATGCTTCTGAGAAAGCAGAAGAACCGTGAACGGATTCTTTCCGAACAGGCGAAGGTAAGCGTCGGGAAAGACGCGGATTACGGGATTATGGACGTTTTACGGACCCTTCCGGAGAAATACCGGACCGTATTGGTTCTTTTCTATGTGGAAGAGTACAGCGTCGAAGAAATCGCGAAAGTGCTGAAACGATCGGTTTCGGCAGTAAAGATGAGACTGCAGCGCGGCAGGAAAATGTTAAGCGAACGATATAAGGAGAACGGCCAATGAGGGCAGAAGAGCAATTGAAACAATCGATGCAGCAGATGCACCTTTCGACCGAAGCGAAGAACCGCATCCTTTCGGATGTGCTTGAAAAGGCTTCGGAACCGAAGGCGGCGAAGCGTCCTTTTTACTGCTCGGCCGTATTTAAGTCGCTTTCCGCTTCGGCAGCGGTGATCTTGGCGGTGATTCTCATCGTTAGCGGTGCGGCGGTCTTTAAAGACGGATTATTGAGTAAAACCAAGAGCGAATCTGACTTTGATCAGGCACCCATTCAGCAGCTGAGTGAGGAGTCCGAACAGGTTGCATACGTTATTCCGATCAGAGGAGAGAAAAGTAAGGGGATAATCGATTTTTCTCCCGTCACGGACAACCCGAATGATACCACGATTGCCGCCAATCTCGGACCCGGCGAGAAAACGGAGACGGCGAAAAGAAGCGATGGTTCCGAAATGTATTCTTTCAGAATTCAGGATTATCCGGGTCTGGTTTTATCCAAAGATGCGAACAGCGAGTCAAACTCTTCAGACTCCGCTGTCTCACTTATGAAGCTTTACGGGACGCTTGAAGAATACCTGTCCGGTGATTATCCTTCCGGCAAATGCTACATCCTTTCCGTATCCAGATCCGGACTTACTTACCGGGTCGAGATACGCCTTACCGAGGAGCCCGGATTAAACATACGGACGACTGTCGACCTGAAGGACGTTCCGCAGGAAGGAACCGATTATGTCGTAACGCTTGAACGGGATGAGAATGAGGTTTCCTTCCGGGTAATCGACATCAGTAAGAAGGATTGACCGAAATACGCAATACCGCACTGCACGTCTGCAGTGCGGTATTTTTATGCCCTTGTAAGGAGCCGGAACGGAAGCTCAAAAAGAGTTGCAAAAGGCGCTCCGAAAAGCGATTTTAGTTGCTATTTTCCGCTTGATTTGGTATAATGTCGATAATATTGGAGTAAAATGCCGTTCGAAAGAAGGAGGACTATAGAAGTGAGTAAAGAAAATGAGCCGATTTACGGCGCGAAACTGAATCCGGAAGGAATGGACGGGGCCGTAAAGATCGCGAATGACGTGATCGCATCGATTGCCGGACTCGCCGCGACGGAGGCGGAAGGCGTTGCCTACATGAGCGGAAACATGACGAAGGAATTCATCGGCAAGTTCGGTATCAAGAATCTTTCCAAAGGCGCCGTGATCGGCGTGGAGAACGGAGAGGTCAGCGCGGAGCTGTCGCTCGTGGTTCAATACGGCTACAGCATCCCGAAAGTGGCGAAGGCCGTACAGGAAAAGGTCAGAACCGCAATCGAAAGTATGACGGGTCTCACGGTACTGCGCGTGAACGTGCATATTGTGGGAGTGGACATTGAAAAGGCGTAATGTGAGTAATGAACCGGGAAGTGACGGGTTACGCCGAAACTTCCCTTTATTTTTTGTCAGAGTAAGGAGAATCCCATGGTGAATGAGGATAACCGGGCAGCAGAAGTTGAGAAGCTTTCCCAGAGCGCAAAGCGGGAGCAGGTATTCATTTCGCTGTTTCTTTCCGGATTTTATGAAGAGAGGGACAAGTCGGAAGCCCTTTCGAACTATTATGAGATGCAGGATTTCAGCGGGGAGCTGACGGAACAGATCCGTTCCCGCTACCTCGGCGTAAAGGAACATCTCGGAACCATCGACACGCTTTTGCAGCAGTATGCGATCGGATGGGATCTGAACCGGATGGGCAAAGCGGAGATCAGCATCCTGCGTCTTGCCGTTTATGAGATTTTGTATGACGAGACCATTCCGGAAAAGGTTGCAGCCAACGAGGCCGTTGAGCTCGCGAAGAAGTACGGAACGAAGGAGTCTTACAGCTTCATCAACGGCATACTCGGAAAGGTAATAGCAAGCAATCATGAATCCGGTGTATAGCGTATCCGAGGTCAACATCTACCTGAAGAATCTGTTCAACCGGGACGCCGTGCTTTCGCGGATCGTGGTGGAAGGAGAGGTCTCCAACTGCAAATACCACTCGACCGGGCATGTGTATTTTACGCTGAAGGATTCGGGCGGACAGCTGAAGTGCGTGATGTTCGCATCTTCCCGCGTAAAAGGACTGGCGTTTCCGATGAAGGAAGGCGATCAGGTTCAGGCACTCGGAAGGATCTCAATCTTTGAGCGGGACGGCGTGTACCAGATGTATGCGGACCGGATCGTTCTGGCGGGTCTCGGGGAACTGTATGAGCGCTTTGAACAGCTTAAGAAACGGCTGTATGCCGAAGGTCTGTTTGATCAGGAACATAAGAAGCCGATTCCCCCGTATCCGAAACGGATCGGAATCGTGACCGCGCGTACCGGCGCCGCGCTGCAGGACATTTTGAACATCCTGCACCGCAGAAATCCGTATGTGCAGCCGATCCTCGCGCCGGCGCAGGTGCAGGGTGAGGGCGCTTCGGAGACGATCGTCCGGGCAATCCGGCTTTTGGAGCATGCCGACGTCGACGTGATCATCGTCGGACGAGGCGGCGGATCGATCGAAGACCTTTGGGCGTTTAACGAGGAGATTGTCGCGCGGGCGGTATATGAGTGCCCGGTACCGATCATTTCCTGCGTCGGGCATGAGACCGACACGACCATCATCGATTATGCGGCGGACCTTCGCGCACCGACCCCTTCCGCGGCGGCGGAACTGGCAGTCGGCCTTGCGGAGGAGCTGAGCGCGAGAATGGTGGATTACCACTGTGCATTGACCGACGCGATGACCGATATCATCGAGCGGCGGAGAGAAGCGCTTGCACACGCGGAACGGCTGCTTGCCATGCAGAAGCCTACGGCAAGGCTCGCCAGAAGACGCGAGCGCATGGAGGCAATCGAAAGGCAGCTCCGTTCGGCAATGGAGAACCGCCTCGCAAAAGAAACGAAACGGCTTGCCGTGGCGGCCGCGAGACTCGACGGGATGTCGCCTCTTAAAAAGCTCGGAGGAGGGTTCGGATACGTTTCGGATCCGGACGGAAAGCCGGTCGTAAGCGTAACGCAGCGGAAGCCCGGAGAGACGATACGGATCGTCCTGAAGGACGGCGAGCTGAACGCGGAAGTAAAGAACGCAGTCACATTTTCCGACCCGATGAACCGTACGGAGTAAGGTGCGTCGGAGACAGTCTGTCCCTTCCGGGACGGGAAGGAGAACCAAATGGAAGAGAAACAGAAGGAACTGTCGTTAGAGGAGCGGATGCAGAAGATGGAAGACATCATCCGCCGCATGGAGAACATGGAACTGACGCTGGACGAATCGTTCCGGCTTTACAAGGACGGTATGGAGCAGCTGAAGAAATGCAGCGAGATGATCGATACCGTAGAGAAGGAATTACAGATTATTGAGGAAGGCGGGAATGACAATGAGTGACCGCACGTTTCAGGAAGTTCTGAAAGAGAAAACCGAGCAGATAACGGAGATCGTGAGATCGTTTCTTCCGGCGGAAGAGGGGAAGCAGCGCATTCTGTTTGAAGCCATGAATTACAGCGTTTTAGCGGGAGGAAAGCGGATCCGCCCTCTGCTGATACTGGAGACGTACCGGTATCTCGGCGGGGATCCGGAGCGCGAGAAGGACATCGTATATCCGTTCCTTTCGGCAATGGAGATGATTCATTCGTATTCGCTCGTGCATGATGACCTGCCGGCGATGGACAACGACATGTACCGCCGCGGCAAGATGACGACGCACGTTGCTTACGGACACGCTGTCGGAATCCTTGCGGGAGACGGACTTTTAAACTACGCGTTTGAGACGGCGCTTAAGGCAAAGATGCTTCCCGGCGAGCAGGAAAATGTGCTGCGCGCCCTCCGCGTTTTGGCGGACAAGGCAGGCGCCTACGGCATGGTTGGCGGACAGACGGTCGACGTGATCGGAACCGGTAAGAGCTTTACCGGAGAGGAGCTTTTGTTCATCTACAAGCTGAAGACAGGAGCGCTTCTCGAGGCATCGATGATGATCGGAGCGATCCTTGCAGGTGCGGACGAAGAGACGGTCCGCGCAATGGAGGAGATCGCTGCGGATGTCGGAATGGCGTTCCAGATTCAGGACGACATTCTCGATGTAACGAGCACGGTTGCCGAGCTCGGCAAAGCCGTGTTCAGTGATGAGAAGAACAAGAAGACGACGTACGCATCCCTGTTCGGAATCGAGGAATCGTCCGCGACGGTTGAAAAACTTACCGCAAGAGCTCTTGCCAGATTGTCGGAATACGGCAGTAACGGGCAGGAGAGCGTATTTTTGAAAGAATTGCTGATGTACCTCGTGCACCGCACGAAATAAAGATACCGTTTACGGACCGAAGCCGGTTTACGGTCCCGTGCGGGGGGAAGAGAGAACATGAGTAGCATACTGGATACAATTGAACGGCCGAATGACGTAAAGAACGTCCCCGAGGACAAGCTGCCGCAGCTTTGTAAGGAGATCCGCCGCAGGATCCTCGATACCGTCAGCAAAAACGGCGGGCATCTGGCTTCCAACCTCGGAACGGTGGAGCTGACGGTTGCCCTGCACCGTTTCTTGGACCTTCCGAAGGACCAGCTGATCTGGGACGTGGGTCATCAGGCTTACACGCATAAGATTCTGACGGGCCGCAAGGATTCGTTCTATACGCTTCGCAGAAGGGGCGGCATCAGCGGCTTCCCGAAGCGGAAGGAAAGCCCGTGCGACGTCATCGATACCGGGCACAGTTCGACTTCGGTTTCGGTAGCTGCCGGACTTGCCAAGGCGAGGGATTTGAAGGGCGAGAACAATCGAATTGTCGCGGTGATCGGAGACGGCTCCCTTTCGGGAGGACCCGCGTATGAGGCTCTCAATCACGCGGGACGGTTTAAGACCAACCTGATCATTATCCTGAACGACAACGAAATGTCGATTTCGAAAAATGTGGGCGCGATGGCGAACTACCTCCGCAAAGCCCGCATGAGCGTAAATTATATCGATTTAAAGAGCAACGTCGAGCAGAAGCTCAATAAGACGTCGCTCGGCGCGAGAATCGCCAACCGCATCAAAAAGATGAAGGCTGCGATCCGTTTCATGTTCGTTCCCGGCGAATTCTTCACCGAGATGGGAATAGCATATTACGGACCGGTTGACGGACATAACATCGCGGAGATGGAAAAGGCATTGAAGGCGGCTTCCCGCATCCGCGGAGCGGTTCTCATCCATTGCGTCACGAAGAAGGGCAAGGGTTATCAGTTCGCCGAAGCCGATCCGAGCAAATTCCACGGAACGCCTCCGTTCGATCCGAAGAACGGCGATCCGGTGGGACTGCCCATAAAAGAAACCTATACCGACGTATTCCGGGATGAAATCGTCCGGATCGGGAAGGAACATCCGGAGGTTGCCGCGATCACGGCGGCCATGTCGGACGGTACCGGTCTCGACAGCTTCCGCAAGCAGTTCCCTTCCCGCTTTTTCGATGTCGGGATAGCGGAAGGACACGCTGCCTCATTTGCCGCAGGCCTTTCGATCAACGGGATGCATCCGGTGATCGCGGTATATTCCACCTTCCTGCAGCGTGCTTACGATGAGATCATGGAAGAGATCTGTCTGAACGACAGACCGGTTACGCTTGCAATCGACCGCTCCGGCATTGTCGGTTCGGACGGCGAGACGCATCAGGGACTGTTTGATATCGCATTCCTGTCGCACATGCCCGGAATGACCGTAATGGCGCCGCGAAACGGCGAAGAGCTCCGGACAATGTTACGGTACGCCGTTACTTTGGAAGGACCGAACGCGGTCCGCTATCCGAAGGGAAGCAAGGATCTGAAGGCGCTTCCCGTCGAAGTTTCGCCGATCCGTTACGGCAAAGCGGAAGTGCTCCGTAAAGGTTCCGAAACGGCGATCCTGTTCCTCGGAACGCTCGGAGAAGAGGCAATGGGCGTCAGAAACATCTTAAAGGAGCACGGAACGGACGCATCGGTTGTCAACGCGCGATTCGCAGCTCCGTTTGACAAGGAGATGATCCGCGAACTTTCGAAGACGCACAACCTTCTCGTGACGATCGAGGAAGGCGTACGGACCGGAGGGTTCGGGGAAAGGGTTGCCGCTTTCGTGATGGAAGAGCGGCTTCCGATGAAGGTGCTGATATGTGCGATGCCCGATGCCTTCCAGGCGCAGGCTTCCCAGCAGGAGATCCGCGAAGCGTGCGGTTTGACCGCTTCGGCAATCGCGGACAAGGTTCTTCGGTACGGGACAAATGTATGAAAGACAGACTCGACATCAGAATGACGGAACGCGGCTTGTGTCAGACAAGAACGCGTGCCAGACAGCATATTCTTGCCGGAGACGTTTCGGTTAACGGAACGGTTGTAACGAAGCCCGGAACAATGGTCGAAGAAGACGCGGAGATTACGCTCGGCGGAGACGGAGACCGTTATGTCGGACGGGGCGGCTACAAGCTCGAGCGGGCGCTTCACGAGTTCGGGATCGGCCTTACGGGGCTGACCTGTATCGATGCCGGCGCTTCGACCGGAGGCTTTACCGATTGCATGCTGCAAAACGGCGCCGCACTCGTTTATGCGATTGACGTCGGAACGGCGCAGCTTGCGGAGAAGCTCCGAAACGACCCGCGAGTCGTTTCGATGGAGCAGACCGATATCCGGGAGATGACCGGGGCGGAATTGAAGGAACCGGCGCAGTTTCTGGCGGCGGATCTGTCGTTCATATCGCTTTCGAAGGTGCTTCCGGCATTTGCCTCACTCATAAGCGAAGGCGGCCGGATCGTATGCCTTATTAAGCCGCAGTTTGAAGCCGGCAGAGAGCATATCGGAAAGAACGGGATTGTAAAGGACCCCAGAGTCCACCGGAACGTGATCGTATCGGTGACCGGAGCTGCCGCGGAACAGGGATTTGCCTGCGACGGCATCACATATTCGCCGATTCAGGGCGGAAGCGGGAACACGGAGTACCTCTTCACCGCCGTAAAGACACTTAAGCCCGCCGCGGGAACGGATGCCGCGACAGCGGAAAGGATTGTCAATGAAGCGTTTTTGTATCATAGCAAACAAGGAAAAGGATCCTGACGGCCGGATCGCAAAGCGGCTTGCCGCATGCATTTCGGAGCACGGCGGGAGCGCTTATGTCGTTGCGCCGCTTGTTATGGGCACGGACTACTGCAAAGTGGATCTCGAGCCCGGAACCGAATGCACGATCATCCTCGGCGGCGACGGGACCTTCCTGCGCGGCGCCAAAGTGCTTCAGGCGAGCGGAATTCCGGTAATGGGGATCAACCTCGGACACCTCGGATTTCTTACCGCCGCCGAATACCAGGACGCCGACAGGGCAGTTTCACAGCTTGTGAATGACGAGTATGTGATTGAGAAGAAGTCGCTTCTTAAGACGAGTCGCAACGGAGTCGAGTCCGAAATCCTTGCGATGAACGATGTCGTCATTGCGCGCTCGGGATTTTCCCGCCTGATCCGCTTAAAGGTTTCGGTAAACGGTCAGATGGCCGACAATTATCAGGGCGACGGCGTTATCATAGCGACGCCTTCCGGTTCGACCGGCTACAGCTTAAGCGCCGGAGGCCCGGTTGTCGCACCGCAGGCGCGTACGCTTGTCATCACGCCCGTATGTCCGCATATGCTTCACGCAAGACCGTTCGTCATTTCGGACGAGGACGAGATTGAAATCGAAGTATGCAGCAGCTCGCGTTCGCTTGAGCAGGAAGCTACGGTGACCGTTGACGGAGACGAGGTTATGGGGCTTTCGGTCGGCGACAAGGTAACCGTCCGCCGGGCGGCAGCGGAGATTTCGGTCGTAATGCTCAGAGAGATTTCTTTCTGGGACAGAGTACGCGGGAAACTTTAACAGGAGGTATCCATGAAGAACAAGAGACAGAACAGGATTTTGGAACTGATCTCGGAGCGCGAGATCGGAACGCAGGAAGAGCTTGCGAGTCTTCTGACGGAATCCGGGTTTCAGGTTACGCAGGCGACAATCTCGCGTGACATCCGCGAACTGCGGATCACGAAGATGCCGATTGCGAACGGCCGGCAGCGGTACGTCAGCATTTCGCATGACGATCCGTCGGACACGAACCGGGAACGCTATAAGCGAATCCTCAAAGACGCAATCGTTTCCATGGATACCGCGCAGAATATTCTGGTAGTCCGCACAAGCGCCGGAATGGCGATGGCGGTTGCCGCCGCGATTGACGGAATCCGGTTCTCCTCAATCGTCGGATCGCTTGCGGGCGATGACACGGTATTTCTTGCCGTGAAGTCCGCGGAAGAGGCCGAAGGGATTCTGAAACGGATCCAGGCAGTCACCGGAGAAGCTTAGGATTTAATAAAAATCAGATAAAAGGAAAGAGAGGAAGAAAGTTCTATGTCAGGACATTCCAAATTTGCCAACATCAAGCACAAGAAGGAGAAAAACGATGCCGCAAAGGGTAAGGTGTTTACCCGTCTCGGCCGTGAGATCGCCGTTGCCGTAAAAGAGGGCGGCCCCGATCCGAACAACAACAGCAAGCTGAAGGATATCATTGCAAAAGCCAAATCCAACAACATGCCGAACGATACGATCGACCGCAGCATCAAAAAAGCTGCCGGCGACGCCAACGCAGTAAACTACGAGTTCGTTTCCTATGAGGGTTACGGCCCGAAGGGTATCGCCATCATCGTTGAGGCGCTTACCGATAACAAGAACCGTACCGCGGCCAACATCCGCAGCGCGTTCACGAAAGGAAACGGAAGCATCGGTACTCCCGGATGCGTATCGTTCATGTTCGACGAGAAGGGACAGATCCTGATCGACAAGGAAGAGTGCGATATCGATCCCGACGATCTGATGATGATGGCTCTTGACGCCGGCGCTGAGGATTTTGCGGACAATGAGGATTCTTACGAGATCCTGACCGATCCCGATTCGTTCTCGGCAGTACGCGAGGCTCTTGAGGCACAGGGCGTTCCGATGGCACAGGCCGAAGTAACGAAACTTCCGCAGACCGAAGTGGAGCTGACCGACGAGCAGGACATCAAAATGTTCAACCGCACGCTCGATCTTCTGGATGACGATGACGACGTGCAGGAAGTATACCACAACGGCATTCTGCCGGATGAGGAGTAACCTTAATTCCCGGAGAGAGGGAAAGGGCGATTTATGTTACTGAGTTTACATGTCAAAAACTTTGCTATCATTGACGAAGTGTATGTGGATTTCGGCGCGGGGATGAACATCCTTACCGGTGAAACCGGCGCCGGCAAATCCATCCTTCTCGGCTCGGTAAATGCCGCGCTCGGCGGAAAGGTCAGCAAGGAGATGCTCGGCCGGAACGCCGACTATGCGCTTGCGGAACTGATCTTCGACAGCGGGGACGAGAGTATCCGTGCTCTGCTTGAACGAAACGAGATACCCATCGAGGATAATCTGATCATTTCCCGCCGCATTTCGGACAACGGACGGAGCATCAGCCGCGTAAACGGCGAAGTCGTCAATACGGGCTTTCTGAAGGAGCTGTCGGATAAGCTTCTCGAAGTTTACGGACAGCGGGAGAATCAAACTCTTCTTGATCGGAAGAACCAGCTGAAACTGGTGGACCGTTTCTTTAAAGAGCAGACCGCGCCGCTTCTTGAGGAGATCCGTACGGCTTATACCGAGTACCGTCAGACGCTCCGTGAGTACGAGGAAGCGCAGGCGCATTCGGAAAGCCGGACGCGCGAGCTGTCGCTTCTGCGTTACGAGCATGAGGAGATTGAGAAGGCCGATCCGAAGCCCGGAGAGGATGCCGCGCTCGAAGAACGCTTCCGCGTACTTTCGAACCGGAGCCGTCTTTTGGAGGCTGCCGGAGAGGCGGACAGGCTTCTGTGCACGGATTCCGACAGCGCGTCGGACCTTGTCGGACGCACGCTTCGGCAAATGGGACGAGTCATTTCGTACGATGAGAAGCTGGATGGCATTTACCGTGAGATTGAGCAGCTCGAGGAACTGCTCCGGGACATCGGAGCGGGACTTTCGGATTACGTCGACGACCTCGGTTCGGATGAAGGCGAGCTGAGCGAAACCGAGGAACGCCTCAATCTCCTGAATCATTTGAAAGCCAAATACGGCAAGACCGTCGAAGACATCCGCGCTTACGATGCGGAACTTGCCGTCAAGATCGACCGGCTCGAGAATTACGACCGTTATCTCGAAGAGACGAAGGCAAAGGTGCGAAAGCAGGAGAAGAAGCTTGCGGAACTTTGCGGAAAGCTCGGAGAGGTCCGCAGAGAATCGGCCGGAAAGCTTGAGGTTAAGATCCGTGAGGCACTGAAAGATCTGAACTTCCCGGATGTCGTATTCCGGATCGATATTGAAACGGTGCCGATGACCGGTGACGGAACGGAGAGCGCGGAATTCATGATTTCCGTGAACCCGGGCGAGCCGGTGAGACCGCTTGCGAAGATCGCGAGCGGCGGCGAACTGTCGCGTATCAGTCTTGCGGTGAAGTCCGTATTTGCCGGCAAGGATGAGATCGAAACGCTGATCTTAGACGAGATCGATACCGGCGTCAGCGGACGTACCGCCCAGAAGGTTGCGGAGAAGATGGCCGCGATCGCGAAGGAGCATCAGATATTATGCATCACGCATCTGCCGCAGATCGCCGCATTTGCCTCAAAGCATTTCCTGATCGAGAAGGCGACCGACGGGGCTTCGACGAAGACAGGCGTGACGCCGCTTACGGAAGAGCAGACCGTAGGGGAGCTTGCGAGAATGCTGAGCGGTGCGCAGATTACCGATTCGGTAATGGCCAACGCGAAGGAAATGCGCGAGCTCGCGATGAAAAGAAAGAACGCGTAACGAAGGACAGAACAGCAAAACCGGATACGGATTTGTTTGGAACGGGAGCCATCGGCTTCGTGGAAATATTACATTGAGCGAGGTTACTATGAAAAAGGTTTTATTTGTAGCATCGGAATGTGTTCCGTTTATCAAAACGGGAGGTTTGGCGGACGTTGTCGGCTCACTGCCGAAGTACATCAACCGCGACGAATTTGACATCCGTGTAATGGTGCCGAAGTATCTTGCCATTCCGCAGAAATACCGTGACAAGATGGAGTACGTTACGCACTTCTATGTGGATCTTGCGTGGCGCAGCCAGTATGTCGGCGTGCTGAAGACCGTGCTCGACGGCATCACCTTTTACTTCATCGACAACGAGTATTACTTCAACGGAGACAAGCCTTACGGCTACATCCATGAGGATATTGAGAAGTTCGCCTTCTTTGATAAGGCGTGCCTTTCCGCGCTGCCGGCGATCGATTTCAAGCCGGACATCATTCATTGCCACGACTGGCAGACCGGCCTGATCCCGGTTATGCTTCATGACCGTTTCCAGGATAACCCGTTCTATCATGGAATCAAGACGATCATGACGATTCACAACCTGAAATTCCAGGGCGTCTGGGACGCGAAGTCCGTTCAGGACATCACGGGACTGTCTTCGTACTATTTTACTCCCGACAAATTGGAAGCCTACGGCGACGCCAACTATTTAAAGGGCGGCCTCGTTTACGCGGACCGCATCACGACGGTAAGCAACACGTACGCCGAGGAGATTAAGACTCCGTTCTACGGCGAAGGCCTCGACGGCCTGATGAACGCGCGGAGCAACTGTCTGTCCGGTATCGTAAACGGTATCGATTATCAGGAGTACGATCCGGCGACCGATCCGTTCATCGTGCAGAACTATAACGCAATTACTTTCCGGAAGGAAAAGATTAAGAATAAGCGCGCTCTGCAGAAGGAACTCGGACTGAACAGCGATGACAAGGTATTCATGCTCGGCATCGTATCGCGTCTGACCGACCAGAAGGGTCTCGACCTCGTGGACTGCGTGATCGAAGAGATCTGCGCGGAAGATACCCAGTTCGTTATCCTCGGTACCGGCGATCCGAAGTATGAGAACCTGTTCCGCCATTTCGAGTGGAAATACAAGGACCGCGTATCCGCCAACATCTACTACAACAACGAGCGTTCGCATAAGATTTATGCTTCCTGCGACGCCTTCCTGATGCCTTCGCTGTTCGAACCCTGCGGACTCTCGCAGCTGATGAGCCTCAGGTACGGTACCGTGCCGATCGTTCGTGAGACGGGCGGTCTGAAGGATACGGTAGAGCCTTACAACCAGTATGAAAATTCCGGCACCGGTTTCGGTTTTCGGAACTACAACGCGCACGAGATGCTCGGTACGATCCGGTACGCGAAGGATGTGTACTATAACCACCGCCGTGAGTGGAACAAGATCATCGACCGCGGCATGTCCCGGGACTTCTCGTGGACCAATTCCGCGAAACAATATGAGGAATTGTACCGGTATATGTGAGAACCGGTTTTCGGCGACGCCGCTGCTGTTACCGAAGCAGGGCCGCAATCAAGCTGAATTGATTGCTTACCCTGCTTCGGACAGCGCAGCGGCTGTAATCGGAAGACGATAAGACATACACTCGCTGCGATTTCCGATAAAGCCCTTCGCGGAATCGTCCCACGATTTGAGCCCCGTGCATGCGCTCCGGGGAAGGGAAGAGAACAGGATTTTAAACCAAAGCCAGAACCTGCCGGTTATGAGTCGAAATTTAACAAATAAACCGGTCTCTAGTTTGATGGAGATGGGAACATAAACAAGAACCTGCCGGTTAGGACTCAGGATTCGATGAGCAAATATTATCCTGTGCTTCATGAAGGCGGGAATCCGGGCTTAGACTACTTGTCATAATACTTTATCATATTGGAATTGTTTCCTGACTGCATGATTTCGGAATCATGACCATGACATCTTTCCTCGGAACGGACGATTTATTATGTCACCTTCGACGGAAAGAACTTCAATTCCCATCGGCTTTGTCCTCACAGCTATCGCGCTGTCCGCAGCAGAGGACGGAGCCAATTCAGCTTGGCGCAGACCTCTGCTGCGGTTACAGCGATAGCGTCAGGAATAACCCGTAGAAAATGCAGCTATGCAGCGATAGCGTCAATGATAACCAGCCAAGAATTATTAAGGAGGTTTCCCCTTATGAAACTATCCGATTTGTGTAACGAATCCCGAGTCCTGATCCAAGGTGATCCGACGGCGGAAATCAGCGGGATCGCGTATGATACAAGAAAGATTCAGCCCGGTAACCTTTTCGTCTGCATCGTCGGAACGGTGGTTGACGGACATGATTTTATCGATAAGGCAATCGAACTCGGCGCGGCGGCAGTCGCGGTCACGAAGGACGTGACGGTGCCGGAGAGTGTTGCGGTAATTAAGGTGGACGACGACCGTGCGGCGCTCAGCGCAATGAGTACGATCTGGTTCGGTCATCCGGCGGAAAAGCTGATTACGATCGGCATTACCGGAACCAAAGGCAAGACGACTACCGCGTTTATGATCCGTGAGATACTCGAGGAAGCCGGCATTCCGTGCGGATTGATCGGCTCGGTGGAAAATATCATCGGTGACGAGCATATCCCGGCGTCGCATTCGACGCCCGAATCGTATGTTCTGCAGGAGTATTTATCCCGCATGGCCGCAAAGGGGCTTCGCGCCGTTGTGATGGAAGTTTCCTCGCAGGGGCTTAAGATGCAGCGCGTCGGAGGCATGACGTTTGATTACGGTCTGTTCACGAACTTCGGGGAAGATCATATCGGAACGGGCGAACATGCTGACTTAGCGGAGTATTTTTCCTGTAAGCGGATGCTGTTCGGAATGAGCCGTACCGGCATCTTTAACGGAGACGACAGGCGGGCAGCCGACATGATGGCGGACCAGCCGTGCAGAAAAGTCGTATTCGGCGCGAAGGAAGGCGCGGATTACCGCCTCAGCGACGTGACTCTGACCAGCCCGGGCGGAAGCCTCGGCGTTTCCTATACGGTTTCCGGACGCTGCAATATGCGCGTCGACGTGGACATTGCAGGCTCCTTTAACGCTTACAATTCCATTGCCGCGCTGGCGCTCACGAAGGAAATGGGGATCGCGGACGATGTGATTTTTAAAGTGATGAACCGCATCCACGTAAGAGGCCGTGTGGAGCCCGTAAAGGTTTCCGACACATTTTCCGTAATGCTTGATTACGCGCATAACGGAATGGCTCTTGAAAGCCTTCTTAAGACGATTAAGGAGTACCGCCCGGCGCGCATCGTGTGCGTATTCGGGTGCGGCGGAAACCGGGCGAAGGACCGCCGTTACGAGATGGGCGAGGTGTCTTCGAGAATGGCGGATCTGACCGTCGTAACGACCGACAATCCGCGGTTTGAAGATCCGAAGGACATTATAGCGGACATCATCACCGGCGTGAAGAAGGCGGACGGAGAGTATGTGACGATTGAAGACCGCAGGGAAGCAATCCGCTACGTGCTCGCAAACGCAAAGCCCGGCGACTGTATCATCATCGCCGGCAAAGGACATGAAGATTATCAGGAAATCCGCGGCGTCAAATACCATATGGACGACCGTGAGATGATCCTTGAGGAAGCGGCAGCCGTCGGACTTTTCTAAACGGGAGCCGCATATATACGGAGGATTGATACGGATGCAGTACGCGGATGTTATTGTTGATATTTCGACAACCGCACTGGACAGGACCTTTCAATACCGCATACCCGATGAACTTGAGGGGACGGTTACGGTCGGTTCTCCGGTGCTGATTCCGTTCGGTTCATCCGACAAGCTACGAAAAGGTTATATCGTCGGAATCGGAGACGAGCTGAAATTCCCCGTTGAGCGGATCAAGAACATCGTAGGACCCGCGGAAAAGGACCTTTCGATCGAAGATACGATGATGGGAATCGCATACTGGATGCGGGAGCAGTACGGCGGAACGCTTTATGACGCTCTTCGGACCGTGCTTCCGGTCCGCAAAAAGGTGCAGAAACAGCCGAAGCGGATCATCCGTCGCAAAGTAAGCGAAGAGGATATCCGAAAGGCTTATCAGGAAGCAACCGCAAAGAAGCATAAGGCAAAGGCAAGGCTCTTGGAGCCGCTCTGCACGCAGGATTTTATTCCGTATGAGATTGCTTCCGGAAAGATGAACGTCGCAAAGGCAACGATCGACTTTTACGTCGGAGCGGGTCTTTTGGAAGTGGCGGTTACGGCAGGGGATTATTACCCCGGAGACGGGCTGAAGGTCGGGCTCAACGAAGAGCAGCAAAAAGCCGCCGAAGCTGTTATCACAAGACGCGGAGAGGGAAGGCCGTTTCTGCTGTTCGGAATTACCGGAAGCGGCAAGACCGAAGTGTATATCCGCATTATCGAGCAGGTGCTGAGCGAAGGAAAGCAGGCAATCGTCCTGATACCCGAAATCGCATTGACATATCAGACGCTTTTACGGTTCTACCGTTGCTTCGGAGACCGGGTCGGCTATGTGCATTCGAAGATGGCGCTTTCGGACCGGTATCTGCAGTGTGAAAAAGCCAAAAACGGCGAAATATCGGTTATGATCGGACCGCGGTCCGCTTTGTTTACGCCGTTTCAGAATCTCGGGCTCATCGTGATCGATGAAGAGCAGGAACTTTCGTACCACAGCGAAACGACGCCCAAGTATTATTCGGACGAGGTTGCGATCAAGCGCACCCGCGACTGCGGGGCGGCTTTGGTCCTCGGTTCGGCGACGCCTTCCGTGAAGAGCTTCCGGCGTGCGGAAAGCGGCGCTTACATCCTTTTAGAGCTCACAAAACGGGCTAAGGAAGGAGCACAGCTCCCGACGGCCGAAATCGTCGACATGCGCGAGGAACTGACAAGCGGAAACCGGAGCGTATTCAGCCGGAGCCTCAGGCAGGCGATTACCGAATGCCTCAGTAAGAAACAGCAGGCAATGCTCTTTTTAAACCGAAGGGGCTTCTCCGGATTTCTTTCGTGCAGAAGCTGCGGAGAGGTCGTCAAATGCCCGCATTGCGACGTTTCGATGACGGTTCACCGAAGCGGCAATCTGCAGTGCCATTACTGCGGACATACGGCGCCGATGCCGAAACAATGTCCGGCATGCGGATCAAAATACATAGCTGCATTCGGAACCGGAACACAGAAGATCGAAGAACTGGTTAAGAAGGAATTTCCCGATGCCCGCGTCATGCGGATGGATGCGGACACGACCAAAGGCAAAGACGGATACGAAACAATCCTGGGCGCATTTGCCGAAGGAAAAGCGGACATCCTGGTCGGTACGCAGATGATTGTGAAGGGTCACGATTTCGGCAATGTGACGCTTGTGGGCGTGCTTGCGGCGGACCTTTCGCTCGGCGTTTCGGAATATTCGGCGGCAGAGAGGACATTTCATCTGCTCGCGCAGGCTGCGGGAAGAGCCGGAAGAGACCGGTTCCCGGGGAAGGTCGTTATCCAGACATACCGTCCGGACCATTACGCTTTGACGGCGGCCGCGGCGCAGGATTACCGGCTGTTTTACGAGCAGGAGATCCGATACCGCAAACTGGCGCAATACCCGCCGTGCGCAAGCATGTTAAGGGTATTGGGACTCGGCAAGGACGAGGCGGCGCTTAACGAAGCGATGAAGACGCTTGCGGAAATTGTCCGCACAAAGGGCGTTACGGTGCTCGGTCCGGCAGCGGACGGCATGCGTTACGCGATGGACATATTCCGTGTGATCTTATACATAAAGGCGGGAAGCAAAGATGCTTTGATCGCCGTACGGGACCGGCTTGAGAGGGAGGTTCCCGAAGGAATTACGCTGCAATTTGAATTCAGTGAATAAAGAGAGTCCGCGCCGGGCAGAAAGCCCGCACGGAACCATGGGGCAAGGAGGCAGGAACATGGCATTACGAAAGATTCGGACACAGGGAGACAGAGTTCTCGAAAAGGTTTGCAAGCCGGTAACGGAGATGAACGGACGTACGCTTGAGCTGATCGACGATATGCTTGAAACGATGTATCAGGCGGACGGAGTCGGGCTCGCCGCACCGCAGGTTGGAATTTTGAAACGGATTTTCGTAATCGACGTTTCACCCGAAGGAAACCAGCCTCTTGTTTTTATCAATCCGGAGATTTTGGAATCTTCCGGAGAGCAGACCGGATATGAAGGCTGCCTCAGCGTTCCCGGAAAGAGCGGTGTCGTTACAAGACCGAATCACGTCAAATGCCGTTATCAGGACCGCGACATGAAGTGGCAGGAAATCGAAGGAGACGAGCTGCTCGCAAGAGCGATTCTTCACGAGAACGACCACCTGAACGGTCATCTGTACGTATCGCTTGTGGAAGGCAGGCTTTACGACAATTCCGAGCTGGAACAGATTGAAGATGAGGAAGCATCCTCCAAGGAGTGAATATGATCCGTATCGTTTATATGGGAACCCCCGATATTGCGGCCGTAATACTGAAGAGGCTGATCGGGGAACCGTACAAAATCGTGCTTGCCGTTACGCAGCCCGACCGGCCGAAGGGAAGAGGCAAGGAACTTGCGAAATCGCCGGTGAAGCTTGTGGCAGAGGAAGCCGGAATTCCGGTATTCCAGCCGTTAAAGCTGCGTGATCCGGAAGCCGTAAAGGCGGTTGCGAAGGCAAAGCCGGACATGATCGTTGTTGCGGCATTCGGACAGATCCTTCCGAAAGCGGTTCTTGATCTGCCGAAATACGGCTGCATCAACGTCCATGCATCGCTGCTTCCCGCGTACCGCGGCGCGGCGCCGATCCAGTGGTCAATCATCGACGGACAGCGGGAGACCGGCATTACCATCATGAAGATGGATGAAGGGCTCGATACCGGCGATATCCTGCTGCAAAAGAGCATTGCGATTTCTCCTGAGGAAACGGGCGGTTCGCTGCATGACCGGCTGGCGGAGCTCGGTGCGGATGCGCTTGTTGAAGCAATCCCCGGAGTGATCGACGGCAGCCTGAAGCCGGTTCCGCAGGGAGAAATGACGACTCCTTATGCGAAACAGCTGACAAAGGAAATGGGACGCCTCGATTTCACGAAATCCGCGGAAGAGCTTGCTCGTACCGTGCGCGGTCTGGATCCGTGGCCCGGTACGTATACCGATCTCGACGGTAAGCTTTTGAAGATTTGGAAGGCGGAGCCGGTGATCCTTCAGAATACCGGAATGGCGCCCGGAACGATCACCGATATTACGAAGAAATCCTTTACTTATGTGACCGCAGTCGGCGGACTCCGCATTACGGAGCTGCAGCCCGAAGGAAAGCGGCGCATGACGACCGAGGAGTTCCTCAGGGGGTATCATTTTCCGGAGCGATAAGGAGATAACGGATGAACGCACGCGAATTTGCGCTGAAAATGCTCCTTAAGATCAACGAAGAGCAGGTGCTGAGCCACGAGGCATTAAAAGCGCTTGATCAAAGCGGGCTCGAGCCGAGGGACCGGTCGCTTGCGACCAAGCTTGTTCACGGGACGCTTGAGCGGCAGCTGACAATCGATTGGATCCTTGTAAAGAAGACCGGAAAGCCTGTTTCGAAGATGAAACCGTGTGTTCGGAACATACTCCGGATGGGAGTTTACCAGCTGCTGTTTCTTTCGCAGATTCCCGCTTCGGCGGTCTGCAACGAGTCGGTGAAGCTCACGAAGAAGAACGGCTATGCGGGACTTTCGGGATTCGTAAACGGCGTTCTCAGAGGCCTCAGCAGAGACATTGAGGCAGCCGGTTCGCAGGAAGAGGCACTCGCAACGTTTGCGAAAGAGTATCCGGAAAAGGAGAGGTTCTGCTTCCTTTATTCGGTGCCGGAGGAACTGGCGGATTATTACCGGACGAATTACCCCGGTGAGGCGGAAGAGATGTTCCGCGCATTCCTTTCGGAAAGCGGCGTTTCGATCCGGTGGAACAAGAGCCGCGGAAGTCTCGATGAGCTGAAGGCGGTGCTTCAAAAGGAAGACATCCCGTTTCGGGACGGGCTTCTGCCGAATACGTTAAGACTTATGAAAAGCGGCAGCCCTGCGGGAAGCGAAGCGTTCCGAAAAGGCCTGTTCAGCATACAGGATGAGAGCTCCGCGCTTGCGGGCAACCTGACTCCTTTGAAAAAAGGGATGAAGGTGCTTGATCTGTGCGCGGCGCCCGGCGGCAAGACCGTTCACGCAGCGGACGAGCTGACGGCTCTCGGCGGCGGAAGCGTAACCGCAAGGGACCTTTCCGCGGAGAAGACCGAACGAATCCGCGAACATGCCGACCGCGTCGGCCTCAGTAACGTGACATGCGAAAAACGTGATGCGCTTCAATATGAAGAGGCATTAAAGGAAGCTTACGACATTGTCCTTGCGGACCTGCCGTGCTCGGGTCTCGGGGTGATCTCGCGTAAGCCCGACGTCAAATGGAAGACGTCCCTTGCCGATGCCGCAAGCCTCGCATCCGTTCAGCGTGATATTCTAAAAAATGCGGTTCGTTATGTAAAGAAGGGCGGATACCTTTGTTATTCGACCTGTACGATCACGAAAGAAGAGAACGATCGGAACTGCGATTTTATCGAATCGCTCGGGCTGGTTCCGTATGACGTGACCGAAGCGGTTCCGGAAGTGTTTCGGAAGCGTTATCAAAACGGCAGACTCCAGTTGTTCCCGCAGGACGGGACCGACGGATTTTTCATAGCAGTATTTCGAAAGAAAGACGATGCAGATGGACAGAATTGATCTGAAAAACCTGACCTTGCCGGAACTTACCGAATTGCTGACGGGACTCGGCGAGAAGAAATTCCGTGCTGCGCAGCTTTATGACTGGATGCATAAGAAGCAGGCGTGCTCGATCGCGGAGATGACCAACCTGCCGGAAGCGCTTCGTAAGAGGCTTTCGGAACAGTTTGATTATACGGTTCTCACGAAGGTCGTCGAACTCGTTTCCGAGATTGACGGAACGCGCAAATACCTGTTCCGCCTTCCGGACGGCAACGTGATCGAGAGCGTGAGAATGGAATACCATCACGGTATTTCGGTATGCATTTCCTCACAGGTCGGCTGCCGGATGGGATGCAGCTTCTGCGCATCGACGATCGGCGGACTCGTACGGAACTTAAGCGCCGCGGAAATGCTTGAGCAGATTTATTCGATTGAACGGCTTGGCGGGGAGAAGATCAGCAATGTCGTCGTGATGGGGTCGGGCGAACCGCTTGACAACTTCGATAACCTTGTTCGATTTGTCGGAATGCTCAGTTCCGAAGACGGACGGAACTTAAGCCACAGAAACATTACGGTTTCGACGTGCGGACTCGCGGACCGGTTAAAGGAACTCGCGGATCTGGATCTCGGGATCAATCCCGCGGTTTCGCTGCATGCGCCGAACGACGAAATGCGCAGAAAACTGATGCCGGTCGCAAAGCGTTATTCCATGAAGGAACTGATGGAGGCGGTCGATTACTACATCGAAAAGACCGGCCGGAGGATGACATTTGAATACAGCCTGATCCGGGACCAAAACGACACCAACGCCTGCGCGAGGGAGCTGATCACCCTCTTAAAAGGCCGGAATTGCCTGGTAAATCTGATCCCGGTGAACCCCGTAAAAGAGCGCGGATTTGAGCGTCCGGCGGGGCCAAATGTGCAGACTTTTCAGAAAAAACTTGAAAAAGCCGGCATAAATGTTACTATTAGAAGGGAAATGGGCTCTGACATTAATGCCGCCTGCGGACAGCTTCGCAGGCATTATGAGGAGGAAGCAAAGGGATGAAGGCAGTAGCCGTAACCAATGTGGGGAACAAGCGCAGCATGAATCAGGACTACTATTTCTGCTCCGACGAACCGGTCGGGATGATGCAGAACCTGTACATTGTTGCAGACGGCATGGGCGGACACAACGCCGGCGATTATGCCGCCAGATTTTCCGTGGACCGTTTCGTAACGCTTGTAAGAGAAAGCAAAGAACGTACGCCGATCTCCGTAATGGAGAATGCGTTGAAGATTACCAATGAAGAGCTGATTGCGAAAGCGAAGACGCAGCGCGAGTATGACGGGATGGGCACGACATTTGTCGCAGCTACCCTGCAGGATGACGGATATCTCCTGATCGCCAATATCGGCGACAGCCGTCTTTATATCGTGAACGACACGATCAACCAGATCACGCAGGATCATTCGCTTGTGGCCGAGATGGTGCGCAACGGGGAACTGAAGAAGGAGGAGGCTAGGTTCCATCCGCAGAAGAACGTTGTATTGCGCGCCCTCAGTACGAGGTCCGTGGCCAGCCCGGATTTTTACAAATATAAGGTGAAGCGGGGAGATTATGTTCTTCTTTGTTCCGACGGATTGTGGGAAATGGTGGAAGAAGGAGAGCTCCTCAAGCTTGTCAGCGAATATGAGGACGTACAGGATATCGCCGACAAGATGGTCTTTATGGCCAATGAAAACGGGGGTAAAGACAATATTACGCTGATTCTGATGAAGATTTAACGTATAATGAGGCATCCGCGCGAATGGGGCTCGTGCTGATGCAATCGTTCCGGAAAGCTTTCCGCGAAGCGGGATTTTCGGAACAAACAAGAGAAAGGACGACAGATTGGTATGATTATTACACCTGGTATGTTAATCGGTGATCGCTACGAGATCATTGAGAAGATCGGAACCGGAGGAATGGCAGATGTTTACAAAGCCAAATGCCACCGCCTGAACCGTATGGTAGCGATCAAATTCCTGAAGCCGGAGTACAGCAGCGACAATTCCTTTGTCAGCCGTTTCCGAGGCGAAGCGGAATCCTGCGCGGGACTGACCCATCCGAACGTGGTCAGCGTATACGACGTAGGGGACGAGGGCGACCTTCATTACATCGTAATGGAACTGGTGGAAGGAATCACCCTGAAGCGCTACATTGAGAAGAAAGGACAGCTCGAGATCAAGGAAGCGGTCGGAATCGCAATCCAGATCGCACAGGGACTGGACGCGGCGCATACGAAGCACGTCATTCATCGTGACATCAAGCCGCAGAACATTATCCTTTCCCGTGAGGGCAAAGTTAAGGTTGCCGACTTCGGTATCGCGAAGGCGGCTACGACAACCAATACGATCCAGGAGTGTGCGGCTGGTTCCGTGCATTACCTTTCTCCCGAGCAGGCACGCGGCTACAGCGATGAGAGAAGCGACATCTATTCGCTCGGTATCACGATGTACGAGATGCTTGCGGGACGCGTTCCGTACGCCGGAGACAACAACGTTTCGGTTGCGCTTGCGCACATCAGCGAATCCGCAACCCCGCTGATCGAACTGAATCCGGCCGTAACGCCCGCCGTAGAGAAGATTGTCCGCAAATGTATGAGCAAGAAGCCGGAGCGCCGTTATGCGACGGCGGCCGATCTGATTGCCGATCTGAAGGCAGCGCTTGCCAATCCGGACGGACAGTACGTTATGCTTGCTCCGGCGGTTACTCCCGATGCACCGACCAAGCAGCTTTCGGATTCGGAAGTGAGACAGATCAAGAGCGGAGCGAGATCCAGCTTCTTTGATGAAGACGGAGACGGAGACGACGAGGATGAAGATCCGAAGAAGGCTGCCGCAATGATCAGCAGACACCGGATTGATGATGACGAGGAAGATGACGATATCGACAACGTCGGAAGCATCTGGGAAAAGGTCGGACTGGTCAGCAGTATCGTTTTGATGGTTGCAATTGCCGTTATCGTTATTCTTGCTGTAAACAAGATGACGGGCATTTTCGATAAGACCAATAAGGGCAATACCCTGAAACCGAAGAAGCAGGTAACCGCAACGGCCACTCCCACGACGGTAGCGAGAAAGGCACAGATGCCGAACCTGGTCGGCCAGAAGTATCAGGCGGCATCGCAGAAGCTGAACGCTCTCGGTCTGAAGCTGAGTATCAGCGTTATCGCCGAAAGTGCTCCGTCCGATAAGTATGCTGCCGATACGGTTACCAGACACGAGCCTTTACAGGATGCGGAATTGTCCGAAGGAGACGTGGTTGTACTGTATTACAGTATCGGCCGCGGCGATATCACGATGCCGAAGGTCAAGGGACGCGATATTGAGACCGCGAAGAAGATTTTGGACGAAAACTTCTCGGTTATTGCGATTCCGGAAGCAAGCGATCTCGATGAGGGCATCGTTATCCGCTCCGAGCCGGTCGAGAACACCAAAACCGAACGCGGAAGCACGGTTACGGTTTATTACAGTATCGGACCTGAGATGATTACGGTTCCGAATACGATCGGTGATTCGCTTGCAAATGCCGAGAAGAAGCTTACGGATCTCGGTTTGAAGTTCGAGATCAAGGAAGAATATGCGGTGAACGAGGCGGGAACCGTATACAATCAGATGCCGAGCCAGGGAGTGGAGATGAAGAAGGGTTCCACGGTAACGCTCTATGTGAGCAAGGGACCGGAGCCGACACCTACGCCCACTCCTACGCCGATCCCGACCAACACGCCTTCTCCCACACCGGTTGAAAACCAGAACCAGGGTGAGAACAATAACGGCAATACCGGGGATGGCGGAAACACGAACAACGACGACACAAACTGATCCGGGACATTTATGGAAGAGTGCATCGGAAAGATTATGAAGGGAGTCGGAGGACTCTACGAAGTGTATGTGGAAGACCTTGGTCCGGTCGAGTGCCGGGCCAAGGGCATTTTACGATATAACGACATTAAGCCGCTGATCGGCGACAATGTAAGGCTTACGATACTGGACCGTAAGGAACGTACCGGAAACCTGACGGAGGTTCTTCCGAGGCGCAATGCGCTTGTACGTCCTGCGGTTGCCAACGTAGACCAGGCAATGGTCGTATTTGCCGTAAAAGAACCGGAGCCGCACCTCAATCTGCTGGACCGGTTTCTCCTTTTGATGGCAAAGGAGCATGTGCCCGTGATCATCTGCTTCAATAAGACCGACAAAGCAGGCGACGGAGACGTCATGAAGCTGCAGTCGATCTACCGCGGAAGCGGGTGCAAGGTGCTGTTTACAGACGCACTGGATCCGGAGACGATGAAACCGGTGCTCATTGAGCTGCTCGGAAAGACGACCGTGCTTGCCGGGCCTTCGGGCGTCGGCAAATCGACGATCATGAACGTTGTGCAGCCCAGTGCCGGAATGGAAACCGGCGGGCTCAGCAGCAAGATCATGCGGGGCAAGAATACGACGAGGCACTCGCAGTTAAACTACGTGACGAGAGAAACGTATCTGTGCGATACGCCGGGATTCAGTTCCCTGTTTCTGCCGGATGTCGAGCCGGAGGAACTGGCGGAGCTGTATCCGGAATTTGCCGGAAAGAAGGAGTTATGCCGTTTTCCGGACTGCGTGCACCGCAGGGAGCCCGGGTGTGCGGTAAAGGAAGCCGTCGAGGCAGGAGAGATTTCTGCGGAGCGGTATAAGAATTATAATCTTTTGTTTGAAGAACTGGCAGGTAAGAAAAAATGGTAACGGTTTCGGCCGTACCGTAAGAAGAAAAAACGGCAGCGGCGCGGCCGGACCGTATGAAGCAGGCAGGAGAATACGGCAGTAACGGTACCGTATGAGACTTCCTGCGGCAGGGGATGAATATGAAAACGAAACGGGTAAACAGATTATCACCGTCCATTCTGGCGGCGGATTTCAACATTTTAGGGGAGCAGATTGCCGCGGTAAAGGAAGGCGGAGCCGAATTCCTTCACTTTGACGTGATGGACGGAATGTTCGTACCGAGCATCAGTTTCGGTATCCCGGTGCTTGAGAGCATCCGGAAGAAGACCGATCTGTTTCTGGACGTGCACCTGATGGTTCAGGAGCCGGTCCGTTATGTGCAGGCATTTGCCGACGCCGGAGCGGATCTGATCAACGTGCACTACGAAGCGTGCGAAGACCTACCTGCGACGCTTGAGGCAATCCGTCAAACCGGTAAGAAGGTCGGCATTACGATCAAGCCGAAGACGCCCGTATCGGTCCTTTCCGATTATATCGAGAAGGTTGACCTGATCCTGATGATGTCGGTAGAGCCCGGATTCGGCGGACAGAAGTTCATCCCGGAGACGATGGACCGTCTGCGCGAGCTTCGCGCCATGATCAATAAGAGTAAGAAGCAGCCGCTTTTAGAGGTGGACGGAGGCATTACGCTTCAAAACGTCGCGGACGTTCTCGAGGCGGGAGCGGACACGATCGTAGCGGGCAGCGCGGTATTCCGCGGCGATGTTACGGCGCAGGTGAAAGCGTTTCTGAAGATTCTTTCGTCCGCCCGTTAGGAGCGGATTGAAAGCGCCTGAAGATATAGCCGCGGAAGCGGTTAACACCCTCGGCGGGCAGCCGTTTAGAGCGGAATAAAGCATTGTTGAATAGCCGTAAAGGCTTCAAGGAGGATATATTCAGTTATGAAATTAGGCATTGTCGGACTTCCCAATGTCGGGAAGAGCACACTTTTCAATTGTCTCACAAAGGCGGGAGCGGAATCGGCGAACTATCCGTTCTGCACGATCGATCCGAACGTCGGCGTGGTAACGGTTCCGGACGAGCGTCTCGGCGTTCTGACGGAAATGTACCAGTCGAAGCGGACCATCCCGGCCGTTGTGGAATTTGTCGATATCGCGGGACTTGTAAAGGGAGCCTCCAAAGGTGAGGGTCTCGGAAACCAGTTCCTTTCGCATATCCGTGAGACCGATGCCATCGTGCATGTGGTACGGTGCTTCGAAGATTCCAACATTATCCATGTGGACGGAAGCGTCGATCCGCTCCGCGACATTGAGACCATCAATCTCGAGCTGATCTTCGCGGATATGGAGACGATCGAGAGAAGAATCGCAAAGGTTTCGAAGGGCGCGAGCTACGACAAGACACAGGCGAAAGAATATGAGATGCTTAAGAAACTGAAGGAACTGCTCGAAAACGGCGAGAAGGCAAGCGCTTACGAGACCGATGACGAGGATGAGGCCGGCTGGCTTCGCGGTTATTCGCTTCTTACCCGTAAGCCCGTCATCTATGCGGCAAATGTGAGCGATGACGACATTGCGGACGACGGCGTGAACAACGAGCATGTGAAGAAGGTCCGCGCATTTGCCGAAAAGGAAGGCTCGGAAGTTTTCGTTGTATGCGCAAGACTTGAGGAAGAAATTGCCGAACTCGAGGAAGACGAGCGCAGAGAATTCTTAGAGGAGATGGGACTCAAGGAAGCAGGTCTTGAAAAGCTGATCCGCGCAAGCTATCATCTGCTCGGACTGATCAGCTTCTTAACGACCGGTCCCGACGAGACGAGAGCCTGGACGATTACGAAGGGTATGAAGGCTCCTCAGGCTGCCGGAAAGATTCATACCGATTTTGAGCGCGGATTTATCCGTGCAGAAGTTGTCGCATACGACGATCTGGTCGGCTGCGGCGGAATGCTTCAGGCAAAGGAAAAGGGACTTGTCCGTTCCGAAGGAAAGGAATATGTCGTTAAGGACGGAGACGTTATCCTGTTCCGTTTCAATGTGTAAAGGGGGGCAAATATGAACGCATTGCTGAAATTCGGTGCGACGGATATCAATTTCCCGAATATCGGACTGTATCTGAAAAATGTTCCGGACGGGTTTACGGTATTCGGTTTTCGGATTGCACTGTACGGCATCTTTATCGGTCTTGGTATGATGCTCGGATATCTTGTTGCCGAGCGTACAGCCAAGAGAACCGGGCAGAACAGCGAACTGTATCTCGATTTTACGATTGTTGCGATCATCATCGCCGTAGTCTGTGCGAGAATCTACTATGTCATATTCAACTGGAGCGCATTTTCCGAGAATCCGCTTTCCGTATTTAACATCCGAAGCGGCGGACTTGCGATATACGGCGGCGTGATCGGCGGCGTGGCAACGGCTATCGTGTTTGTTAAGATCAAGAAGCTGAACCTCGGTCAGTTTCTCGATACCGCGGTTGTCGGCCTGATCACCGGACAGGTGATCGGACGCTGGGGCAACTTCGTGAACCGCGAATGCTTCGGTACCTATACGAACAGCCTTTTCGCGATGCAGGTGGACGTGCGCGATGCGTCTTACTGCTTTGATCCCGCCGCAAGCACGGAATATGTGAGAAACCTTTTCGCGGGGAAGCCGAAGGCGCTTGAGAACATCATGGAGATCCGCCATCATGTCATTACGCTTGAAAACGGACATAATTACATCCAGGTTCATCCGACGTTTTTATATGAGTCGATGTGGAATCTGGTACTTCTGATCTTCCTGCTGATTCATACGAAGCACAAGAAATTCCACGGCGAGATTTTCTACCTGTACCTGATCGTTTACGGAATCGGAAGGTTCTGGATCGAAGGACTCCGGACCGACCAGTTGTTCCTGTTCAATACCGCAATCCCGGTTTCGCAGGCTCTGAGCGCGCTGCTTGTATGCCTCGGACTCGTACTTTACATCATCGCCTTTATGAAGAAGCGCAAGGCGAAGGAGGAGACTCCCGCGGAAGCGCAGTAAAACGGAGTTTATCCCCGGATTCGCACCGGAAAATGTGCCCCCGCACGGGAGCGCAGCACCGGATCAACACAATTTGACCTTTGTAAGAGCTGTTGCCGACTACGGCAGCGGCTCTTTTTTTGTGTCATTTTCCGGAAAAACCGGGTCGGAAGCCGTTTTCAGACACAATTCCGGTCGAAAATCGTCCCGGCGGGACCGATTTCACAAAAAAATCGAACAAAAAATTAAGAAAATGTTAAAAAAACTCTTGCATTTTGATTTCGAGGTCTGTATAGTAAAGTTGTGGAGCAAAATGGATGGAAATTCCACAAAAATGATACAAAGTGGTGTGAGATGAACAGACTTGCCGGAAAATACGAGCATACGATTGATGCGAAGGGGCGCATCATAGTTCCCTCCAAGATTCGTGAAGGACTTGGGGATTCTTTTATTGTGACGCTCGGACTGGACGGCTGCCTGTACATTTTCTCCGACGACGGATGGGATAAGTTTTCCGAACAGCTCGAAGGGCTGCCCGGAACAAAGGAAATCCGGCAGATCAAACGTTACTTCATGGCAAACGCAGCACACTGCGATATCGATAAGCAGGGCCGAACGCTCGTACCCGCACCGCTTCGCGAGAAGGCGGGTATTGATAAGGAAGTCGTTCTTGTCGGCATGATCGATAAGGTAGAGCTGTGGAGCAAGGAACGCTTTGACGCTCAGGATAATTTCGATTCGATAGACGAAGCCGCGGAAAACCTCAGTGCTCTCGGTGTAAGTTTCTGAGGAGGACGTTATGGGAGAGTTTAAACACTATTCCGTAATGCTTTCGGAGACCATCGAAGGGCTTGCGGTTAAGCCGGACGGGATCTATGTGGATGGTACATTAGGGGGAGCGGGTCATTCCTCGGTAATTGCATCAAAGCTTACGACGGGACGCCTCATCGGGATTGACCAGGATGGGGATGCGATCGAAGCGGCAACCAAGAGGCTTTGTCCGTATAAAGAAAGAGTTACCATCGTCCGTGACAATTACGAACACATTCCTGAAGTTCTCGACACGCTCGGGATCGGACAGGTAAACGGAATATTGCTGGACCTCGGTGTTTCCTCGTATCAGCTTGATACGGCGGAAAGGGGTTTCTCCTACATGGCGGATGCGCCGCTTGACATGCGCATGGACGACCGGATGGAGAAGACCGCCGGAGACATCGTAAACGGGTACAGCGAGACGGAATTGTTTCATATCATCCGTGACTACGGAGAGGATTCGTTCGCGAAGAACATTGCCAAGCACATTGTACAGAAACGGGCTGAGAAGCCGATCAAAACGACCGGCGAGCTCGCAGAGATAATCAAACAGTCCATTCCGGCCAAACTCCGCATGACAGGCGGACATCCGGCGAAGAGAACCTTTCAGGCAATCCGGATTGAACTGAACAGAGAATTACAGGTGCTTTCGGATTCCTTAAACGGAATGATCGAGAGGTTGGCACCCGGGGGGAGGCTTTGTATCATAACCTTCCATTCATTAGAAGACCGAATCGTAAAAAACGCCTTTAAAAAGGCGGAGAACCCCTGCATTTGCCCGCCCGGACTTCCGGTTTGCGTATGCGGCAGGAAGCCGAGCGGCAAAATCATCACGAAACATCCGATCCTTCCGGGGGAGGATGAATTGGAGCAGAACAGCAGATCAAAGAGCGCGAAACTCAGAATTTTCGAGAAATATTAAGGAGGCGTCGTCATGGCAGCGCACAATCAGAAAAAAGATTATAAAAACAGTGTTGACAGATTGAGAAAGCAAGCCTATATTGACGGTAGCACCGCGCGTAAGATCGCATATCGCCCGGAGGAAACGCCGGATCAGATAACAGAACAGCAGACCAAGCCGCGCAGAGAAGTCGATCACAGACCTCTCGTCGGTTTCCGCAGAAGCATGGACCTTTTCTCCATCACCGTAGCTTGCCTGTTCCTCGGATTCCTCGGCTTAATGATGGTTCGTTTCCTTTCCGTGAACGCACAGATCACGGAGATCAATAAGGAGATCACTTCTCTGAATAAGGAATACGAAGCAGTCCGCGGCGAGAACGATTCTCTTTTATTCGATATCGCAGACGATATCAACTTGAACGAAGTATTTCAGATTGCAGTCGCAGAACTGCACATGGTATATCCGAATAAGAACCAGGTTGTTGAGTTTAAGAGTGTTGCAGACGGATACGTAAGACAGTATACCGACGTTCCGGAAGCAGCCGATGAGGGAGATGTGGACGCGGTTACCGAGGTACTTCGCCGTCTGATGAGATAATCTTTAGACAGGCGGACGGAAGGGGACACACATTATGGCTGGTAATACCGAAACAAGGACGGCATCAGCCCGTCTGAATAAGAAAAAGAAAATTTTCACACGCAAAATGCAAGCAAGATTTCTGCTTGTATTTTGCGTTGTTTTTGTAATGTTTCTCGTATTGGCCTTCCGCATCCTGTTTTTGAGGCAGCGGCACGGCGTGGATTACACGAATGCGGTATTGAGCCATCAGAGCTACGTCAATACGAACATTCCGTATGAGCGCGGAAGAATTCTGGACCGGAACGGAGCGGTACTTGCCAAGAACGTCGTAACCTACAATGTTATTCTCGATCCGAGCGTGGTAAACGCGAACAACGGAATGTATGTGGAGCCGACAGTCGAGGCAATCACGAAGGCGTTCAACCTTACCGCCCAGGACATCCGTGACATCTTAAAGGAAAATCCGAAAAGCGCATACATCATCCTTCTGAAGGACCGTTCCTATGAGGAAGTCCGCAAGTTCAAAGAACTTCAGGAGGCCAATCACAAGCTCGTAAAGGGCGTCTGGTTTGAGACGATCTTTACCCGGGTATATCCGTACGGAAGCCTTGCTTCGCACGTAGTCGGATTTGTCAACAGCGACCAGTCGACCGGCGCCGGGATTGAATTCCAGTACAACAAGTACCTGACCGGCAAGTCGGGACGGGAGAGCGGCTATTACGACGAAGAATTAAATCTGATCAAGAAAACATGGCCGGCGGAGGACGGAGACACGATCTATTCGACGATCGACGTTGCCGTACAGACCGCCGTTGAGAAGAATATCCGGCAGTTCAATCAGGAAATGGGCTGCAAGAACATCGGCGTTATCGTAATGAACCCGAATAACGGCGAGATTTACGCGATGGCGAGCAACGAGGGCTTCGATCTGAACGAACCCCGAGATCTGAAGGGATTTGTCTCCGAGGAGGAACTCGCAACGCTTGACGAGAACGGAAAAGTCACCAAATTAAACGAGATGTGGAAGAATTTCTGCATCAGCTATACGTTCGAACCCGGTTCCACCTTCAAATGTATCACGGTTGCCGCGGCGCTTGAGGAAGGCATTGCGACACCGGAAAGCAAATACAACTGCAAGGGTGTTCTGGAGCTGGACCGTTACAAGATCCACTGCAACAACCGGAGCGGTCACGGAGATCTGACGCTTGAGCAGTCGCTGATGCGCTCCTGCAACATGGCAATGATCCAGATTGCAAACGATGTCGGCAGAACGACGTTCCGTACGTATCAGGATCGTTTCGGCTTCGGCTTCAAGACCGGAATCGACCTTCCGGGTGAAGAGAAAGGTATCGTTGTCGACAAGGCAAATCTGAACGAAGTAGAACTCGCGACCAGCAGTTTCGGCCAGGGCTTTAACGTGACGATGATCCAGATGGCTGCCGCATACAGCTCGATCATCAACGGCGGATATTATTATACGCCTCACGTTGTAAAGAAGATCGTGAATCCTTACGGCGCGACCGTATACGAAGCAAATAATACGATTTCGGCCCGGACGGTTTCGAAGTCCACGACCGAATTCATGCGTAAGGCGACATACGAAACGGTTGTAAGCGGTACCGCTACACCGGCCAAGGTAAAAGGATATCTGGTCGGCGGAAAGACCGGAACGGCACAGAAGGGTGCCCGTCAGGAAGAGGTTACCGATAACAAATACATCGTTTCCTTTATCGGAAGCGTGCCCGCGGACAATCCGCAGGTTGTCATTTATGTCGTTATCGATGAGGTTAATTCCGAAACGCTTTACAACTCCAGCAAGCCCGCAACGACGCTTACTTCATCAATCCTGAAGGAAATCCTGCCGCACCTCGGACTGTATCCGTCGGACGGCGAGATCGACTACGGCGTGGACATCCCCGCAGAGCAGGCGGAAGACGATCACGGCGCGAAGATTGAAGAAGTGAAAGAGAAGGAATAACCGGGCGGTCCGCTTTACGGCGCGTCCGAAGACCGGATAAAACATCGTTCCGCCCTGCGGCGGGACGCGGAAAATGTTCCGCTAAACGCAGGAACAAGTACCTAAAACATTAACGAACCGTGCATCACGGAAGAGGAGACAAAATGGAACTCAAGGATAAGAAGGTTGTCATCATCGGAGCAGGTAAGAGCGGCATTTCCGCTGCAAAGCTTTTGATCGGGGAAGACGCCGACATTACGGTGTATGACGGAAATGCCCAGCTTGATACGGCTGCGCTTCGTGAAAAACTCGGGGAAGGCTTCCGCGGACAGATCGTAACGGGAGACTATCCGAAGGAACTCGAAGAGAAGACGGAGCTTGTGATCATCAGCCCAGGCGTTCCTTCCGATTTGGATTTCATTGAACGTATGAGAAACAAAGGCATTCCGATCTGGGGAGAGGTGGAGCTTGCTTACCGCTTCGCCAAAGGACGCCTGATCGCCGTTACCGGTACGAACGGAAAGACGACTACGACGGCGCTTACCGGCGAGATCATGAAACTGTATTTCGAGAAGGTTTTCGTGGTCGGAAACATCGGAACCCCTTATACCGATTTTGCGAAAGAGATGACCGACGAGAGCGTTACGGTTGCCGAAATGAGCAGCTTCCAGCTTGAGTCGATTGAAGAGTTTCATCCGTGCGTCAGCATGATCTTAAACATCACGCCGGACCACCTGAACCGCCATCATACGATGGAAGCGTATACGGACGCCAAATTCAACATCGCGCGGAACCAGACTCCCGGCGAAGTATGCATCCTCAATTACGAGGACGAGAGACTCCGTGCCGAGGCCGAGAAGCTTCATACGAAGATCTTCTGGTTCAGCAGCACAAGAGTGCTTCGCAGAGGACTTTATGTTTCCGGCGACAACATCATCTATAATGACGGCATGAAAGAGGAAATCGTCATCAACGTGCATGAGATGAACATCATCGGAAAGCACAATTATGAGAATGCGATGGCTGCCGTAGCCGCCGGCATTTCCATGAAGATCCCGATGGATCTGATCCGTGAGGCATTGCGGAATTTCGTTGCGGTAGAGCACCGGATCGAATATACCGCGACAAAACACGGCGTTATGTATTATAATGATTCCAAGGGAACGAACCCCGACGCTTCGATCCAGGCGGTTCGCGCCATGACGAGGCCGACGCTTCTGATCGGCGGCGGCTACGACAAAGGCTCTTCGTACGAAGAGTGGATCGCCGAATTCCCGGGCAAGGTTAAGACGCTTATCCTGATGGGACAGACGGCCGACAAGATCGAACAGACCGCGCGCCGCATGGGATTTGAGAACATCGTTCGTGTGAATTCCATGGAAGAAGCAGTGCATTACTGTTATGAGCACTCCGTGCCCGGAGACGCCGTTTTGCTGTCTCCCTGCTGTGCAAGCTGGGGCATGTTCAAGAACTATGAGGAACGCGGCGAAATCTTTAAAACGCTTGTACGCGCGCTTCCCGAATAAAAGAAACTATGATGCAGTGAGGACGATACGGTGGAAAACGAAACGCCCCTGAACAGAATCCTGAAAAAAGAAGACGGCGGAAAGGCCGGCACGAAGAAAAGGGTGCAGCCGAAGAACTACTTCGACTATACACTCTTATTTCTGATTGTCTTTTTGATCGGGTTCGGGTTGATCATGATCTACAGTATCAGTGCCTACAACGCGACCAAATATTACAGCAACGCGACACTTTTTGTTAAGAATCAGGCCAAATACGCCGTGCTCGGTCTTGTGTTGATGATCCTCATTTCGAAGGTCGATTATCATATTTACATAGCGCGGTTCGGTATCGGAAAGTTCCGCACGAACCTGCTGATCATCGCATTTGTCGCCTGTCTCGGACTGCAGGGATTCGTACTCTTTAAGGGTGACGGAACGAACGGCTCCAACCGCTGGCTGTCGCTCGGTAAATTCTTCAAACTGCAGCCTTCCGAGATTTCGAAGGTGCTGATCGTACTGCTGGTAGCTTATATCGTGTATGTTTCCCCGAAGCGGCTCGACCGGATGACCGGATTCATCCGTGTGCTTGTTTTTACGGGTCCGTTGATCGTTCTTGTTGCGATTGAAAATCTGACGACTGCGCTGATCATGGCGGGTATCGTCTTCATCGTTCCGTTCGTATCCAGCCGTAAGACCTGGTATTATGTGATTGCTTTTGCCATCGTAATCGTTGCCGGAATCTTCTTCATCAAACTCGAAGGATACCGCGCCGCACGTGTTCAGGTATGGCGCGATATCGAAAACGCTCCAGGCGGCTATCAGATCCTTCAGGGACTGTACGCGATCGCGAGCGGAGGGTGGTTCGGCAAGGGACTCGGAAACAGTATACAGAAGCTCGGATACATCCCCGAAGTTCATACCGACATGATCTTTACCTGTATCGTTGAGGAACTCGGAATCGTCGGCGGACTGTTTCTGATCGCAATCTATGTGATACTGCTTGTCCGCATCTTTAAGATTTCCGCCAATGCGCCCGACCTGTTCGGTTCTTTGATCGCAGTCGGCGCATTTACCCAGATTGCTCTGCAGGCAATCCTCAACATCGCGGTTGTAACGAACATGATCCCTTCGACGGGTATTCCGCTTCCGTTCGTCAGTTACGGCGGCAGCTCGCTCGTATTTCTGATGATGGAGATGGGACTCGTTCTGAACGTTTCCGGTAAAATCGATTATGACGCAGCACCGAACGACCTGCTGTCGTCGGTTCAGTAAAGGTATTCATCCGAGCTCCCGGCCGTGCCGCGGGCTCGGATACTATATTGTCTTTCGGAGGAAAATATGCCGAAGATCATTAAACTCGAAAAACGAACGACCGTGCTTCTGCGGGTCCTTCTGATCGTTCTGGTCTTTGCGATACTGGTGATCAGCACCATCCTTTGGTTCCGTAAAACCTATAAGATCGATCTGAAAAAGGACGTGTCCGTGACCGTCATCGGTATGAGCGGACGCTATACGGAAGAGGAGATCAAGAAGCACACGCTCGACAAATGGTACGAGCAGTACACGCCGTTTCTGAAGCTGTATTACAAATACAACAAGGCGGACACACTGCCGTTTCTTGAGAAGATCACGGTAACCGTGACCGGTAAAAAATCGGTTGAGATCCGCGCCTATGAGAAAATGCCGATCGGCTGTATCCTCGAGATGGGCAACTACCTGTACTTCGATGCGGACGGAGTGATCGTTTCTTCGAAGAAGGAAAATGTGGAGAATCTGCCGGTCATTACCGGACTCGAATATTCCAAGGTTACGCTGTATCAGCAGTTCGAAACGCAGCGCAGCGACCTCGCCAGAGTAGTCATGAATCTGGTCCGTCAATTACAGAAATATGAGGTCACCGCAAGTGAGATCCACTTCGGGGAAGAGAACGAAGTTTACCTGATCTGCAGCGGAAACCGGTTCGATCTCGGAGTGCGTGAGGCATACGATATCCAGATCGGAATGATCCGCGGAATACTCGATCGGGTAGGGGGGCAGGAGACGAAGTATCATTTCCATATGGAGAATGTCAAGACAGCCTCGGATGATGTACGTGCTACACTTATAGAATGATATGCTGTAGAATAAATAGAAATTGATTAGTCAATTGTAGAAAAAGTGCAAAAAAAATCAAGGAATTTCAAAATTCTACTTGCATCTCATGCATTTTCGTAATATATTTATAATAGATTTTTATAATTCGACAGATTTTGGGGTTATTTGACCACATATATAATTTTAAAGGAGGACATACCCTTGCTTGAGATTAAAGGTGATGAGAAGGAAGCCGGTGCAAGAATTATCGTAATAGGTGTCGGCGGAGCCGGTAACAATGCGGTTAACCGGATGATCGAAGAAGGTATCCAGTGCGTAGAGTTTGTATGTGTGAATACGGACCGTCAGCACTTGAAAAACTGTAAAGCTCCGACCAATATTCAGATTGGTGAGAAGCTGACCAAGGGTCTTGGCGCAGGTTCCCAGCCTGATGTTGGTGAGAAGGCGGCAGAGGAGAGCAAGGAAGAGCTCACCCAGATGATCAAAGGTGCGGATATGGTATTTGTCACCTGCGGTATGGGCGGCGGTACCGGTACCGGCGCGGCTCCCGTTGTTGCGCAGATTGCGAAGGAACTCGGCGTTCTCACAGTCGGTATCGTAACGAAGCCTTTCCGTTTCGAAGCGAAGCAGCGTATGTCCAACGCAATTGCAGGTATTGAGCGTCTCCGCCAGCACGTGGATACGCTGATCGTTATCCCGAACGACCGTCTTCTTGAAATCGTTGACCGTCGTACGACCATGCCGGAAGCTCTTCGTAAAGCTGACGAAGTTCTTCAGCAGGGTGTTCAGGGTATTACCGATCTGATCAACGACACCGCATTGATCAACCTTGACTTTGCGGACGTTCAGACCGTTATGAAAGATAAGGGTATCGCTCACATCGGTATCGGTTACGGCACCGGTGATGACAAGTGTATGGAAGCCGTTAAGCAGGCCACCACATCCCCGCTTCTTGAAACCAACATTGAGGGCGCAAGCCACGTAATCCTTCAGATTGCCGGCGCGGTAAGCCTGATCGAAGTTAACGAGGCTGCCACATACGTACAGGAACTCTGCGGCGAAGATGCCAACATCATCTTCGGTGCAATGTATGATGAGACTGCTCCTGACCAGTGCCGCATCACGGTTATCGCAACCGGTCTTGATGAGAGCACGAGCAAGGGAAGCAGTCAGTCCGCTTCCGCAAGAAGCAATTACTACGGCGGCAACTCCCAGAAGAAGGCTGCCGCGGCTGCTCCGGGATATACCGGATTCGGCTTCATGAACAACCGTACCACTTCGTCGGTTGCCAAGCCCACCGCACAGCCCGCTCAGCCCGCAGCTCCCGCTCCGAGCCCCGTTGTATCCACTCCGAAGCCGGTATTCGTTTCATCCCCGGCTCCCGAGACCGCTCCGGCTTACTCGAAGCCCGAGCCGAAGGAACCCGCAAGCGGCGGAATCAAGATTCCGGATTTCCTTCAGAAAAACAAAAAGTAATATATCATTCATTTGTGTGTGTGAATGCGGAAGAGAGAATCGTTGCGTGCGGTTCTCTCTTTTATTCCCGATAAAACGGAGGAGAAAAATATGAAGAATCTGTATGTAAAATTCCGTGATGAGGACGGATGCCTGACGTTTCTTAAGATCAACGCTATCGGACTGGATGTCGAGAACAGCATTTGGTTTGAGGATGAATTCGACCGGTCGGTCAATTCGTCCGCTGCCGTTACGGAAGAAGTTTTTAACAGCCTGATCGATGAGGCAATGCAGGCGGAATACATCGATCTTTCCGATGAAGATCTGTACGGCCGGTTTTTTTGATCATTCGGATCGGGCAGGCAGATGAATGTGATCCGGCGTCTGATTCCGGACCCGGCTGTCCGTTTATGCGGATATTCCCGTATAGTGTTAAGTCTTGAAGCAGATGAAGTTTCGTGCTATAATTTTAATATCGGTCATTTTGACCGGTTGTTTTCGTACGTAATCGCGGCAATCGGCCGCAGGAGGTAGAACATGAATGAGAACAGACCTTCCGGCAGACGGAAGAACGTAACCGGCACAGGCGGTGATGTACATAAGAGAGGAGACGGTCTCGGAACCGGCCCCGTCGGACAGGGCTTCGGATCCGGAAACGGCGGCAATAACGGCGGCGACAACATCCGTCCGCACAGCACGGGAAGCAGTACGAACGTAAAGCGTGCGGCAGGCGGCGGTTCGATCATTCTGATCATTATCATGCTGATCTTAGGTTCTAAGGGCGGCTTCGGCAATCTGCTCGGCGGATTGCTCGGAGGCGGCGACACCGGCGAACCCGATGACGGCGGCCAGACCGTTATCGCGACCGATGCACCTGCACCGACACAGCCCGTAAACCAGCAGGTTGTAAAAGGCGCTCGTGACAAGCGTACCGTTTTAAAGGGCAACGGACAGGACACCGTTACGATCATGATCTATATGTGCGGTACCGACCTTGAGTCCAAGCACGGTATGGCCAGCAATGACCTTGCCGAGATGGCAAAGGCTAATTACGGCGACAACGTCCGCATCATCGTTCTTACGGGCGGCTGCAGCAAGTGGAAGACGAGCGGCATCAGCAGCGACGTGAACCAGATTTACCGCGTTGTAAACGGCGGATTACAGCCTCTTGAGAAGAATTTCGGCAGAAAGGCAATGACCGACCCGACCAACCTTTCTGATTTCATTAAGTATTGTGCGTCCAATTATCCTGCTTCGAGAAACTTCCTGATCCTCTGGGATCACGGCGGCGGATCGGTAAGCGGATACGGTTATGACGAGAAGAACTCCCGTTCCGGTTCGATGAACCTCGCGGGAATCAACAGCGCCTTGAAGCAGGGCGGCGTTACATTTGACATCATCGGGTTCGACGCGTGCCTGATGGCAACGGCGGAAACCGCACTGATGCTTGACAGCTACGGCGATTATCTGATTGCATCCGAGGAGACGGAGCCCGGTATCGGCTGGTATTACACGAACTGGCTGACACAGCTCGGAAGCAACACCTCGACGCCTACGACGACGCTCGGAAAGACGATCATCGACGATTTCGTAACGACGTGTGCCACCAAGTGCCGCGGACAGAAGACGACGCTTTCCCTGATCGACCTTGCGGAATTCTCATATACGGTTCCGGGCAAGCTGAACGATTTCGCAAAATCGGTAAGCGGCAAGCTTCAGAATAAGGATTACGAAGAAGTATCCAACGCGCGTGCCGATACGAGAGAGTTCGCGCAGAGCACCAAGATCGACCAGGTTGACCTGACGAACCTTGCGCTCAACATGAAGACCAAGGAAGGAACGGCGCTTGCCAACGCAATCAAGAGCGCGGTTAAGTACAACCGTACTTCCTCTAATATGACCAACGCTTACGGCGTATCCATTTACTTCCCTTACCAGAAGACTTCGAACGTGGATACGGCGGTAAGAACGTATAACCAGATCGGTATGGATTCCGAGTACGCAAACTGCATCCGTCAGTTTGCCGCACTCGAGACATCCGGACAGATTTCCGCGGGCGGTTCTTCCTCGCCGGCCGGTTCTCTGTTTGATCTCGGCAGCTCCTTGATCGGCGGAAGCGGCGGCGGAGACGTTCTTTCGTCCCTGCTCGGTTCGTTCCTCGGCGGCGGCCGCAGCATTCAGATCGACGGCCTTAACGATGACAACATCGAGTACATGAAGGACCAGGATACCGAGGCTATGGCGGAATACGTTTCCGCTCATATGCTGACCGGCGACCTTAAGTTCGTCAAGAACGCATCCGGTGACTATGTTCTTTCGCTTACCGAAGAGAACTGGGCTCTTGTTCACAGCGTGGACAAGAACATGTTCGTGGACGACGGCAAAGGTTACATCGACCTCGGACTTGACAACGTTCTTTCTTATGACGATAAGGGCAACCTGATCGCCGATATCGATAAGACGTGGGTTGCAATCAACGGCCACGTGGTTGCATACTATCATACCGAGTCGAGTGTGGCGGACGGCAAGGAATACCACTTCGGTTATGTTCCGGCATTTGTCGACGGCGTACGTTCCGAGATCCAGATCGTATTTGACGAGAACGGAATCGGAAGCATCGCGGGCGTAACGGCGGTCTATAAGGACGGCGAGACCGAAACCGTAGCAAAGGGCGCGGAGACGATCGAAGCCGGAAGCAAGATTGAGTTTATCTGCGATTACTATTCTTACGATCAGAAATATCTTGACACCTATTACCTCGGCGATCCGATCACGGCAACCGAGAATATGACCGTCAGCGATATTGAACTGAAAGATTACAAGGTTAAGATCATGTACCGCCTGACCGATATTTACGATCAGGCGTATTGGACGAGAGCAATCGACCGATAAGGCGCGCTTTCAAGGAGGATTTGTATGTTTGCAGACGCGATGGAAAAGGCCGCCGGATATGTCCGCCCGGTCAAGACAATCGCCAGAATCTATAAGTCGGATGAGGTAATTCCCCAGGCGGCGACCATGTTCTTCGTGAACCGGGAAGGCGCAGCGGTAACCTGCCGGCACATTGCCGAGGAGATTATGCGCGCCGGCCGGATCAATGCACGGTATGAGTCGTTCCGGAAGGAACTTTTTTCCCTTCCCGCAGACCGCAGTCTGAGGATTGAGACGAACCGTATGGAGCGCCGTTTTGATTACCTCAAAGGCGAAACGACGATTCAGCTGCGGTACAGTTTTGCGGATTGCTATGAGAAAATCGAACGGCTGAGCATTGACATGCATCCCGTTTATGATCTCGCGGTCATAAGGCTTCAGGGAAGCGGCGGAATGCGCTACAGCGGCAGCTGCACATTTTCCCAGGTCCAGAAACCGCGGCCGGGAATGAGCGTATGCCGTCTCGGATATCCGGTTACCGGTTTCGATGACTATGATTTCTTCCCCGACAGGGATGACATCCAGTGGACCGTTTCCGGAGCACACGTGCCCGTGCAGATTCCTGCGGAGGGCATGATCATCCGTACCTTCACCGAAGAAGGCAGGGCAAAGGGATTTGTCCTGTCCGGTCTTTGCGGAAGCGGATACTGCGGAGCACCCGTTGTGAACAAGGACGGCGTATTGATGGGTATGGTTACCGGAACGAGCACCGAGATTGTGGACGGTACTCCGGTTACCTATACCGAGTGTGTCAGCGCCTCCGTGATCCGGGAGTTCCTGCAGGAGAAGAACGTGATATATTCGGAGAATTAAGAAAGAGAAAGGGCATGTTTTTCATGCCCTTTTTTGAAAGTTAAGATTACTCTAAGGGAAATCAAAAAGGGATTGCGGGAAGGAGAAGGTATGAGTATGATTCGGAGAATCAGAATCTGGCTGATCGCTTTGCTGGCGGTATGCCTCCTTTGCGCCGTAAACATGACGGCGTTTGCGGAAGAGATTGAAGGGTCGTTTCCGTATACGACGTCGGGCGTTGACGGGGAGAAAAGCGAGAAGGTTTGCAATTTTACATATCGGGACAGCTTCTTCAGCTGCTCTTCATACGAGCTGAACATGGATCTTACGGCAATGTCCATCCGTATGGCGCTTGCGGGCGTCGGAATCGGCGATGACGCACAGCCGACGAGACTCTTGCCGGTATTCGACCAGCTCGGCGTCAAATACACCGAGGACACCGTTCATTACGTGAAACCGGGCGCCGATACGATCGGATATGCCTTCGGCGAACGGCAGATCAGCGAAACGGAGTCGGTAGTCGTTGTCGTGATCCGCGGAGGCAACTATAAAAAGGAGTGGGCGAGCAATTTTACGCTCGGCACCGGCAAATTCCATAAGGGCTTTACGGAAGCGGCTCAGGTCGTTACCGATGCGCTTACCGAGTATATTAAGGGAATGCCTTCGGACAAGAAGATTTCCGTATGGATCTCGGGCTTTTCGCGCGGCGCCGCGGTAACCAACATGACCGCATACAACCTCGATAATCTTGCGGACAAGGGCGGACTCGGACCGGTAAAGCCCGAGAACATCTACGCGTTCTGCTTTGAGTCTCCGCAGGTTTCAAGAGAAGCAAAGCCCGGTGATGAGCAGGCGTTATATCATAACATTTTCTCTTTTGTAAACGAGATCGATCCGGTTACGAAGGTTGCGCCGTCGGGATGGGAGTACGGCCGCTACGGCATTTCTTTCTTCCTTCCTTCTGTTTTGAACTGCGACACTTATTATGACATGCTTCCGAACGTGCAGAAGCTGTTCTGCGAATATGCGGGCGTTGATACGTACCTCCTTTTCAACGAGGGAGGACAGGCGGTTCTTCTGGACCGCGCGCTTAAGAAGATTACGGACTTTGTCGGGTCACCTGCATTGTACGTGCAGTTTCTTCAGAATGCGGCACGCTCGCTTGTGCTCGGAGAGGATACCGGAAGCAATGCGATGATCAACTTCATCAAACCGATGGTGGAGGATTTCGTTGACAAGCGGCAGGAAAAGGATGACGGCGATTCGGTTGTCAATCTCGGCGTCGCGCATGCGCCTGAACTTTGTATGGCATGGATCGATACGATCGGCGACGGATCGGTGCTTCTGACATGTAAGGACAGATATGAATACTTTACACTGGACGCCGGCGGAAGCGTAACGGTATATGACGCATCCGGAAAGAAAGTGGCATCCGGAAACGGAAGCGAGACGGAGATCGACGAAACCGCGCATATCGGAGCTTCCTACGGAATGAGCAAGGAATTCCTGTTTGCTTATCGGGAAGGGGAGACGTATTATGCTTTGATCGAGCCGGGCAAGAAGGTGAAGACCGATCTGTTCTGTTCGGTTTATGACCGTATATACGGCAAGGACCGTCACGGCATACAGTATTCGGGCGTTCAGATCAAGAAGGACGAAGCGGCCGTTTTTAAGGCCGATGCGAAAGAAGCAAAGCTTTATGTGTGTCAGCAGAAGGACGCGAAAGAACTTCTGAACAAACTGATCGCAGGCGAAACGGTTACCGCTTCGGTGACCTCGCCGAAGAGCGTCATCAAAGATACGATCGCCAATCCGACCGGTCAGGTCATCATCGCGGTTGAGCCGACGCCCACGCCGACGCCCACCCCGGTTCCGACACCTACGCCGATTCCGACGCCGACGCCCGAACCGGAACCCGAACCGCTTCCGACGAAGGTCGGAAACGGTATCTTAAAGATTCTGCTGATCATCGGCGTAACGCTCGTATTTGCCGCAATGGGAGTCGTACTCTCGAAAGTGTATCTCGATAAGCGCCGCAGACGTCATATTGGCGGTGCGCCCGCGGATCATGCAAAGGAAACGGCTGCAGCGGAAAATACGAAGAACGAAACGCCTTCGGAGGAAACACCGGCGGATGCCGAAGCGGACAAGGCGCCTTCGGAGGATGTCTCAGCGGAGCCCGAAGCGGAAGCTTCTTCAGTTGAGGATGTCGGGGATACCGACCCGAAATCCGACGGTTCCGAAGGAACCGAATAGCGGTAACGGAATAATTTTCTCTTGAAAAGAGAACTGTTTTGCGCTAAAATTTTAAAGGATTTTTATGCGGTTTCCGCTTGCGGAAGCAATAAATCCCAATCCCTTTGAAAGGAATAACACCATGGAAGTAATTGTTTGCAAAAACTATGATGAAGTATCCGCCAAGTCAGCGGAAATCGTTGCTGCGGTAATTAAGGCAAAGCCGAACGGGGTGCTCGGTCTTGCAACCGGTTCCACGCCGGAAGGAATGTATGCAAAGCTTGTGGAGATGAACAAAAAAGGCGAGATCGATTTCTCCGGCATCACCACCGTTAACCTCGATGAGTATTATCCGATCAGCCCCGAGAACGACCAGAGCTATCGGTATTTCATGAATAAGAACCTGTTCGACCATGTCAATATCGACAAGGCGAAGACCAACGTTCCGAACGGTGCGGCTCCCGACGGCGATGCCGAGGCTGCCCGCTACGAGGCTTACGTTCGTTCCCTCGGCGGAGCGGACATTCAGGTACTCGGAATCGGCCGTAACGGTCATATCGCGTTCAACGAGCCCGATACGGAGCTTGTTCCCGTAACGCACGTAACGAGCCTTACCGAAGATACGATCGACGCCAACGCCCGTTTCTTCGCAAGCGCCGCGGACGTTCCGACACACGCGCTTACAATGGGTATGGGAACCATTCTTTCCGCGAAGAAGATCATCATTCTCGCGAACGGAAAGAACAAGCATGATGCGGTTATGCAGATGCTCAAGGGAACCGTAACGACTTCCTGCCCGGCTTCCTTCCTGAATCTTCACGATGACGTTATCCTCGTATGTGACGAGGCATGCTATAACGGATAAGAGAGGGCTTCGGCCCGGAAAGGATCTATATGGGTAAATATTTCGGAACCGACGGCTTCCGCGGCCGTTCGGGCATAGTGCTGACCGCGGAGCATGCATTTAAGATCGGGCGCTTTCTCGGCGCATATTACAGCAGGGATCATCATGCAAAGATCGTAATCGGCAAAGATACGAGAAGATCTTCCTACATGTATGAGAACGCTCTTGCGGCAGGCATTACCGCATCGGGCGCAGACGCTTATCTGCTTCACGTTACGACGACTCCGTGCGTATCGTACATCACGAGAACGGACCATTTCGACTGCGGCATTATGATCAGCGCAAGCCACAATCCGTTTATGGACAACGGTATCAAACTGATGAACGGCGACGGCGAGAAGATGGAGGATGAGGTTCAGGATCTCGTTGAGCAGTATCTGGACGGTCTGTGCGACGAACCCGCGTTCGCGACCGGAGCCGACATCGGCTGCACGGTTGACTATTATACCGGACGAAACCGCTACATCGGTTATCTGACCAATGTTGCGACGAAGTCTTTCGAGAACCGCAAGGTTGCGCTTGACTGCGCAAACGGAAGCTCCTGGATGATCGCAAGATCCGTTTTCGACGCGCTCGGAGCGAAGACTTACGTTATCAACAACGAGCCCGACGGTATTAACGTTAACGAGAACTGCGGTTCGACACACATCAAAGGCCTTTGCGAGTATGTGAAGGAGAAGGGTGTGGACGTAGGCTTCGCATTTGACGGCGATGCGGACCGCTGTCTTGCCGTAGACGAGAACGGAAACGTTGTCGACGGCGACCAGATCATGTATATCTGCGCGAAGTACATGAAGAAGATCGGACAGCTTCCGAGCAATACCGTTGTTACGACGATCATGTCGAACTTCGGCCTTTACAAGGCGCTTGACCGTATCGGCATCGACTATGAGAAGACCAAGGTCGGCGACCGTTACGTTTATGAGAACATGAAGGAAAAGGATCACATGATCGGCGGCGAGAACTCCGGACATGTTATTTTCCGTAAATATGCGCGTACCGGCGACGGCATCCTGACCGCGATCATGGTTATGATGGTTCTGATCGATACGCAGCTTCCGCTTTCCGCGCTTGCGGCTGAGGTTCCGCTTTATCCGCAGGTACTGAAGAACGTGGAAGTCGATGACAAGCAGGGCACGATGAACGATCCCGCCGTTACGCTTCAGGTTGAGGCATGCACGGCGTCTCTCGGCGACAACGGCCGCGTGCTTCTTCGTGCGAGCGGCACCGAGGAAGTGCTCCGCGTTATGTCCGAGGCGGGTACCTATGAAGAGTGCAATGCCGAAGTGGATAAGATCATTGATGCAATCCGCAAGTCCGGACATCTCCTGAAGGTTCGATAAAACGTCCGGAAAGGATTGTCCGCATCGGCCCGAACGGACCCCTGCGGGAAGAAAGAGAGGATTATATGGGCAGTATTCAGATGAAGGTTTCGGAATTGTTCGAGCCCGGACATACGCTTGCGTGGCATTGGCTTTCGCAGGTAACGTATCCGTGGGAGATTCTTCCGAAGATCAAGGAAATCATTCTCACGGTCGGCGCAACGCTCGATCCGGAGAAATACGATCATCCCGAGGAAGGCGTATGGATTGCGAAGAGTGCGAAGGTTTATCCTTCCGCATACATCGGCGCTCCTTGCATCATCGGTGAAAATACCGAAGTAAGACACGGCGCATTTATCCGCGGAACCGCTTTGATCGGCGACGGCTGTGTTGTCGGCAACTCCGTGGAACTTAAGAACGTGATCATTTCGGACGGCGTACAGGTGCCGCATTACAACTATGTCGGCGATTCCGTACTCGGCTACAAATCCCACATGGGAGCCGGTTCGTTAACCTCCAACGTGAAGAGCGACAAGACGCTTGTTGTCGTAAAATCGCCGGAGCAGAGCATCGAGACCGGGCTTAAGAAGTTCGGCGCAATGCTCGGAGACTTCGTGGAAGTCGGATGCAACAGCGTCCTGAATCCGGGTACCGTGATCGGAAGCCACTCAAATGTTTATCCGACCTCGTCCGTTCGCGGCGTGATCCCTTCGGACAGCATCTTTAAGAGCGGCAAAGGCGTGGAAATCGTAAGCAAGAATTAAGAGAGAAAGCAGGAGACGAAAGCCCAATGTCATTAAGATAACGACATTGAAATAACGAGAGTTTATGAACACGGGACGAAAGAGGTCATTTTCTTTCGTCCCGTTGCTTTTTTATGCACCATTAATAAGCAGAGGCAGTTCCTCTGCTCAAAAAATTTTTACGCAATTCATCAAATCTATGCTATCCTATAAAGGAAGCCTTGAAAGGTCTTTGCTGAAGGCGTCCGTTCCCTGTGTCGGTCCGGGCGTATGGGAATCAGATTTCTGGCAACGACCGCTTCCAACTCAGGTGGTGAG